>NZ_CP076022.1:2156147-2874863 GCF_018622995.1 Arthrobacter jiangjiafuii
GCGGTCGACGACGTCGGTGCCCAGGGTGATCGGCGGCAGGACGCACGCCGAGTCGCCGGAGTGGATGCCGGCTTCCTCGATGTGCTCCATGATGCCGCCCACGTAGAGGTCGGTGCCGTCAAAGAGGGCGTCGACGTCGATCTCGATGGCGTCCTCGAGGAAGCGGTCCACCAGCACCGGGTGGTCCGGAGTGATCTCGGTGGCGTTGGCGATGTACCGGGAGAGGTTGGCCTCGTCGTAGACGATTTCCATGCCGCGGCCGCCCAGGACGTAGGACGGGCGGACCAGCACGGGGTAGCCGATTTCGTCGGCGATCTTCTTGGCGTCGTCGAAGGACACGGCGGTGCCGTTCTTCGGGGCAATCAGTCCGCCCTCGTCCAGCACATGCTGGAACGCGCCGCGGTGCTCGGCCAGGTCGATGGCTTCCGGGGAGGTGCCCAGGATCGGGACGCCGGCGTCGGCCAGGGCCTGCGCCAGCTTCAGCGGGGTCTGCCCGCCGAGCTGCACGAACACACCGAGCACTCCCCCGGTGCGCTGCTCGGCGGCGATGACCTCCAGGACGTCCTCCAGGGTGAGCGGCTCGAAGTAGAGCCGGTCGGAGATGTCGTAGTCGGTGGAAACGGTCTCCGGGTTGCAGTTGATCATCACTGTCTCGTACCCGGCCTCGCGCAGCGCCATGGTGGCGTGGACGCAGGAATAGTCGAACTCGATGCCCTGCCCGATCCGGTTCGGACCGGAGCCGAGGATGATGATGGACGGCTTTTCGTGCTGCGCCACCTCGTCCTCCTCGTCGTAGGAGGAGTAGTGGTACGGGGTGTACGCGGCGAACTCGGCAGCGCAGGTGTCCACCGTCTTATAGACCGGGCGGATGTCCAGGGCGTGCCGGACGCCGCGGATGACGGCCTCGGGGGTGTTGGTCAGCGCGCCGATCTGCTCATCGGAGAAGCCGTGCCGCTTGGCCAGGCGCAGGATCTCGGCGTTGACGGTTCCGGCACCGCGGATTTCCTCGGCCACCTCGTTGATCAGGACCAGCTGGTCCAAGTACCAGGGGTCGATGCCGGTGGCCTCGTAGAGGTCCTCCACCGTGGCTCCGCCCAGCAAGGCCTGCTGGACCTGCTTGAGCCGGTCCGTCGTCGGGCGCTTGGCCGCCTCGATCAGGGCCGGTACGGCGTCGGCAGCAACCGGGGCGAAGGTCAGCGAGGCACCCTTCTGCTCCAGGGAGCGCAGCGCCTTCTGCAGGGCCTCGGAGAAGTTGCGGCCGATGGCCATGGCCTCGCCGACGGACTTCATGGTGGTGGTCAGCGTGGGGTCGGCGGCCGGGAACTTCTCGAAGGCGAACCGCGGAACCTTGACCACTACGTAGTCCAGGGTCGGCTCGAAGGAGGCCGGGGTCTGCTTGGTGATGTCGTTCGGGATCTCGTCCAGCGTGTAGCCCAGGGCCAGCTTGGTGGCGATCTTGGCGATCGCGAAGCCGGTGGCCTTGGAGGCCAGTGCCGAGGAGCGGGAGACGCGCGGGTTCATTTCGATGACGACGACGCGGCCGGTGTCCGGTTCGATGGCGAACTGGATGTTGCAGCCGCCGGTGTCCACGCCCACCTCGCGGATCACGGCGATCGCGATGTTGCGCAGGTTCTGGTATTCGCGGTCGGTCAGGGTCATGGCCGGGGCCACGGTGATGGAGTCGCCGGTGTGTACGCCCACCGGGTCGAAGTTCTCGATGGAGCAGACCACCACAACGTTGTCGTTGCGGTCCCGCATCATTTCCAGCTCGTATTCCTTCCAGCCCAGGATGCTCTCTTCGAGGAGCACCTCGGAGGTGGGGCTGTACTGGATGCCGGCGCCGGCAATGCGGCGCAGGTCCTTCTCGTTGTAGGCCAGGCCGGAGCCCAGGCCGCCCATGGTGAAGGACGGACGGACCACCATCGGGTAGCCCAGTTCCTCCGCGGCGGCGAAGGCCTCGTCCATGCTGTGCACGATGATGGACTTCGCCGATTCGGCGCCGCAGCGCTCGACGACGCCCTTGAACTTCTCGCGGTCCTCGCCGAGTTCGATGGCGGCAATGTTGGCGCCGATCAGCTCCACGTTGTACTTGTCCAGGACGCCGTTCTTGTCCAGCGCAATGGCGGTGTTCAGGGCAGTCTGCCCGCCCATGGTGGGCAGGATCGCGTCGGGGCGTTCCTTGGCGATGATCTTCTCCACCACCTCGGGGGTGATGGGTTCCACGTAGGTGGCATCGGCGAATTCAGGGTCGGTCATGATGGTGGCCGGGTTGGAATTCACCAGGATGACCCGCAGGCCCTCCTCCCGCAGCACGCGCAGCGCCTGGGTGCCGGAGTAGTCGAATTCCGCGGCCTGGCCGATGACGATCGGACCGGAGCCGATGACCAGGACGGACTTGAGGTCGGTTCTGCGGGGCATTAGTTCGATTCCTTGATCTTGCTGGCGGCGTTCTTGCTGGAGTCCATGAGGTCCACGAAGCGGTCGAACAGGTACGCGGAGTCATGCGGGCCGGCGGCGGCTTCGGGGTGGTACTGCACCGAGAACGCCGGGATGTCCAGGCAGGCCAGGCCTTCCACGACGTCGTCGTTCAGGGACACGTGGCTGACCTCGACCCGGCCGTACCGGGCTTCGGGGGCGGTGACGGGACCGTCCAGCGGAGCGTCAACGGCGAAGCCGTGGTTCTGGCTGGTGATTTCCACCTTGCCGGTGCGCCGGTCCAGGACCGGCTGGTTGATGCCGCGGTGTCCGTAGCGCAGCTTGTACGTGCCAAAGCCCAGCGCGCGGCCCAGGATCTGGTTGCCGAAGCAGATGCCGAAGAACGGGGTGCCGGTATCGAGCACGCCGCGCAGCAGCTGAACCTGCACGTCGGCGGTGGCGGGGTCGCCGGGTCCGTTGGACATGAACACGCCGTCCGGGTCCAGGGCGGTGACTTCGGCCAGGGTGGCGGTGGCGGGCAGCACGTGCACCCGCACCCCGCGCTCGGCGAAGCGGACCGGGGTCATGGATTTGATGCCCAGGTCCAGGGCGGCGACGGTGAAGCGGGGTTCGCCCTCCCAGCCGTGGTCCTTCGGGTCGATGACGTAGGCGGCGTCCACGCTGACTTCCTCGGCCAGGCGGGCGCCGGCCATGGACTCCTGCCCCAGGACGTCGGCGAGCAGCTCGGCGTCCGGGCGCTGCGCGGCGGCACCGGAGAAGATGCCGGCCTTCATGGCGCCGCGTTCGCGCAGGTGGCGGGTCACGGCGCGGGTGTCGACGCCGGAGATGCCGACGACGCCCTGGGCGCTAAGCTCCTCGTCCAGGCTGCGCTCGGAGCGCCAGTTCGACGGACGGCGGGCGGCGTCGCGCACGATGTACCCGGCCACCCAGATGCGCCGGGACTCGGCGTCGTCGGTGTTCACTCCGGTGTTGCCGATGTGGGGTGCGGTCTGCACCACCAGCTGGCGGGCGTAGGAGGGATCGGTGATGGTTTCCTGGTAGCCGGTCATGCCGGTGGCGAAGACGGCCTCGCCCAGGGCGGTGCCCTCGGCACCGTAGCGCCGGCCACGGAAGGTGCGGCCGTCTTCAAGCATCAAAACAGCTGCGGTGGGGGTCGGTGTGTGCTGCACGGTCACAGTTGTTCCTCGCTTGTTTCCGCCGGGTCGACCGGCAGGAGTTCGGTGATGGCTGATACCAGGGGTGTTTTGTCTTCGGCGCTGCGGGTGCGGAATCCGGTGTCCACGGCTGTGGAGCCGAGCATCCAGGTCACGATGACCAGGCCTTCCTTTTCCACGAACTTGCCGGCCATGCCGCGTTCCAGGCGCACTGCTTCCAGATCGGCCCGCGGAATCCAGACGTCGGGGGCGCCGCTGCGGACAATCAGCAGGCCCTCGTCGAAGACGGCGGCGGTGGCATTGGATTTGACGCCCAGGCCGTACACGGCAATCCGGTCCAGCCAGTCGCCGGCGGTGGTGGTGCAGACGTACTGGCCCAGGGCCTGGAAGCGGGGTTCCTCGAGGCCGTCGGGCATGGGGACCGGTCGCGGGACGCCCTGCTGGCGTTTCCGGCGGCCACGCCACCCCAGGGCGAACAGGCCCAGGAGAAGCACGATCAGGGCAAGCGTGCCCAAGGCGAATATCAGCCGATCCATGCGGACTCCTCTGAAGAAACGGGATGAGGTGTGTTCAGGGCGGCATCCAGGACCGTCGGGTGGCCGGCAAAGAAGGTTGCCCGCACAACGCCGGGCAGTTCCAACCCGGCAAACGGTGAGTTGCGCCCCTTTGAAGCCATCTTATTCGGGTCCACGATGCGAACCGCAGACGGGTCGACCAATATGACGTTGGCCGGTTCGCCCGGTTCCAGCGGCCTGCCCTGTGTTTCGACGGCGCCAATGGCCGCCGGGGTGATGGAGGTCACGCGGGCGAAGCCCTCCCAGTCCATCAGGCCGGTGTCGATCATGGCGTGCTGGATAACCGAGAGTGCGGTCTCCAGCCCGGTCATGCCCATGGCCGCCTGCGCCCATTCGCATTCCTTGTGTTCGGACGGATGGGGGGCGTGGTCGGTGCCGACAATGTCGATGGTGCCGTCGGCCAGCCCGCGGCGCAGCGCCTGCACATCGGCCCCGGTGCGCAGCGGCGGGTTGACCTTGTAGACCGGGTCGTAGCTGCGGACCAGGTCATCGGTGAGCAGCAGGTGGTGCGGGGTGGCTTCGGCGGTGACGTTGATGCCGCGTTCCTTGGCCCAGCGGATGATTTCCACGGAACCGGCGGTGGAGACATGGCAGACGTGCAGCCGGGAGTTGGTGTGCTGCGCCAGCAGCACGTCCCGGGCGATAATCGATTCCTCGGCCACGGCGGGCCAGCCAGCCAGGCCCAGGACGGCGCTGACCTCGCCCTCGTTCATCTGCGCATTCTCGGTCAGCCGCGGTTCCTGCGCATGCTGGGCGATCACGCCGTCGAACGCTTTGACGTATTCCAGCGCGCGGCGCATCAGCACCGGATCGGAGACGCACTTGCCGTCGTCGGAGAAGACCCGCACCCGTGCCCGGGAATCGGCCATGGCGCCGAGCTCGGCGAGGCGTTCGCCCTCCAGGCCCACGGTCACCGCGCCCACCGGGCGCACATCGACCCAGCCGGAGCGCCGGCCGAGGCTGTAGACCTGTTCCACCACGCCGGCGGTATCGGCCACCGGGTTGGAGTTGGCCATGGCGTGGACGGCGGTAAAGCCGCCCAGTGCGGCGGCGCGGGTTCCGGTTTCCACCGTTTCCGCGTCCTCGCGGCCGGGTTCGCGCAGGTGGGTGTGCAGGTCCACCATGCCCGGCAGGGCGATCAGTCCCGCGGCCTCAATAATGACGGCATCCTGCGGCGCCTCCAGGGACTCGCCGACGGCGGTGATGAGCCCGCCGCTGATCAGCAGGTCGGCGCTCGCCCGGCCGAGGATGGAGGCGTTGCGGAGCAGATAGGTCCCGGTTGCCGTGGAGCTGGAGGCAGGGAGGTTGGCTGGGATTGACGTCACTGTGCGTTCTCCAAGGTGGCGGGGCCGGCGGAAGTGGTGGTCTCGCCGGAGAGCAGAAGGTAGAGGGCGGCCATGCGCACGGACACTCCGTTGCTGACCTGCTCCAGGATGGTGGCACGGGGCGAATCGGCGGCGCGGGAGGAGATTTCCAGCCCGCGGTTCATCGGCCCGGGATGCAGCAGGATGGTGTCCTTGAGGCCCAGCGTGTCCAGCCGGTCCAGGCGGACGTCGTCGAACCCCCACCGGCGCGAGTATTCACGCACCGAGGGGAAGAACGCGGAGTGCATGCGTTCACCCTGGACGCGCAGCATCATGACGGCGTCGGGGCCGGCTTCCAGCGCCGAGTCAAGGTCATAGCTGACCTCGCAGGGCCAGGATTCGACGCCGAACGGCAGCAGGGTGGGCGGAGCCACCAGGGTGACGGTGGCTCCGAGCGTGCGCAGCAGCCACAGGTCCGACCGGGCGACCCGCGAGTGCAGCACGTCGCCGACAATGACCACGTGCATGCCGGCCAGGTCGCTTCCCGTGGACGGCGTGCCGTGCAGCCGCGCCCAGTGCCGGCGCATGGTGAAGGCGTCCAGCAGGGCCTGGGTGGGGTGCTCATGGGTGCCGTCTCCGGCGTTGACTACCGCGGCATTGATCCAGCCGGAGCCGGCCAGCCGTGCCGGGGCGCCGGAGGAACCGTGCCGGATGACGACGGCGTCGGCTCCGATGGCGGCGAGGGTCTGCGCGGTGTCCTTGAGCGATTCGCCCTTGGAGACCGAGGAACCTTTGGCGGAAAAGTTGATGACGTCGGCGGAGAGCCGCTTGGCGGCTGCTTCGAAGGAGATCCGGGTGCGGGTGGAGTCTTCGAAGAAGAGGTTGACCACGGTGCGTCCGCGCAGTGCCGGCAGTTTCTTGACCTCGCGCTGGGATACGGCGGCCATCTGCTCCGCGGTGTCCAGGATGGCCAGGGCATCGGTACGGGTCAGGTCCCGGGTGGAGAGCAGGTGCTTCACAGGGTGCCCTCGATAACCACTTCGTCTGCCGCATCGGTCTCCCGCAGGCGTACCCGGACCCTCTCCACAGCGGCCGTGGGCAGGTTCTTCCCGACGTGGTCCGCGCGGATGGGCAGTTCGCGGTGGCCGCGGTCCACGAGGACGGCAAGACGGACAATCCGGGGCCGGCCCAGGTCGACCAGGGCGTCCAGGGCGGCCCGGATGGTCCGGCCGGAGAACAGGACATCGTCCACGAGGACCACCACCTTGTCATCGATTCCGGACAGCGGAACCTTGGTGGCGTACGGGGTGCGGGTGGGCTGGCGGGCCAGATCGTCACGGAACATCGTGACGTCCAGCTGGCCGACAATGGCGGCGGGATCCACGGACGGATCGGCGGCGGCGATTTTTGAAGCGAGCCGGACGGCCAGAGGCGCGCCGCGGCGTGGAATGCCCATCAGAACGAGGTCTGCGGGACCTTTGTTGGCTTCCAGGATTTCATGGGCAATCCGGGTAAGTGCGCGGTCAATGTCAGCTGAAGCCAGAACGGTGCGTGCGGGCGCGGGTGCGCCCGGCGGGTTGGACAAGTCCATATTCTGCCTCCTCCTTCCCCGCCTCACAGGACGGAACTTAAAGGGTGAATGCGGTTTCAAGCTATCACAGGGCCCGCAGCTGGATCTGTCGGGCCTGACATGGGCCTTCACAATTACAGGGGGCCCTTCACAATCGCGGTGGCGTCCTTGAGGCGCGCCCTGGCAGATGCCGCCCACCCCCGGACCGGGACCTGCGGCCGGAGAACCGCCCGTGCGGGAATATTCCCCGCCCAGATGCGCTGTGTCGCCCCCGGCATCGGCGCTTTCCTCTTAGAGTTGCCTCATGACAGGCACTTCCTTCATGACCGGCGCACGTTTATGACCGGCCAGCACCCCGACCCCGCCGGCAGTCCACATCACCGGGCCGCCTCCCCGCTGCCCGGGGAAGGGAGCCCTGCCCTGCAGGAGCCGCCGCACGGGCCGGGAACAGTGCCGCCGCTGTGGTCCGCACAGCCGCGCGGCACCACCGGCACCGCGGTGACGGTGCTGCTGATCAGCGGCGCCTCACTGGCGCTGCTGTTGGTGGCCTGGTTCCTCTGGGCGCCCCTGGGCTCCGAAGCCTTCGTGTTGTGCGGGATCCTGGCCCTGGTTCCGCTGGGTATCTGCCTGCTGGGGCTGCGCTGGGTGGACCGCTGGGAGCCCGAGCCGCGTTCGGCCCTGCTGTTCGCCCTGCTCTGGGGTGCCGGCATTTCGGTGGGCATCACACTGCTGGCCGGGCCCTACGTCGGCCAGGCCCTGCACCTGCTCCTGCCGTCGATTCCGCCTGAACTGGTCACCCCGCTGCTGGAGGCTCCGGTGGTGGAGGAAACGGCCAAGGCACTGGGTGTGCTGATCCTCGTGTTCACGCGCCGGTCCCACTTTGACGGGCCCGTGGACGGCATCGTGTAC
Source organism: Arthrobacter jiangjiafuii (assembly GCF_018622995.1). Taxonomy (NCBI): domain Bacteria; kingdom Bacillati; phylum Actinomycetota; class Actinomycetes; order Micrococcales; family Micrococcaceae; genus Arthrobacter; species Arthrobacter jiangjiafuii. Next base: position 2,164,096 of record NZ_CP076022.1, read on the forward strand.
GCCGGCACGGTGGCAGCCGGGTTCGCCTTTACCGAGAACATCCTCTACTTCGGCTCGGCCCTGCTGGCCAGCGGCGGCCTGGGCGTGGAGCTGGGCTTCGTGTTTGTGCTCCGCGGACTGTTCTCCCCCTTCGCCCACGTACTGTTCACCTCCGCCGTCGGGCTGTGCCTGGGCTTCGCCGTGGCCCGTGGAGGCACGCTGCGGATCCTGGCCGCATTCTTCGGCGGCCTGGTGCCGGCGGTCATCGGCCACATGTTCTGGAACGGCGGAACGGCGCTGGTGGACGGCAGTTTCTTTGTGTTCTACTTCCTGCTGCAGGTGCCGTTCTTTGCCCTTTCGGTGACGGGCGTGGTGTTCCTGCGGCGGGCGGAACAGCGGCTGACGCGGCAGCGGCTGGGCGAATACGCGGTTGCGGGATGGTTCACACCGCAGGAGGTGCTGATGCTTTCCACCCGGGCCGGACGGCACCAGGCGATGTCATGGGCGGGGACGTTCGGCGCGCGCACCACCATGAGGAACTTTATCCAGGAGGCCACCCGGCTGGCCCTGACCCGGCAGCAGATCGCCGCCGGGCGGAACCTGCCGGCCAACACCGCCAATGAGCAGCGTCTCCTGGACAGCGTCACCCGGACCCGCGGCCTGATGCTGGCCCGCGCCGGCGGGCAGCCGGCCGGCCGGTAACGGCTGGCCCGGCCAGCCCGGCCGGCCCCTCAGGTGCGGGCAGCAAAAAACCCGCCGCGTGCACCTGTAAGTGCCGCGGCGGGTTTTGTGCCGGGTCCTGCTCCTGCTGCCGGTTTAGGCCAGCAGCGAGGGCTTGAGCTGGTGAAGCCGGCTCAGCAGCCCGTTCACGAACGACGGCGATTCGTCGGTGGACAGGGTCTTGGCGAGCTCAACGGCTTCGCTGATCGCCACCTTGTCCGGAACGTCGTCGTTGTAGAGCAGTTCCCAGGTACCGATCCGCAGAATGATGCGGTCAACGGACGGCATCCGTTCCAGCGGCCAGCCCTGCGAATAGGTGCTGAGGAATTCATCAATGGTTTCCTGCATGGAAACCACACCCTCCACCAAGTCCATGGTGTAGGGGTTAATCGTCTGATCGGTCTGTTCCCGGCGGGCCTTGATCATGTCAAAGGCTGAAGCTGAACGCTGCTCAGCCTCGAACAGAACTTCCAGTGCCCGGGTCCGGGCCTTAGTGCGTGCGCTGCTCACTCGTTAACGCGTCCCAGGTAATCGCCGTTACGGGTATCAACCTTGACCTTGGTGCCCTGCTCAAGGAACAGCGGCACCTGGATCTCGTAGCCGGTCTCCACGGTGGCGGGCTTGGTGCCGCCGGTGGAGCGGTCGCCCTGCAGGCCCGGCTCGGTGTACGTGATCTCCAGGACCACGGACGGGGGCAGCTCGATGTACAGCGGGGAGCCCTCGTGGATGGCAATCGTCACCATGAGGGATTCCAGCATGAAGTTGGCTGCGTCGCCCACGATGGAACCCGGGACGGTCAGCTGGTCGTAGTCCGAGGTATCCATGAAGACGTAGTCGTCGCCGTCCTGGTACAGGTACTGGTAATCGCGGCGGTCAACCGAGGCGGTTTCGATCTTGATGCCGGCGTTGAACGTCTTGTCGACTACCTTGCCCGAACGCACGTTACGCATCTTGGTACGGACAAACGCACCACCCTTGCCCGGCTTCACGTGCTGGAACTCGATGATGCTCCAAAGGTTGCCTTCAAGCTTCAGCACGGTGCCGTTCTTGATGTCGTTGGTCGTCGCCACAGTTTCTCTTTCGTTGATTCGCCGAGTTTCGTTTTAAGTCCGTCGACCATTCTACCTGCTCCGGGAAGCTACAGGCTGAGCCGGATGCCGCCCTGGGGCTCGGATGCAATCTCCTGGTACGCCGCAAACAGCAGCGAGGTGTCCGGAACCTCCAGCATGGAAGGCTTGGCCAGCCCGTCCAGGACCACGAATCGCAGCAGGTCTCCGCGGGATTTCTTGTCCCGGCGCATGCCGTCCAGCAGCGCAGACCAGCGGTCCTTCCGGTAGGTGACCGGCAGGCCCAATGAGGTGAGGATCGCCTTGTGGCGGTCCGCGGTCGCGTCATCCAGCCGGCCCACCATGCGGCCGAGTTCGGCGGCGAAGACCAGGCCTACGGATACCGCGGCACCGTGGCGCCACTGGTAGCGTTCGGCCAGCTCGATGGAGTGGCCCAGGGTGTGCCCGTAGTTCAGGTATTCGCGGCGGCCTGCCTCGCGCAGGTCGGTGGAAACAATTCCTGCCTTGACGGCGATGGAGCGTTCCACGAGTTCACGCACGACGTCGGACGCGCCGTCGGCCACTGCTTCCGGGTTGGCTTCCACGAGGTCCAGGATTGCCGGATCCGCGATGAAGCCGCACTTGATGACCTCGGCCATGCCGCTGAGGAGTTCGTTCTTGGGCAGGGTGCCCAGCGCGTCAAGGTCGGCCAGCACGCCGGCCGGCGGGTGGAAGGCACCCACGAGGTTTTTGCCTTCGGCGGTGTTGATGGCGGTCTTGCCGCCCACCGCGGCGTCCACCATGCCCAGCAGCGAGGTGGGGATATGCACCACCTTGATGCCGCGCAGCCACGTTGCCGCAACAAACCCGGCCAGGTCGGTGACGGCGCCGCCGCCCACGGCCACGATGGCGTCGGAGCGGGTGAAGTCATTCTGGCCCAGGACCTGCCAGCAGAAGGAGGCCACCTGGATGTGCTTGCCCTCTTCGGCGTCGGGGATCTCCGCCGTCACTGCGGTCAGGCCTGCGGCGGCCAGTTCGTCGCGGACGGTGTCGCCGGTGGCGCGCAGGGCCCGGGGGTGGATCACCAGCACCCGGTGTACCCGCTCCCCCAGCATGGCCGGAAGGCGGTCCAGCAGTCCGTTGCCGATGACGACGTCGTAATTGCTCGCGGGGCTTTCGCCGGTCACCGGGATAACGGTGGGATCGGAGGCCATGTTATTCAAGCTCCTTCATTGAGGATGGTCGTCAGCCGGTCGATGATGGCCGGGACGGAAAGTCCCCTGGTGTCAATGGTGATATCTGCCAGGGATTCGTAGATGGGGCGCCGCACGTCGGCCAGTTCCTGCCAGCGGCGGGCGGGGTCTCCGGCGAGCATCGGGCGGTTGCCGGAGCGGATGATCCGGGGCAGCACGGTTTCCAGGTCGGTGTCCAGGAACACCACGGTGTGGTTGCGCAGCAGCTGCTGCGTCCCGGTGTCCAGGATCGCGCCGCCGCCCAGTGACACCACGGTGGCGGAGCGTTCGGCCAGCGCCGCTGCGACGCAGCGGGCCTCGGCCTCGCGGAAACCGCATTCGCCGCGTGCCGCGAAGAGTTCGGAGATGGGTCCGTGGGCGTTCACCACGAGCTGGTCGGTGTCGGTGAACTTCATCCGCCGCCGTGCCGCGAATTCCCGGCCGACCACCGATTTTCCGGCCGCCATGAATCCGATCAGGACAATGTGCCGCGCGGTACTGCCGCCGTGGACGGCTCTGCCCTGCTGGCCGGTTCTACCCGGCCGGCCGGAATCACTGCGAGCCCGCACCGGTACCAGCCGATTCCAAGGCGCCGGGAATGCTCTGCAGGTAGGACCGCAGGTTCCGTGCCGTCTCCGCCACCGAATCGCCGCCGAACTTCTCCGTCACGGCTTCGGCCAGGACCAGTGCCACCATGGCTTCGGCGACGACGCCGGCCGCCGGGACGGCGCATACGTCGGAGCGCTGGTGGTGTGCGCGGGCCGGTTCCCCGGTGCTCACATCGATGGTCTTCAGGGCGTGCGGAACCGTGGCGATGGGCTTCATGGCGGCACGGACGCGCAGGACCTCGCCGATGCTCATGCCGCCTTCGATGCCGCCGGCCCGGTTTCCGGAGCGGACGACCCGGCCGTCGGCGTCCTGCAGGATCTCGTCATGGGCCGCGGATCCGCGGCGGGCGGCGGTGAGGAAGCCGTCGCCGATTTCCACGCCCTTGATCGCCTGGATGCCCATCAGGGCACCGGCGATCCGTGCGTCCAGGCGCCGGTCCCAGTGCGTGTAGCTGCCCAGACCCGGCGGCAGTCCGTAGGCGAGGACCTCGACCACGCCGCCCAGGGTTTCGCCGTCCTTGTGGGCAGCGTCCACCTCGGCCACCATGGCGGCTGAGGTTTCGGGATCAAAGCAGCGCAGCGGATCGGCGTCCAGCGCGGCGACGTCGCCGGGGCCGGGCAGCGGGGCGCCTTCGGGGCTGGCCGCTCCGGCGATGCTGACGGTGTGGGAGACAAGTTCGATGCCCAGCGACTTCAGGAACGACGAGGCAACAGCGCCCAGGGCAACACGGGCTGCCGTTTCGCGGGCGCTGGCGCGTTCCAGCACCGGGCGGGCTTCGTCGAAGCCGTACTTCTGCATGCCGGTGAAGTCGGCGTGACCGGGCCGCGGCCGGGTCAGCGGAGCATTACGGGCAGATTCAGCCAGCAGCGCCGGGTCCACCGGATCCGGTGACATGACCTGTTCCCACTTGGGCCATTCGGTGTTGCCCACCTCGATGGCCACCGGGCCGCCCTGGGTCAGGCCGTGGCGGACGCCGCCGAGGATCCGGACCTGGTCCTGTTCAAACTTCATCCGGGCGCCACGGCCGTAGCCGAGCCGTCGGCGCGCCAGCGCCTCCTGGATCAAGGGGGTGTCCACTTCGACGCCCGCGGGGACGCCCTCAACTATTCCTACCAGTGCAGGCCCATGGGACTCACCGGCGGTCAACCAACGCAACATGGTTTCAATACTGCCATGTCCGGCGCACCGGTTCAGCGCCGCGGGAGTCCCACCGCGTCACACATCACGTTTATGACGGCTGGCTCGTCATGGAACGTGTCGCCGGTAAAAAGCCGCACCTGTTCAACGGCCTGGTAAAGCAGCATTTCCAGTCCGGGGACAATCCGGCCTCCGTGCTGCTCCCACACCCGGGCAATCCGGCTGGGCCAGGGGTCGTAGGCAACGTCCAGGAGGACGGCCCCGGTCCGGTCCCGGCCAGCAGCGTCGATGGTCTCCGCGAGGCCGTCAGCGGCGCGCGGAGGCAGGGTGCAGATAACGACGTCGGCTTCCGCACAGGCTGCCGCCGCGTCCTGCCACGGGTGCAGGGACACCGGGGTGCCGGTGCGGATCCCGGCTATCTGGACGGCGGCCAAGCCGTCCCCTGCGTCGGGGAAGCGGCGGGCAAACACGTCAACTGTGGAGGCGCCAAGGATCCCGGCGGCGGCCACGGCGGCGCAGGCGGTGCCGCCGGCTCCGAGAATGACGGTCCGCGGGAGGGACCGGGACCCGGCATGGCGCAGGGCAGAGACAATACCGGCGACGTCGGTGTTGTGCCCGGTCAGGACCACGCCGTGGTCCGTCTCGTCGAACGTGATGGTGTTCAGGACCTGCAGTGCCGCAGCGGCGGGCGTCAGCCGGTCCATGGCCGGCACGAAGACGGACTTCAACGGCATGGTCACGGACAGTCCGGCCCACGGCTGGGCCCCCGGCCGGCGAAGGGACGCCGCAAATGCGGCGGCGTCCTCTTCGGCCAGGTCCACTGCCTCGTAGCTGCTGTCGAACCCGAGGTAACGGTAGGCGGCCCGGTGCAGCAGCGGCGACTTGGAGTGGCCGATGGGGTGCCCCAGGACAGCTGCCCTCCTGGAGCTAACCGTCAACTACCCGCACCTGCCCGGTTCCTGCGTGCCGCACCATTCCTGGTACTGGGCCACAAACTTGGCATGCTCGGCCAGGGTGGAGGAGAACTCCGTCTGGCCGGTGTCCAGGTTGACGGTCACCCAGTAGTAGAAGGGCACATCGGCGGGGTTTGCAGCCGCGTCGATGGCTTCCTTGCTCGGTGAGCCGATCGGCCCTACCGGGAGGCCCGGGTTGGCGTAGGTGTTGTACGGGTTGGAGGTGTCGTTCTTTTCCTCCGGCGTGATGTCGTAGCTCTTCCGGCCCAGGCCGTAAGTCACCGTCGCGTCGGACTGGATCTTGCCGTTGGTCTCGGTGTTGTCCGACCGAAGCCTGTTCTGGATGGATCCGGCCACCTTGGCGTAGTCGGCTTCGCCGGCTTCGGCCTGGATGATGCTGGCCTTGGTCATGATCCGGTACTGCTCGGCCGGATCGGTGATGCCGGCTTCCTCCAGGGCGGCGAAGGCGTTGCCCACCATCTCAGTGACAATCGAGGTGGCGTCCTGGTCCACGGGGAACCGGTACTCCCCCGGATGCAGGAAGCCCTCCAGGGACACAGCGGCCTCCGGCAGGCCAAAGGCCTGCGGATCCTTGGCCAGCGCCTCGAACTCGGCGAGGGGAATGCCGGTGGAAGCGCTGAGGATCTCGAAGACCTCGCTCTGGCGCAGGTCGCGGGCAACAGCGGCATAATGTACCGCTGCGCCCTGCTCGCCCAGCAGCGCTTCGAGGGCTGCGGAGGAGGACATCTGCTGTTTCATCTCGTATGAACCCGGCTGGATTTCCCGGCCGGCGGATTCCTCGGCAAAGGTGTTGACGAATTCCTTGGAAGTGGCCACGATGTCGGCGGCTTCCAGGTTCGCTCCGATGATCATCGGGCCCTCGCCTTCGGCAACCGTGAAGCTCACGCTTCCGGTGCCGGCGCCTTCGTAGTCCTTGATTTCGTTCATTCCGAGCAGGTCGCGGAGGAACATTGTCAGGCCAAAGACCACCCCGGCGAAGAACACGAGCACAACGAACATGACGATGGTGCGGCGGCGCCGGCGGCGCTGCTTCTCCCGTGATGAAGCGCGGCTGCGGCGGGTCTCGGGCTCGTACTCCAAGAAGTCCTCCACGGGCTGCCGCGCATGCGCGCCGTAGCCCTCGGTGTGGTGCGCGGTCGGCTCGTAGTCCGGTTCAGTGTCCATCGCCGGGTACTCCGAATACCTGTGGCTCACAGCGCAGACCCGTCTCCGCGCAATTTGTCCTGAGAAATTGTTGGCTCCTGTGTCGGTGCCGGCAGGGCGCCGCTCGGGCGCTGCTGCCGGCATGTTGTAACCGGCTCCCCCACATCGCGTCCAAGGGAACGCTGCATGTCAATAGCTTGCTGCAAGATTGCCACAGCAGCGGCTTGATCCACCACTCTACGGTGATCCCTGCTGTTCAAGCCAGCTTCGTGGAGTGAGCGGTGTGCACTGACCGTGGTCAGGCGCTCATCAACGAGGGCCACGGGGATGACATGGCCGCTGTTTTCCAAACCGGTGAGCAGCAGCGCCGCGTAGTCCCTGGCCATCTGGGTAGAGGCCGTTTCCGTCCCCCGCATGCTCCGCGGCAGGCCAACAAACACCTGAACCGCTCCGCGGTCAACCGCTTCACTGACGAGTACCCTGATGTCGCTGTTCTTTTTCGCGTCCCGCTTGAGCGTCCTCACCGGCATCGCCAGCAGGCCGTCCGGGTCGCTGACGGCCAGGCCCACCCGGGCCAGGCCGACGTCTACCCCCAGCTTAACCCCGCGGGGGTAGTCCTGCATGTCCAATCTCAGGCCCTGTTGGCTACTGCGGCTTGGATGGCGGTCAGTGCCTCACCGAGCTTGGAAGCGTCGGTGCCGCCGCCCTGGGCAACATCGTCCTTGCCGCCGCCGCCGCCGCCGAGAATACCGGCGGCAACCTTGACCAGTGCTCCGGCCTTGATACCGGAGGCCCGGGCTTCGTCGTTCGTGGCAATAATCACCACGGGACGGTTGTTGGAAACACCCGCAACGGCCACGACGGCGGCGCCGCCGCCCAGCCGGGAGCGCAGGTCCAGCGCCAGGGTGCGCAGGTCATCGGCACCGGCTCCGACACCGGCGTCGTGCGCCAGGACGCGGACACCGTCGACGTCCACAGCCTTGCCCACGAGAGCGGCAGCGGACGCAGCGAGCTGCTCGCGGCGCAGGCGCTCAAGTTCCTTCTCCGTGGCCTTCAGCTTGGCCAGCGTGGCGGCCAGGCGGTCGGGCAGCTGCACCGAGGGAACCTTGAGCATTTCGGAGAGCTCGTTCACCAGTGCGCGCTCGGCCGCCAGGTGGCGGAAGGCGTCCATGCCTACGAAGGCCTCGACGCGGCGGTTTCCCGAGCCGACGGACTGCTCGCCCAGCAGGGTGAGGGAGCCGATCCGCGAAGTGGACTCCACGTGGGTGCCGCCGCAGAGTTCACGCGACCAGTCGCCGTTCATTTCCACGACGCGGACGGTGTCGCCGTAGGCTTCACCGAACAGCGCCATGGCGCCCAGCGCCTTGGCCTCGGCGAGGGACATGATCTTGGTCTCGACCTGGTAGTTGCTGCGGATCGCGAGGTTGGACACCTCTTCGATTTCCGACTTTGCGGCGTCGGAGAGGCCCTCGCCCCAGGAGAAGTCGAAGCGCAGGTAGCCGGCCTTGTTGAAGGAGCCGCGCTGCAGCGCCTCCGGGCCGAGGATCTGGTGCAGGGCGGCATGCACGATGTGCGTGCCGGAGTGCGCCTGCTCGGCTTCGTGGCGGCGCTGGGCGTCGACGGCGGCCAGGACGGCCGCTCCCTCGGAGATTTCACCTTCGCGGACGATCGCCTTGTGGACGCTGAGGCCCTTGACCGGACGCTGGACGTCGGAGACCTCGAGGACGAAGCCGTCACCGGTGATCAGTCCGGTGTCGGCGGCCTGGCCGCCGGCTTCGGCGTAGAACGGGGTTTCGTTCAGGACCAGGGAGATTTCCGTGCCCTGGCCGGCGTGCGGCACGCGGGCGCCGCCGGAAATGATGCCGCGCACCGAGGATTCGCTGGTGAGCTCGTCGTAGCCGGTGAACCGGGTCTGGCCGGCGGCCAGGAGTTCGTTGAAGACCGAGACGTCGTTGTGCCCGTGCTTTTTGCCCTTGGCGTCGGCCTGTGCCCGCTGGCGCTGTTCGAGCATGAGCGAGCGGAAACCGGCCTCGTCGACCTTCAGGCCCGCTTCTTCGGCCATTTCCAGGGTCAGGTCGATCGGGAAGCCGTAGGTGTCATGCAGCGTGAAGGCGTCCTCTCCGGAGAGCGGCTTCTGGGCCGCCTTGGAGATCCTGACAGCTTCTTCCAGGCGCTCGGTGCCCGAGGCGATGGTGCGCAGGAACGCCCTCTCTTCGGCGTAGGCAATGCGGCTGATCCGTGCGAAGTCGGTTTCGACCTCGGGGTAGGTGCCCTTCATCGCGTCCCGGGAGACGGGCAGCAGTTCAGGCAGCACGGCGCTCTCCACGCCCAGCAGGCGCATGCTGCGCACGGCACGGCGGATCAGGCGGCGCAGCACGTAGCCGCGGCCTTCGTTGGAGGGGCTCACGCCGTCGCTGATCAGCAGCAGCGCCGAACGGACGTGGTCAGCGACCACGCGCATCCGGACGTCGTCGGTGTGGTGCGGATCCGAGGGGTTCTCGGAGGAGGTGTAGGTCTTGCCGGAGAGCTCGGCGGCCTTGTCCAGGACCGGGCGGACCTGGTCCGTTTCGTACATGTTCTCCACGCCCTGGAGAATCATGGCCAGGCGCTCGAGGCCCAGGCCGGTGTCGATGTTCTTCTGCGGCAGCTCGCCGGCAACGTCGAAGTCCGTCTTGGACCGCACGGCGGAGAGCTGGTACTGCATGAAGACCAGGTTCCAGATTTCGATGTACCGGGTCTCGTCGACGGCGGGGCCGCCTTCCAGGCCGTAGGCGGGACCGCGGTCGTAGTAGATCTCGGAGCAGGGTCCGCCGGGGCCGGCCTGGCCGGTGTTCCAGTAGTTGTCGGCCTTCCCGGTGCCGATGATGCGGTCGTTGGGCATGCCGATCTTGTCGCGCCAGATGGCGCGTGCCTCGTCGTCGCGCTCGTCGCCGTCTTCGTAGACGGTGACCCACAGCCGTTCGGGATCCAGGCCGAAGCCGCCCTTTTCAATCTCGGAGGTCAGCAGCTCCCACGCGTAGGTGATCGCTTCTTCCTTGAAGTAGTCACCGAAGGAGAAGTTTCCGGCCATCTGGAAGAAGGTGCCGTGCCGGGCGGTCTTGCCCACTTCTTCGATGTCCGCGGTGCGGATGCACTTCTGCACGGAGGTGGCCCGCTTGTACGGGGCCTTTTCGCGGGCAGTGAGGTAAGGGATAAAGGGCACCATGCCGGCCACCGTGAACAGCAGCGAGGGGTCATTGGTGACGAGCGACGCGGAGGGAACCACCGTGTGGCCCTTGGCGGAGAAGAAATCCAGCCAGCGGCGTGCAATCTCGTGGGACTTCATGGTGCTTTATACCCTTCCGGTAATTCAGTGCGTGCGCAGCTTTGGCGCTGCAGACAGGTGGTGCGGCAGTTGCGGTTCAGCGCCGCACGGCGGTCATGGTGGCGGCGACGGTGTCGCCGGTATCCATGCCCAGGGCGGTGCGCAGATCGCCTTCACGTTCATTCATGCCGTCGCGGAACGCGTCGGCGAAGTTCTGCAGGGCGTCGGCGGCAGTGCTGACGGCCTGGTTGAGTCCGGCCGGACCCAGGGTGTTTTTGGCATCCGAAAGGCGGCGGACGGCGATGACCCCGATGGTGATTCCGATGGACATCCAAAAGACTCGCTTGATCATGCTTTTCGCTCCTGTGGCTGGTGCTGGGCGGTTGCGGGACTGGCAGCGGGACCGGCGGACCGGCAGCGGCGTTAGCGGCTGCGCCGGCCGCGGCCCTTGCTGCGGGAGGCCAGCGCCGTGCGGACGCCGTAGCTGAAGGCCGACACCTTGATCAGCGGGGATCCGAGCGTGGCGGCCACCAGCGAGGAGAGGGCGGAGATGTTCGCCGTGGCGTCCGAGACGTTGGAGGAAATACCGTCCACCTTCTGCAGCTGCAGGTTCGTGGTGGAGACGGTGGAGGTCACTTCACCGATCAGCGGAGTGGTCTCATCGCTGATGGTGCGGATGGCGCCGCGCAGTTCGTCGAACACTTTGCCGAGCTTCCAGATCGGGACGGCCAGCAGCACTACCAGCACTGCGAATACACCGGCAGCAATCAGACCGGCAATATCTCCACCCGACATGGCACTCCTCTTGGGTTTGAAAACTCTGGGGGTTGAAACGACGACTTTCCGCTATGTACCTTACCCACTCCGCGGCGCCGGCACTTACTTTGCCGGCCCGGGGCGCAGCGGCAACGTGCGGGAGCCGCATAGCCGAACAGCCCACGGCAGGGGCCGCGGGCTGTTCGACGATCGAGAAAAAAGTCTCGAAATTAGCGTGCGTAGTATTCCACGACGAGCTGCTCTTCGCAGGTCACGGGAACTTCCGAGCGCTTCGGGCGGCGCACGAGGCGTGCCTGCAGCTTGTCCAGGGAAACATCCAGGTAACCCGGAACGGCGGGCAGGACGTCGCGGTGGGCGCCGGCAGCGGCAACCTGGAACGGCGTCATGGTCTCGCTGCGCGTGTGCACATGGATGAGCTGGCCTTCGGAAACGCGGAACGACGGGCGGTCCACGCGGGCGCCGTCAACCAGGATGTGGCGGTGCACAACCAGCTGGCGGGCCTGGGCGATCGTGCGGGCAAAGCCGGCGCGCAGCACGAGGGCGTCAAGACGCATCTCGAGCAGCTCGATCAGGTTTTCACCGGTCAGACCGGCGGTGCGGCGGGCTTCCTCGAAGACACGGGTCATCTGTGCTTCGCGGATACCGTACTGGGCGCGCAGACGCTGCTTTTCACGCAGGCGTACCGCGTAGTCGCTGTCCTGCTTGCGACGTGCGCGGCCGTGCTCACCCGGGGGGTAAGGACGACGCTCGAAGTACTTGGCTGCCTTGGGGGTCAAAGCAATGCCGAGGGCGCGCGAAGCGCGGGCCTGACGGCGTGCACGTGTGTTGTTAGCCACGTTCACCTTTCACTGTTTTGGCGGTTTGGCCACCGCAGCCCCGACTTGCGCCGGAATACCGTGATGACTGATATGTAAGTACTGGCCTCCATTAGGGAGAGCTCAGGCCAACCGCTGCCTTCTGCTACAGACACGGCACCGGGCACAACTCCACCGCTTTGAAAGCGGTGAGGGGGGTCCGGCGTCGCGCTTGCCAGTCAACCATCAATGCTAGCACGATCAGCCCGGCCGCTACGTTCCGCGGATGATGCCGCGCAGCCGCTCCAGCCGCGCCGAAATGTCCCGTTCGGTGCCGTTGGAAGTCGGCTCGTAGTAGTTCCTGCCGACCAGGTCATCGGGCGGATACTGCTGCCGTGCCACCCCGTGCGGCTCGTCGTGGGAGTAGACGTAGCCCTTGCCGTGGCCAAGCTGTTTGGCTCCCGGATAGTGCGCATCGCGCAGGTGCGCCGGAATGCCCTGGCCGCGTCCGGCCCGGACGTCGGCAATGGCTGCGTTGATGCCGTTGTAGGCGGCGTTGGACTTGGGGGCGGTGGCAATGTGCACCACGGCCTCGGCCAGGATGATGCGGCCCTCGGGCATGCCGATCAGCTGGACCGCCTGGGCGGCGGCAACTGCTGTCTGCAGGGCCGTGGGATCGGCCATGCCCACATCCTCCGCTGCCGAAATCACGATGCGGCGGGCGATGAAGCGGGGGTCCTCCCCCGCCTCGACCATTTTCGCCAGGTAGTGCAGCGCGGCGTCCACGTCGGAGCCGCGCAGCGACTTGATGAAGGCGCTGGTGACGTCGTAGTGCTGGTCTCCGGCCCGGTCGTAGCGCAGCGCCGCCACATCCAGCGCCTTTTCGGCGTCGCTGAGGGTGACCTCGGGAATGCCCTCGGCGTCGTCGCGCTCCGAGTAGGCGACGCCGGCGGCAGCTTCCAGCGCGGTCAGCCCGCGCCGCGCGTCTCCGGCGGCCAGGCGCACCAGGTGCTCCAGTGCCTCCTGGCTCAGTGTCACCCGGCCGGCCAGCCCGCGATCGTCCTCGACGGCCCGCTGCAGCAGGGCGGCGATGTCGTCTTCGGTGAGCGGCTTCAGGGTCAGCAGCAGGGACCGTGAGAGCAGCGGCGAGACCACGGAGAAGGACGGGTTTTCAGTGGTTGCGGCCACCAGGACCACCCAGCGGTTCTCCACGCCGGGCAGCAGGGCGTCCTGCTGGGCCTTGTTGAAGCGGTGGATCTCGTCCAGGAAAAGCACTGTGGTGATCCGGTGCAGGTCGCGGTTGGTCAGGGCGTCTTCCATCACCCGGCGCACATCCTTCACGCCTGCGGTGATGGCTGAGAGTTCCACGAATTTCCGCCCGGAACCGCGGGCGACGACGTGCGCGAGGGTGGTCTTGCCCGTGCCGGGAGGCCCCCAGAGCATGACCGATGACGGGCCGGCCGGTCCGCGGTCATCCGCCGATTCGGCCAGGGTCCGCAGCGGCGAGCCGGGTCCGAGCAGGTGCTGCTGTCCGACAACCTCGTCCAGCGTGCGCGGGCGCATCCTCACTGCAAGCGGGCTGCGGGGCCGCTTCCGGTTGTCGTCGTCCGCGCCGGAAGCGGGCCCGCCGTCGTCGTCCCGGCTTTCATCACTGTCGCTGCTGAACAAATCACTCACCGTCCAAGGCTACTCGTGCCGTAGCGTTGACTCCGCCGGGGTCATCCCCGCCCACCCCAGCCCAGCCAGGAGTACCGCCTCATGCCCGCGACCCGCCAGACCTTCGTTCCTGCCCAGCGGTTGCCCGGCTGGCTGGAGCGGTTCGCGGCCGGAAACGGCGGCGTTGCAGTGACGCCGGAGCACGGCGGCCTGCACCTGGCCGCGGGCAACGGCACCGAGGCGCAGCTGCTTGCTCCCTGGCCTGATGACGGCCGTCCCGGGCGGGGCGCGGACGACGTCGAGCGCCTCGTCTCGCTCGCCGGCCAGTCCCGTACGGTCGGAATCGTGTTGCTGCGCCGTGGCGGCTTCGCCGTGGGGGTCGCCCGGGACGGGGCCCTGCTCCCCTCACAGGCAGGCAGCACGTCGGTGCGGTCCCGCGGGTCCGCCGGCGGATCTCCGCAGCGGCGGGCCAACCAGACCGAAACGCTGGTGGAAGCTGCTGCCGGGGCTGCGGCCAGGCTGTTTGCCGAGCATCCGGCCGAGTACCTGGTGTTCGGGGGCGACCGGGCGCTGACGGGGCTGTTTGTGCAGCAGTTGGCCTTCGCCCGTTGGAGCAACCTGTCCAGGCTGCGCCCGCTCGCTGTCCAGGATCCAAAACCGGCGGCCCTGGCCCAGGCGGCGAAGGACGCGTGCTCGGTGTTGATCCGGATTACGGTGCCGTAGGGCGGGTTCCGGCGGCAGTTACCCGTCGGTTCCTGCGGCGGTCTTTCCGGCGCTTTCCCCGGGCGCTCCCCCGGGCGCTTCCCCGGCCAGACGGCGGACGATGGCTTCTGCCGGCTCTTCCGCTGCCCGGCGATATCCGGTTCCGGCCCACAGGCTGATGCCCTCCTGGTCCCCCTGCGCTGCAGCCGCTGCGCGCAGCGGTCCGGTGATCTGGTTGATGTAGGGGTAGGCATCCGGGGCGTCCGGGTGCTCCAGCATGAACCGGTTCAGCAGCCCGCGGGCCGGGCGGCCGGAGAAGGCCCGGGTCAGTGCGGTTTCCCCGGCGCGTCGGCCGGCGGCGGCGTCCTTGAGGGCTGCCCGGTGTACTGAACCGGTACCGGCTTCGGTGCTGAGCAGAAGTGCCGTACCCAGTTGGACGGCCACCGCTCCGGCGGCCAGGGCTGCCGCCGCATCAGCTGCCGTACCGATTCCACCGGCAGCGATGACCGGCAGCGCGCAGGTATCCCTGACGCTGTGCAGGAGCTCACTGAGGGAGGCGGCGGCGGGTGCTTTGGCGCTCTGCAGTGTTCCGCGATGCCCTCCGGCCTCGGGCCCCTGAACGCAGAGGGCCGACGCTCCGGCGCCGGCTGCCGCCCGGGCCTCGTCTGCGTCGGTGACCGTGAGGACCGTGCAGATTCCGCGGCCGGCCAATGCCGCCAGGACGGCCTTCTCCGGCAGGCCGAAGGTAAAGGAGACCACGGGGATGCGTTCGCGCAGGACCAGGTCGAGTTTGGCCGCCCAGCCGTCGTCGTCCTCCGGGTCCGGGAAGCCCGGTTCCGCTCCGGCGCCGGCGGCCAGGACATCCCGGTAGGCCAGGGCTGCGGCCAGCTTCCCGGCCTGGTGTTCTTCGGATGTGGCGGCGTAGGTGTTGGCGGCATCCGGTACAAACAGGTTCACGCCGAAGGGTCCGCCGGTCAGGCTGCGGGTCCGGGCGGTTTGCTCAGCCACCGCGGCAGCGCTCTTATAACCGGCAGCCAGGAAGCCGAGCCCTCCCGCGTTGCTCACGGCAGCGGCAAGCTGCGGCGTGGATGCGCCGCCGGCCATGGGCGCCCCGATCACCGGAAGCCGCAGCGAGTGCAGGTTGAACATGGCGGCTAGAGGGTGACGGTGCCGTCGATGGAGGTCACGGTGGACCCGCCGATCCAGATCTTCCCGTCGCGCGTGAAGACGCGGACACGCCCGGAACGCCGCACGGCTGTGCCCTGCGTGACGACGTAGCGTTCGGGTGCGAGTGAGGCTCCGATCAGCCATTGGGCCAGGCCGGCGTTGAGGCTTCCCGTTACGGGATCTTCGGTGATGCCCAGGCCGGGCACGAAGGCACGGACCTCGAAGTCCGTTTCGGCGTCCTGCGGCTGGGCGCCGATAACGCCCACCCGCAGATTGCCCATGATCGTGGGGTCGGGTTTCAGCGCCAGCACGGCGTCGGCGTCGCGCAGCAGGAGTCCAAGCCACCCCGGACCGTTGTCGATCCAGTTGGAGGCAAGAATTTCGGTGCGGTCCAGGTTCAGGGCGCGCAGCGCCTGGTCCAGGACCTCGTCTTCCAGCGGTCCCGAGCGCAGCAGCGGCGGAGCGGCGAAGGCGGCGATTCCGGCATTGGCATGCAGCGTGACCAGCCCGATTCCGCATTCCTGGACGACGACGTCGGGGTAGCGGCGCTTGTTCCCGGCCTCCAGCCACGCGTGGCACGTTCCCAGAGTGGGATGCCCGGCAAACGGGATCTCTCCTCCGGGGGTGAAAATCCGAACCCTGTAGTCGGCTCCGTCCGTGGTCGGAGGCAGGACGAACGTCGTCTCCGAGAGATTGGTCCATCTCGCGAAGGATTCCATCTCTGCATCTGTCAGGCCCTCCGCTTCAAGCACCACCGCGAGGGGATTGCCCAAATACGGTTCGTTGCCGAAGACGTCCACCTGCTTAAACCACCGCTGTTTCATGCTGAAACTGTATCCCTTCGGCACCGGGAGTTTTATGAAGCCGAGTTTTACGAAGTGAGGCAGGGGTTTGCAAGTCCGCCTCCTGCACTTCTACGTTGGAAGCTGAATCAAGAGTTCCAGCCACAGGCCCTGGCCGGTTGGACGGCAACCCTCTCGCTGTAGCGGGGTGCTCCAGGTGACGATTCGGCCGTCCGGCGAAAATCCTCCGGCATGGCAAGTACCGCGTTTGTGCCGGGTTTTTTCTTCCGGCCGCGCTTTAGGGCAAAGGATCTTCCCCCTCATGACTCTTCGTACCGACCTGCAACCCGCTGCATTGCGCCGGGCCTTTTCACGGTTTCCCTCGGGAATTGCCGCCCTGTGCGCGGTGGTTGACGGCCAGCCGCAGGGAATTGTTGCCTCATCGTTCACGGTGGGGGTTTCCATGGACCCTCCGCTGGTCATGTTCGCTGTGCAGCAGACCTCCCGGACCTGGCCGGTGCTGCGGCGGGCCCAGCGCATCGGCGTGTCGGTCCTCGGCTCTGAGCACGAAGGAATCTGCAAGCAGATCGCGTCGAAATCCGGTGACCGGTTTGCCGGCCTGAACCTGCACACCGACGCCTCCGGGTCCCTCTTCATTGACCGCGCCGCGCTCTGGCTCGAGTGCTCGGTGGAAAACGAAGTTCCTGCCGGTGACCATCAGGTGGTGCTGCTGAGGGTTCACGGCCATGCCTCCCACGACGACGCCCATGATCCACTGGTCTTTCACGGTTCCGCGTTCCGCCGCCTGGGTGTCCCCGAATTCGCCTGACCGGCAGGAAATTGCCTGACGGGCACAGGCAATTGGGCGCTGCCGGAATTGTTTTCCAGGGGTTTACGGCATGCCCCCTCCGTTACCAATCCTTTACATCCGGCTGCCGTCCCACTATCGTTCTTCGGATTACTTCGGGAGGAAGTAGCGAAGATGACCAGAAACAGAAATGTCCACGGCCCATCAAATAAGGCAATGCCCGGCAAAGTGCCGGATATTTCGTTTACGCGGATGGCTCTGCTTCCCGCAGCGGCACTGGCCCTGGTGCTGGCAGGATGCACTGCACAGGAGGATCCCGAGGCGGCTGCCACCGAACCGGCCACGCCCCCAGCCACGGCGGAGAAGTCCGCCACGCCGTCCCCGTCCGCCGGCGCCTCCGGCCGGAACAGCGTCACGGTGGAGCTGCCGCCGGGCAGCACCACGCCTCCGCCCCCTAACGACCCCGCCATGCTGGCATTGTTCAGGGCGGAGGATCCCATCAGCCTGGAAAGTTACTTCCAGCAACAGCCCCAGGCCCAGGGGCGCCCCCTCGACGCGAGCCTCGTGCTGGAGGAGTCCGGCACCGGGAGAAGCACCTTCGATGTGCCCGCGTTGGAACCGGGAACCAGCTTCAGCGTTTTCCTCACCTGCAACCAGCCCGGGGACTACGATATCGAGGTTCTGGACGCTGATTCAGACCGGGTCACGGCCGGCGGCAGCAACAACTGCAATTGGCCGATCCTGACGTCTTTCGAGCACATTGTCACACCGGATGACATACCGACGTCCATTACGGTGGACGGCCCGGACGGGGATTACTGGCTTGTTGTCTACAATTTGCCGGTACCCACTACGGCACCGCCGCTCCCCCCTGCCGCACCTGCCGCGGGCTAAAAGAATCCGTCCGTACATTTCACCGAAAAGTGTACGGACCGTCAGACAGGCCGACCGTCACAAAGAAAAGTGCCCGGCCGCTGTATTCAGCGGCCGGGCACTTTCCTGTTTCGTGGTTCCCGAAAGGCCTAGGCGTCGTCCTTCTTGGCTTCGGGCTTCTTGGCCTCAGGCTTGAAGTCCACACCGGCTTCCTTGCGCTGCTGCGCAGTGATCGGAGCCGGAGCCGCGGTCAGCGGGTCGTAGCCGCCGCCGGACTTCGGGAAGGCAATGACGTCGCGGATGGACTCGGTGCCGGCCAGCAGGGCCACCACGCGGTCCCAGCCGAAGGCAATGCCGCCGTGGGGCGGTGCGCCGTACTTGAATCCCTCGAGCAGGAAGCCGAACTTCTCCTGCGCATCCTCCTGCGAGAGGCCCATGACCTTGAAGACGCGTTCCTGCACATCGCGCTGGTGGATACGGATGGATCCGCCGCCGATTTCATTGCCGTTGCAGACGATGTCGTACGCGTAGGCCACCGCCGACTCGGGGTCGGTATCGAAGGTGTCCATGAACTCGGGCTTGGGAGAGGTGAACGCGTGGTGCACGGCCGTCCAGGCGCCGCCGCCCACAGCCACATCACCGGCAGCTACGGCAGCCGACGCCGGTTCGAACATGGGTGCGTCAACAACCCAGACGAAGGCCCAGTCGTTGGGATCGATCAGGCCGGTGCGGTGGCCGATCTCCACACGGGCTGCGCCGAGCAGGGCACGCGAGGTGCTCTTGTCGCCGGCTGCGAAGAAGACGCAGTCGCCGGGCTTGGCGCCGACGGTCTCCGCCAGGTTCTCGCGCTCGAAGTCGGTGAGGTTCTTGGCCACGGGACCGGTCAGCGTGCCGTCTTCCTGGACCAGCACGTAGGCCAGGCCCTTGGCGCCGCGCTGCTTGGCCCATTCCTGCCAGGCATCCAGGGTGCGGCGGGGCTGTGACGCGCCGCCGGGCATCACCACGGCGCCGACGTACGGCGCCTGGAACACACGGAAGGTGGTGTCCTTGAAGAAGTCGGTCAGCTCGGTCAGCTCCAGGCCGAACCGCAGGTCCGGCTTGTCGGAACCGAAACGGGCCATGGCATCGGCGTAGGTCATGCGCTGGATCGGCGTGGGGATGTCGACGTCGATCAGCTTCCACAGTGCCTTCACCACTGACTCGCCGAGCGCAATGATGTCGTCTTCCTCGACAAAGCTTGCCTCGATGTCCAGCTGCGTGAACTCCGGCTGGCGGTCTGCGCGGAAGTCTTCATCACGGTAGCAGCGGGCGATCTGGTAGTACTTTTCGAAGCCACCCACCTGCAGAAGCTGCTTGAACAGCTGCGGGGACTGCGGCAGGGCATACCAGGAACCCGGAGCCAGGCGGGCCGGAACCACGAAGTCGCGGGCGCCTTCGGGAGTGGAGCGCGTCAGCGTGGGGGTTTCGATTTCGACGAAGCCCTCGTCGTGCAGCAGGTTGCGGGCAATCCGGTTGGCCTCGGAGCGCAGGCGCATGTTCCGTGCCGGAGCGGGACGGCGCAGGTCGAGGTAGCGGTGCTTCAGGCGGGCTTCCTCACCGACTTCAACGTGCTCGTCAATCTGGAACGGCAGCGGGTCGGAAGTGTTCAGCACCACCACCTTGTCGGCAATGACTTCCACTTCACCGGTGGCCAGCGACGGGTTCTCGTTGCCCTCGGGCCGCTTCTGCACGGTCCCGGTGATCTGCAGGACGTATTCGTTGCGCAGGCCGTGGAAGACGTCCTCTTCACGGACCACCACCTGCGCCACTCCGGAGGCGTCACGGAGGTCAAGGAAGGCAACGCCGCCGTGGTCCCGGCGTCGGGCCACCCAGCCAGCGAGAGTGACGGTCTGTCCAATATGCTCGGCCCTCAGGGAACCAAGGGCATGAGTGCGCAGCACAGCAGTCCTTTCAAGATTGCTTGCGGAAAACACTGTTCCCGCTCATTGTGAATACAAGATCTCTTCATGAGTTTACCGGTGTTCATATCCTTTCCCAGCCAACGTTGCCCGCTGCACACCCGCGGTGCAGCCGCAGCACAGCCTTGGAAGGGCCCGCGGCCCACTGATCGGAGGGACGCGTGTCCGGAAGCCTGGCAGGGAAACCTCCGCTGGGTGGCTTCGATGCCACGACGGTGGGAATCGGGTGCATGGTTGGCGGCGGGATTTTCGTGGTCCTGCCGCGGATCGCCGAGGCCGCGGGCTTCGCGGTGGCCGCATCCCTGGCCTTGGCCGCCCTGGTGGCCTACTGCTCCGCCGCGTCCACGTTCCTGCTCGGAGCCGGCCTGCGCAACACCGGCCGCGGGAACGAGGGGGGAACCACGCGTTCGGCGGCCAGGGTGCTGCTGGGACCGTATATGGGCTTTGTCACCGGTTGGACCCTGGTCTGCGCCCTTCTCGCCGCTGCCGCCGTCCTGGCCCTGGCATTCGGCCTGTACGTGGCGCCGGACTTCGCCCGGCCCGCTGCCGCCGGGGCAGCCGTGGCAGCGACGGCCCTGATCCTGTTCGGGGTGTTCCGCGGCCCGTGGGTTCTCCGGTTCGTGCTGGCCTTTGTCCTTGGTGTCCTTGGCTTCGGTGTGGTGGTTGCCATCAACGAGGCGGGCCTGCGTCCGCCGCAGCCGGAGGTGCTGCAGGAGCCGACGTCGACTACCGGACTGCTGCAGGGCGCCGGCTTTGCCTTCTTCGCCTTCGCGGGATACAGCCGCCTCGCTGCCGGCGGCTACAAAGTCCGCGACCCTGAACGCAATCTTGCCCGGGCCCTTCCGGCCGCTGTCCTTCTCACGCTGGGGCTGTACATCCTGGTGGCCCAGTCGCTGCTCGCCTGGTTCCAGGGCCCGGCTGCCCTGGCAGGATCACTGACTCCGCTGCGCGAACCGGTCGCAGCGGTGGGGCTGGGCATCGGCACCGCAGCGGTTGCCGTGGCAGCCGGGGCGGCGTGCCTTTCCGGGGCGTGGGTGCTCCTGGAGAGCGTCGCACGCACAGCTGCGGCCATGGCCGCAGACGGTGACCTCCCCCGGGTCTTCGGCCATACCGGCCGCACCCGGCACGTACCGTGGCCTGCCTGCGCAGTGGCCGGCGCCGTCGTCGTGACCCTGGTGCTGACCGCAAGCCTGGACGCCCTGCTGGCGCTGGCCTGCTTTGCCCTGCTGCTGCACGCCGCCATCACCAATCTGTGCGGCTACACCCTGGACCAGCGCCGCTGGTATACCCCGCGTGCCGTGAATCTTGCCGGCCTCGCCGGAGCCCTGATCATGGCCCTGAGCCTGCCGCCAATGCCGATCCTGCTGATGCTGATCGTGCTGGTGGCCGGCTACGTGGTGCGGCTGGTGTTTCCGCGGGCGGAAGCTTAGGAAACTCCCTGGGCGGCCCGCCAGGCGCGGATCAATTCCAGCAGTTCGGCACGGCGCTCCCCAGACGCGAACGAGGACTCCACGGAGTTGACCGCCAGTTCCGCCAGCTGGTCGGGGGAAAAGCCGAAGGTACGCTGCAGCGCTGCGAAGTTGTCATCCACATAGCCGTCAAAGTAGGCGGGGTCATCCGAATTCACCGAGACGTTCAGGCCCAGGGCGAGCATCTGCGGCAGCGGATGGTCCGCCAGTGTGTCCACTGCCCGCAGCCGGACGTTGGACAGCGGGCAGACGGTCAGCGGAACCCGGTCCCGGACCAGGCGCGCAACCAGCGCCGGATCGTCCAGGGCCCGGATACCGTGATCGATCCGGTCGGCCTTCAGCAGGTCCAGGGCCTGCTCAACATAGTGCGCCGGGCCTTCCTCGCCGGCATGCGCCACGCATTTCAGCCCGGCGGCGCTGGCCATCCGGTAGAGCTCCACGAAGCCCTCGGGCGGGTTGCCGACCTCGGCGGAGTCCAGGCCGATCGCGGCGATGGGCGCATCCATGGCCAGCAGCTGCCGCAGGACATCTTCGGCTTCGGCGATGGGCCGGTCGCGCAGGAAGGCCGCGATCAGCACGGTGGAGATCCCGAACTCCTCCAGGCTCGTGGCCAGCACGCCGGCCACACCGTTAATGCACTCCTCAAGAGGCACGCCGCGCAGCAGGTGCGCCTGCGGATCGACCATCATCTCCACATGCCGCACACCGGCGGCTGCGGCCCGGCGCAGATAGGCGCGGGTCATGGCAGCGAAGTCGGCCCCGGTCCGCAGTACCTCCATGTTGGAGTAGTAAAGGTCAAGGAAAGACTGCAGGTCGGTGAACTGATACCGGGCGCGCAGCTCCTCAAGGTCCGCGTAGGGCAGGTCGATCCCGTTCCGGTCCGCGAGCTCGAAGATCAGCTCGGGTTCCAGCGTCCCTTCGATGTGAAGGTGGAGTTCGGCGCAGGGCAGCAAGGCGGCAGAGGGGGAAATCGGCATGTTTTAAGCCTAGGTGATCAGGTCGGCCCGGGGGATCAGGCGGATGACGACGACGGCGGCCAGGCGCTGGGCATCGACGGCCCCGCCGACGGCGACTCAGCCGCCGGGCGGCGCGGTGCCTGCTCAAACATGCCCCAGACCGGGCCGGCCACCAGCCAGATTCCCGCGACCAGGCCTGCCTTCTGGATCCACCCCCACAGTGGTTCTGCCGAGCCGTCCGCGGCCACGAAGACAATCATGGCCAGCAGCACGGCGACCGCCACGGCGCATGCCAGCAGCACCCGCGCGTATTCCACCCACAATCCGCGGCGGTAGGCGGCGGTTCCCTTGACGGGTTTGACCGGCGCGGGACCGCCGGCAAAGCGGTGGGCGAACCGGACGTCGGCCCACCGGATCAGGGAATGCCCGAAGGCGACACTGAACCCCAGGTAGAAGGCCGCGAGGCCGTGGACGGTGTCCGCCGCTCCCCCGCGTGCCAGGTCCGCTCCGGCGGCAAGCAGCAGCACCACATCCAGCAGCGGGACGCTGGCCAGGACCGCCAGGCCCAGCCGCTTGGCCCCCAGCAGATACCGCAGGGCAAGCCCGCCGGCGAGCAGCACCCAGAAACCGATCTCGCAGGCCACGATCACATACACCAGAATGTTCATGTTCCCAGCGTGGCCGACGGCGGATCCGCCGTCGTCGGCACTTCGAAGTACCTGCCGGGCCTCCGCCTCATCCTTTGGGAGGACCGGAGCATGCCAAAACGCCTCAGGGGCAAACCGGTGGCTACCCTAGGCATATGCCGCTTTCACCTGCACCCGCACGGGGCGCCGATTTCCTGAGCCCGTACGAGGGACGCGGGATCTGGCCCACCGGGGCGGCAGCCGCGGCCGGGTACTTCGCGGCCGGAATCGTGCTCACCCTTGCCGGAGCGAATGTCAACGGACTGTTCCCCCCGCTGGTCGAGCCTGGTCCGCCCGCGCGGCTCCTGATCCTGGCCCTGGGATGCGCCGGGCTGCTGTTCCGGCGCCGGAATGTGCCGCTCATGATTGCGGTGACCGGGACGGCGGTTGTGGCGGGCCTGCTGACCGGCGGCGGCATCATCAGCTATCTGCTGAGTTTTGAAGTCTTCTACTCGGGCATCCTGTTCGGTTCGCCCAAGCTCAGCCGCGCGGTGGAGAAAGCCTGCATCTATACTGCCGTTCTCCTGGCGGCGGGGATGGGCGTGGCCTACGGTGCGTGGAGCTATGTGCTGCTCGGTGTGCTCCAGGCGGTGATCATCTGCATCATCCCGCTCTGGTGGGCCGGGACGCTGCGCCGGCAGAAGGACGTGGCCGAGCAGGAGCGGTTACGCGCCGACACTGAACGGTCCAACGCGGAGCGGGCGGCGGAAATGGCCGAACTGTCCCTGCGGATGGCGCTGGCCTCCGAACGGGCGGCGATGGCCAGGGAACTGCACGACGCCATTGCCGGCCACCTTTCCGCCGTCGCCCTCCAATCGGCCGCGGCGCTGGCCGGGGATAATCCGGAGCTGGACCGGCGGGTGCTGGCCCAGGTGCGGAGCGAAAGCGTCCTGGCGCTGAACGAAATGCGGGCCATGATCGACCTGCTCGAATCCGGCACCGGATCGCTTACCGGAGATGCGGGCAGCCCGTGGGCCGCACCGGATGAGTCCGGGGAACGGGCCTCGATGGCCGGCGGCCTGGACCAGCTGCAGGCGCTGGCTGAGTCTGCACGGCTGGCAGGTAACCCCGTGGAGTTGGAGGTATCGCCGGAGTTGGAAACCGTGCCGGAGGGAGTTCTGCTGGAGGAAGCCGGAGCGGAGGGAGCCGGAGCGCAGCACCGGCTTCCGGTGCTGCTGCAGAGCAGCATCTACCGGATCGTGCAGGAAACCCTCACCAACGCAATCCGGCATGCTCCCGGGGAGCCGGTGCGGGTGCAGGTGCGGCGGTCCTCCGATGAGATCCGGCTCAATGTCACCAACAGTTTGCCGGCTCCCGGGTCGGAACCCGGCCCGGCGGCGGATGGAAACGGCACCGGACTGCGCAACATGGCACTGCGCGCGACCCAGCTTTCGGGGACCTTCAGCGCCGGGCCGTCGCCTCACCACGACGACGCCGCTGGTGACAGCGCCAAAATGTGGGAGGTCAGTGTACGACTGCCCGTGAAAGGAACACCGTGACACTTCCGATCCACTCCCCCGGTGCCGTCCCAGGTCCCGGCGTCCCAGGTCCGGCCACGCCGGGACCCGGCGCACCGCTGCGGATCCTGCTGGCTGATGACCACGCGGCGATCCGCAGCGGCCTGCGGATGATCCTGGAGACGGTGGGCGGCTTCCAGGTGGCCGGCGAAGCGGCCGACGGCGCCACGGCAGTGACAATGGCCCGCGCGCTGCGGCCGGACGTTACGCTGATGGACATCCGGATGCCCGGAACGGACGGCATCGCGGCAACCGCGGCAATCGCTGACGAACAACTGTCCTCGGTGCTGGTACTGACCACGTTCGACATCGACGAATACGTCTTCGGCGCCCTGCGGGCCGGAGCCGCCGGGTTCCTGCTGAAGTCGGTTGAGCCGGGCGAGCTGGTACGGGCGGTGAAGTCAGTGGCCGACGGCGACAGCGTCCTTTCGCCCGAAGTCACGGGACGGCTGATCGCGGCCTTCGTTTCCGGCGCAGGCCCGGGCCGGGCCCGCACCGGAGCAGGCCGGGAAACCCCCGCGATTCCGGCCGAACCGCTGACCTCCCGCGAGGAAGCGGTCCTGGCCTGCCTTGGCGAGGGCCTCTCCAACCACCAGATCTCCCGCAGGCTGGGCATCGCCGAAACCACGGTGAAAACGCATGTCTCCCGGGTGCTGGCCAAGCTCGGGGTCCAGTCCCGGGTCCAGGCCGCAATCGCGTTCCACGGCCGCGCGGGGAACTAGACGGCGGACTCCACGGCGTCGTCAGCTTCGCGCACCTCGGTGACCTGGACGAAAAGGTCCTCGGCCGGCGGGGTCCAGGTCTGCGGATCGGCCGGTACCTGCTCGCCGGAACGGATGTCCTTGACCTCGTGGCTGCCGTCTTCGGCGGTGAACCAGACAAAGGGAATGCCGCGGCGGTCGGCGTACTTGATCTGCTTGCCGAACTTCTCCGCCTTGGCGGCAACCTCTACCGGAATTCCGTGGCCGCGCAGTGCGGCGGCGATGTCCTGGGCTGCGGACCAGGAGTCGTCGGTGGCCAGCGTGACCAGGACGGCGGTGGGGACGCTGCGGTTCGCCTCGGCGAAACTCTGGCTCAGGATGCGCATGACCAGCCGGGTAACGCCGATGGACAGGCCGACGCCGGGGAAGGTCCGGCTGCCCTTGGCGGCCAGGGAATCGTAGCGGCCTCCGGAGCAGATCGAGCCCAGGGATTCGTGGCCCACCAGGACTGTCTCGTAAACGGTGCCGGTGTAGTAGTCCAGGCCGCGGGCGATACTCAGGTCCGCCACCACCTTGCCCGGAGCCCGCTTCACGGCTTCGCCGATGACCTGGGACAGCTCGTCCAGGCCTTCTTCGAGCAGGTCGTTGCGCACACCCAGGGCGCGGACCTGCTCCACGAAGGAGAGGTCCCCGGCCCGGATGGAGGCCAGCTTCAGGGCTGCCTCGGCCTGTTCGGCGGTGGCACCCAATTCCTCCTGCAGCAGCTCGGCAACGCGGGCTGCACCGATTTTCTCCAGCTTGTCGATGCTGCGCAGCACCCCGGCGGTGTCTTCCAGCCCGATGCCCCGGTAGAAGCCTTCGGCCAGTTTGCGGTTGTTGACCCGGATCTTGAAGTCGGGGATGGGCAGGGCTCCCAGCGCCTCGGCAATCACCAGCGCCAGTTCGACGTCGTACCGGAACGGCAGTTCGCCGTCGCCCACCACATCGATGTCCGCCTGGGTGAACTCGCGGGCACGGCCTTCCTGCGGACGTTCCCCGCGCCAGACCTTCTGGATCTGGTAACGGCGGAACGGGAAGGCCAGGTGTCCGGCGTTCTCCACGACGTAGCGGGCAAAGGGAACCGTGAGGTCAAAGTGCAGGGCCAGCTGGTTGGGATCCTGCTTGCCGGCGGCTTCACCCTCTTCGGCCTGCAGCCGGCTCAGTGCGTAGACTTCCTTGTCGATCTCGCCCTTGCGCAGCAGCTGTCCAACGGTTTCCACCGCACGGGTTTCAATATTGGTGAAGCCGTGCAGTTCAAAGGTGCGCCGCAGGACATCCAGGACATGGAGCTCAACCAGGCGCTCCTGCGGCAGCCATTCGGGGAAACCGGACAGTGAGGCCTTGCGTGCCATGCGGGCGAGCTCCTTCGGGAAGGTGTGGGGACGTGCTGCAGGGAAACCGCCTGCCGGCGTGCCTAAACTAAGTGCGGCAACTCATTTTAGGTCTTCCGCGCGCGCCAAGGCGAACCGGCCGGCCCGCAGCTGCCCGCGCCGGCTCTGAGCGGGCGCGCGTCCGAATGCCCGTCCGCCACCCAGGAGTACCGGTGACCGCCTCCCGCCAGGACCGTGAAACCCGCCGCCGCATTGCCCGGATGCAGGCCCGCCGTGCGCTGCTGCAGAGCCAGGCGAAGCGCCGCAAACGCGACAATATCTTTGCCGCCACGGCTGCCGCGCTGGTTCTGGCACTGGCTGTGGCCCTGCAGGTGGCGTGGTTTTCGTCGAATCCGACACCGGCGGAAAACGAGCTCATCGAGCGGCAGGCCGGCACTCCCGAGGCGACCGCCGATCCCACCGAATCGGCCAGTCCTGCATCTGACGGAAACGCCACGAACATCCCGGACCCGTCGGCAGCGGAGGGCCGTGTCTTCTCCGGGACGCTTGCCACCAGCGCCGGCGAACTGGGTGTGGAACTGGACGGCAACGCCGCTCCCCAGGCGGTGGCAGTGTTCAGTTCGCTGGCCGAGTCCGGGTTCTTCACCGGCAAGACGTGCCACCGCCTGACCACCGCTGACACGATGGGCGTGCTGCAGTGCGGCTCGCTGGCCGGCGACGGCGCGGGCGATCCGGACTATCAGTGGGGTCCGGTGGAGAACACCCCGGCCGACGGCCGCTACCCGGCCGGGACCATCGCCGTCGCCCGCGGCGGTACGGCTGACAGCAACGGCACCCAGTTCTTCATTGCGTACAAGGACTCGATTATTCCGCAGAATACGGGCGGCTACACGATCATGGGTAAGCTAACCTCAGGGCTGGATGTCCTGGACGCGGTCGCCGCGCAGGGAGCTGTGAAAAACGGCGCAGCCACACAGGACGGCCAGCCGAAAACCCCGGTGACGATAGACTCGTTTACCCTGAAGTAAATGGCAGTGCGGGCTTCGTACACTGCCAAACCTCGAGTGAAAGACTTTTAGCGGTGACAGACAGTCAGAAATCCGACGAAACAGCTTCCGGGCCCGTCCCGGAAACTCCCGAAACTCTACGGCCCGCAGTGCCCAGCCCGGCAGCCTTGGCTGCCCGGCATCCCGCACCTGCTGCACCCGCGCCGGGCAGCCCGGCTCCGGCCGCAGCACCCAAGCCCGCAGTTGTGGCTCCCCCGGTGCGTTCCACCTCGCTTGAAGAAGCTGCCCGTTTCGCACGGGTCGAGGAGGACGGCCACGTCTTCCTGATCGTGGACGGCGAAGAATTCCCCGTGGGCCAGTACCCCGATGCCAGCCGCGACGAAGCGCTGGCGTACTTCGTGCGCAAGTACGACGACGTCGCCGCCCAGCTTGCGCTGCTTCAGGCCCGGGTGCAGGCCAAAGCCCCCACCACCGACATGCACAAGACGCTGAAGCACATCGCCGAGCAGGTGGCCGAGCGCAAGATGGTTGGCGATGTGCGGGCCTTGGACGCGCAGATCGAAGCCCTGGGTGCGAGCATCAAGGAGGCCGAGGCCGCCGAGCGTGCCGAGGCCGAGGCCGTGAAGGAACGCGAACTCGCGGCCCGCGAGGCGATTGTCGCCGAGGCCGAGGAAATCGCTGCGAAGGACCCTGCCACAACCCAGTGGAAGACCAGCAGCAACCGGATGAACGAGCTGTTCGAGGCCTGGAAGGCGGCCCAGAAGAACGGCCCGCGCCTGGGCCGCGGCAATGAAGACAGCCTGTGGAAGCGGTTCCGTTCCGCCCGCACCGTCTTTGACCGTCACCGCCGCGCCTACTTCTCCCAGCTGGACAGCGAGAACACCGCTGCCAAGCGGGCCAAGGAAGCGCTGATTGCCCGCGCCGAGGAACTGGCAACGTCCACTGACTGGGGCAACACGGCTGCCGAGTACCGCCAGCTGATGGATGAGTGGAAGGCCTCCAAGCGGGCCAGCCGCAAGGATGACGACGCTCTCTGGGCCCGCTTCCGCGCTGCCCAGGACACCTTCTTCGCTGCCCGCCAGGCGGCCAACGAGGTCATCGACGAGGAGTTCGCAGCCAACCTGATCGTCAAGGAAGAACTGCTGAAGGAAGCCCAGGGCATCCTTCCGGTCCGCGACCTCACGGCAGCCCGCAAGGCGCTGAACTCCATCCGCGACCGCTGGGAAGAGGCCGGCAAGGTTCCGCGCGCCGACATGGGCCGGATGGAAGCCGGGATCCGCAAGATCGAGGAAGCCGTCAAGGCAGCCGAAGACGAGCACTGGCAGAAGAGCAATCCGGAAACCAAGGCCCGCACCAACAGCGCCCTGAGCCAGCTTGAAGCCACGATCGCCTCCCTGGAGGAGGATCTGGCCGCAGCCGAGAAGAACGGCAACACCAAGAAGATCGCGGATGCCCGCGAAGCCCTTGAGGCCCGCCAGCAGTGGCTGGCCATGCTGCAGAAGTCCGCAGAGGACTTCTCCTAACAGCTGGCTTTTCCGCACCCCGGCCGAAGGCCCGGTACCCCGTTTTCCACACACGGGGTGCCGGGCCTTTTGTTTTGGCCGGGCACCGGCAAGGGTGGGGGCATGCCGGCAACCCTGTTCCCCTACCCCGGCGTGCTGCCGGAGACCACATCCACTGGAGGCGCGCTCTTCACGGCGGGCGGGATTTTCTCGGCAGTGGAACTGCGGGCCATGGAAATGGACGGGCTGCTGCGCCGGGTCTATGGCGAGACCTATGTGCGGTGGGACATCTCCCCGGATCCGGTCTGCCGGGCGTTAGCGGCGGCCGCCTGCCTGCCACCGAAGCAACGGCCACGGATCATGCTGGGGCGGCTCACGGCGGCCTGGGTATACGGCTGCGCTCCCCCGCCGGCCAGGCTGGCGCTGCTGGTGGACCATGGGCGGCGTATCACTGCCTTGGCCCCCTTCAGCCCTGCGGTGCTGCATGAGGTCCGGCTGGGACCGGCCGACGGCATGGACATCGCAGGAGTCCGCGTCAGCACCCCGTTACGGACGGCCTCAGACCTCGCACGCCACGGACCGGAAGAGGAATCCATGCAGGCGCTGCTGGCCCTGGCCGCCGACCCCGCACTGAGCTGCCCACTGGGGCATGTACGGGCCATAACGGCCGCCGCGCCGCGGCTGCCGGGCAAGGCCGCGGCCCTGGACCGGCTGGACCGTGCCATCGCCCTGGCGGCTGGGGATCCGGGTCAGACCCGGCGGCGCGAGCCTGTGGTCCGGTAGACGTCGAACACGCCGTCAATCCGCCGCACAGCGCTGAGGATGTGGTCAAGATACTTCGGATCGCCCATTTCAAACACGAACTTCGACATGGCTACGCGGTCGCTGGACGTGTTCACGCTCGCGGAGAGGATGTTCACGTGGTTCTCCGACAGCACCCGGGTGACATCGGAGAGCAGGCTCTTGCGGTCCAGTGCCTCCACCTGGATTTCCACGAGGAAGACCGAGGACTGCGTGGGTGCCCAGTCCACCGCAACAATGCGGTCCGGCTGGTCCCGCAGTTCCTGCACATTGCGGCAGTCGCTGCGGTGCACTGACACGCCCGAGCCACGGGTGACAAACCCGATGATCGGATCCGGCGGCACTGGAGTACAGCACCGCGCCAGCTTCACCCAGACGTCGCCCACACCGCGGACCACAACGCCGGAGTCCGAGAACTTGGGCCGCCTGGCCGCCGTCGAGACCGGTGTTTCCGCCAGGTCCTCCTCGGCGCCCTGGTGGCCGCCCATGAGCGAGACCAGGTGCTCGATGACGTTCTGCGCCGAGGTGTGCCCGTCGCCGACCGCGGCATACAGGGCGGAAATGTCCTGATGGTGCAGTTCCTGGGCCACGGCGAGCAGCGCGTCATGCGTCATCAGGCGCTGCAGCGGAAGGTTCTGCTTGCGCATGCCGCGCGTGAGCAGGTCCTTGCCCTTGTCGATGGCCTCTTCGCGGCGTTCCTTCGTGAACCACTGGCGGATCTTGTTCCGCGCCCGGGGGCTCTTGACGAAGCCCTGCCAGTCCTGGCTGGGCCCGGCCCCCTCGGCCTTGGAGGTGAAGATCTCCACCCAGTCCCCGTGCTGGAGCTCGCTGTTCAGCGGCACCAGCTTTCCGTTGACCCGGGCGCCGATGGTGCGGTGGCCCACTTCGGTGTGCACGGCGTAGGCGAAGTCCACCGGCGTCGAGCCGGCGGGAAGGGCCATGACCTCGCCCTTCGGCGTGAAGACAAACACCTCGCGGGCGTTGATCTCGAAGCGCAGCGAGTCCAGGAACTCATCCGGATCCGAGGTCTCCTGCTGCCAGTCCACCAGGGAGCGCAGCCAGCCCATGTCATTGTTTTCGGAGCCGGCGGGACTCTTGGAACCGTCCTTGTACTTCCAGTGCGCCGCAACACCGTATTCCGCGCGGCGGTGCATGTCATGCGTGCGGATCTGGATTTCCACCGGCTTGCCGCCGGGGCCGATCACCGTGGTGTGCAGCGACTGGTACATGTTGAACTTGGGCATCGCGATGTAGTCCTTGAACCGCCCGGGAAGGGGGTTCCAGCGCGCGTGCAGCGCACCGAGGGTGGCATAGCAGTCACGGACCGAGTCCACCAGGACGCGCACGCCCATCAGGTCGTGGATGTCGTCGAAGTCCTTGCCGCGGACAATCATCTTTTGGTAGATCGAGTAATAGTGCTTGGGGCGCCCGGTGATGGTGGCCTTGATCTTCACCGCGTGCAGGTCATCGGCGATCTGCGACCGGACGGTGCCCAGATACTTCTCACGCTCCGGCGTGCGGTCTCCGACCATGCGGACGATCTCGTCGTACACCTTCGGATGCAGGGCGGCGAAGGACAGGTCCTCAAGCTCCCACTTGATGGTGTTCATACCCAGCCGGTGGGCCAGCGGGGCGAAGATTTCCAGGGTTTCGCGGGCCTTGCGGGCGGAGGACTCCTGCGAAACGAACCGCCAGGTGCGGGCGTTGTGCAGCCGGTCCGCGAGCTTGATGACCAGGACCCGGATGTCCTTGGCCATGGCGACCACCATCTTGCGCACGGTCTCGGACTGCGCGGCGTCGCCGAAGGTCACCTTGTCCAGCTTGGTGACACCGTCAACGAGCATCGCCACTTCCGGACCGAACTCGCGGCGCAGCTCATCCAGGGTGTAGCTGGTGTCTTCGACCGTGTCATGCAGCAGGGCGGCCGCCAGGGTGGTGCCCGTCATGCCGAGCTCGGCGAGGATGGTGGCAACCGCCACCGGGTGCGTGATGTAGGGATCGCCGCTCTTGCGCTTCTGCCCCTCGTGGCTGCGCTCTGCCACAAGGTAGGCGCGCTGGATCAGGTCGAGGTCCTCTTTGGGATTGTTGACCCTCACGGTGCGGAGCAAGGGCTCCAGCATGGGCGAATAGCCGGCGTTGCCGCGGCCGGCGAGGCGGGCCAGGCGGGCACGGGTGGAGCCACGGCGCGCGGGAGGCTGCTTACCGGGCGCTGCGGCCGGAGCCGGCGCGGAAGAAGCCGGGGCTGCAGGGGCCGGTGCCGGTGCCGCGTCCTTGCCGGCCGCTGAACCGGCGCCGGGGGCGGGTGTGACCGCGGGCCCCGGTTTGGGCGCAGGAGTAACCGCAGCTCCGGGGCCCGTCGTACCGGGTTTTCCCGCTGCCCGTTCCTGGCCTGCCTTCTCGGCAGGTGCCACGTTCTCGCCCACCGCTGCCCTCTCTGTCATGTGTCCGACCTTTTCCACCTTAAGCGCTCTGATTCCCGCGAGTCACGCCGCGCAGCGGACTGGTCTTGCTCAAGTCTATGCCTGCCCCCAGATGGGCCTTAACCGGCCGGTTCCGCACCCCGGGCGGGGTGCGGAACCGGTGCGGCGGATTTGGTGCCCGTGCGGCTAGCTGCCGGCGGAAACCGCAGGCGTTCCGGAGGAGGCTTCGTCGGCAATTGCCGCCGCTTCCTTGGCCTCCTGCGCCCGCCGGTCCGCCACACGCTTGGCCTGCCGGACGATTTCGGGCTCGTTGCGCCGCAGCCAGGCGTACATCGGTGCAGCCACGAAGATGGTGGCCACGGTGCCCAGGATGATGCCGATGAACAGCGCCAGCGACAGATCCTTCAGGGTGCCCGCACCGAGCAGGAATGCGCCGATGAACAGCACGGATGCGACCGGCAGGACGGCCACCACCGAGGTGTTGATGGACCGCACCAGGGTTTGGTTCACCGCCAGGTTCACCTGTTCCATGAAGGTGCGCTTGGTGCTCTTGTCCAGGTTCCTGGTGTTTTCCCGGACCTTGTCGAAGACCACCACCGTGTCATACAGGGAGTAGCTCAGCACCGTCAGGAAACCGATAATGGCCGACGGCGTCACTTCGAATCCACTGAGGGAATACAGGCCGGCCGTGGTCACCATGACCACCAGCAGGGCGGTGACAGCGGCGAGCGACATTTTCCAGGTACGGAAGTACAGGGCCATCAGCACGGCGGCCAGTGCCACGAAGACAATCAACCCGATCAGGGCCTGCCGGCTCACATCCTGGCCCCAGGTGGGGCCGATGAACGTGGAGGTGACCTGGTCTTCGTTCACGTCGTAGGCGTCGGCCAGGTTGCCCTTGATTTCCAGGGTCTGGTCGTCGCTGAGCTGCTCGGTCTGCACCCGGATGGTGCCGGGCGCGATGTTGGTGATGCGTGCCTCGCTGGCCACGTCGCCAACCGCTTCTTCGCCGGTGGTGATGTCGGTGTTGGCTGCACCGGAGACGGTGAATTCAGAGCCGCCCCGGAAGTCGATGCCGAGGTTGAACCCGCCCTTGACCACCGGAACGAGGATGGAGAGGATGACGGCGACGGCGGCAATCAGGAACCAAAGCCTGGCCTTGGGCACAAACGGGTAGGAACGCTTGCCGGTGTAAAGCTCGTTGCCGAAAGTGGCAAATCTGGGCAGCTTGCTCATTCCTAGCCCTCCTTTTCTGTGCTGGGACCGGATCCGGCCAGTGAATCCTGCTTTTCGGCCAGGCGTCGCTCGGCAATGGTCATGCGCCGCTCGGCCTCCTTCGCTGCTGCCTTGTTCTTGGTGCGCACCGGGGCTGCACCCGGTTCCCGGATCCGTCCGGCGCCGCGGTACAGCGGCACCGCACCCAGGCGGGTGGTGTCCAGCCCGGACCACTTATGGCCCTCGCCGAAGAACTTGGTCTTCGCGAGCAGCACCATGGTCGGATGCGTGAACATGAACACCACAATCAGGTCGGCTACTGCCGTCAGGCCCAGGGTGAAGGCGAAGCCGCGGACGTTGCCCACGGCCACGAAGTAGAGCACGACGGCGGCGAGGATGTTCACTGCCTTGGAGGCCAGGACCGTGCGCTTGGCGCGCTTCCAGCCGTTGTCGACGGCGGAAACCAGCCCGCGCCCGTCGCGCAGTTCATCGCGGATGCGTTCGAAGTACACGATGAAGGAGTCTGCGGTCTGGCCGATGG
The DNA here is from genome assembly GCF_018622995.1 of Arthrobacter jiangjiafuii. NCBI lineage: Bacteria > Bacillati > Actinomycetota > Actinomycetes > Micrococcales > Micrococcaceae > Arthrobacter > Arthrobacter jiangjiafuii. Next base: position 2,197,942 of record NZ_CP076022.1, read on the forward strand.
CAACGATCAAACCTGCCACGCCGGCAAGTGAGAGGCGGTAGTTCTGCGACCAGCCCAGCAGGCAGATGGCCAGGTAGGTCAGGACGCCGGCCACCACCAGCGAGATGATCGTGACGAAGCCCAGGGCGCGGTACTGGAACAGCGAGTAGACCGCCACCAGGGCCAGGCCGATGAGGCCGGCGACGAGGCCCATCTTGAGCTGGTCGGCGCCCAGGGTTGCCGAGACCTGCTGCTCGCTCTGGATCTCGAAGCTGATCGGCAGTGCACCGTACTTCAGCTGCTCGGAGAGCGCCTTCGCGGATTCCTGCGTGAAGTTGCCGGTGATGCGGGGCTTTCCGTCGGTGATGACGCCCTGCACGGTGGGAGCGGAGATGACCTGGCCGTCCAGCACAATGGCGAACTGGTTGTGCGGGTCACCCTGCTGGAAGGCAAAGAGCCGTTCGGTCACGGTGCGGAAGGTGGAGGTGCCTTCGCCGTTGAACTCGATGTTCACGCCCCACTCGTTGATCGAGGCGCCCTGGCCGCTCTGGGACATGCCGAAGGTGGCGTCGGCAATGTTGGAGCCGGGAACTTCCACCGGACCAAGAATGTACTTCGCCCCGGTGCCCGGTTCGCAGGTGATCAGCGGCTGGTCGGCCGGAGCCGCTTCCGTCGATGCTTCCAGCGTGGCCGGATCCATGCAGTTGGTGCTCTCAAATTCGCGGTACAGCTCGGGGGTGATCCAGTTGTCGTCCGAGGCGTTGGCCGGTTCCGCGGCAGGCGCCGGAAGCTGTTCTTCCGGAAGCGGCGTCTCGACGGGGCCGCCGGCGGCGATCGCGAGGACCGGCCGGAATTCCATCTGGGCCGAGGCCTGGATCAGGTCACGCGTTTCGGCGGACGGAACTCCAGGCAGTGACACCACAACGTTGCGCCCGGACTGGGTGGTGATCTCCGCTTCGGAAACACCGCTGCCGTCCACACGCTGGCGGATGATCTCCACCGCCTGGTCCAGCTGTTCCTGGGTGATTTCGGAGCCGCCCTGCACCTGCGGGGCGAGGATCATTTCCGTGCCGCCCTCGAGGTCAAGGGCAAGTTTGGGGGTCCAGCTGGCGTTGCTCCACATGGAACCGCCGCCGAGCAAAAGGGCCAGAGCAGCAAAAATGACGCCCAACCAGAGGAGCGTCTTTTTTGCGGCCGAGCCGGGGCCGGTACGAGGCATAGGGGATAGTCCTTATAGGGGTGAGACACCGGAGGCGTAGTTGACCCCGGCCAGCCTGCGGAAGGCCGTCCCTCCGCAGGCTCGTGGAGAGTCTAGTTCTCTTTGTTCTTTTCGAGGTTCAGGCGCTCGAGTGTTTCCTCGGGAGTCTCGTCGGCGCGGGACACCGACTCGTTGCCGGTGAGGGTCCCTGAAGCGGCCGGGGCGTCGTCGTTCCGGTCAGCGGCAGTGATGGACGAGGCGTCGTCGGGAACAACCGGAGCGTCTTCGGCGGCAGCCGGCTCCTGGGTGACGACCTTCGTCAGTGCCTGCAGGTGAACGGTGGCGGTGTTGCCCGGGGACAGTTCCAGGACCGCTTTGTTTTCCTCGGAGTTGATGGAGAGGATGGTTCCGAACAGACCGAACTGGGTCATGACCTCGGTTCCGGGAACCATCTGGGTCCGCTGCTCCTGAACAGTCTTCTGCGTCTTCTTCTGCTTGCGGAACATCATGAAGATGAACAGTGCCAGCAGGATCGGCAGCAGCAGACTGGAGAACGTAAATCCGCCGGTGGTCTGTTCGGCGGTGTTTTGGGCCATGACGTTTAAGAACACAGAGTGGTTCCGTTTCTGTTGTGGAAATGATGTGCGGGTTGTACTGGAGCGGCAGCTTCGGCCGTGCCGGCGCCTGCCGCCTCGGAAAGCACCCGGGCGCAAGTGCCAGGGCCAACGAATGCCAGTCTAAGGTAAAACGCTCACGGCGGCGGATAAGTTTCTTCCCGCTCAGCATTGTCCTCCCGGAGCCCTCCGGCCTCAAGCCGGGGCGCGGCCTGGGGCCGGCGGGGTTTCCGGTGCCGGCGTTACGCGTTTTGGCCGGGTTACAGGCTGTCGGCGTCGGAATCTGCCGAGGTGTTGCTGCCCGGTCCGGAGAACATGTTCTCCGGCAGCCCGGCCGCAACGTGGTCGGGCATCTGCAGTCCCAGGTGCTCCCACGCTGCACGGGTGGCGACGCGGCCGCGCGGGGTCCGGCCCAGCAGCCCTTCGCGCACCAGATAGGGTTCGGCGACGGTTTCCACGGTCTCCGGTTCCTCGCCGACGGCGATGGCGAGCGTGGACAGGCCCACCGGTCCCCCGTTGAACTTGGTGATGAGCGCGCGGAGCACGGACCGGTCCAGCCGGTCCAGGCCGCGGGCATCCACTTCGTACATGTCCAGGGCTGCACCGGCCGTGCGTGCGTCGATCTGGTCCACGCCGTGTACCAGGGCCCAGTCCCGGACCCGCCGCAGCAGCCGGTTGGCGATGCGGGGCGTTCCCCGGGATCGGCCGGCAACTTCGGCGAAACCGGCCGAGTTGACCTTCATGTCCATCAGCATGGCCGAGCGGCGCAGCACCAGCTCCAGCTCGGCGGTGGAGTAGAACTCCAGGTGACCGGTGAAGCCGAAACGGTCCCGCAGCGGTCCGGGCAGCAGCCCGGCCCTGGTGGTGGCCCCCACCAGGGTGAAGGGCGGCAGGTCCAGCGGAATAGCGGTGGCGCCGGCGCCCTTGCCCACGATGATGTCGACCCGGAAGTCCTCCATCGCCATGTAGAGCATTTCCTCTGCCGGCCGGGACATCCGGTGGATTTCGTCGAGGAACAGCACCTCGCCTTCGGTGAGTGAGGACAGGATGGCTGCCAGGTCGCCGGCGTGCTGGATCGCCGGGCCCGAGGAGATACGCAGCGGCGCGTTCATCTCGGCGGCAATGATCATGGACAGTGTGGTCTTGCCCAGGCCCGGCGGGCCGGAAAGCAGCACATGGTCGGCGCTGCGGCCGCGCAGCCGGGAGGCCTCAAGGACCAGGGAAAGCTGCTCGCGGACCCGCTTCTGCCCCACGAAGTCGTCCAGGTTCTTGGGCCGCAGGGCGGCTTCGATCGCCTTGTCGTCCGGGTCAGGGGTGGCGGCAACCAGGCCGTCGCCGGGCTGGGCGCTCACGCTAGTTCACCTGCCGGCGGGGTGCGCGGGCGCGGGCGCCGTCGGTGCCCAGGCGGCGCAGCGTCAGTTTCAGGATTTCGCCCACGTTGCCGGCGGCGGCGATTTCCGGAGCCTCGGCGACGGCGGCGTCGATGGCCGCAGTGGCGTCCTTCTCCGTCCAGCCCAGGCCGGTCATGGCAGCCAGCACCTGGTCCTGCCAATGCGCGGCAGCGGGATTTTCGGCAGTGCCGAGCGGCACCAGCTTGTCCGCCAGTTCCAGCACGATGCGGCGGGCGCCTTTGGGCCCGATGCCGGAAACCTTGCTGAAGGCCTTGTCGTCGCCGGTGGAAGCAGCCACACGGATGGCTTCCGGCGTGTGGACGGCCAGGACCCCCAGGGCGATCCGCGGGCCAACGCCGGAGACGCTGAGCAGGGTTTCAAAGACTTCGCGCTGGTCGGGGTCGGTGAAGCCGTAGAGGGTCATCGAGTCCTCGCGGACAATCATGGCCGTCTGGACCAGTGCTTCCCGGCCCACATGCAGGGAGCCGAGGGTTTGCGGCGTGGCCTGGACCAGCATCCCCAAACCATTAACGTCGATCACTGCCGAGTGCAGGCCAACGTGCGTTACTGTCCCGCGCAGGGATGCGATCATGACAAAACTCCAGGGGCTGTATAGAACATATCTACGAATACCCTACTGTGCGCGGGGCGGATTCCCCGGTTCCGGCGCGCTGCGGAGCAGGCGGTCCGGGGTGTGCGCAGGCTCAGCGCCGGGCCCGGGCTTCGGCTTCGGCCCAGAGACGCTGGGCCGGGGTGAGGCCGGCGGTGGGCGGCCTGGCGATGGCCCGTGCGCCCGAGGCGGATCCCGCCGTCGTCTGTCCCGGTCCTGCCACGCCGCGCCGCCAGGCGTGCGTGAGGGCCAGCGCCAGGGCGTCGGCGGCATCTGCGGGTTTGGGCGGCGCGTCCAGCCGCAGGATTTTGGTGACCATTTTGCCCACGGCGTCCTTGTTGGCGCCGCCGGATCCCGTGACCGCCGCCTTGACCTCGGTGGGAGTGTGCAGGGCGACCGGGATGCCGCGGCGGGCAGCAGCCGCGATCACCACTCCGGAGGCCTGCGCGGTACCCATGACGGTGCTGACATTGAGCTGGCTGAAAACCCGCTCCACGGCCAGGACATCGGGTTTGTGGGTGTCCAGCCAAAGATCGATTGCCTCGGCAATGACCAGCAGCCGCGCGTCCAGGGCGGTTCCCGCCTCGGTGCCGACCACGCCAACGGCCACCAAGGTGGCGCGGCGGTTGCGCTCGACGTCGACCACGCCCAGGCCGCACCGGGTCAGGCCCGGGTCAACACCCAGGACGCGCAGGCTCACCCGCGGCTCAGTCGTCTTCGAGCTGGGCGAAGACCTCGGCCGGAATGTCGGCGTTGGAGTACACGTTCTGGACGTCGTCCAGGTCCTCCACTGCGTCTACGAGCTTCAGGAACTTCCGGGCGTTGTCGGCGTCCAGCTCCACATGCATGGAGGGAAGGAACTCGGCTTCATCGGTGTCGTACTCGATGCCTGCCTCGTCGAGCGCGGCAACGACGGCCCGCAGGTCTGCTGCCTCGGAGACGATCTCGAAGTTCTCTCCGGATTCCTTGACCTCGTCGGCGCCGGCGTCGAGCACTGCCATCAGGAGGTCATCCTCGGTGAGGTCCTTCTTGGGCAGGGTCACCACGCCCTTGCGGGTGAACATGTAGGCCACCGATCCGGGGTCCCCCATGTTGCCGCCGTTGCGGGTCACCGCCAGGCGCACCTCGGAGGCGGCGCGGTTCTTGTTGTCGGTGAGGCACTCGATCAGCAGTGCGGTGCCCTGCGGGCCGTAGCCCTCGTACATGATGGTCTGGTAGTCGACCGCTTCACCCAGCAGGCCGGCGCCGCGCTTGACCGCGCGGTTGATGTTGTCGATGGGAACAGAGGTTTTCTTGGCCTTCGAGACGGCGAGTTCCAGGCCGGGGTTCCCTGCCATGTCGGCGCCGCCGGCGCGGGCGGCAACTTCGATGTTCTTGATCAGCTTGGCGAACGACTTGGCACGCTTGGCGTCAACGACGGCCTTCTTGTGCTTGGTGGTTGCCCATTTAGAGTGGCCCGACATGCTCTACGCTTCTCCTCTGATCATCTGGATAAAGGTTCGTGGACCTGAGCTTCCCCCGGCTGCTTCCGCATGGAAATCTCCGAAGGGAACGAGGTAGACAGCAGGTTTCCCGAACGCACTGCCCCAATTCTAGCGACTTCAACCGTCAGCAGGCGCATGACCGCGGCCTAAGTTCGATACCGCGGCCGGTGCCGGGGCCTGGTCCCGTGGCCTGCGGGTGGCTCAGCAAGGGTTCAGGAAGAGTCCGAGAACGGCCCGACGCCGGACAGTTGGGCGGCAAACGCGCCGCACCTGCCCTCTCGACGCCAGGGGCCGGAGCGTGCCCGCCATACCTGCACACTCGGTGTCCGGAGCTGGCGCAAACCCGCTGTGCCTGCACCCTCGGCAGGAATTTTCCACGAGTGTGCAGATCTGCCGGGTTCGGCTTCTTCAGTGTGCAGATCTGGTGACTGGATCGCACCGATACCCGCCGTACCTGCCCTCTCGGCGCCGGGGACCTGCCCCAAACCCGCCGTACCTGCGCACTCGGCGTATCGAACCGCCGCCCTGCACGGATTGGACGCCGCCGGACCGCTGCGCGATGCGGCCTGCCGGGGAGGGCCGTGTGGGCTCGTTGCGATATATTCATACACCATGAGTTCTTTCTCCATCCTGATTGGCAAGCTGGTCCGCAGTGCCTCAAAACTGCGCGGCGGCGGCTCTGCGCTGCCCGGTCTGGTGGTGGAGAAAATCGACCCGGATTTCATCCGCCGCACCCTGGCAGACCTGCCGCTGGGCGTGGCGGTGGTCTCCGGCACCAACGGCAAGACCACCACCACCAAGATGGTGGTTGAGCTGCTCGAATCCCAGGGCATGAAAGTCTTCACCAACCGCACCGGCAGCAACTTCACCCGCGGTGTCGCTGCGGCCCTGTTGGGCGAGGTGGACTGGCGCGGACGCCTGGATGCCGACGTCGCCGTCCTGGAACTGGACGAGGCGCACGCCGTGCACTTCGTGAAGCTGATCGCGCCGCGCTATTCGCTGCTGCTGAACGTGCTCCGCGACCAGTTGGACCGTTTTGGCGAGATCGACAAGACCACACGGTTGCTCGAAGCCATTGCCCGGGCGACCACCGGCACCGTGGTGCTCAACCGCGAGGATCCGCGCGTTGCGTCCATCGCGGAGTCCCTGGACGGCCAGGACGTCCGCTACTTTGGCCTCGATTCCTCACTGCGCAGCACCTTCCCGAACGACGACGAGATGCGCGGCTCCAAGGCCGAGGCGCTGGCGGCGGTGCTTCCCGCCGACGTCGTCCTTGAACGCGTGTCCGAAACCGATGCCGACTTCCGCGTGGATGACGCGGTGGTCACCACCGGCCTGAAGCTGCGCGGGGTCTACAACATCTTCAACGCCGCCGCCGCACTGGCGCTGGCCCGCGTCATCACCGGTCCGCAGGTCAACTCCGAGACCCTGTTCACTGCCCTGGCGCAGGTGGAGCCGGCCTTCGGGCGCGGCGAATCCCTGGTGGTCAACGGGCAGCCGCTCGAGCTGGTGCTGGTGAAGAACCCCAGCGGCTTCCGGCTCGGGCTGAAGTCCTTCGCGGCGCACGGCTATTCGACCATGATCGCGATCAACGACAACTATGCCGACGGCCGGGACATGTCCTGGCTGTGGGACGTGGATTTCGAAACCCTCGCCCAGGGCGGCGTGGACATGATCAGCGGATCCCGCGCCTATGACATGGCCCTGCGCCTGAAGTACGACGATGTGCCGGTGGCGGACATTGATCCGGACATCACCGAGGCACTGAAGAAGTTCATCAGCGTTGCCGGCCAGAGCCCGATGCGGATCTTCTGCACCTACACGGCCATGCTCGCGGTGCGCCGGGAACTTTCCAAGATCACGACAGTAGAGGTGGTCTCATGACCGAGGACCAGAGCGCAGCCGAAGAGAAAAGCATCACCATCCTGCAGCTGTATCCGCGAGAGATGAACATCTACGGCGACTGGGGCAACGTCCTGGTCCTGAAGCAGCGCCTGAAATGGTACGGCTACCGGGCCAACGTCCTGGAATACAACGTGGGCGACGAGTTCCCCGCCGGGGTCGACCTCCTGGTGGGCGGCGGCGGGCAGGACAGCGGGCAGGTGGTCATCCAGGATGACCTGCAGGCGCTGGCCCCCACCCTGCGGGCCATGGCAGAGGACGACGTTCCCATGCTCGCGATCTGCGGGCTGTACCAGCTTTTCGGCCGGTTCTTCAAGACGCACACCGGCACCGTGATCCCGGGCATCGGCCTGCTGGACCTGGAAACGCACGGCGGCACCGAGCGGCTGATCGGCAACGTGCTCTCGGTCAGCGAGGAGTTCGGCGAGATCCACGGCTACGAAAACCACAGCGGCCAGACCTTCCTGGGCCCGGGCGTCAAACCGCTGGCCGAGGTCCGCAAGGGCGAAGGCAACAACGCCAAGGACAACTTCGAGGGCGCCCGCTACCGCAATATCGTAGCCAGCTACCTGCACGGCTCGCTGCTGCCCAAGAACCCTGCCATTGCGGACTTCCTGATCAAGGCGGCAGCGATCCGCAAGTACGGCAGCTTCGAGCCGGCCCCGCCGTCGGCGAAGGACCTGGAGGAGCTGGCGAAGCTCTCGGAGCTGGCACGGCAGCACGCCGGGCAGCGGCCGCGGTAACCAACCTGCGTGGGGGCTGCGCCGGCGGCCGCAGTTTCAGCCACCTGAGGTCCATGCTCCCTACGGGTGTCAAGGCTTTACGGGCAAGCTATTCTGAGTTCCCGAGCGCAGCGTTGCGCCGCAGGAGACAGGTGCCGTCCGTTGCTTCCCTTGCCCCGCATCACCCACAGCCGCCTAAGCCGCGCCCCGTTCCCGGAACTGGTCCGCATCACCGAACTCGCCGGCGACCTCGCCGGGCAATTCGAACTGGTGCCCCTCCTCGAACGCGTGCTTGGGCATGCCGTCGCCCTCCTCGGCTGTGAGAGCGGATCCATCTCAATCGTGCACGAAGCCGAGGGGTACTACCGCAAGGAAGTGGACCAAGGCGTCGGCTGCCACCAGGGCCAGACGTTTTCGCTGACCGAAGGCCTTACGGGCCAGATCGTCACGACGCGGGGAACGGTCATCCTCGACTGCTATGCGTCTGTGTCTGCAGGGCATATCGCTCCCGACGATCCGAGGTGGCGGAGCGCCGTCATCGGAGTGCCGATTGCGTGGGACGGCGCCATTATCGGTACCTTTGCCATCTTCAGCAACGGCCCCGGCCGCGTCTTCACCGCCGAAGAGGCCTCCCTTGTGGAACTCTTTGCCGACCACGCCGCCATCGCCATCATGAACAGCAGGCTCCATCAGGCCGCCGCGGCAAAGGAGCGTGAAGCCGCGGTCGCCGGTGAACGGGAACGGGCTGTGCAGGAGGTCCACGAAACCATCGGCCGGTCGCTGGGCTCGCTCCTGCTCCACCTCGACCGCGCAGACAAGGCGACGCCGGGCGGCTCTCCCTCGATTGCGCACATCGACTCCGCACGTGTGCTCGCCCACGAGGCTCTCTTCGAGGCCCGGCGCACTGTGCTTGGCCTCGCTCCTTCCAGCCTTGCCGGCACCACGATCGAGGAAGCGGTTCGGCAGGAAATCGACTCGGTGAGTGCCGGTCATCCCATCGCCATTACGTTCCTCGTCACCGGCGAGCAGCACGATCTGGCGCCCGTGGTGGCGCACCAGCTCTTCATGGTGATCAAGGAAGCCGTGGCCAACGTCGTCGCCCACTCCCGTGCCACCACTTGCCGGATCGGGATCTTCTACGAGCAAGCAGGCTTGACGATCGTCGTGGAGGACAACGGGTGCGGATTCCGGCCCCCGAACCCCGCGACCGGCCTGGGAAGCACACAGGGCAGCCAGCTCGGCCTGCACGGCATAGCCGCCCGCGCACACTATCTGCGGGGCGAGCTCCAGGTGGACTCAACGCCGGGCTGGGGTACCGGCATCCGCGTACAGGTGCCGTATTCCTCCAACGGCGATGCGTCCCGGGAACGCTGGAAAGTGCTGGTGGCGTGCACCCAACCTCTCATCCGGGCAGGGCTCGTCCGGCTGCTCGAAACCTCCGAGCCGTCCGTGCAGGTCCTCGGCGAGCTCAGCACGTTGGAGGACCTCACCGAATCGGTGTCGCTGCTCCAACCGGACCTGGTTGTCCTCGATGACCTCCTGCTGCGCCAATATGCGCAGGTGCGGTCAACCGGCGGTGAGACGGTCGAGCGGCCCGTCGTCGTTGTTATCGATTCCCCGACCGATGAGCAGCTGGCACTTTCGGCGTCGTCGGGCGTGCGGGGCTTCATCACTTTGTCCTCGACTCCCGCCGAGGTGGCGCGCGTCGTCGTTGCGGCCGCCCGCGGGGACGCCCTGCTGAACGGGACGATCTTCAGCCGCCTCGCGGAGGGCCGCGACGCCGCTGAGCCGGGCATGAACATCCCCCGCCTGACCGCCCGGGAACAGCAGGTGTTGAACCTCCTGGCCGAGGGCCTGGCAGACAAGCAGATCGCCACGCGCCTTGGCATCTCCGTGAAAACGGTTCAGAAGCATGTGGGCGCAATGCTTCGGAAGACCGGTGCCCGCAACCGCACCATGCTGGTGACCGGAGCAGCAGGACCAGCCTCAGAAGGCGGCCGCGCCCGCTGAGGCGACCTCCTGGTCCTGCTCAACGGTGCCGGTGGAGACGCCGATGGCGCCCATGATGCTGCCATCGCGCACCAGCGGGATGCCGCCCGGGAACACCGCGAGCCGGCCGCCGTGCGCGTCATTCAACCCGTAGATAGGACCGTCCGGCCGGGTGACGCCCTGCAGGTCGCCGGTCTCGCACTGGAACGCGATGGCCGTGTAGGCCTTGTTGATCGCGATGGTGATACTGCCGATGTTGGCGCCGTCCATCCGGACGTGCGCCTTAAGGTTTCCGCCGGCGTCGACGACGGCGATGTCCATGGGCTGGCCGATTTCCGTGGCCTTCGCTGCGGCGGCGTCGATAACGCTGCGGGCTTCCTTGGAAGTGATGGTCTCGAGCACTGATCCCTGCGGCATGGGTGTCCTTCGCCATTGAAGTGGAAGACGTGACGGCCGGTCGGCCGTGCCCCATTCAACCACCCATACCGCGCACCGGCGAGGTGGTGAATACCCCCAGAAGGAGGGAGGGATAACACCCATTCCGGTGCGGAGGCGGCGCCCCTAGCATGGGCTGAATCCAAGCCAGGAGGAAGCGTTGTGGGCGTTGTACCGCTGAAGGAAACTGTTGATCCGGCGTTCCGGGAGCGCTACGGCGTGCCTGCCATCAACATCTTCAACGACCTGACTATGGAGGGCGTGCTCGCAGGTGCCGTGGAGGCGAACTCGCCTGTGATCCTGCAAACCTCGGTCAAGACCGTGCGCAGCATCGGGTCGCGGGTCCTCTTTGACATGTGGCAGTCGATGACGCGCGGCATCGAGGTGCCCGTCACGCTGCATTTGGACCATTGCCCCGACCGCGCGGTGATCACCGAGTGCCTCAAGGCCGGCTGGAACTCGGTGCTCTTCGACGCTTCCAACCTCCCCGTCGAGGAGAACCAGCGCCAGACCGTCGAGGTCGTCGCCGAAGCCCGCAGCTACGGCGCCCAGGTGGAGGGCGAGATTGAGGCCATCACCGGCGTCGAGGATGACCACGGGTCCGACGACGTCTCCAAGCAGCAGAGCCTCGACGTTGCACTCGCCTTCATTGATGCCACCGGGATCGATGTCTTCGCCCCCTCGATCGGCAACGCCCATGGCAGCTACAAGGCGGCACCCGTGCTCGACGCAGAACGCGTCACGCAGATCGTCGAAGCACGCAACGTGCCCATCGCCCTGCACGGCGGCAGCGGTCTCAGCGCCGAGCAGTTCACGGACCTCATCGCCCGCGGCTGCGCGAAGGTCAACATCTCCACTGCGCTCAAGGAGACGTACATGAAGTCCAGCCTGGCATTCCTCAAGGAGGCCGAGCAGAACAGCAAATGGGATCCGCCGTCGCTGTTCAAACACACCCAAGCCGATGTCGTCTCCATGGTCACCGGTCTCTGTGCGCAGTTCGGCAGCGCGGGCAAGGGCGGCCGCTGACTATGCCCGCCCTCATCTTCGACTGCGACGGCGTGCTCGCCGACACCGAACAGTACGGGCATCTGCCCGCCTTCAACCAGACCTTCGCCGACTTCGGAGTTCCCGTGCAGTGGTCGGTGGAGGAGTACGCCGAGAAGGTGAAGATCGGCGGAGGCAAGGAGCGGATGCGCAGCATCCTCACGCCGTCGCTCGCGCAAACGCTGGGCCTGCAGGACGACGACGCCGTCAACAGCGCGGTTCTCTCCTGGCATCGGCGCAAGACCGAGGTCTACAAGGCACTGGTGGAGAGCGGTATTATGCCCGCGCGGCCGGGCGTCGCGCGGATCGCGCGGGCAGCGCACGACGCCGGGTGGACACTGGCCGTCGCCTCCACCTCGGCAGAACCCGCTGTTCGTGCCGTCCTGGCACACACCGTCGGGGATGATCTCGCTGCGCACTTCTCCGTCTTCGCCGGGGACGTGGTGCCGGCGAAAAAGCCTGCACCGGATATTTACCTCTTCGCCCTCAAAGAGCTCGGCGCCGCACAGCCGGACGTGATCGTCGTGGAGGACAGCGCGAACGGGCTTCGTGCCGCCGTCAAAGCCGGACTTCGTACCGTCGTGACCGTGAGCGGCTTCACCCGCGAGGAGGACTTCACGGGCGCGGCACTCGTGGTCTCCTCGTTGGGCGATCCCGGGCGAGAACAGGCCGAGGTGCTCGCCGACCCGTATGGCGTCCATCCATCCGGCACCGTCACCCTCGCCACCCTGCGGGAGCTGCTTGTCCTCCCCGCCATGAGCCATGAAACGGAGACACCATGAGCAGCACTGATCTGGCCGACGTCGAGTTCGTTGTCCGCTCCCTGGCCCGGACTGCCGTCGACCAGGAAAAAACGTTCGGCGATCTTGACGCTGTGGTGGGCGACGGCGACCTCGGGTACTCCCTCGCCCGCGGCTTCGAGAAGGTCCTGGCAGATTGGGACTCGTTCAAGCGCGACGACGTCGCTACCTTCCTGCAGCAGATAGCGCTCGCCATCTCCAGCAGGATCGGCGGAACCTCCGGTCCGCTGTGGGGCACGGCGTTCCTGCGGGCGTCAGCTGCCGCAAAGACGACGGAGACGATCGACGGCCCTGCCGTTGTCGCCATGCTGCGCGGGGCCACCGACGGTATCAAGGCACGGGGCAACGCCGACCTCGGCGACAAGACCCTGCTGGACGCCCTGATACCCGCGACTGATGAACTCGAGCGCCAACTCGCGGCGGGCGCCTCGCCGGTGGCATGCCGTGCTGCTTTTGCTGCCAAGACCCGTGAGTGCGCCGACGCAACCTCGCAGCTGGAAGCCAGGCGGGGCCGGGCAAGCTACAGCGGAGAGCGCAGCATCGGTTCCCCGGACGCAGGGGCGGCGGCGGTCGCCATCATCGTCGAACGCATGGTCGCCGACTGGCCCTAATCCTTTTTACCCGCACCATTTTTACCCGCACCATTTTCAGTCCCTGCCAACTCACAACGACGTGGAGCCCCAAATGAAAAAGTTCGTCAACGATCCGCAGCAGTTCGTCCCGGATGTACTCGAGGGCCTCGCCCTCGCTAACCCGGACACCCTGAAGTACGTGCCGGAGTACAACCTGATCATGCGTGCCGACGGCCCGGACCAGAGCAAGGTCTCCATCATCCAGGGATCGGGCTCAGGGCACGAGCCGGCGCACGTGATGATCGTCGGTAAGGGCATGCTCGACGCCGCCTGCCCGGGCGACGTGTTCGCCGCGCCACCGCTCGATTACGTGTACGAGACCACCAAGCTCATGGCCTCGCCCAAGGGCGTGCTGCTGTTGGTGAACAACTACACGGGCGACAAGATGGTGTTCGAAATGGCGCAGGAGATGTCCTCAGCCGAAGGCATGGAGGTCAAGACGCTCTTCATCAACGACGACGTTTCCGTTGAGGACTCCACCTACACGATCGGCCGGCGCGGTGTGGCCGGTAACTTTTTCGTCATCAAGGCCGTGGCCGCCGCCGCCGAGCGGGGTGCGGGCCTTGATGAAGTGATCCGCATCGGCGAGAAGGTTAATTCCGTGACCCGGACGATGGGTGTTGCCCTGACCGCCTGCACTCCGCCGGCGAAGGGGAGTCCGCTGTTTGAGCTCGGCGAGGACGAGATGGAGATCGGCGTGGGCATCCACGGCGAGCCGGGCCGGCGCAGGGCGAAGATGATGGGTGCCAGCGAGATTGTCGAGGAGCTCCTCGACCCGGTGGTGCGTGACTTGCCCTTTGGTGATGGAGACCGTGTGGCGCTTATGGTCAACGGACTCGGCGGTACTCCGATCAGCGAGCTGTACCTGCTGTACGGGTTGGCGCACAAGCGTCTCGCGGATCAGGGCATCAGCGTGGGCCGCAGCTATGTGGGAGAGTACTGCACCTCCCTGGATATGGCTGGTGCGTCCATCACGCTGGTGAAGCTCGACGACGAGATCGAGTCGCTGCTGATGGATCCGGCGGAGATCCCCATCCGGGTCTTCTAGGTTCGGGCGGCGCCCAGGCACCTACCCCGCTCCAGGCTCGCGGCTCACGAGCCATTCGTGGGCGCCTGCCTCGGCGGCCCCCATCGATTCCACCACCGAAACGGTGCGCTCCCGTACCGCCGCCTGCCGGCCCTCGGGGGCGCACTGTCCCTGCGGAAGGTCAGCGGCGACTGAGCACCAGCGGTACGGATCCCGGACGATTACCGACGGGGCCCAGGCCAGGTCCGTGAGTGCCCAGCCGCCGTCGCCGCCCCCGCCGAACTGGGCGCGCAGAATCAGCCCCTCGTTGTTGACGTCGTACCAGGGCGAGAGTTCGGTGACGGCGTTGCCCAGCCCGTACGCGATCCAGGTGCCGTTGTAGTTTTCAATCGGCAGCACCGAGTGGCTGTGGTGGCCGTAGATGAAGTCGAACTCGCCGCTGTCGGCCAGCGCGTGCGCCGTTTCGGTCTGCTGGGCATTGGGCACCGATGCGTATTCGTCGCCGGCGTGGATGGCCCCGATGACGACGTCGGCACCGGCTGCCCGCGCGGCGCGGGCCTTGGTGATCATGGCGGCCGGATCCAGCAGGTCCACCTGCCAGTCGAATTCCGTGCTCATGCCGTTCAGCCCATAGGTGGCTTCAATCACCGCGACTTTGCCCGCCGCTGCCTGCAGGATCATCAGCTCGGCCGCCTCGGCTTCAGTGGCATAGGAGCCGGTGCGTGCCAGCCCCAGGCCGTCCAGAGTGGCCAGGGTCCGGTTCAGGCCCGGCGTGCCGGCGTCCACCGTGTGGTTGCTGGCGGTGGTGCAGGCGTCATATCCCACGGCCTGGGCGGCGGAGAGGATCTGCGGCGGAACATTGAACAGCGGATAGCCGGCATAGGGGCCCGCCGCCTCGGCCACCGGTGTTTCCATGTGGCAGATGCCCAGGTCCGCGGCGCCCAGATAGGCCCGCTGCCCTTCGAGCAGCGGCTCGAAATCCATGGGCAGCCGGCCCGAGGCCGCGCCGTCGGCTGCGGCCTGATCCCAGAGCTGGGGATGGACCAGCAGGTCCCCGGCAACCATGACGGAAAAACACCGCACGGCCGGGCAATCCGGACCCAGTCCCGGTGTCGGGTCCACAGTGGGAACCGGCGCGGGCGTTTCCAGGCCGGCGGTGGAGGACGGCGCGGTGTCCGGGGCTGGTGCGGCGGGCGCGCAGCCGGCCGCAGCCGCCGACAGCAGGACTGCCGCTGTTGCTGCCGCTGCCCGTGCTCCCGGCGCTGTTCCCAGCCGTGTTCCCAGCCGTGTTCCTGGCCGTGCCGCTGAAGTCTGAACCGTCTGTGCACCCATGGCGCCCCCCACTCTGCGGTGGACCACCCCGCGCAGCCCGGGCAAGCGTACGACGGCGTTGCTGTTGTTCGCCTCACGAAGCGTGTGCGAGTCTTGACGCTTATGAGTAATCCTTTCCTGAGTACCAGTACGCTGCCGTACCAGCTTCCGCCGTTCGAGCAGATCACCCCCGACGATTTCCTCCCCGCCTTCAAGGCCGGTTTCGAGGAACACCTGGCGGAAATCGACGCCATCGTCCGCAACGCGCAGGCGCCGGACTTCGACAACACCATCGCCGCAATGGAGCGTGCCGGCCAGACGCTGGCCCGCACTGCCTATGTGTTCTTCACCTTCGCGGCAGCCGACGCCACGGCAGAGATCCAGGCGATCCAGCAGGAAGTCGGTCCGCAGCTGGCAGCCCACGATGACAGCATCCAGCTCAACAAGGACCTCTTCGCGCGGGTTGAGGCAGTCTCCACGGAGGGGCTGGACGACGAGGCGGTGCGCCTGGTCTCGGAGTACCGCCGCAGCTTCGTCCGGGCCGGAGCGCAGCTTGACGACGCCGGCCAGGCCCGCATGCGGGAGGCGAATTCACGGCTGTCCGTGCTGGGCACCGATTATGCGCAGAAACTGCTGAGGGACACCAACGACTCGGCCCTGCTCGTTTCCGACGCGGGCGACCTGGACGGCATGTCGGCCGATGACATTGCCTCCGCAGCCGCGGCAGCAGCAGAGGCCGGCGTCGAGGGATATCTGCTCCCCCTGGTCCTGCCCACCTCACAGCCTGCACTGGCGTCGCTGACCAACCGCGATACCCGCCGCCGGCTGTTCGAGGCCTCGATCAACCGCGGATTCCGTGCCAATGATGACAACACGCTGGCCCTTGCCGCCGAAATGGCTGCGCTGCGGGCCGAACGGGCAGCCCTGCTGGGTTTTGGGAACCACGCCGAGTTCGCTACCGATGACCAGACGGCTCCGTCACTTGCGGCCATCCACGCGATGCTGGATGCGCTGGTGCCCCCGGCCGTGCGCAACGCCAACGCCGAGGCACAGCTGCTGCGCGAGGCCGCCGCACGCGATGGCATCGATGAGCTCGAGCCCTGGGACTGGTCCTTCTATTCGGAGCAGGTCCGGCGCGAGCAGTTCAGCGTGGACCGCTCTGCCCTGCGCCCGTACTTCGAGTTGGAGCGGGTGCTTGCCGACGGCATTTTCTACGCCGCGAACCGGCTCTATGGCCTGACTTTCACGGAACGCACGGATCTGGCGGGCTACCATCCCCAGGTCCGCGTGTGGGAAGTGAAGAACGACGACGGCACTCCCCTGGGCCTGTTCCTGGGCGACTACTACACCCGTCCCACCAAGGCCGGCGGCGCCTGGATGAACTCCCTGGTCCACCAGTCTTCCCTGCTCGGCACCCAGCCCGTGGTGGTCAACAACCTGAACATCCCCCAGCCGGCCGCCGGCGAGCCGACCCTGCTGTCCTTCGACGAGGTGGTCACGGCTTTCCACGAATTCGGCCACGCCCTGCACGGGTTGTTTTCGGAGGTCACCTATCCCCGGTTCTCCGGAACCGCCGTCCCCCGGGACTTCGTGGAGTACCCCTCCCAGGTCAACGAGATGTGGATGCTCT
Organism: Arthrobacter jiangjiafuii; assembly: GCF_018622995.1. Classification (NCBI taxonomy): domain Bacteria; kingdom Bacillati; phylum Actinomycetota; class Actinomycetes; order Micrococcales; family Micrococcaceae; genus Arthrobacter; species Arthrobacter jiangjiafuii. The sequence continues at coordinate 2,214,710 of NZ_CP076022.1, forward strand.
GGCCCGAGGTTGTGGCGAACTTCGCCAAACACCATGTCACCGGCGAGCCCCTTCCGCAGGACGCCATCGACAAGATCGAGGCAGCTGCCACGTGGGGTGAGGGATTCGGCACCACCGAGTATCTGGGCGCCACGTTGCTGGACCTCGCCTGGCACGAACTGGCCCCCGGCGAAACGGTCACCGATCCGCGGAAATTCGAGGCCGAAGCCCTGGAACGCGCCGGCGTCGCCCTGGACCTGGTGCCGCCGCGCTACCGCACCGGCTACTTCAAGCACATCTTCGCCGGCGGCTACGCGGCCGCGTACTACGCCTACATCTGGAGCGAGGTCCTGGACGCAGACACGGTGGAGTGGTTCAAGGACAACGGCGGGCTGACCCGCGCCAACGGGAACCGGTTCCGCCGCGAGCTGCTGTCCCGGGGCAACAGCATCGACCCGCTGCAGGCCTTCCGGAACTTCCGGGGCCGCGACGGCGCCATCGAGCCGCTGCTGCACCGGCGCGGGCTGGACTGATCCGTGGCCACGATTGCCGCCTGCCAGAATCTGCACCGGGACTGGCTGGCCTCCCTCGCCGTCGCCTCCGGCGGCCGCACCTTCTCCACACATGAATCCCACTGGGCATGGCTGCCGGCGCGGCGGCAGCTGGTGCTGCTGTATCCGGAGCGGATTTCGCCTGCCGGTATCCGCCCGGGGCTGGCCGAGGGCGCGCGCCTGGGCGCCCGCAGCGTCAGCGCCTGGCTGAACAACGCCGTGGGGTACTCCCCGCTGGAGGCATTCGGCTTCCACCGCGGTCCGCAGCCGCTGTGGATGAGCGCACCGGTGACGGCGCTGCAGCAGTTCAGCGCGGCTGCAGCGGCGCTGGATCCGGCTCCGGCGGAAATTTCAGGGCCCGACGCCGATGAGCTGGCCGCCGGCGGCGGCCATCCCCGCACGGCGTGGCACCTCACCGCGCGTGGCGAGGGGAAATTGACCGGACGGGCCTGGGTGTTCGTTCCGACGCAGGCAGAACAGCGGCGGCAGAAGGAGGAACGGGAGCTGCGCCGGCAGCAGGACCGCCCGGTGATCCTCCAACCCCGGCATGAGAGCCGGGGCACGGCTACGGTGGCGGTTGCGGAGCCTGCGCTCCAGCGGAAGCCGGCGGCCGGTTCCCTGGCGGGTGTTTTCGGCCTGGCTGTGGGGCCCTCCAGCCGGCGCAGGGGCTACGGCACTGCCCTGCTGAGCCGTGCAGCCGCGGTGGCTGCAACGGCCGGCGCCGGCCAGCTGGCGATTAACGCCGCTCCCCTGGGCCTGGAGCTGTGCACTGCCCGCGGCTTCGAGCTGATCGGCCGGGGGCAGCAGCTGCGCCTGGACCTGCGCTGAGCTGATCCCGGGCCGGCACCGGAGGCTGATCCTTGATCCTCCCTGCCGGCGCGGGGTCTGGCCTAGAGGGCCTGCCGGCGGACGGCGGCGATCCGCTGGCCGACGGTGATGCAGCTGGCCACGCAAAGCGCGATCAGGACCACGAGCAGCAGCACTTCGGGCAGTCCCAGTCCCACCAGGCCGGTGGCCACCAGCAGCGAGACCAGGCGTTCGGCCCGCTCGGCGATACCGACATTGGCGGTGAAGCCCAGGGACTCTGCCTTGGCCCGGATGTAGGACACGGACATGCCCAGGACCAGGCAGATGATCGCGGCTATGCCGATGGCGTCGTTGTCGCCGCCGGTGAAGAACCAGATGCTGACACCGGCGAACAGGGCGCCGTCAGCGAAGCGGTCCAGAGTGGAATCAAGGAATCCGCCCCACTTCCCGGTGCGTTCCTGCAGGCGGGCCATGATCCCGTCCAGGACATCGGAGAAAATGAACGCGGTGATGAACAGCGTTCCCCAGAACAGCTGGCCCATCGGGTAGAAGACGAGTCCGCCGACCATCACGCCCAGGGTACCCAGGATCGTCACGGCGTCCGGGGAAACACCCCGCTTCAGCAGCCAGGCGGCCATCGGCGTAAAGACGCCGGTGAAAAAACCTCTTGCATACTTGTTCAGCACGGTTTAGTCCTCACCGGCCGTGGAGGATGCGGGCCAGGCGTCAGCGACCTGCTGGCGGACGTCGCCCAGGGTCTGGGTGATGGCCTTGGTGTTGGCAATGATCGGCAGGAAGTTCCCGTCGCCGCCCCAGCGCGGAACAATGTGCTGGTGCAGGTGCGCGGCAATTCCCGCTCCCCCGGTGACCCCCTGGTTCATCCCCAAGTTGAAACCGCTGGGGTTGGAGACCTTGCGCAGCACGCGCATGGCGGTCTGCGTGAGCGAGGCGATCTCGGCGGTTTCCTGCTCGTCGATGTCCGTGTAGTCCGGAACATGCCGGTACGGGCAGACGAGCAGGTGCCCGGCGTTATAGGGAAACAGGTTCAGGATGACAAAGGCGTGCCTGCCGCGGTGCACGATCAGGGACTCCTCGTCGGACCGGGTGGGGGCGGCGCAGAACGGGCAGTTGTGCTCCGAGGAGACCTGTTCCTGCCCGCCCTTGATGTACGCCAGCCGGTGCGGTGTCCACAGGCGTGCAAACGAATCCGGCACCCCGGCCAGTTCGAAGGAATCGGTGACTGCGGCGTCGCCCGGGTAGGGACTGCCGCCGTCGTCCTGTCTGTCTTCCATCTGCACTCCTGTACTCGCCACCCGTTATCGCCGTCGTTTTTGCCGGTTACTTGTCCCGGTTGCGGACGGCTTCAACGATGCGCTTGACCGCTTCCTCGACCGGCACGCCGTTGTCCTGGCTGCCGTCACGGAAGCGGAAGGACACGGCGCCGGCATCGGCGTCGTCGCCCCCGGCGATCAGGACAAACGGAATCTTGTCCTTGGACGCGGTGCGGATCTTCTTCGGGAAGCGGTCGGTGCCGGTGTCCACCTGGGCGCGGATGCCTTCGGCCTTGAGCTTGTCGACGACGTCGAACATGTAGTCGTTGAACGCCTCGGCCACGGGAATGCCGACCACCTGGACCGGAGCCAGCCAGGCCGGGAACGCGCCGGCGTAGTGCTCGGTGAGCACGGCCATGAAGCGTTCCACGGAACCGAACAGTGCGCGGTGGATCATGACCGGGCGCTGGCGGGAGCCGTCGGCGGCCTGGTATTCCAGTTCGAAGCGCTCGGGCAGGTTGAAGTCCAGCTGGATGGTGGACATCTGCCAGGTGCGGCCAATCGCGTCGCGGGCCTGGACGGAGATCTTCGGGCCGTAGAAGGCGGCGCCGCCCGGATCCGGAACCAGGTCCAGTCCGGAGGCCTCGGCTACCTCGGCGAGGGTGCGGGTGGCTTCGTCCCAGATCTCGTCGGAGCCGACGGACTTTTCCGGGTCCCTGGTGGAGAGCTCCAGGTAGAAGTCATCCAGGCCGTAGTCCTTGAGCAAGTCAAGGACGAATTTCAGCGTGCTGGTGAGCTCGTCCTTCATCTGGTCGCGGGTGCAGTAGATGTGGGCGTCGTCCTGGGTCATGCCGCGCACGCGGGTCAGGCCGTGGATCACGCCGGACTTCTCGTAGCGGTACACGGAGCCGAATTCGAACAGGCGCAGCGGCAGTTCGCGGTAGGACCGGCCGCGGGAGCGGAAGATCAGGTTGTGCATGGGGCAGTTCATCGGCTTCAGGTAGTAATCCTGGCCGGGCTTGATGACCGCGCCGGTCTCCGGGTCGGTGACCTCATCCACGTGCATCGGAGGGAACATGCCGTCGCGGTACCAGTCCAGGTGGCCGGAAACCTCGTACAGGTGGCCCTTGGTGATGTGCGGGGTGTAGACGAACTCGTAGCCGGCCTCGGTGTGGCGCTGGCGGGAGTAGTCCTCCATGGCCTTGCGGATGATGCCGCCCTTGGGGTGGAACACCGGCAGGCCGGAACCGAGTTCATCCGGGAAGGAGAACAGGTCCAGCTCGGTGCCCAGCTTGCGGTGGTCGCGGCGCTCGGCCTCGGCCAGGCGTTCCTGGTAGGCCTTCAGCGCGTCCTTGGTGGGCCAGGCGGTGCCGTAGATGCGCTGCAGCTGCTGGTTCTTCTGGTCGCCGAGCCAGTAGGCGGCGGAGGAACGGGTCAGCGCGAAGGCGTTGGAAATCAGCTTGGTGTTGGGGAGGTGCGGGCCGCGGCACAGATCGCACCACACGACGTCGCCGGACTTGCGGTCCACGTTGTCGTAGATGGTGATCTCGCCGGCGCCGACCTCGATGTTCGCGCCCTCGCCGGCTTCGTCTGCGCCGTCCTTCTTGCCCAGGAGTTCCAGCTTGTACGGCTCGTTGGCCATGGCCTCGCGGGCTTCTTCTTCGCTGACCACGCGCCGGGCGAATTTCTGGTTCGAGTTGATGATCTTCTGCATCATCTTCTCGAGGGTCTTCAGGTCCTCCGGGGTGAACGGCTCGGCGACGTCGAAGTCGAAGTAGAAGCCGTCCTTGATGTACGGACCGATACCGAGCTTGGCGTCGGGGCGCAGCTGCTGCACGGCCTGTGCCATCACGTGGGCGGTGGAGTGGCGCAGTACGTTAAGGCCGTCTTCGGAGTCGATGGTCACGGCCTCGACGGCGGCGCCCTCGCCGAGCTCGGTATCCAGGTCCGTCAGGACACCGTTTACCCGCATGACGACGACGTCGCGGCGGTCGAAGAACAGCTGAGCACCTGTGGTGCCAGTATCCACCGTGGTCTCTTCGCCGTCGACGATGAGGGTGAACTTCTCTGGCACTGACACGGTTGTCTCCTAGATTTCGTTGTGCGGCGGCGTCTGTGGGCCGGTCAGGACGTGGCCGGCTGCTTCCTGCGCCCCTTTGATGTTATCCGCTGTAGTTGGGCCCCACCAACCTGCCCCGCCCGGAGCCGGCAGCGAGTCGGCGTCGTTCAGGTCCCAGGCCTGCAGCGCCTGCAGGCTGATTCCGCGCGGTCCGGTGCGCCGGGTGAGCCCGCGGATCAGCATCAACGCGGTGCCGAACAGCAGCGGGCCGGCTTTTTCCTGGGCCTCGTGGAAGAACGTGCAGTCCACGCATCCGGTGCCGTCGTCGAGGCTGATGAACACCACCCGGCGGCCGCCGCGCATGGGCGGAGTCTGCGTGGCCACGCGGATCCCGGCCACCAGCACCTCGGAATTGTTGCGCAGTTCCACCAGGTCCCGGGCCTTGGTGACGCCGAGGGTACTCAGCAGCGGCCCGTAACTGTCGATCAGGTGGGCACTGACATCCACGGCCAGCAGGTCCAGTTCGGTGGCAACTTTTTCGCGCAGCGTTGGTTCGGGCAGTTCGGCGTGCAGGTTCTCCAATTCGGTGTCGCCCAGCGGCAGCGAGAGCTGGCCTGGAATGGGATCGTATTTGCGTGGTGCCGGGCGGGGCGGGGCAGCATCGAGGTGGCGCAGCAGATCAGCGCGGGAGGCAGCGGTCCCGGTGTCCCTGGCGAGGGAGTCGAAGGCGCCCAGCTGCGCCAGGCGCATCAGGGTGGTCCGGCCCACCCTGGCGCGGGCGCGCAGGTCGGCCAGTGAATCGTAGGGCTGGCCGGCGGCGATCCGCCGCAGTTCGGTGGCTGAGAGCCCGTAGATCCCGGCCAGGCTGAGCCGGATGCCCAGTTTTTCCGGGCGGGCCGGATGGCCGGGCGAGGCGGGAACGGCAGGGATCCGTTCCACCCGGTACTGCTCGCCGCTGCGGTTGATGTCCAGCGGCAGGATGGGGATGCCCAGCCGCCGGGCCTCGGCCACCAGCAGCCGGCGCGGATACATGCCGGGGTCGTGTTCGAAGATCCCGGCCAGGAACGCCTCGGGATGGTGGGCCTTCAGCCAGGCCGATTGGTAGGTGGGCACGGCAAAGGCAGCGCCGTGCGCCTTGCAGAAACCGAAGCTGCCAAAGGCCGCCAGCGTGCCCCAGACATTCTCAATGACATCGGCCGGGTAGCCGCGTTTGCCGGCCTCGGTCCGGAAGTAGGTTTCCACCCCTTTTTCGGCCTCTTCGTTGCCCAGCAGCCTGCGCAGCTCGTCTGCCTTGGCCAGGCCGCACCCGGTGAAGACGTCGAAGGTGCGCAGCACCTGTTCGTGGAACACGGTTACCCCGTGCGTCTCGGCCAGGACCGGCCGCAGTGCTTCGTGCGGATATTCCTCCGGAGACCAGCCGTGCCGGTGTTCCAGGAACGGGCGGACCATGTTCGACTTCATCGGCCCGGGCCGGAACAGCGAGATGTCGATGATCAGGTCGTTGAAGTCCCTCGGCGCCAGCTTGCCGATCAGCTCACGCTGGCCGGGCGACTCGATCTGGAAGCAGCCCAGGGTCTGGGTGCTGCGGATCAGCTCGTAGGTGGGTTCATCGTCCAGCGGCACGGCGTCCAGGTCGATGGAGCCGTCGGCGCGCACGTAGTCCGGCCCCTGACCGCCGGCTCCGGCCGGATGGGCGCCGGCTTTGACGGTGTCCTCCTTGGTGGGGTGCAGCCGCCGCACCTCCGCCAGGGCGTAGGCCATGGCGCTTTGCATCCGCACGCCCAGCACGTCGAGCTTGAGCATGCCCATGGGATCCATGTCGTGCTTGTCGAACTGGGACATGGGCAGGCCCAGCCCGGAGGGCTGCACCGGGGTGCGGTCCAGCAGGGAGGTATCCCCCAGGATCACGCCGCACGGGTGCATGGAGATGTGGCGGGGCAGCCGGTCCAGGCGTTCGGTCAGATCCACCAGCAGATCCAGCTGCCGGTTGCCCTGGACCCGTTCGGCGACGTCGCGCAGTTCGGGCTTTTCGGCGAGCGCCTCCCGGAACTTGGCGGCGGAGAAACGCCAGAGCTGTTTGGCCACGGCTCCGACCTCCTCTTCGGCCAGGCCCAGGGCCATGCCGGCGTCGCGCACCGCCCCGCGGGCGCGGTAGCCGTTCTGCATGCTCATCAGGGTGACGCGCTCGGCGCCGAAACGTTCGAAGATGCGGTGGTAGACGTTGTGCCGTTGCGCGCTTTCGACGTCGATGTCGATGTCCGGCAGGGTCGAGCGGTCCTGTGAGAGGAAGCGCTCAAAGATCAGGTCATGCGCCAGCGGGTTAACGTGGCTGATGCCCAGCAGATAGTTCACCAGCGAGGACGCCCCCGATCCCCGCGCAGCGGCCCGCACCCCCATCCCGGTGATCATGGCGGAGACCTCGGCGACGGTCAGGAAGTAGGAGGCAAACCCCAGCCGTTCGATGATGCCCAGCTCATGCGCCAGCCGGTTGCGCATCCGTGCTTCCCCGGCGGCATCCAGGGTGGCGAACCTGCGGCCGATTCCCGCTTCGCAGCGGGCCACCAGTTCGGTCATGGGATCGGCGGTGATGCCGATGACCGATGCTTCCGGAACCACCGGCTGTTTCCAGCCCATTTCCGCCACCGGGTCCATCCGGCAGGTGTCGGCGAGCGCCTCGGTGTCGCGGAGCAGGCGTGCCGCCCCGGCCGCGCCATAGCCTGCACCGGCGCTGATCTCCCGGGCCAGCTCCCCCATCGCCTTGGCTGTCTTGAGCCAGCCCTGCCCGCTGGGCTGCAGGTCCGGAAGCCTGGCCATGGAGGTCAGCGCCCGGGCGGCATCCAGGACGTCGGCGGTGGCAGCGCCGTCGGCATCGACATAGCGCACCGCATTGGTGAGGATGGCGGGCAGCTGCATTTCATCGGCCAGCCGGAACATGCGCACCGCATGGGCCAGGGACAGGTTCTTTCCGGGGGCGCTCAGATGGGTCACCACTTCGATGGCCAGCGCTTCGCGGGGCAGCAGGGCCTGCCAGCGGGCGAAGAGTGTGCGGGCGACGGCATAGCTGCGGCTGCGCATCGCCTGGCCGACGTCGGACCAGGGGCCCACCAGCACCGTCAGGACCGGACTGTCCCGTCCGGCGGGGTCCGGGGCGCCGCCGTCATCGCCGTTCCCGGCAGCCCGCGCCGCCAGTTGCTCCAGGGTCACGCCCACGGGTTTGCTGTTTTTGCGGGCACCTGAGGCAACCGTGCCGGCGTGGGCATCGGAAATCAGCCGGCACAGCGCCCGGTAGCCGGCCCCGCCGCGCCGGCCGTGGGCCAGGACCACCACGCGGCCAGTGACCGCAGTGCTGCCGTGCCCGTCGGGATCACCCAGCACGGCCAGATCCACCCCCACGATGGGATCAATGCCGGCATCCATGCAGGCGCGCAGGTGCTTCACCGTTCCGTAGAGCCCGTCCCGGTCGGTGCAGGCGAGCGCGTCGGCGCCGTCGGCTGCCGCAGCGGCAGCGAGGTCCTGGGGCCAGGACACACCGTAGTGTGCACTGAACGCGGTGGCGGTGTGCAGGTGGGTGAAGCTCATGATGGCCAGGTTCCTAGGCGCTTTCCTGCAGGGCGTCGTGAACCCGGATCAGGCGCCAGCGCCCGGAGGACAGGTCATGCGAGAGGTCCAGGGTACGCAGCGGCGCACGGGTGGTCAGCCTCGCCTGCACCCGCCAGATCTCGGAGTCCACCAGGCCGGGCCCGTGTCCGCGTTCGGCACGGGCTTCTTCGTCCCACCAGTTCCGGCGTTCAAACCACCGCACCGGATCCGCCGCGACCTTGTAAATGCGCCCCTGCCAGGACAAGCGCAGCGGCTGCCCGCCGGGAGAACACACCACCTCTACCGCATCGCTGAAGACACCCACTTCAGTTCCCTCTTCCACCGTTGACGGCCTGCAGGTTTAGTTAATTGACCTGCTTCATCTTCGAACATATATTCGAACAGCACCAGTGTACGGCCCCTTTCTGACAGCCGCCGATCACTGCGGCCCTGACCGTTGGAAGGCCCGCCCCGCGTCATCCCCTGGCCTCCTCGGCGGCTTCCACCCGTGTGCTCTCGGAGAGTGGAACCTGCTGGATAAACAGGGAAAGAACCAGGGCAGCTGCCACCACCGGGACTCCCAGCAGGAAGATCGGCGGCAGGGCCTGGCCGAAGGCGCCGGCTACAAACCCGCGGACCGGATCCGGCAGGCTCCGCAGCAGCTCGGGGCTCAGCGAATTGATGCCGCCGGCCGCCAGTCCCCCGGCGCCCGGCGGGGCAGCAGCCATTTGCTCCGAGAGCCGGCTGATAAAGACGGATCCAAACACTGCAATCCCGAATGACGCACCGATCTGGCGGAAGTAGTTCGCCGCAGAGATGGCGGTCCCCATATCCCGGGGCGGAACGCTGTTCTGTACGATCAGCACCAGGTTCTGCATCAGGCAGCCCACCCCCAGTCCCATCACCAGCATTCCTGCAGCGGTGAAGGAATAAGGGGTGTCCGCGGAGATCCTGGAGAGCATCACCAGGCCGGTTATGATCACGGCGCAGCCGAGAACCGGATAGATCTTGTAGCTGCCGGTCCGCGAGATCAGCTGCCCCGTGCCGATGGAGGTCAGCAGCAGCCCGCCCATCATGGGCAGCATCATCAGGCCCGATTGGGTTGCCGAAGCGCCGTTGACCATCTGCAGGAACGTGGGCAGGTAGGAAATGGTGGAGAACATGGCCATCCCCACCGCGATCCCCACCAGCACCGGCAGCAGGAAGTTCCGGATCCGGAACAGGCGCGGCGGCAGGATCGGCTCCGGCGCCCGCAGCTCCACCGGGATGAACGCCACAACGGCCACCAGGGCTGCAGCTGCCAGCCCGAGGATCTGCGGCGAGGACCAGGCGTAGATGCTTCCGCCCCAGCTGGTCAGGATCACCACCGCGGCGCTGGCCACGGCCAGCAGGGCTGCACCGGCGTAGTCCAGCCGCGGCCTGAAGGCCCCCGTCCGGGAGGCTTCCGGTCTGGGCAGGTGCAGGGAGGAGATGACGACGGCGAGCGCCACGGCCCCGATGGGAATGTTGATGTAGAACACCCACCGCCAGGAGAAGCTGTCGGTGATCCAGCCGCCCAGCAGCGGGCCTCCCACCGAGGCGAGCCCGAAAGCCGCACCGATCACGCCCATGTACTTGCCGCGTTCACGCGGCGAGACGATATCGCCGATGATGGCCTGGGCGCCGATCATCAGCCCGCCGCCGCCAACCCCCTGCAAGGCACGGAAGGCGATCAGCTGCTCCATGTTCTGCGCCAGGCCGGAGAGGACGGAACCGGCCAGGAAGAGCGCAATGGCGAAGATGAAGATCCTTTTCCGCCCGTAGAGGTCACCAAGCTTGCCGTAGACGGGCAGCCCGATCGTGGCGGCCAGGATGTAGGCGGTCACCACCCAGGACAGATGCTCCAGCCCGTTCAGTTCCCCCACAATGGTCGGCAGCGCGGTGGCCACGATGGTCTGGTCCAGGGCCGCCAGCAGCACGGCCAGCAGCAGGCCGGTAAACACCATGGCCCGGCGCGGCCTGCCGGCTGCCGGTGCGGCCGCCAGTCCGTGCCCGGGCGCCGGTCCCGGCTCGGGGAGGAAGTCCCGGTTGCCCGCCATTGCTCACGGCCTTCCCGTCCGGGCTTCCGCGCCTGCCGCCAGCCGCGGGGTTTCGGAAAGTGGAATCTGTTGGATGAAAAGGGTCAGGATCAGGCCCGCTCCCAGAGCGGGGATGCCGAGCAGGAAAATCGGCGGCAGCGCGTCGCCAAAGGCCCGGGCGATAAAGTCCTGCACCGGTTCCGGCAGCATCTTCAGCTCCGCGGGACTGATCGAATTGACCCCGTTGCGCAGTACCCCCGAGGCCTGTGCCGGGGCATCCGCCACCTGGTCGTTCAGCCGCTTGATGAAGAAGGAGCCGTAGACGGCGATCCCCAGCGAGCCGCCCATCTGCCGGAAGTAGTTGGCCGAGGAGACCCCGGTGCCCATATCCTGCGCGGGCACGCTGTTCTGCACGATCAGCACCAGGTTCTGCATCAGCGCGCCGATGCCCAGGCCCAGCACGAACATGCCCAGGGCAGTGAACCAGTACGGGGTGGTGTTGGAAATCCGCGAGAGCAGCAGCAGGCCTACGATCATGACGGCGGCGCCCAGGACCGGGTAGATCTTGTACTTGCCGGTCCGGGAGATCAGCTGCCCGGTGCCGATTGAGGTCAGCAGCAGCCCGGCGGTCATCGGCAGCATCATCAGCCCGGAGACGGTGGCGGAGGCGCCGTTGACCATCTGCAGGAAGGTGGGCAGGTAGGAAATGCTGCCGAACATGGCCAGCCCCACGGACAGCCCCACCAGGGTGCAGACCAGGAAGTTGCGGTTCCCGAACAGCCGCAGGGGCAGGATCGGCTCGGCGGCACGCAGCTCCACCGGAATAAAAACGGCAACGCCGACGGCGGCAAGCACTCCCAGCCCCAGGATCTGGGGTGAGGTCCACGGGAAGGTGGTTCCGCCCCAGCTGGTCAGCATCACCAGCGCGGAACTGGTGAGTGCCAGCAGGGCGGCCCCGGGGTAGTCCAGCGGCGGCCGCTGCCCCGTGCGGGCCGGCAGGTGCAGCGAGGTGATGATGACGGCCAGGGCGATGGCGCCGAGGGGAAGGTTGATGTAGAACACCCACCGCCAGGACCAGTACTCGGTGAGATAGCCGCCCAGCAGCGGTCCGCTCACCGAGGCCAGGCCAAAGGCGGCACCGATCAGGCCCATGTAGCGGCCGCGCTGCCGGGCAGAGACGACATCGCCGATGATGGCCTGCGCGCCGATGATCAGCCCGCCGCCGCCTACGCCCTGCAGGGCGCGGTAGGCGATGAGCTCGGCCATGCTGTGGGCCTGCCCGGACAGGGCCGACCCGATGAGGAACACGACTATGGCAAACACGAAGATGTTCTTGCGTCCCAGCAGGTCGCCGAGCTTGCCGTAGATCGGGAGCCCGATCGTAGAGGTGAGCAGGTAGGCGGTAATGACCCAGGACAGATGGTCCAGTCCCTGCAGGTCCCCCACGATGGTGGGCAGCGCCGTCGCCACTATGGTCTGGTCCAGCGCCGAGATCAGGACGGCAAAGATCAGTCCAGTGAAAACCAGCACAATCTGACGGCGGGAATGCGGCGCCGGCGCTTCCCCGCTGTGTGCTGCCGGCTGCCCGGGGCCCGTGCTTTCTCCGCGTACCGGCGGCTGCGGCGGGGCGGCCAAGGTATCTGACGGCGAGCGCCGGTAGGACGACGCCGGCGAGCCCAGGTCCGTTGCGCTACGGGCGGCGGGGTGGGTGGGTTCGGCACCGTGCGCATTGAATCTGGCGGTCAAATGACGCCTCCTTGGAAGCCGTCGTCCTGCTGGCCCGCGAAGCTGCTGCCAGGCCCGTGCACTGAGCACGGCACCTTCCATCAGACGCCACGCCTCGGTGCGAGTCAACGGTCCGCTTGGCTGGCGCCCTAGGCGAACTCCCATCCGTCGGCCGGCCGCGGGGCAGAAAGCCAGTAGCGGGATCCATCCCGGTTGCGGGACACTATGCCCTCGTCCACCAGGCACCGGCGCACGGCTGCCGGATCGGCCGAATACTCCGCGAGCCGTTCGGTGATCATTCGTTCGTCCAGCACGGGCAGCTCCCCCTGCGGGGCCTGGACCGTTTCGAAGACGTGCCCGGCGATGTAGTGGAGCAGTTCCAGCCGGTCAGCCTGCCGCCGGGGAAGGGAGCCGATCTTGCCGTTCACCAGGAACCGCCGTACGGAGGTCTCGGTTGGTTCCCTGCCGCTGGCCAGCAGCCGGGTGAACACGCCGCTCACCGGCTGTACGTCGCAGGCTCCGGAGGAGACGAGCCCGGCCTTCTGCAGGGCGGCGAGGGATTTGCGCTCCCGGGTGTCCAGCTCCTGGCCGTCGAGCGGAGTACCGCGGCCGGCCGCGGTGATGATGCGCGCGTACAGCCGGAGCCTGCGCTCATCGGCGAGCGCCGCGGCGACGGCCCGCCACTGTTCCGGCGCGGCTTCCGGCGCTGCCGGTTGCTCCTGGTCCACGAGTGCTCCCCCTTTTGCCCGGCGGGTCGAACGCCCCCGGCGTGTCAGTACCGTACCCTACTGTGCCTGTGGAAAGACTGTGCCCGTGGAAAGGAACCTCTGATGGCCTTGGAGTCCGCGTATCCCGTACGTGCCTTCGCCGGCTGGGCGGTGCGGCAGGCCGCCGACGCCGCCGTCGGGCTTTCCCGCCGGCTGGGCGGAAGCACAACCGGATCCGACATCGACCCGGACCTGGCGCTGGCCTGGTTTGCCGGCTCCTTTACCCCGCAGGGCTGGAGCATCCCGCCACCCTGGGACCCGCTGGCCGGCGACTACCCCGGCGCGGGCGGCTGGATCCGGCTGCACACCAACGCGCCCCATCACCGGTCCGCCGCGCTGGCAGCACTCGGGCTGCCGGTTGACCCGCTGCCGGGCCGTGACACGGTGTCCGCCGCCGTCGCCGGCCGGGAGCCGGAAACACTTGAACGCGCAGTGGTCGCCGCCGGCGGCTGCGCTGCCCGGATGCTCACTGCACTCCAGTGGACAGGCCATCCGCAGGGAAACGCGGTGAACCAGGAACCGCTGATTGACTGGACCCGCGTCGGAACGGCTGCGGCGCCTGCTCCGGCGTCATCCCCGGAGCGGCCGCTGGCCGGCGTGCGGGTGCTGGATCTGACCCGGATCATCGCCGGACCGGTGGCTACGCGGTTCCTTGCCGGGCTGGGCGCCGAGGTGCTGCGCATCGATCCCCCGGGATGGGAGGAGCCGGCGTCGGAAGCGGAGCTGACCCTGGGCAAGCGGTGTGCCCGGCTGGATCTGGCCTCCGCAGCCGGGGCCCGGCGCATCCGGGAGCTGGTGGCCGGTGCCGACATGGTGGTGTCCGGTTACCGCAAGGGTGCGCTCGCCGGGTTGGGGCTGGATTCGGCGCGGCTGCAGCAGTTGCGGCCGGGGCTGGTGGAAGTCGCCTTGAACGCCTATGGCTGGACCGGGCCGTGGAGCGGACGGCGGGGGTTCGATTCGCTGGTCCAGATGAGTTCAGGCATTGCCCACGCGGGAATGCTGCATTTCGGTACCGATGCCCCGCGGCCGCTGCCGGTCCAGGCGCTGGACCACGCCACGGGATACCTTGCCGCTGCGGCAGCTCTGCGGGCGTGGCTGCTTCGCCTGGACGGCGGGGTCTTCGCGGCGCGGCTTTCGCTGGCGCGCACCGCTGTTCAGCTGCAGCACATGGCCGGCGCCTGCACCTCCGCGCAAACTCCCGGCCGGGCAGCAGCGGCACGGCAGGGCTCTGGAAAGGAGTCCGGGCAGGAGGGAGGGATCCCCTCGTTCGAGCAGGTTCAGGAGCAGACGTTCTGGGGTCCCGGCCGGCGCCTGCTGCCGCCGGTCCGGTTCACGGGCTGGGGCACGGTGCCGCGCCTGGCCTGGGACGTTCCGGCCGGCCCGCTCGGTGCCGCCGCTCCGCAGTGGTGAGTACAGCTAGCTGCGTGAGAAGGCGTCCAGCTTGGCCTGGCGTTCGGACTCGTGCCGCACCTTGAGCTCGTAATCGATAAAGGCGTCGATCATGGCCCGGTAGGTGGCCTCCACGACAGTGGGGTCGCCGTCCTGGGCTTCGGCCGTGGCGCGCACATGCTCAAGGACTTCCTCGACCCGGGCCGGAGCCTTGACCTCGGCGTCGTTTTCCTTGAGTGACCCGGCGAGCCGGACCAGCCGTTCCCGCCGCCAGATCAGCGCCACGATCTCCTCGTCAATCTCGTCAATGGCGGTGCGCACGTCGTCGAGCTGGCAGGTCATGGATCGTTGGTGATCAAGGGTTTCCATGCCATTAGCCTAACGGGCCGGCCGTTGCCCCCGGTTTCCTCACGGCGCGAAGTCCTTCCCGGCGTGCGCGGGAACTCCGCGGCGGTGAAGTCCGCGCGGCGGCCGGGAAAGACGCGAAGGCCACCAGATGCTGCGGCCAATGTCATAGGACAGGGCCGGCACCAGCAGCGAGCGCACCACCAGGGTGTCCAGCAGCACGCCGAAGGCAACGATGAACGCCAGCTGCGCCAGGAACAGGACGGGAATCACGCCCAGGGCGGCAAAGGTGGCGGCCAGGACAATGCCGGCGCTGGTGATGACGGACCCGGTGATCATCAGCCCGCGGATCACCCCCTCGCGGGTGCCGTGCTGCAGGCTTTCCTCCCTGACCCGGGTCATGAGGAAGATGTTGTAGTCCACTCCCAGTGCAACCAGGAAAATGAAGCCGAACAACGGCACCGCCGGGTCCGCACCGGGGAAGTCGAAGACGTGGTTGAACATCAGGGCGGAGACCCCCAGGGTGGCGCCGAAGGACAGCAGCACGGTCAGGATCAGCAGGACCGGGGCCAGGATCGAGCGCAGCAGGAGCATCAGCAGGAACAGGATGACCACCAGCACCACGGGGATGATCAGGTTCCGGTCGTGAATGGCTGCGGCATTGGTGTCGATGGTGGTGGCGGTCTCTCCACCGATCAGCACATCGTTGATGCCTGCGACGGCGCCGCGCATGTCATCGACCGTCTGTTCCGCGGCGTCCGAGTCCGGCGGGTCGGTCAAGGTGGCTTCCAGCAGCACCTTTCCGTCCACCACCGTGGGCGCCGCAGCCGCTCCGGGAACAGGTGAGGGCTGGACGCCGTCGGCCGTCACCGGAAGCGAACCGGCAGGGGTCCCGGACGCCTGGACCGTCAGGGTGTCCACGCCGGACACCCCCAGGACCGCGCCGGCGACGTCGTCGAGATCCCCTTCGGGCGCCACGATCAGTACCGGGCTGCCGGAGCCGGACGGAAAGTGCTCCCCCAGCACCTGCTGTCCTTCCTTGGCCGACGTCTCGCCCAGGACAAAGTCGCTCTGCGGCACGCCGGAGGCGCGCAGCTGCAGCATCCCCGTCACCGCGAGAAGCAGGAGCACCGTGGGGATGACCCATACGCGCCGGGGGTGGGCCTTCACGGTGCGGGCCACCCGGGGCCAGATGCCGTTGCGCGCGTCGCCGTCGCGGTCCGGATGCCGGGAGCCGTAGAGCGGGCGGCGGGGCCAGAACGCCGCCCGTCCGGTCAGCATCAGCAGCGCCGGGAGGAAGGTCATGGCCGCCAGGAAGGCGAAGCCGATACCGATGGCCGCCACCGGCCCCAGCGCCTTGTTTGAATTCAGGTCGCTCAGCAGCAGGCAGAGCAGGCCGGCGGTGACCGTAGCCGCGGAGGCCAGCACCGGTTCAAAGGTGCCCTTCAGGGCGGCCAGGGTTGCATCCCACCGGCCTGGGTGATCACGCAGCGACTCCCGGTATCTGGAGACATAGAGCAGTGAATAATCGGTGGCCGCCCCGATGCCGAGGATGAACAGGATCCCCTGCACCTGTCCGTTCACCGCGAGGGCACCGGCCCTGGCGAGGTAATAGACCACCAGAATCGCAGCCGAGAGGGCAAAGACGGACGTCAGCAGGACCAGCACCGGCAGCAGCGGTGACCGGTAAACCACCACCAGGATCACGAACACGGCGATGACGGCCACCAGCAGCAGCGAGGTGTCGATGCCGCCGAAGGCTTCGGTGATGTCCGCCAGCTGCCCGGCCGGCCCGGTGACGTACCCGGAAAGTCCGGCGGGAAGGCCCTCGGTGACCGCGGTCCGCAGGTTTTCCACGGTGGTGGCGGCGTCGTCGTTGTCCGCCACCGGAACGAAGATCTCCGCGGCCTTGCCGTCGTTCGAGAACTGCGCGGGCGACACGCCTCCGGCCACCCCGGAGACGCCGGACAGGGCCGGGACCCTGCCGTTGATATAGGTGCGGTCGGCGTCGGTGAGGCCGGCGTCGTTCACGTAGACAATGACCGCCGGAACGGCGTCGCTGTCAGTGAATTCAGCCTGCAGGTCAGCGACCTGCGTGGCCGCGGAACTGGCGGGCAGGTAGGAGCTCTGGTTGTTGTCCACCACCTCGGAGATCCTGCCGAAATACGGACCGCCGAAACCGCCCACAACAAACCACATGAGGATCAGGACCACGGGGACCAGGAAGCGGGCCCAGCCGGTGCGCCGGTCGGGCTGCTCCTCATCGGAGCCGGCGCGAGCACCGGCGACCTGGCCGGGACCGCTGCCGGCCCGGTGGCTGCCGCCCTGGCGGCGGGGGACTGAAGGATTCATGGACAGCGGGGCCTCTTCCATCACGCAAGGCGCTGTCCGCGGACGTGGCGCCACCGCATGCGGACATTACCTCCATGACAGCCCGGGCCCCGCGGCGGCGTCAATGGTCCTGTTGCAGGGAGTGGACAGGATCTGCTGATTACCCTGCCCTGGACTGGTCGTGGGCGGATACGGAAACGTCAGCAAGGTCATGGAACAGGGGTTTGTGTCGTACCGGCCATTGAATGCACGTTTGGTTCGATGGCAATGGCAAGATCGGGAAGGTGAAACCCCAACTCTCCGTCATCACCGTCGGCGTCCGCGACCTTGAAGTCACCTACGCCTTCTATTCCTCCCGCCTCGGCTGGACCGCCGCCTCGTACGTGCCTGAGGAAGTCATCTTTTACCAGGTCGGCCACGGGCTGCTGCTGGCCTTCTTCCGGCGCGATCACCTGGCCGCCGAGGCCGGCGCCATGGGCGAGGCCAGCCAGGCACCGATCACCCTGGGCCACAATGTCGGATCGCCGGCGGAGGTTGATGCGGTGCTCGCCGGTGCCGCCGCGGCGGGCGGGCTGATTTCCGCCCCCGGAACCCAAATGAGCTGGGGCGGCTACTCGGGCTACTTCACCGACCCCGACGGCTACCGCTGGGAGGTCTGCTACAACCCCGGGCTGTCCGTGGACGAGAGCGGAAACGTGCGCATCGACGCCATCGCACCCGAGGATGCGCCCTAGGGGCGCCAAGACGCCTGGCCGCCGGCAAGAGCCTGCCAGCGGGGCAACACCGGCACCGCGGGGGAATTGAACCGGGCCCGCCGCGGTTGTACCAAGCAGTCCCTGTTTTCTACACGCAAAGGAGCGCCCTTCGTGGCTGCCACAGCAGAAGCCTTCACCCCCGCCGCCGGTTCCATCACTATGTTCTCCACCACCTGGTGCGGATACTGCCGCCGCCTGAAGTCGCAGCTGGAGACCGCCGGGATCGGCTACACCGAGGTCAACATCGAGGATGTGGAAGGCACCGCGGAGCTGGTGGCCCAGATCAACGGCGGCAACCAGACCGTACCCACGGTGATCTTCCCGGACGGCTCCTCCGCTACCAACCCGTCCGCGGCCGAGGTCAAGTCCCGCCTGGGCGTCTGAGAACCCCAAGGATCCGGGGCGTTCCCCGGTTCACGTCAACTTCGCGCACGGCCATCCTGCTTCATAGGATGGAATGCGGAACGCCGGACATCGGCGTTCCGCCCGGACATTCGAGAGGCAGCACCCGCATATGGTTCACAAGGTTCAGGCAGTAGTCGTCAAGGAAAAGAACGCCCCGGTCTCATTGGAGACCATCCTGGTTCCGGATCCGGGCCCCGGAGAAGCACTGGTGGACATCCTCACCTGCGGTGTGTGCCACACCGACCTGCACTACAAGCAGGGTGCCATTAATGACGATTATCCGTTCCTGCTCGGCCACGAAGCCACCGGCGTCGTAGCCGCCGTCGGACCCGACGTTACCGAGGTTGCCCCCGGTGACCGCGTGGTCCTGAACTGGCGTGCCGTCTGCGGCGAGTGCCGCGCCTGCCGCAAGGGCGAGCCGCAGTACTGCTTCAACACGCACAATGCCACCCAGAAGATGACCCTGGAGGACGGCACGGAGCTGACCGCCGCCCTGGGCATCGGCGCGTTCGCCGAGAAGACGCTGGTTGCTGCCGGCCAGTGCACCAAAGTGGACGACGACGTCGACGCGGCCGCGGTGGGCCTGCTCGGCTGCGGCATCATGGCCGGCATCGGTGCCGCCATCAACACCGGCGAGGTGAAGCGCGGGGAATCCGTGGCCGTCATCGGCTGCGGCGGCGTGGGCATTGCCGCCGTCGCCGGCGCACAGCTGGCCGGCGCCACCACCATCATCGCGGTGGACATCGACGCCAAGAAGCTGGAGCTGGCCAAGGCGCAGGGCGCCACGCACGTGATCAATTCCAAGGAAGAGGATCCGGTGGAAGCCATCCGTGCCCTCACCTCAGGCAACGGAGCAGACGTCGTCATTGACGCCGTCGGCCGCCCCGAAACCTACAAGCAGGCCTTCTACGCACGCGACCTTGCCGGCCGCGTGGTCCTGGTGGGCGTGCCCAACCCGGAAATGAAGATCGAACTGCCGCTGGCGGATGTGTTCGGCCGCGGCGGATCGCTGAAGTCCTCCTGGTACGGCGATTGCCTGCCCTCGCGTGACTTCCCGATGCTCGTGGAGCAGTACAAGCTCGGACGGCTGGACCTGGACGCGTTTGTCTCCGAACGCATCGGCCTGGGCGACATCGAGGAAGCCTTCACCAAAATGCATGACGGTAAGGTCCTGCGCTCGGTAGTGGTGCTCTAAATGGGCGTGCATATCGACAACGTCATCACCTCCGGAACCTTCTCGCTCGACGGCGGCACCTGGGACGTGGACAACAACGTCTGGATCATTGGCGACGACGCGCAGGTCATCATCATCGACCCGGCCCATGACACCAACGCGGTAGCCGCGGCAGTGGGCGACCGCGAGGTCCAGGCGATCCTGCTCACCCATGGCCACGATGACCACATCCGTGCCGTAGGCGAAGCCCGCGACCGGTTCAGCGCACCGGTGTTCCTGCATGCGGCGGACCGGATGCTCTGGGACGCGGTGTTCCCCGATGAGGGGCCCGACGGCGAAATTGAAGACGGAGACATTTTCGAGGTCGCCGGTGTAACCCTGCAGGCGCTGCATACCCCGGGGCACTCCCCCGGTTCGGTGTGCTTCCTGCTGGCCGCCGATGCCCCCGGCGACGGCGCCCCGGTGGTGTTCAGCGGTGACACGCTGTTCAACGGCGGTCCGGGAGCCACGGGACGCTCCTACAGCGACTTCCCCACCATCATCACCTCCATCCGGGAGCGGCTGCTGACGCTGCCCTCGGAAACACGGGTGCTGACCGGGCACGGCGAGTCCACGACGGTCGGCGCCGAGGCACCGGCGCTCAACGATTGGATCGCCCGCGGCCACTAAGGGCCTGGGCTCCTACTCGCTTTGGGGCGGCTCGTCCTCAATCACGGAGAGGATGTTTCCGGCAGGGTCCCGGAACCACGCGATCGTGGGGCCGGCCTGCCGGAAGATCCCGTCCTCGCCCACCCCGTCAAAATGGACAAACTCCACGCCCCGGCCGGAAAGCTCACTTACGGCGGCCTCCACGTCCGGTACCGGAAAATTCAGGACCGTATAGGTGGCCGGGGTGTGGTTGTCCTTGGGATAGACAAGGATGTTCGCGCTGCCTTCGGGGTGCAGGAACAGCATCCCGTTGGCTTCGGAGACCGGAACGCCCAGGACCTGCCCGTAAAAGTTCCGGGCGGCCGGGATGTCGTTGACTGAGAATCCACTGAAGGCACTGCTGTTCTCAAGCATTTGGTACGCCTTTCCGGGTGCCGTTAGTCCCTTCCGCGCACCCGCGGAAGGGACTGCAGATACTGATGATGCTAGGCCTGGACAGGCGGGAGTTACAGGCCCTGCGCCGGTAACCGCAAGGCCTTGATTGCCGCCCGGCCCCGCCGGACACTGGAGCCATGGCACTGCAGATCAGCCCCGCATTTTGGAAGTTCATCCCGCAGCTGCGTTACGAACCCACGCCGCGGCGCATCCGGGCCCAGCTCGGAGACAACACCATCGTTGATTCCCACAACGCGTTCCTGGTGTATGAACCCAGGCGTGTCACCCCGATTTACGCCGTCCCGGCGAAGGATATTGCTGCCGATCTCAGGGTCCCGGCCGCCGCCCCTGCTGAGGATCCGATGGCCGGCATCCCGCCGGGTGCACCGATGGATCCACGCTATCCCTTTGCCGCGCATACAACGCCGGGGCAGCCGCTGGACGTACACGCGGGAACGCATGAGCTGCCGGCTGCGGCGTTCCGGCCCGAGGACCCGGATCTGTCCGGTCACGTCCTGCTGGATTTCGGCGCCTTCGACCGGTGGCTGGAAGAGGACCAGGTGATTGAGGGGCATCCCCGCGATCCGTTCCACCGGGTGGATGCCAGGGAATCCTCGCGGGCCGTGCGCGTGCATCTGGGCGGGCAACTGCTGGCCGAAACCCGGGAGCCTTTGTTCGTCTACGAGACCATGCTGCCGGTGCGCACCTATTACCCCCGGGGCGACGTCGATTGGGATGCCCTGGGCGCTTCCCTCACCCAATCGGTGTGTCCTTACAAGGGCACCGCTTCCTATTGGTCCGTCCGCGGCCGGCCGGAGGGAACGGATCTGGCCTGGTCCTACGAAAAGGTCCTGCCGGACTCCGAGCAGTTGAAAGACCGGGTGTCCTTTTTCGACGAACGCACCGAGGTCTACGTGGACGACACCAAGCAGGAAATCGATTCCTTCTTCCGGTTCTGAAGGCCCGGGGTTCAGTCCAGGCCCTCGAAGACGTCCCCCAGCACCGGAGCGCCAGGCTCCCGCGGCGGCCAGGCCATAACCAGCGGCTCGGTGCCAACGGTGCGCGCCCAGCGGGCATCCTCTTCCGCTTCCGGCGGCACCCCCGGTGAAACGACATGGCGCTGGGTCCGGTGTTCCATTAATCCGGCCACCACCCGGTGGGCCACGGCGCTGACGTCCACCTCAATGCCGATCTCCTCGTCCGGAACCGGATGCACGTCGTACATCCGGCCTGCGTCCCAGGGCGCCAGTCCGCGCCTGATCCGGCCGCGGTTCCAGCGTTCCCAGGTGGACCGGCGGACACCGCCGTGCACCAGCCGCCGCAGCCCCGGACCGCCGCCGCGCAGCCGGGAAAAAGCCGCATCAGTGGCCGCACCGACGGCAATATGGTCGGGATGGCCGGTGAGCCCATCCGGGCCGAAGGTCGCCACGACGTCGGGCCGTTCCTGCGCCAGGATCCCGCCGATCCGCTCGGCCAGCTCGTCGAAGGGAACCTGCCCCACCGCGCCGTCGTCGTAACCCAGCCATTCGTGGCGGTCCGGCGGCCGTCCGTGGGCCATCCATGCCGCGTCCATTTCGCGCCGCCGGATGCTGCCGAGCGCCTCGTTGACCGGCGGATAGGCAGGATCAATCTGCCCGGCGCCGCCGTCCGTGGCATGGACCAGGATGAAACGGAAGCCGGGATCGTTCTCATGCAGCGCCACTGTCCCGGCCAGGCCGTATGCGTCGTCATCCGGGTGGGCGACAATGAGGGCCAGGATGTGGGATCCATCCATTTGGGCACCTCCTGGAAAGAGCTGCGGAGTTTTCCGCCACCGCTCCCAGCCTAGGACTCCCGGCGCTACCGTAGGTGTGCCATGGAGCTTTTTAGCGCGGAGGGATACGAATTTGCGCGGCAGGTGCTGCAGCGGGGCATCGCCGCCGTCTACCTCATCGCCTTCATCTCTGCCGCCAATCAGTTCCCCGCGCTTCTGGGCGAACACGGGCTGCTCCCGGCACCGCGCTTCCTGGAGCGGGTCAGGGGCCGCGGCATTCCCACGCTCTTCCGGTGGCATTATTCGGACCGCTTCCTGCTCGCGGTGGCCTGGGCCGGGGCGGCGGTGGCAGCGCTGCTGGTGGCCGGCCTGCCGCAGGCCGGCCCGCCCTGGCTGCCCCTGGCTGCCTTTTTGCTGATCTGGTTCCTCTACCTGTCAATTGTGAACATCGGCCAGACCTTCTACGGCTTCGGCTGGGAGTCGCTGCTGCTGGAGGCCGGGTTCCTGGCCGCGTTCCTGGGCTCCACCGAGGTGGCTCCCCCGGTGACCGTGCTGTTCCTCTTCCGCTGGCTGGTGTTCCGGCTGGAATTCGGTGCCGGGCTGATCAAAATGCGCGGAGACCCGGTGTGGCGGAACCTCACCGCCCTGTACTACCACCACGAGACCCAGCCGATGCCCAATCCTGCCAGCTGGTTTTTCCATCACCTGCCCAAGCCCCTGCACAAGGCGGAAGTGCTGGGCAACCATTTTGCCCAGCTGGTGGTGCCGTTTTTCCTATTCTTCCCGCAGCCGGTGGCCGGGATCGCCGCACTGGTGGTGATCGGAACCCAGGCCTGGCTGGTGCTCTCCGGGAACTTCGCCTGGCTTAATATCCTGACCATCCTGCTGGCCTTCAGCACGGTGGGTGACTCCACAATCCAGGCGCTGCTGCCCGGAGCACGGTTTTCGGCGCCGGACCCGTCGGCAACACCGGTGTGGTTCGCCGTCGTCGTCCTCGCCGTGACGGCGCTGATGCTCTATTGGGCCTGGGATCCGCTGCGGAACCTGTTCAGCCGCGACCAGCTGATGAACGCCAGCTTCAACCGCTGGCATCTGTCCAACGCCTACGGCGCGTTCGGGTCCATCACCCGGATCCGGAACGAGGTGGTGATCGAGGGAACCCTGGACGAGCCCGGACCGGCCGCGCAGTGGCGCGAATACGGCTTCAAAGGCAAACCCGGGGATCCGGCGCGGATGCCGCGCCAGTTTGCGCCGTACCACCTGCGGCTGGACTGGCTGATGTGGTTCCTGGCGCTGGGCGCCTCGGGCGGATCCTGGTTTCCGGTGCTGGTGCAGAAACTGCTCGACGGCGATCCGCGCACCTTGGCGTTGCTGCGCACCGATCCTTTTGCCGGGATCCCGCCGCGTTGGATCCGGGTGCGGGTGTACCGCTACCGTTTTTCCACCTGGGCGGAACGGCGGGCCGAGCGGGTGTGGTGGGTCCGGGAGCCCTCCGGCTTCCTGCTGGAGCCCGTCCGCCGGCCGGAGGCCTAGGGACCCTACCGCGCCCGGTTACCGGGATGGCAGACTTGCCAGATGAGCCCTGTCGGGAGCCTTCCGGCCCGCTACCCCTTCACCGATTCCGGCACCGGAGAGCGGGATGACCCCCTGCCGGTGGTGTTCATCCACGGGCTCTGGCTGCATGCCAGCAGCTGGGACGCGTGGATCGAACTGTTCCGGGACCGGGGCTATGACGCGATGGCACCGGGCTGGCCGGGTGAACCCGGGTCCCTGACGGCGGCCAACGCCTTCCCCGGGCCGATGGCCCGCACCGGGGTCGGGGAGGCGCTGGCCCACTATGAGGGCTTCATCGCCGGGCTGCGGCGTCCTCCGGTGCTGGTCGGCCATGGCCTGGGCGGGCTGCTGGCCCAGCAGCTCCTGGCCGGCGGCATGGCCGCCGGAGCCGCTGCCATCTCACCTATCCGGTTCCGGGGTGTGCTCCGCCCGGCGCCGGCGCAGCTGCGGTCGGCACTGCCGGTGCTGTGGAATCCGCTGAACCGCAGGCGGATCCTGCGCCAGTCGCCGCAGCATTTCCACCGCGACGTTGCCAACACCGTCTCGGAACGCGAATCCAATGACCTGCACGCCACCTGCGTGATGCCCGCCCCGGGCCGGCCGCTGTTCCAGAGCGCAGCGGCCAACCTCAATCCGTTCAGCCCGGTCCGGGTCGACACCGCCGCGGCCCGCGGTCCGCTGCTGCTGGCCGGCGCCAGCGAGGACCGCACCGTGCCGGCGTCGGTGGTGCGGGCGGCAGCGCGCCGCTACCGGTCCTCGGCGTCGTCCACCGAATACGCCGAGATCGGGGGCAGCGGGCACTCGCTGGTCATCGACCACGGCTGGCGGATTACCGCCGAAACCGTGTTGGCGTTCCTGTCCCGGCATGGCCTGACGCCGGAGGCAGAGGACCGCTAGACCGGCCGGGGCAGTGAAGCTGGGCTTCAGACGCCGACGTCAGGTTTGGTGACCACCAGATGGGTGGCATGGTCATACAGGAACGTCAACGGTCCGCCGGCGTGCTGAATGTCCAGGTTCGCGCCGTCGCGGTGTCCATCCTGCCCGTAGTTCTCATCCCAGGACCCGTTCAGCGCCACCTTGAATTCATAGTGGCCGGCCGGAAGGTCCGCGGTGAGGTTCCACAGCTCGTCACTGCGGTCGAATTTCATCTGCAGGTCCCCGCTTGCCGGGTCCCAGTCCGCGCAGCCAAGGGCGCGTCCCACGGTTCCGGCGAGGACGACGGCGTCAGGCTGCGGGAAGGAGGGCTGGACCGGGTGCATTGTCCGGTGGGCCCCGTGCTGCTCCTGGGGCATTTCGGGGGCCGCGGCCTCGAGCAGCGCTTCCTCGATGACCTCCTCGGCCGCGGCATCGGCAGCCGGCCTGCCGGCGCCCTTGGCACCGGTTCCGCTGACGGTTCCGCCGGCGGGGCTGCTCCCGGAGCCTTTCGGAGCCACACCCTCCATGGCTTCGAGCAGTGCGTCGGTTTCCGGGAAATCTTTCAGCGCCTGCCGTCCATGGGCGGTGATGCTCCAGCCCGCCCGGCCCTCCTTGGTAATCCAGCCGGCCTTGACCAGCTTGGCGGATGCGGTGGACAGGGCGCGTTCACCGCGGGCAGCACCGCCGGCGAGGATTTCCTCTTCCCTGCCCTCAAGCGGCACCCGGGTTAGGGCGGCCGCCAGCACCTCCCCGCGGCTGATCCGGCGCTTGGCCGAGGGATCCTCGGCGGCAAGGACCTCCAGGACTGCCTTGAGCCGGTGGGCGGTGTTCTTCATGGTGTTCTGGGCCAATGTGTTTCCTTCGTCGCGGTGTCAGGGCCTGCTACTAAGCTTACTGATCGGTTTGACCAAGCGGTGTCCGGCCGGCGGCGTCCGGCCGGGCAGGATCAGGCTACGGGACGGTGCACGGCATCCGCCAGCGCATCAAAACCGCCGAAGGCCAGCGGTGAGTACCCGGCGTAGGCCTGGATCAGCGCGGCCTCGACAGTGTCCAGGTCCAGTGCTGAAGCCTCGGCGGCATCTTCGGCAGCGCCGGCCGTGCCGGGATCCCAGTCCAGTCCCAGGGCGGCGTAAACGTCCGTCAGGACCCGGCGCAGGGGTGCGGCATCCCGGATGACGAGTACCGAGGAAAAGAGCCAGGCTCCGGAGACCACCCGCTGGGCCGTTCCCACCAGCTTGATTTTCCGGCCCGCAGCCGTGGTCCCGTGGACGGTGAACTCCCCCGGGCAGTATTCACCCGGAATCTCCCCCACTGCCGCGTCCACCCCGGCATGGCGCAATGCCGAGGCGTACAACTCAGCGAAGGCAGCGAACCGGCCCCGGGAACCGGCCACCGCCTCCATCCCGGGCTCCACATGGTCCACGACCAGGCAGCCCTGGTGATAAGCGGCGGCACGGCCGCCGGCCTTGCGGACCAGCGGCACAAAGCCCTGCTGCCGGCAGGCCCGGGCGGCGTCGTCGAACCCCGGAAGGCGGGCATCGCGCTGCCCCAGTGCCACGGTGGGCTGGGGACGGTACAGGCGCAGCGTCGGCCCCAGCCCACCGGTCTTGGCGGCGGCCAGCATCTCAACGGCAAATCCAAGGTCCTCCGCGGCACCCAGCGTATGCTCTTGCCGCACCACGGTCAGCCGGGCCGGCCCTGCACCGGCGGCGCTGCCCGGCGTCTGGCGCAGCATCGCCTGCCCCTAGGCCTGCGCGCCGAGGCGCCGCACCGTCAGGATCTGCTCGCTGCGGCCAAAGGGCCCATTGGTGTCGTGCAGCACTGAAGACGTCAGCCCAATGCCGTCGGTGCCGAAGGTGACCCGGGTGTCCAGGCCGAGCCACTGGCCTTGCGGTGCCCGGTGGAGGTGGATCTGCAGGTCGACGTTGGGAAACATGTAGCTGTCTCCGCCCGGCGGAACCCTGGTGGCAATGCCGTTGGCTACATCCACCAGGCCCACCAGACGCACCAGGTCGCTGGTGGGCTCCCCGTCCACCATCTCGTAGGGCGTGCGGATCCAGACCTGGCCGCGCCCGGGGCGCAGCCCGTCAACCCCGCGGAAGTCGAGGGAACCGATGAAGTTCCCGGGCCATTCGGTCATGCCGCTGACGCCGGAGAGCCCCTCAGGCCCGGGCATCGACGAATCTTCCACGGCCGCCACCTCCGCGGTGGACCCCAGCGCCAGCCGCCAGGCGGTGGCGCGCACCGCCGTGCGGCCGCCAGCGATCAGCTCGGCTTCAAGCAGCTCGATGGTCCGTCCGGGCCGGATCACCTTGGTCCGGATATCAAAGGTTCCGCGGGGAATGATGCCCAGAATGTCGTAGCTGATCCGGGCCAGGCGCATATCAGGACGGGGGCTGCAACGTTCCAGGGCATGGGCCAGGAGTCCCGAGACCGGAGCCATGTGCTGTTCGTGGTCATTCCAGGCACCCTGGGTATGAAGGGTGGATTCAAAGCTGTCCTCGCCCAGGGCGCGGTAATACGACTCGGCCACAGATGGCCCTCCTTGCGGTTCAGGTTTGGAACTCAGGCTACCTCAGCATGCCCGCTGAACCGGCCCGCTGCGCCGCCGCGCTCAGTACTGGCTGAACGCCGCGGTGGCAGGATCGGCACCCAGGCGCCTGCCGGCGTCGAGCTCATTGATCTGTTCCATTTCCTGCGGGGTCAGCGCAAGGTTCACCGCTTCGAGATTCTCCCGGATCCGCTCCGGCGTGACCGACTTGGGGATGGCAATATTGCCCGAGGCCAGGTGCCAGGCCAGGACCACCTGCGCCGGGGTGGCGGCGTGCCTCCGGGCAATTCCGATTACCGCGTCATTGTCCAGGTCCTCGCCCTGGCCCAGCGGACTGTAGGCCTCCACCGCCATGCCATGCCGCCGGGTGGCATCGGCGAGCGCCCGCTGGGCGAACGTGGGATGCAGTTCAATCTGGTTGACCGCCGGCGGGACATCGGCGTCCCGGGTGAGCTCCTCCAGATGGGCGGGCAGGAAGTTGGAAACCCCGATGGCCCGGGCCAACCCGTCCGAGTAGATTCCTTCCAAGTCCTTCCACGCCCGCAGGAACAGCCCCTGGGACGGAACCGGCCAGTGGATCAGGTACAGGTCGATCTGCTCCACGCCCAGCGCTGCCCGGCTTTCCTCGAACGCGGCACGGGCCCGCCCCTGGTCGCCGTTGCGCAGTTTCGTGGTGATGAAGAGGGCCTCACGGGGGATGCCGGAGGCGGCGACGGCGGCACCTACTCCTGCTTCGTTCCGGTAGGCAGCAGCGGTATCAATGTGCCGGTAGCCCGCCTCCAGCGCACTCTCGACCGCCTCCCGGGTGCCCTCCTCCGGAATCTGGAAGACACCGAACCCCAGCTGTGGAATCCGCACGCCGTTGTTCAGGGTCAGTCCGGGAACATGTTCAGGAATCATGGCTGCCTCTCGGTCGTTTCTGCATTCCACCCTAGGCACCCCACGGGGCGGCCGGAAGGAATACGGCTAGGAACCGGCTGAAGGCAGGAGGGATAATCGGCAGCATCGACCCGCACGGCTGCCGGGGACCGGGGCAGCCCGACCTCGAAAGGAAACACCATGAGCAGCGAAATCAGCCCCTACCTCTCCTTCCGCGACTCCGCCCGCCAGGCGATGGAGTTTTACCAGTCCGTTTTCGGCGGTGACCTCGGCATCAGCACCTTCGAGGAATACCAGGTCAGCGAAGACCCCTCCGAGCAGGACAAGGTGATGCACTCCCGCCTGGTCACGGACAACGGCATGGTCCTGATGGCCGCGGATGTGCCCAACCGCATCGATCTGACCCCGGGCACGAATTTTGCAGTGTCGCTCAGCGGTGAAGACGAGGACCAGCTGCGCGGCTACTGGGACAAGCTGATCGTCGGCGGCTCCGCGGACATGCCACTGGAGCAGGCCCCCTGGGGCGACAGCTTCGGCATGCTGACGGACCGTTTCGGCGTGAGCTGGATGGTCAATATCGCCGGCCCGGACGCCGGCCAGGGCCCGACGTCGGAGGCAGCTCCCAGCTAAAATCCCAGCCCGGGCGCCCCCGGACCGGGCTAGAGCCCCGGAAGGGTGGCCGGGCCACCCGCCTGGCCCTCTGCATCTGCCGGAAGGATCAGTTCGGCACCGTTGTTCCGCACCGAGTTCACCAGCGGCGAGACCACCCGCGGCGTGAGCACCGGTTCCGGCATGGCGTCCAGCAACTGCTGCACCTCGGTGCCTTGCGTGGTGCGCGGATCCAGCCAGTCGGCGTACATGTCCGGCGGAACAATCAGCGGGGTGCGGTCGTGGATGTGGCCCAGCGCGTCGCTCGCTTCCGTGGTGATGATGGTGACGCTGAGCAGCCACTTGTGCTCATGGTCCTCGGGCAGCGCCGGGTCGGGCCAGAACTCGTACAGGCCGGCGAAGGCCAGCGGATCCTCAGCCGGGGAATAGAGATAGGTCGGAATCTTGGTTCCGCCGGACTTCTCCCATTCGTAATAGCCGTCCGCGGGCACCAGTGCGCGCCGTTTGACCGCTGCCTTGCGGAAGGAGGGCTTTTCCAGCACGGTTTCCCGCCGGGCGTTGATCATCCGGGCGCCGATTTTCGGATCCTTGGCCCAGGCCGGCACCAAACCCCATTTGGCGGTGGTCAGGCGGCGGACGGTGTCTCCGCCCGCGCCGCCGTCGCCGGCTTCATGGCGGCGTGCACGCTCGGTGACAATGCGCACATCATCCGTGGGGGCCACATTCCAGGACGGAGCCAGGTCCTCCCCCACCGCCTGCTCGGCGGCGAAGGCTGCCACCAGGTCCGATGTTGCCTTGGCCATCACGTAACGTCCGCACATGGTTCCATTGTGCCTGCCCGGGAAGCCCCCGGCCGAGCGCCAAGGATATTCGAATATATGTTCTACTTAAAGCATGGACCAGGATGCAGCGGCACGGCTCGCTGCCCGCTATGCCAGGCGCGCGGAGCCGATTGAACTCACTCCCGAGGAACTCGACTTCGAGCACCATCCCGCCACTACCTCGGTGCCGGGAATTCCCGTCTGGGCCTGGATCCGGTTTCCCAGTGCGGCTGAGCGCGTCAAGGGCGAGGCCTGCACCTGGAACGCCAAGGCGGTGCAGGTGCTGTGGACCGACGCGGGCACCCGGCGGGCCACCTGGGTCTGGGCTTCGGCGGTCACCCGGCGCACCAGCGGCGGCCGGAAGACCGGCCTCGGCGAGCGCACCGGGGGTCCGGGACCGAACGGGCCGGGACAGCAGCCGCCGGCTGCGGCAGAATAGGCCCCGGCGGCACACGCCGTCCGCGGGGCACCGGTACCGGGCCTGCGCCCACCTTCAGATGCCAGGAGCGCACGTGGATCTTCTTCTCATCGGCGGCACCGGCGTCATCAGTTCAGCCGTGGCGGAGCACGCCGTCGGGCTGGGACACCGCGTTACCCTCCTGAACCGCGGCACCTCCGCCGTGCGGCCGGTTCCGGCCGGAGCCGAAGTCCTGCACGCGGACATCCGTGATGTGCCGGCCGTGGCCCGCGTCCTGCAGGGGCGGGAGTTCGACGCCGTCGCGGACTTTATCTCGTTCGTTCCGGAACAGCTCGCGGCCGGCATGGACCTGTTCCGTGGCCGCACCGGGCAGTACGTGTTCATCAGCTCCGCTTCGGCGTACCAGAAACCTCCGGCCCGCCTGCCGATCCTGGAGTCCACCCCCCTGCGCAATCCGTTCTGGCAGTACTCCCGGGACAAGATCGCCTGCGAGGACCTGCTGGTCGCCGCCTACCGCGCCGAAGGCTTTCCCGGAACCATCGTCCGGCCTTCGCATACCTATGACCGCACCAAGGTTCCGCTCATCGGCGGCTGGACCGACCTGCACCGGATGCGCGCCGGATTGCCGGTCCTGGTGCCCGGTGACGGCACATCCCTGTGGACGCTGACGCACAGCCGTGACTTCGCCAGGGGCTTCACCGGACTGCTGGGGCGCGGAGCGGCGGTGGGTGAGAGCTACACGATTACCTCCGACGAGTTCCTGCCCTGGAATCAGATCTACCGCGTGCTGGCCGAGGCCGCCGGCGTGCCCGAGCCGCTGCTGGTCCACGTCACCTCGGACGCCATTGCCGCGCACGATCCGCGGCGCGGTCCGGGCCTGCTCGGAGACAAGGCCCATTCGGTGATTTTCGATAACTCCAAGATCAAAGCCCTGGTTCCCGGGTTTTCGGCCCGGATCCCGTTCGCGGAGGGTGCGGCGGAAATCCCCGCTTGGTTTGACGCCCATCCCGGGGAGCAGCGGGTCGACCAGGACTATATGGATCTCTCGGATCTGCTGGCCGGCGTGGCGTCCTGACCGGGAAGCGGCGTCCTGACCGGGAAGGTGAAGGGTTCCCTAGGACAGGTGGCTGCGCCGGTTGCGGTGCTCCAAGAGCAGCCGGACTCCGTTGACCACCAGGGTTTCCACCGGCACCCCCTGTTCTTCAGCCAACTCCTCCAGCTCCCGTCCCAGTTTCGGCGGGATCCGCAGTTCAATATCCATGCCTTAAATCGTATCGGCGTCTGGCGGTCCCCTTGACCGCTCCGCTGCGGAGCGGTCTCCGGACCGCCGTGCTGCTGACTGCTAGAGTGCCAAGAGAACCGACGGCGGCCGCAACCGCACCCCCGCCGCCGGTGACCACATCAGACTTTGCCGGTCCTTTATGGGGGAACGCAGCGAGAGGAACGCATGTCAGAGAACACGCCCGGACCCGTACAGGGCGAGGGACAACAGCCGGCTTTCGGAGCCAATGGCACCGAAGACCAGAACACCGCCACGGCTCCTGCCGGCACACGCCCTGCAGCGGCACCGGCCCCACAGGCCCTCAATCTGGCCAAGGAAGGCAGCGATCCGGCAGAGCGCCGGGAGTCATCCCCCGCCCCGGCGGAGCAGGGCTCTTCGGTGTATCCGCCGCCCCCGGGCCAGCAGGGCGACCCGCAGCCCGGAGTCCAGGGCCAGCCCGGAGAACAGTATTACCCCGGAACACAGGGCCAGCCGGGCCAGCAGCCGGGTGCGCCGTACTACGCCGGCCAGGGCTACCCGCAGCAGGGTGCGCCGGGGGCGCAGTACTATCCCGGAACCCAGGGCCAGCCAGGTCAGCCGTACCCCGGCCAGGGCTACCCGCAGGCAGGCTACGGCCAGGCCCCTTATGCACAGGGACCCTATGGACAGGGCCACCCGGTACAGAAGTCCCGTCTTGTCGCAGGACTGCTCGGCATCTTCCTGGGCGGGCTCGGCATCCACCGCTTCTACCTTGGACACACCGCGCTGGGCATCACCCAGCTTGTCCTGACCGTGGTGCTGGGCATATTCACCCTCGGACTGGTAGGCCTGTGGGGTTTCATTGAGGGCATCATGATCCTGTGCAACGCCCAGGTCTTCCGCACCGATGCCAGGGGCATTCCGCTGCGGGATTAGCCCGCCAGCCTCGGTGCCGGCTACGCCACGCCGGCCGGTTCACTGCCGGTCCGCGTACGGATCGGTGACCTCGCGCAGCCGAAGAAGGGTGGTGCGCAGCCTGTTATAGGAGGCCGCACCCAGGTGCCCGCGCCACTCGTCTTCGACGGCCTGCACCGTCCGTGCTGCCGCCGCAACCGCGGCGGCACCGCGGTCGGCAACGCAGACCAGCCGTGCCCGCCCGTCAAGGGGATCGGCAATCCGGTACACATACCCGGCATCCTCCAACGCCTGGACCAAAACGGCGGCCGTTTGCTTGGTGATCCTGGCCTGTTCCGCCAAGGCGGTCAGCCGGGTGCCCTGCGCCCCCACCCGCTGGAAGACCCGGGCCTGCGCCAGGGTCAAGTCTGCGAACCCCGCCTGGTGCAGGGCCTCGAAGACCCGCGCTTCCATGGCCCGGTACGGCAGGTAGAGCAGCAGCCCGGTGTTGGGGCCGGGATCGGGCGCCTCTTCCGGCTGCGGATTTGTCATCTCCACCCCTCGACATTAGTCAGTCATCCTGATTGAATTTAGTCAGAGTTTAGTCCTATCCGGGGAGGCCCGTCATGAGGCCAGCGGTTCCTACCGAGCAATTGTGGCAATGGACCCATGCCGAGCGGCGCCGCCTGCTGGGCCTGCTCGAACAGCTCCCGGAACAGGACTGGCAGGCTCCGAGCCTGTGCACCGGATGGGAGGTCCGGCACGTGGCAGCCCACGTAGCCTCCTCCCCCGCAACCCGGCCCGCCGCCGTCGTCGGCGCCCTCCTGCGTGGCCGCGGCAGCTTCAACCGTGCGCTCTATCTGGAAGGCCTCCGGCTCGGGTCACGGCCGCCGGCGGCCATCTTGGATGAACTGCGCCGGTACGACGGCGCCCGCACCCGCCCCTTCGTCACGACCCGATGGGATCCGCTGGTGGACATCCTCGTCCACAGCCAGGACATCGCCGTGCCGCTGGGCCTGTCCCACCCGATGCCGACGGCTCCGGCCACGGCAGCTGCGGCACATGTGTGGGCCGCACCCTTTCCGTTCCGGGCCCGACGGCGGCTGCGCGGTTTCCGCCTGTCCGCCACGGATGCCCAATGGTCTGCGGGCAGCGGCCGTGCCGTCCGCGGACCCATCGCCGCCTTGCTGCTCCTGCTGACGGGACGTTCCGCGTTGCTGTCGCAGTTGGAGGGCGAAGGCGCGCAAACCCTGGTCCGCCGGCAGCTCCGCCCTCCCGGCTCCCGCCCCACCGGAGTGCATCATGAACGTCCTGGCACAAACCCTTACTGGGCTGATGGCCCTGATCCTGACCACCATGTGGGTCCTTGAAACCTTCTTCAACGGATCCCGAAACCTCTACTCCATCTTCCGCACCGAGCCCGGCGACGTCGCGGCGGTCCGCATGTGGGCCGTCAACGTCGGTTTTGTGAACCTCTGCTTCGCAGCCGGCCTGGCCGCGGGGCTCTGGCTGATTAATTTCGGCAACACCGATGTCGGCAGCGGTGTCCTCCTCTTTTGCCTCGGGAGCCAGGTGGTCCTCGGCGCCGTCCTGTACGGCTCGAACCACTACCTCTGGCGCGGGGCGCTGGCCCAGTCCCTGCTGCCGCTGACGGCGCTGATCTGCTGGGCGGCGCTGGGCTGACCCGTGGCGGGAGCTGGTACCCTCCGGGAGGCGGGCTATCCTCAAAGCAACCGGGCAGCGTCCTGCACCCGAACCCTGCGAACAATGGAGCGTCATGGCATCTGAAGTATTGGTCATCATCGGCATGGGCGGCATGGGCCAGGCGGTCCTCCGCCGTTCAGGATCAGGGCGGAAGGTGTTGCTCGCGGACTTCAACGAATCCCTCTTGGAGGCCTCTGCCGCAACCGCGCTGGGTGAGGGATTCGACGTCGTTTCCCAGGTTGTCGATGTCTCTTCCCGGGATTCGGTGGCGGCGCTGGCTGCGGCCGCGGCAGAACTCGGGTCGGTCACGCAGGTGGTCCACACGGCCGGCCTCTCCCCCGTCCAGGCCCCGGTGGAGGCCATCTGGAAGGTCGACCTGATCGGCGTCGCGCTGGTGCTGGAGGAATTCGAGAAGGTCATCGCCCCGGGCGGTGCCGGCGTCGTCATCTCCAGCATGTCCGCCTACATGGCCGGCGGCAGCATTCCCGCCGATGTCCTGGCCAGCCTGGCCACCGTTCCGGTCGATGACCTGCACCTGATTCCGTTCATCGGCGGCATTGAGAACCCGGGGCATGCCTACAGCATCGCCAAGCGCGCCAACCAGGTGCGCGTGCAGACCGCCAGCCTGCGCTGGGGTGCCCGCGGAGCGCGGGTGAACAGCATCAGCCCGGGCGTGATTTCCACCCCGATGGGCCAGCAGGAGCTCGCCGGGGAATCAGGTGCCCAGATGCGGGCCATGATCGAGGGCTCCGGAACCGGACGGGTAGGCACTCCGGGCGACATTGCCAACGCCGTCGCCTTCCTGCTCGGCCACGACGCCAGCTTCATCACCGGCATGGACCTGCTGGTCGACGGCGGCGCCGTTGCCGCCGTCGACACCGGCCAGCGCAGCCGCGTCGCCGGCTGACACTGACCAGGTTTTCCTAGGCAGCGATGCCTTCTTCGTCCTCCCGGACCCGGATCCCTTCGTCAGAAAGCCGGGTCCGGCGGACGCTCCAGCGATGGGTCAGGACCAGCAGCACCGCGCCGCCTGCCAGCCACAGGCCGAGCTTCAGCACGTCAATGCCGAAGGACTGGCCCGGGAAGTAGACGATGCTCTGCGCGGCGTGCAGCCAGGCAGCGCCGTTCCAGAAGGTTCCCAGAGCCGCAAAGAAGGGCGGCAGCGTCTCGGCCGTGAAGATGCCTCCACAGCTGGTGAAATTCAGCATCACGAACAGCAGCGTCAGCGTGGGCGTGGTCCACTTCCGCAGGACCGGATGCAGGGCGATGCCCAGCAGGGTGATCGTGGTGACGTAGAACCAGGACAAGAGCCAGATGCTCCACTGGCTGTGTTCCAGGACCCCGTAGACAGGTCCGGCGATGACCACGCCGATGCCCGCAATTACTACCGAAGAGCCGGCGGCGACGGCGGCCCGCCAGAGGATACTGATCCGGCTGGCAACGGCGGAAATGGCCACGGCACTGGAGTACGCACCGACGCTGAGGCCCACAAGCAGGAAGAACAGGCCCTGGGACGTCGGATCGTGCTCGTTGGTGGGAACCACATCCACGATCTCCAGCGGCAGGTGCTGGTCAAAGGCAATGGGCTGGAAGATCTTCTTGGCCACTTCGGCCGTTGTCGCGGAGGCCGCAGAGGCCAGGTACAGCGTGGCGTCCTCACTGCCCGGCTCGTACGCCGCTGACAGTTCGCGGTCCGTGAGGAGGTGACGGGCGGTTTCCGGGTCCTCCACCACCCGGACATCCAGCCGGCCCGGCTCGGCGTCGTTCAGCTGCTGGGCGAAAACCTGCGCCGACGTTCCCGAGCCGACGACGCCCAGTGCCATGTGGTTCGGTTCCGGCTGGTGGAAGGCACCAAGGTAGGCCAGGCCCATTCCCGCAGCCAGGAAAAACGGAATCAGGATGTGCAGGCCCAGGTCCCGCCAGAAGGCGGCCGGCGGGAGGCTGCGGCCCGGCGCCGGCCGGGCCGTTCGGTCCGCCGCCGGCGCAGTCGGCGCGGGATCCAGCGAGGGCCCCGACGGCAGTTCCGTGAGGACTATCTCAGTGGATGATGCGGAACTGTACGGAACGGGCATGGGACCTCTCTGGGGCTGGCGGATGCGACTCCGGCTCGAATGTTGCACTATGCAACATAAGACATTGTTGCACAATGCAACTGACAGCGATGACGCGGACAGCCGGACACCTGGCGGAAGGTAGGTTGGAAAGGTGACACAACAGGACAAATTCAGGGATACGGCCGTCGGCAGCGTCTACGAACAGATCGATGCCATCTACCAGCGCGCCGTGGCCCGCTCCCGCCGCATCAACGCGCCGCTGACGGCGGTGGAACAATCCCTTTTGTCCTACATCGGGCGGAATCCCGGCTGCTTGGCCACCGATATCGCCTCTGCCTTTTCCCTCAACCGCTCCACGGTCTCCCGCCAGCTGCATGACCTTGCCGCTCTGGGGCTGGTGACAGCCGGTGACGACGACGACGGCCAGGCACGCCGCGGCCGTCCGCTGCATGTGACCGAGGAGGGAGCCGACCGGCTCGAACGATCTTTGGCGATCCACCGCGAAGCGGTCCGCAGCCGGCTGGACGGCTGGAGCGAGTCCGAACTCCGCGACTTTGCCGCAGCCCTGGAACGGTTTAATTCCGCGAAGGATGCCTAGCCCCCACCGCCATGACCCGATGCTAGGGTCGACCCATGATCGAGGCGATGCCGGCGGACAACACCTTTGACCACCTGAGGGACTCCGACGGCGAGCATGTGGGGTACATCCATATGACTCCGGGCGGAGACTTCGTTCCGTTCGACCTGCTGCACCGCAGGCGTGCGGAGCCCATGGACCTGGAGGCAGCCGAGGCCCTGCTGAACGAACTGGGGCTGGCGATGTTCACCGAGGACTGGTGGCTGGACATCGACGGGCAGTGGATTCCGGTCCTCATTCAGGAAGTGCGCCGGGACCGGGTTTCGGTTGCTCCAACCGCTGCCGGGGCCATTGCCAAGGCCGCCGACATGAACGCCTCGATCGAACTGCCGCTGCCTGCCGCCCGGCTTCACCGCGGGCAGCCCGGACCCGGGACCAGTCCGTGACCGACCTGCAGTGTCCGGCAACGGTTGTCCTGCTCGCCAATGGCGCTCCCCCGCCGCCGTGGCTCGCACGGCTGCCGGTGGCCGCCGCAGACATCGCCGAGGCGCTGCGCCGGCATGGCCTGGATGCGAAGCCGCCGGCTCTCGTTGCCGTGGATTCGTCTGGTTGGACACTGCTGCAGGATTCCTAACGTCTGCAGGGCCGGAAGCATCCAGGACCCATTGCCCGTGGCGGGCCCCATGTGCTCCAATCGGGGGCACGGAAAACTACCTCCGCCTCTCCCGCGCCCGGGCCGGCGCCCGCTGATGAACGGAAGGCAGCTGTGGAAACGAGCCATTACCTCGCGCTCCTGCGCGGCATCAATGTGGGCGGTCGAAACAAAGTCCCCATGAAGACGCTGAAGGGCCATCTGGAGGACCTGGGCTATGAACAGGTAGTGACGTACATTGCGAGCGGCAATGTGCTGCTCGAGTCAGCCGATTCCGCCGAGCAGGTCGGCCGGGACATTGAAGCCGCCCTGACCGGCAGGTTCGACCTTGACGATGAGCTCATCAGGGTGTTGGTGCTCAGCCGGGGACAGCTGCAGGACGTCGTCGATAAGAAACCGGAGAACTTCGGCGAGCAGCCGGGCAAGTACCACAGCGACGCGATCTTCCTCATGGGCATTGATGCAGAGGAAGCCATGAGTGCTTTCAATCCGCGTGAGGGGGTGGACCGGGTGTGGCCGGGCGACGGCGTCGTCTACTCCCAGCGCCTCAGCGCCGAACGCACCAAGAGCCGCCTGAGCGCCATTGCGGCCTCCCCGCTCTACAAATCGATGACCATCCGAAGCTGGAACACCACTCAGAAGCTGTGGACCCTGTTCCAGGATT
This sequence comes from Arthrobacter jiangjiafuii, assembly GCF_018622995.1. Lineage (NCBI taxonomy): Bacteria > Bacillati > Actinomycetota > Actinomycetes > Micrococcales > Micrococcaceae > Arthrobacter > Arthrobacter jiangjiafuii. The sequence goes on from NZ_CP076022.1 coordinate 2,252,272, forward strand.
GACGTGACCTGATGAGCGATCAGCAGACCCGGGACCACAACCCGGGAACGGCCCGCCATCACTATCTGTTCGCGTTAGTCGATGGCGGCGGCACGGTCCCCCCGGAACTCGGCGTCGCCCGCCGGCTGCTCGATCGAGGGCACCGGGTCAACGTCCTCGCCGACAATTCAATGGCCGGGGAAGTCGCCGGTACCGGTGCCGCGTTTACCCCCTGGACCGAGAGCTGGGGGCAGTTTGAAGATTGGGAGCTGCGCACGCCGAGAAGCCAGCTTCGCGGCGTCGTCGACCACATGTTCGTTGGACCGGCCGCCGGACAGGCCCGGGACGCGGCAGCGGCCATTGAATACCTCCGGCCGGATCTCGTGCTGACCTCATTGCCGGCTATGGGGGCCATGATCGCCGCGGAATCCCACCGAATACCGTTCGGCGTCATGTTCCCGAACGTGTATGCCCTGCCCGCGCCTGGCATGCCGCCGTTCGGTGCCGGTCTGCCGCCGGCCCGGGGCCGTACTGGCCGTTTGCGGGATTCGGTTGCCGGCAGCATGAGCATGGCTCTGTTCGACCGGTATGCGCTGGCGCGGTTGAACGCGCTGCGGGCAGAATACGGGCTCGTGCCTCTCGCCCACTCGTGGGACCAGATGCACCAGGCATGGCGTGAGCTCGTGCTGACGTCTGCCGCCTTCGATTTCCCTGCCCGGCTACCGGACAACGTCCGCTATACCGGACCCATCCTCGATGACCCCGCTTGGGCAGTCAGTGACAGCTGGACGCTGCCGGACGGGGACCAGCCGCTGGTCCTGGTTGCGCTCTCCTCCACGTTCCAGAACCAGACCGGGTGCCTGCAGCGCATTATGGATGCCCTCGGCAGCCTTCCCGTGCGGGGGCTGGTGACAACCGGCCCGGCGGTCCGTCCGGGGGCGGTTCGCGCTCCGGCCAATGTCGCCGTCGTCCCCTCTGTTCCACATCACCAGGTGATGCCGCAGGCCCGCCTCGTTGTCACGCACGGAGGCCACGGCACCGTGATGAAGTCCCTGGTTGCCGGAGTGCCGATGGTCATCCTTCCGCATGGCCGTGACCAGGCAGACAATGCCGTGCGTGTCTCAACGAGAGGAGCCGGTCTTGCTGTCTCCCGCCGCGCCAGCGCCACGCGCATCGCGCGGGCGATCAGCAAGGTTTTGGGCGGGGACGGTTACCGGCACGCGGCAACGGAGCTTGGCCGGACGATTGCCCGCGATGCTGTCAACGGCACGCTGCTGCCCGAAATCGAGAACCTTCCCGCTCGGGCGGACGAAAGTTAAGGCCCCGGCCGGAGTTAGTGCCCGGGTTAGCGCCCGCAGCTTCTATGAGCTGACGTTTCCGGTGAGCTGGGCCCTGAGCTGCTCGTTTTCGGATCCCCACTGCCTCAGGCCGACAGCCGCCATTGCCGCCATTGTTGGCCTGAGCAAGCAGCGACAGTTATCAAAAGACATGGATCATCCAATTCTCGATGGGAGCGCGCGCTTCAAAGTGTTCTTCTGGAACCGCGCCTGAGGCTGGCAGTTTTGAAAGCCGCAATCCAACTGCAAGTGCCGCGCTTGTTCAACCAAACATGGGGCGATCCAATGCCGGTCTTTTGTCGGACGGGATCGGGAGTTAAAGACCGCAGCACCGGACCTGTCTGTTGGTCCGGTGTGAGATGACACGCTATCTGGCCATTTGCCAAGTACCTTGTCCCTTGAATCCTCAGGGATCGATGAGCGTGCCCGGTCCATGACTTTGCCACACTAGTTGTCATTTTTTCTGACGCCCTCCTTGCTCGTGGCTGGCCCGGCCGATCCCGGGCTCTCTTTGTTTCTATGCCTGCCGGCAGCTGACGGGCATCAGATTCATGTCGAAACCTTCGATCCTCGCCGCACATATGTAGGCATAAAGAGCAGCAGCGGCTGCAAACCCCGAATAATCAGAGTCTCCAGAAACATCGATATCCTAGGGCTGGCACTCCTTGAGAGAATCCAGCATCGCCTTTATTGCAGCCCCGCCCAGGAAGATTGCATGAAAACCTTCACGAAGTTCCTACTCCTCATCGCCGCGGTCAGCGCTGTGATTGCTGCCGCTATATTTTTATCCGGTCAAACCCGTGCGGTTGATGAACGGCTCCCTGTTCCCGCGCAGTTCGCCACCTCAGAGCACAGGGTAAGGCAAGTCGCGCCAGACAGCGGAACGAAGAAAGATTGGGAGTACGAGGATTCTTCAGGCAATAGCATGAAAATGTCGAAATGTGATGATTCCGGCTTTTTCTCGTCCAAGACCTGCTTTGAAACTGAAGATAAACTGGTGCGGTTCGAATATAGAGACGGCAGGAAAAGCGGCCGAACCCAGGAAGTAATCACTTACGACGGCGTTGAGTACAAGGCTGAATGCATCCGGAACGGCAGTTTCTGGGACTGGCATGTCAAAACGTACTGCGGATCAGAGCCTCGCTGAATCTCCCCTCCCGCGGCAGTGGGCGCCGGGTCTGGCCGTCAACCGGCAGCTCCGGGACGGCTGCGATGACCTCCCGGGCATGGCTAGATGCAGTCCGGGCAGACAAGAAGGGAGCCCGGCACGCCGGCGGAATCCTGACTACGCCGTCGAGTTTGTGGTCCTCGATCAGCATCTTCCGCAATGCCTTGTGCGCCCTGGAATGACAGCCGTGCCTCAATAATGATGATTGCCGCTTCTAGGGAAACTCGATCGGCACCTTGTGGTTGTTAGCCACCACCATGGAATATTGGCCGATACCCCTGAACCTGGCCATCCGTCTACCGCTGAACGGGATCTCACAAGAACCGAGAGCCCATTTGCTATGCCTGTAGGTTGCCGAACCAATCGCGGTAACCCACAGCCGTTGGCTAACTGCATTGATCAGCCAGCCAACGGCTGTGGAAATGCCTCTACGTCCAGTAAGGGGCCTGGGACGTGGGATATTGACAACGGCCCGACAATTGCCCAGCAACTTGTCACTTATGCCAAGTTGCCTGACACTGGCCAACTAACTTGTCAACTCACAAATGCCCGGCCCCCTAAGGAACCGGGCATTTTATTTACTTAGAACTAGAAGTCCCAGTCGTCGTCTTCCGTGTTCACGGCCTTGCCGATCACGTAGGAGGAACCGGACCCGGAGAAGAAGTCGTGGTTCTCGTCAGCATTCGGAGAGAGCGCGGACAGGATCGCCGGGTTCACGTCCGTCAGGGTGGACGGGAACATGGCTTCGTAGCCCAGGTTCATCAGCGCCTTGTTGGCGTTGTAGTGCAGGAACTTCTTGACGTCTTCGGCCAGGCCGACGCCGTCGTACAGGTCGTGCGTGTACTGGACTTCGTTTTCGTACAGCTCGAAGAGCAGTTCGTACGTGTAGTCCTTCAGTTCCTGCTTGCGCTCCTCGGAGAGGCCTTCCAGGCCCTTCTGGAACTTGTAGCCGATGTAGTAGCCGTGCACGGCCTCGTCACGGATGATCAGGCGGATCAGGTCAGCCGTGTTTGTCAGCTTGGCCCGCGAGGACCAGTACATCGGCAGGTAGAAGCCGGAGTAGAAGAGGAAGGACTCCAGCAGGGTGGAGGCCACCTTGCGCTTCAGGGGATCATCGCCGCGGTAGTAATCGGTGACGATGTGGGCTTTCTTCTGCAGGTTCTCGTTCTCGGTGGACCAGCGGAAGGCCTCGTCGATCTCCTTGGTGGAGGCCAGCGTGGAGAAGATCGAGGAGTAGCTCTTGGCGTGGACCGATTCCATGAACGCGATGTTCGTGTAAACGGCTTCCTCATGCGGGGTGATGGCATCGGGGATCAGCGAGACGGCACCAACTGTTGCCTGCACGGTGTCGAGCAGGGTCAGGCCGGTGAACACGCGCATGGTCAGCTGCTGCTCGTCCGGGGTGAGCGTGTTCCAGGACTGGACGTCGTTGGACAGCGGCACCTTCTCGGGCAGCCAGAAGTTATTGACCAGGCGGTTCCAGACTTCTACGTCCTTGTCGTCCTGGATGCGGTTCCAGTTGATCGCCTCAACGTGGCTGAGCAGCTTTATCTTTTCGGTCATGACTCCGACTCACTTTCTGAAGGGAGACTTGGTTTGGCTGAGTCATCGATGCAGTACCTGCAGTCGGCTTTCTCGACGCCTTTATTGGTGTGATGTCTTGTGTGGGCGCTTCTTTTGCTGGTCGGCATCGGGCGGCCCCTTCGGACCGCCGACATTTTTGCCCGTGTTTCCTCGCTGGCCTTCTTGCCATAGTTCGGGTTACCTGCCCCCGTCCTGGTTTCGGACAGCAATTGCCGGGATTCCTCCGTCATGGAACGCCCGAATCCCGGGTGAGCGTCGCCGAATTTCCCGTAGTTAGGATTGTCCGGTCCTGTGTGCGTGCCCTTCCGGGTCTCCGCCCACTTTTGACGCTGTTCCGCAGTGTGTGAACGCCCGAAAAACGGATTGGCTTCACCGAACCTGCTTATCCCCGGCCGCCCTAGAGACCTGATTCGGGCCGCTTCGCGCTGTTCTGCGGTCCAGACGAGACCGATCGGCCCGAGACCGCCCCCTGAAACGTTCAGAAGTCTATCTCCGTCCCGCTTCAGATACGCGATCCAGTCAATTTCGGCCTTGCCTAGATCCTCGAGATCCCATACGGATTGAAGCTCCTCGGCCACGACCGAGTCGGCTTCCTGTTTGCGAAGCCAATCGTAGAACGGTGTCTTCCGGCCGCCCCGCGCAACCTTGAGGTGCTGCTGGAAACGACGAGCGACGGTCTTGGTGGTGATGCCTACGTAACGGTACTCCCGTTCCCGCCTCGGGCGGATGCCGTAGACAAAGCCAGCCTCCGCCGTCGTCGTCGTCGTTTCCATGCCAGTTAGCTAACCGCTACAGCATGCAGCTGACGCAGTTTTCCACCTCAGTGCCCTCGAGCGCGAGCTGGCGCAGGCGGATGTAGTAGATGGTCTTGATGCCCTTGCGCCATGCGTAGATCTGCGCCTTGTTGATGTCGCGCGTGGTGGCGGTGTCCTTGAAGAACAGAGTCAGGGACAGGCCCTGGTCCACGTGCTGCGTGGCAGCGGCGTAGGTGTCGATGATCTTCTCGTAGCCGATTTCATAGGCATCCTTGTAGTACTCAAGGTTGTCGTTGGTCAGGTACGGCGCCGGGTAGTACACGCGGCCGAGCTTGCCTTCCTTGCGGATCTCGATCTTCGCGGCCACCGGGTGAATCGAGGAGGTGGAGTTGTTGATGTAGGAGATCGAGCCGGTGGGCGGCACAGCCTGCAGGTTCTGGTTGTAGATGCCGTGCTCCATGACCGAAGCCTTCAGCGCGGCCCAGTCAGCCTGGGTCGGGATGTGGATGCCGTCAAACAGCTCCCGGACGCGCTGCGTCTGGGGAACCCATTCCTGATTTACGTACTTGTCGAAGAACTCGCCGGTGGCGTACTTGGACCGCTCGAAGCCGGCGAACTTACGGCCGGTTTCGATCGAGAGCAGGTTGGACGCCCGCACCGCGTGGTAGACCACGGAGTAGAAGTAGATATTCGTGAAGTCGATACCCTCTTCGGAGCCGTAGTGCACCCGCTCCCGGGCCAGGTAGCCGTGCAGGTTCATCTGGCCCAGCCCGATGGCGTGCGACTGGTCGTTGCCCTTGGCGATGGACGGCACCGAGCCAATGTGGCTCATGTCCGAGACAGCGGTCAGCGCACGGATCGAGGTCTCAATGGTCTGGCCGAAGTCCGGGGAATCCATCGTCTTGGCGATGTTCAGCGAACCCAGGTTGCAGGAGATGTCCTTGCCGGTCTCGGCGTAGGAGAGGTCATCGTTGTACGTGGTGGGTTCGGAGACCTGGAGGATCTCGGAGCACAGGTTGGACATGATGATCTTGCCGTCGATCGGGTTTTCCCGGTTCACCGTGTCTTCAAACATGATGTACGGGTAGCCGGACTCGAACTGGATCTCGGCGAGGGTCTGGAAGAACTCGCGGGCCTTGATCTTGGTCTTCTTGATCCGTGCGTCGTCAACCATCTCGTAGTACTTCTCGGTGACCGAGATGTCGGAGAACGGCATGCCGTAGACCTTTTCGACGTCGTACGGGGAGAACAGGTACATGTCCTCGTCGCGCTTGGCCAGTTCAAAGGTGATGTCCGGAACGACGACGCCGAGGGAGAGGGTCTTGATGCGGATCTTCTCGTCGGCGTTTTCCCGCTTGGTGTCGAGGAACCGGTTGATGTCCGGGTGGTGGGCGTGCAGGTACACGGCACCGGCACCCTGGCGGGCACCGAGCTGGTTGGCGTAGGAGAAGGAATCCTCAAGGAGCTTCATCACGGGGATGACGCCGGAGGACTGGTTCTCGATCTGCTTGATCGGGGCACCGACCTCGCGGATGTTCGTCAGCGCAAAGGCGACGCCGCCGCCGCGCTTGGACAGCTGCAGGGCGGAGTTGATGGAACGGCCGATCGACTCCATGTTGTCTTCGATGCGCAGCAGGAAGCAGGAAACGAGCTCTCCGCGCTGGGCCTTGCCGGCGTTCAGGAACGTGGGGGTGGCGGGCTGGAAACGGCCGCCGATGATTTCGTCAACCATCTGCATGGCCAGCTTCTCGTCGCCGCGGGCCAGGTGCAGGGCAACCATGCAGACACGGTCTTCGTAGCGCTCCAGGTACCGCTTGCCGTCGAAGGTCTTCAGCGTGTACGAGGTGTAGAACTTGAACGCACCCAGGAAGGTCTCAAAGCGGAACTTCTTCTTGTACGCGCGCTGGTAGAGCTCGCGGATGAAGTCCATGGAGTACTGGTCGAGCGTTTCGCTCTCGTAGTACTCGTTCTTCACGAGGTATTCCAGCTTTTCTTCCAGGTCGTGGAAGAACACGGTGTTGTTGTTCACGTGCTGGAGGAAGTACTGGCGCGCAGCAGCGCGGTCGGCGTCGAACTGGATCTCGCCGTTCTTGCCGTACAGGTTCAGCATGGCGTTGAGCTCGTGGTAGCCGAGGTCCTTGTATGCCTCCGGCAGCTCCTTGGAGTCCGTCATGCCGGCTTCTGCGACTGATGCGTCCAAAACTCTTCCAATCCTTCGTTAACTTTGGCGACGTCTTCGGACGTGCCCATGAGTTCAAATCTGTACAGCACGGGGACCTTGCACTTCGCGGCGACGATGTCTGCCGCGAGGCAATAGGATTCCCCGAAGTTGGTGTTGCCCGCGCCGATCACTCCCCGGATCAGGGAGCGGTTGTGCTCGTCGTTCAGGAACTTGATGACCTGCTTGGGTACTGCCCCTGCGGCTGCCGCCCCCGGCTGTGCGGCGGTGCCGCCGTAGGTCGGCAGCAGCAGGACGTACGGGCGTTGGGCCAGGAGCGTGGGGGCGGACGTGTGCAGCGGGATTCTTCCTGCGGCAGTGTCCAGCTTTTCGGCGAAGCGGCCGGTGTAGCCCGATGCCGATGTAAAGAAGATCAGGGGCGCGTCGGTGACGGGCTGGGCTTCAGCTGCGGATCCCGGAACCGGATCAGTTCCGGTGCGGTCTGCTATCCCCAGTGCCATGGTTGCTGTGCTCCTGACGGTGCAAGGTGGTGCGGTGTGGTGCGGTGTGCGGAAGCCGAATCAGGCGACCGAGGATACCGATGCCAGGGCGAGCTCGTCGATCTTGTCCGGACGGAAGCCGGACCAGGAATCCTGCTCGGTGATGACGACGGGGGCCTGCATGTAACCCAGCGCGCGGACCCGTTCCAGGGCCTCGGCATCCTGGGACATGTCCACGATCTGGTACGTGATGCCCTTCTTGTCCAACGCCCGGTAAGTAGCGTTGCACTGAACGCAGGAGGGTTTGGTGTAAACCGTAACGGTCATGGTTGGTCTCCCCTTGTGATGCTTGAAGTCTGTCCATTGATACTACAGCCAGACACTACATCTAGTACGCAGCTGCAGAGGGGACCCCAAGATGATGTATTACAAGTATGTCATTAGCCGGGTGCGTCGTCCACAGTTAATGCACAGGGGCGGGTGAAAAATTCCGTGGATTTCCGCTGGTCCGCTCCGGGTTCTCCACAGCCTGTGCAGAACGAACGCACAGGCTCCGGACGTCGGCAAGGCCACAATTTCAGTTGCGTGTCGTGATTTGCGGGCGTGTCGTGGCCCGCACCCGGTGTCGGGCGATGCCCCTGCCCGCCCACGGCCGGATCCTGCCGCCGACCGGATAAAGTGGTCGACGGCGGGAAAGCGCGTCACAAGCCCGGCTCCCCGGGGCACGGAAGGCGGCACCAGTGGTAAACCCGATACACCTGAAAACCCTGCTGGAGGTCATCCGGGTGGGTTCCTTCGCCGCGGCCGCCCTGCGGCTGGGCTACACCGCCTCGGCCGTCTCACAGCAGATGTCCGCCCTGGAACGGGCCACCGGAACCCACCTGTTCGAACGCTCCGCCAGGACTGCGGTACCCACGGAGGCCGCCGTCGTCATGGCCCGCCACGCAGCCAAGGTGCTCACCGACATGGATGCGCTGATGGCCGCCTCGGCCCGGGTCGAGGCCGGCACCAGCCATGAACTGCGCCTGGGCATCTTTCCCAGCCTGGCCACCTTTGCCCTCCCCCGGCTGGTCGGCTCCCCCGGCTGGCAGGACCTGGGCATCAACCTGAAGATCCACGTCGCGGAGCCGGGGCAAACCATCCAGGGCCTGCGAACCGGCGGGGAGCTAGATGTCGCCCTCATCTACCTGGTGGGACAAGGAGGGCTCGCCTGGCCCTCGACCATCAGCCGCCAGTGGCTGGGCGACGACGATTTCCGCGTGGTCCTCCCCCGCTCCTGGGGCATCCGCGAGGGCTCGCAGGTGTCGGCCGAGCAGCTGTCCGACATGCCCTGGATCATGCACCACCCCGGCACCCCCGATGCCCTGGTCATCGAGCGGCTGTTCGCGGGCTGCAATCTGCATCCCCGGGTCGCTGCCTACTGCGATGACTTCAACGCGTCGCTGGAGATGGCAGCGGCGGGGCTCGGTGCGGCGCTGGTTCCTGAACTGGCAATGCTGAACCGGCACGACGGCGTGGTGGTCCTGGACGTGCCCGAAATCCGGCTGGCGCGCAGCATCTTCGCCCTGATCATCAACGAGCGCGAAAACCCGCAGGTCCGCCTGTTCCTTGACCAGCTGGCCGAGGTGCTGCGGACGCAGAGCATTGCCCCGCGGGCAGGAGCCGGCACCTAGCGCCGCAAGCAACCGGGAGCGCTGTGACGGGGACGACCCGAATCGCGGCTCGCCGCAGGCGCGGGTAATACTGGGGTGATGCCTACTACCGGAAACCTCTTTCGCCGAACGGGAAAGCTGTTGCAGGCGCCCGGGCTCGCCTCCGTGAGGGGCCAGTTCAAGGACATGCTCCGCTACACACGCCTCCAGCTCGCCGTTAAGGCCGCCCTCGCCGTCGGTATTGCCTGGACGCTGGCTCCGCTGGTGCCCGGCGTGGCCGCGCAGTATCCGTATTACGCTCCGCTCGGCGCCCTGATCAGCATGTATCCGACGGTTTCCGGCTCGGCGAAGGTCGGGATCCAGACCCTGATCGGACTGGTGACGGGGATGGCCCTGGCCCTGCTGGTCCTGCTGTTCGGCGGTCCGTCGGTGTGGACCATTGCGCTGGTCGTTGGGGTGGGCGTACTGCTTGCCGGCATTTCCCGGCTTGGTGCAGGGCGGGAGTACCTGCCCATGGCGGCCCTCTTTGTCCTGGTGATGGGCGGCGACGACCCCGACGGCTACTCCATCGGCTATGCCGTGCAGATGCTGGTGGGCGTGGGCGTGGGACTGGGCGTCAACGCCACCATCTTTCCTCCCCTGCACCTCACCGGCGCAGTGGACGGCCTGGCGTCGCTGCGGCTCTCCCTTGCCCGGCAGCTAAAGGAGATGGGCACCGCCATCTCCGAAACCTGGCCGCCCGAGCATGAAGACTGGTCCAAGCGACGGACCGAGCTCATGGCGTTCAGCCGCGAGGTCCGGGAATCTGTCCAGCTGGCGGACACCAGCCGCCGCGGCAACCTCCGCAGGCACCGGCACCAGCGCGACCTCGACGCCGACTACCGGGCCCTGCGGGCGATGGAACGGGTGACACTGTATGTGGAGGACATGACCGAGGTCCTCGCCACCGCCATCTGGACCTATCCGGAGGATATGCCGGTTCCGGACGAGTTTACCGAACAGCTTTCCGAGGCCATGACCGCAACCGGGGAAGCGGTGGAAGCGTGGGATGCCGATACCGAGGAATACACCCAGGCCCGCGACGCGGTCCGGCGCCTCCAGATCGACATGAACTCGTCGGCCTCCCCGGACAGCCCGGTGGACGTCACCGCGTCGCTGGCCATGAGCATGCGCCGGATCCTGCGGACCGTGCGGACCGAAGAAGACCAGCCGTAACCGGCGGCAGAAGCCGCCGGCCGGCCGGCCGCAACAGCCGCTACCCGGCGTCGGGCAGCAGCCCCAGGTCCGTCAGCTGCCGGGCCATGCCGGCACCGTCGGGCGCGTAGATCCAGGGAATGTCCGACGGCGTCTCGCCCGCCCGCGAAGCGGACCGCCCGCCGGCCAGGACGGCCTCGCTGGCAGAAAGCTGCCGGATGGCAATGGCCCGGACGCTGTCCGGGTACTGCTGCGCGAAGGCCGCGTAGATGGCCTCGTCATGTTGTCCGTTATCGCCGATCAGCAGCCACTTGATGTGCGGGAATTCCTTGGCCAGGCGCTCGAGCTGGGTCTTCTTGTGCTCGGGCCCGCTGCGGAACCAGCGGTCCCGGGTGGGCCCCCAGTCGGTCAGCAGCAGCGGCCCGGCAGGATACAGGTTGCGGGTGATGAAACGGGTCAGGGTTGCTGCCACGTTCCAGGCACCGGTGGACAGGTACAGCACGGGGCTGCCCGGATTCTCCCGGGCCAGGCGGTCCATCATCACGGCCATGCCGGGCGTGGGCGTGCGGGCGTGCTCATCCAGCACGAAGGTGTTCCAGGCGGCCAGGAACGGACGCGGCAGGGCCGTCACCATCACCGTGTCGTCAATATCCGAGACCACACCCACGCTGGCCTGCGGGTCAACAATGTAGACGGGCGCCTCGGCTGCCTCGGAGTCCTCCGAACGCAGGGTGACAGTGGTCCAGCCCGGGGCAAGCTTCACGGGAATGACGACGTCGATCACGCCGCCGCGGTCGGCGGTCACCGGATAGCTCTCATCGCCGATCTCCACGGTCACGGCTGCCTTGTTGATCGGCGGGCTCATGAAGTTGCGCCAGCCGCGGATGCCGTCGCGGATGGCCTTGGCGCCGGCGGAATCCTCTGCCGTGGAGGCGTAGCCCGGTTTGGCCAGGATCACCCGGCCCAGGACGCGGACCCATTCGGTGGTGCCGTACCCGGTGAAGGGCAGCACGGTTTGGACCTGTCCATGCTTGCGGGCGCGGGCCGAGCGGAAGCTGTGGAACACGTCCTCCAGCCGCATGCCGAGGTGGCTGGCCTGCTCCTTGACCGACGGTGTGGTCGTTTCGGTTGGCGGACTCTGGACGGGCGGTGTCTGGGAAGGTGTCAGCGACATAACTCCAGTCTGTCAGATCCGCAGTTCTCAGGTGCCGGGTGCTTCCCCTGCCCGCCCCGGGCAGCAAAAAGCCGGCAGCAACCGTGCGGGACGGTTGCTGCCGGCTTTCAAGCTGCCGGGCTGGCCTAGCGGCGGCGCTCTGCGGTCATCGGGCAATCAAACGGGTCGCGGGCCGCCAGGCCTACCTCGTTCAGGTACCGGACGACAATGCCGTAGGACTGCGTCAGCGTGGTCTCCGTGTAGGGGATCTTGTGATCGGCGCAGTAGGCCTTGACGATCTCGGATGCGCGGGCCAGGTGCGGCCGGGGCATGTTCGGGAACAGGTGGTGCTCAATCTGGTAGTTGAGCCCGCCCATCAGGGTGTTCATGCCGGTGCCCTTGATGTTGCGCGAAGTCAGGACCTGGCGGGAGAGGAAGTCCACCTTGGAGTCCTTGGGAATGATCGGCATGCCCTTGTGGTTCGGGGCGAAAGAGGCGCCCATGTACACACCGAAGACGGCCAGCTGCACTCCGATGAAGGCGAAGGCCATGCCCACCGGGAGGAAGAAGAACACGGCGGCCAGGTACAGGCCCAGGCGCAGGAAGACCATCGAGAGTTCGGTGATGCGTCCCTTGACCTGCTTGTTGGCGAAGAGGTGCTTGATCGAAGTGGCGTGCAGGTTGATGCCTTCGAGCGTCAGCAGGGGGAAGAACAGCCAGCCCTGTCGGCGGGCAAACCAGGCCATGAAGCCCTTCTGCCGTGCCGCCTGCTCGGGCAGGAACGAGATGGTGTCCATGTCGATGTCCGGATCCTTGCCCACCGTGTTGGGGTTGGCGTGGTGCCGGCTGTGCTTGTTCATCCACCACTGGTAGCTGATGCCGACGACGGCGTTGGCCACGAAGCGTCCGGCGCGGTCGTTCGCGGGGCCGGACTCAAACACCTGGCGGTGCGCTGCCTCATGGGCGATGAACGCCATCTGGGTCAGCAGCACGCCCAGCGCAGCAGCGATCAGCAGCTGGAACCAGCTCTCACCGATCAGGAAGAACCCGGTTCCGGCGGCGATCAAGCCGGCGCAGAGGAAAATGAAGGTCGTGATGTAGAAGGAGCGGCGGCGCTTCAGCAGCCCTTCCTCACGAACGGCCTTCAGCAGCCCTGAATAGCTGCTGACGACGGAGTTGGTGCGGGTCTTCGGTGCAGCAGGTTGTGCAGTTGTGCTCATGCGGCCCTCGGGGGTTCTTCGGCTTCCCAGCCGGCTAAACGAGCATTTGCTGCTCTGCAGATACTCCAGCCTAACCCCAAGAGCTGGCAAAACCTTGTGACCGGCTCCCCCGGGCTGTCACGACTGCCCGCCACGCCAACTCAGCTGCAGGGCTCAATCCGGCTAGTATCCGGTGCAGGCCCGTCTCGCCTTCGGGCCTGTCCCACACTGGTTACCAGCACAAGAAGCAGGAAGGACCGGCCATGACATCCCCAACCGGAACAGCTGACCACGGAACCCTGGACCTCAGCGTTCCTGCCGGGCACGAGCCATGGCGGAATCCGTCCGCTTACTGGCCGGACCTCAGCCGGGCCGTTGCCCACCTGAGCGCCCCGGTCGCAGTACTGGGACTCGAGGCGCTGCGATGGAACACGCATGACCTGCTCCGCCGGGCCGGCGGAACCCCGTTGCGCGTCGCCAGCAAATCGCTGCGGGTCCGAGGAGTCATAAACGCATTGCTGGCCCTCCCGGGCTTCCGCGGCATCCTTGCCTTCACCCTGGCCGAGGCGCTGTGGCTCGCCGAACGCTGCGACGACGTCGTCGTCGGTTATCCGAGCACAGACCGCGCAGCTCTTGCGCGGCTGTTGGCCGATCACCGGTTGGCCGCCCGGGTGACCCTGATGATAGATGACGAGGCGCAGCTGGATTTGATCGACTCCCTCACTCCGGCGGGACGTCGCCCCGAGGTGCGGATCTGCCTCGATGCCGATGCGTCCTGGCGGTCGCCGCTCCTGGGCTTTATCGGCACCCGCCGCTCTCCCCTGCACGCCCCGGCGGACGCCGTCGCGCTGGGCCGCGCCGTCGCGTCCCGTCCGGGATTCACGCTGGTCGGGCTCATGATGTACGAAGGTCAGATCGCCGGAGTGGGCGACGCCGCACCCCGGGCCGCAGCCATGAATGCCCTGATGCGCCGGGTGCAGCCCCGCTCGATCGCCGAACTCCGGCAGCGCCGCGGCACCATAGTCCGCGGACTGCGGGAGCTGGCCGACCTGGAGTTCGTCAACGGCGGCGGCACCGGATCGGTGGAATCGACGGCTGCCGATCCCTCGGTCACCGAAATCACCGCCGGCTCCGGGCTCTTTGCCGGACACTTATTCGACTCCTACCGCGCCTTCTCCCCCGCCCCGGCGGCCGCCGTCGCGCTTGATGTGGTGCGCCGCCCGGCGCCAGCCATCGCCACCGTCCTTGGCGGCGGCTGGATAGCCTCGGGGCCGCCCGGCGCCAACCGGGTGCCGCAGGTTGCCTGGCCCCGGAGACTCAAGCTGCTGCCGCGCGAGGGTGCCGGCGAAGTCCAGACGCCGCTGGCGGGCCGGTCTGCTGCCGGGCTGGCCGTCGGCGACCGGGTCTGGTTCCGGCACGCCAAAAGCGGTGAACCGGCTGAACGGGTGAACTCCTTCGCCGTTGTGGATGGCGGAACCGTGACCGCCATGCTGCCTACCTACCGGGGCGAAGGGAAGGCGTTCCTGTGAGTGCCCGGCGCCGGCCTTGGCAGAACTGGCCGCGTACGGTGCAGGTGCTGCCGCAGCGGGTGGAAACGCCGGCCAGCGTGGAAGAGCTGCAGCAGGCCGTGAAGCGCGCCGTCAGCGCGGGCCTGCGGGTGAAGGCGGTTGGTGCCGGGCACAGCTTTACCGGAATTGCAGCAGCACCGGGTGTACTGCTGGACCTCAGCCGGCTGCAGGGCCTTGCCGGGGCCGATCCCGGGCGGCTCCGGGTCCGGCTGCTCGCGGGCACGCGCCTGCACCGTGTCCCGCCCCTGCTGGCCGCCTACAACCTGGCCATGCCGAATCTCGGCGACATCGACCGGCAGTCGGTGGCCGGGGCTCTCTCCACGGGGACACACGGCACCGGCGCCGGGTTCGGCGGGCTCTGCACACAGGTAGTGGGCCTGACTCTTGTCCAGCCCGACGGCGGCCTGCTCACTCTTGCCGAGGACGATGCCCGGCTGCCTGCCGCGGCGCTGGGGCTGGGGGCATTGGGCGTCATCGCCGACGTGACCCTGCAGTGCGTGCCGGCCTTTGCCCTGCATGCGGTGGAACGCTCGGAACCGCTCTCCGATGTGCTCGGATCCCTGCCCGGGCGGGTGGGGACCACCGACCACTTCGAGTTCTACTGGTTTCCGCATACGGACAAGGCAGCGTCCAAGGCCAATCATCGGCTGCCCGGAACAGCTCCGCTGGCGCCGCTGTCGCCGGCCGGACGGTGGCTGGACGAGCGGCTGCTGTCCAACGCCGTGTTCCGGGCCACCTGCGCTGCCGGCACCCTTATGCCCGGCGTCGTCCCGGCAGTAAACGGCATCGCGGCCCGGCTGCTGGGCGGAAAGGACTACACCGACCACTCCCACCGGGTCTTTACGCAGCGCCGCACCGTGCGTTTCCGGGAAATGGAATACGGCCTTCCGGCAGAGCGGCTGCCCGCAGCCTTCGATGCCCTCCGCCGGCTGATCCGGGAGCGGGGGTGGCGGATATCGTTTCCGGTGGAGGTCCGCTGGGCTGCCGCCGATAACAGGTGGCTCTCCACTGCCTATGGCCGGGACACGGCCTATATTGCCGTGCACCGGTATTACCGGGAGGATCCGGCCGAGTATTTCGACGCGGTCGAGGAGATCATGCTCGCCCACGGCGGCCGCCCGCACTGGGGGAAGCTGCACTCCCTCGACGCCGCTGCCCTGGCCCGTTTGTATCCGCGCTTTGGGGACTTTCTGGAGCTGAGGAATGAGTTGGACCCGGGGCGGTCCTTCAGCAACGACTATCTGGACCGTGTCCTGGGCCCCTAAGGGTGATGGCCGCAGCAGTGACGGGCGTCACGGGAAATCCTGCCGCACATCGTAGGATGGGCCCTAGTTGCCCCGACCCGAAGGAAAACCGTGACCACCGAGCCTGCCCCCGCCGAAACCGCACATCTCCCCAGCTCCTGGTGGTGGGGCTTCCTTCCGTTCGCCGCGGTGTCAGCGGTCCACATCGGCGCACGCGCCGTCGGCGCCCCGGAGATCGCAGAACCGACCAAGCTGGCCCTGATGCCACTGCTCGCCGTGGCGGCCGCCTGGGGCGGCCGCGGTTATGCCCGGCGGCTGCCGGCCGTGCTGCTGCTCGGGGCACTGCTGTTTTCCTGGCTGGGTGACGGTGCAGGGACCTTCTTCCCCTTTGCGCCGGAGCTGCCGGTGATGCTCGGCGCGTTTGGCCTGGCCCATATCTGCTACATCTGGCTGCTGGCCAGGTACGCGGCATTGCGCCCGTTCCCGCGGTGGGCCCTGGTCTTTGTGGCGTGGTGGGCACTCATGCTGCTGGTGCTCTGGCCGACCCTCGGGGGTTTGACGGCTGCCGTGGCCGCGTACGGCATTGTGCTCGCCGGAACCGCTGCAACGGCGGCGCGCTGCAGCCGGATGGTGGCGGCCGGCGGATTGCTGTTCCTTGCTTCCGACACGATCCTGGCCCTGCGGATCTTCATGCCCGATGCGATGCCCGACTGGACCAATCCGCTCGTGATGCTGACCTACTGCGCCGGGCAGGGCCTCATTGTCGCCGGCGTCCTCCGCGGCGGGCTCAGGGCCCGCGCCGCACACTGGCGCCGCCCGGCCGCCCTTCCAGCGCACGGATAAGCGCCGGCGCGTCATACGGTCCAAGGTGCCGCTTGGACCCGACGAAAAACGTAGGGGTGGAGGAAAGGTCCATAAACTCCGCGTCCAGGGCGTCATCGGCCACCCGGTTGGCAACGGCTCCGGACTGCAGGTCATCCCGAAACCGGTCCACATCCAGTCCCAGCTCCTCCGCGTAGGTAATCAGGTCATCGGTTTCCAAGTGGTCCTGGTGCCTGAACAGCAGCCGCCCATACTCCCTGAACGCCCCCTGCCGGTCAGCTGCCTCGCTGGCACGGGCCGCTTCCTGGGCGTGTGGGTGGACGCGGGTCAGCGGCAGGTGGCGCCAGACATAGACCAGGCGGGGGCCGAAGTACTCCAGCAGTTCGTCAATGGAACCGGTGGCCCGGGAACAAAAAGGACACTCGAAGTCCCCGTACTCCACCAGCTGCAGCGGCGCCTGCGGATTGCCGCGGAAGTGGTCACGCGCCGGGTCGAAGTCCCGCACCAAAAGGCGTCCCACCATGGACGGTGGCTGCACCCGGTCCACCACCCGGAACCAGGCCCACCCCAGCGCGAACGCGGTGGCGGAAGCCCCGAGGACCCCCACCCTTGCTTCGGCCTGCAGCAGTTCATCCTCCGCGGCAAGGTCGACGATGAACAGCGATATGGTGAACCCGATGCCGCAGAGCGCCGCTCCCCCTCCGATCCGGGCCAGGGTCAGGCCCGGTGCCAGCGCTCCGGCTCCTGTGATCCGCATCAGTGCCGTAGCGCCGGTGATGCCGACCGTTTTCCCGATCACCAGCGCTGCGACTATCCCCCAGGTCAAGCGGGACTGGGCCGCGGCAGCCAGGGTCGGTCCGTCCAGGCGCACACCGGCGTTGGCCAGGGCAAACAGCGGCAACACCAGGAAGGAAACGTAGGGCGCGTAGGTGCCCTGGAGCCGTTCGTTGACGGAAATGGACTCCTTCAGGCTTCGCGCTGTCGCGGCCGCGTACTCCGGAGTCGGTGACTGCCGGAAGGCGCGCGCCAGTTCCTCGGTGCGTTCCACATGGGGGCGGCGCGGCGTGAACACCGGAATCATCAGGGCAATCGCCACCCCGGCCAGGGTGGCGTGCACGCCGGACGCGTATGTGGCGCCCCAGGCCAGGACGCTGAGGACCGCATAGGCCGGCCCGCGCCCGGTCGGCAGGAAACGCACCAGCGCCACCAGTACCAGCAGCACTATCGCCGCCAGCAGGGGCAGCAGCTCAAGGGTTGCGGTGTAGAACACCGCGATGGCAGCCAGCGCACCAATGTCATCCACCACGGCCAGGGTCAGCAGGAACACCCGGAGCCGGCCGGGAAACCTGGGCCCGGCAACAGCCAGCGCCCCCACGAGGAACGCCGTGTCCGTGGAGATCACCGCTCCCCACACTGCGGCGTTCTCTCCGGAGGGATTCAGCAGCAGGAAAATGGCTGCCGGCACCAGGAGCCCGGCCAGCGCGGCTGCCACCGGCACCACGGCACGGGAGCGGTCCGTCAACTCCCCCACGGTGAACTCCCGCTTCACCTCCAGCCCTACGGTGAAAAAGAAGAAAGCCATCAGCGCATCGTTGACGAAGTCGTGGAACGTCATCTCCAGTTCCCAACCGGCCACCTGAAGATCGATGCTGGTGTCCCAGAATTCCCCGTAGGTCGCGGAAAACGGGAGATTGGCCCACAGCAGGGCCAACCCCGTGAAAACCAGCAGAAGCGCCGCGGAGGTCTTTTCCACGTCAGCCGGCGGACGTATGGCAGGGCAAGTGGATCACGGCCGTACGGCGGGGACGGAGCAGTTCAGCCATCCCAGCATTCTGGTGCAGACCCTGCGTCATTGACTAGGGCGGGCCGGTTGCCGGCGGCGGGTTGTGCCGTGAACCCGGGGCCCGGTCCGGGCCCCGGCCGCGTCGCCATCTTGCCCAGACCTTGCCCCGCCCAAACAAAAACACCGGCTCCCTGAGGAACCGGTGTTCTTGATGAAACGATTGGGTGGAGCTGAGGGGATTCGAACCCCTGACCCCCTGCATGCCATGCAGGTGCGCTACCAGCTGCGCCACAGCCCCAATTCAGTTGTATTTCTTCATCACCACTGCCTCCGGGAAACCCCGGCAGGAAAAGATGAACATAAACCCTGCCTGCGCAGGAGCTTATTGGTGGAGCTGAGGGGATTCGAACCCCTGACCCCCTGCATGCCATGCAGGTGCGCTACCAGCTGCGCCACAGCCCCAATAAACTGTTTCAACTATGCCCCAACCAGTGGTTTTTGTATCCCCCGGGCCGAAGCAACTCCTCTACTTTAGTACAGAAATAACCGAGTGCAAAATCGAACTACACGGGTGAAATTCAGCCGGTCCGGATCCTGCCTGGGCCCGGAAATTACCCCTCCAGGGGACCGGTGGGCAGGGACGCCAGTCCAACGTTATGCTGGGCGAGATTCCAGCGGGATCCCCCGGCCGCCGTGTCCCGTTCTTCCAGGACGGACCAGTGGGAATTGGATACGCCGCTGATAACGGTCCATGATTCGGTGGGCAGTCCCAGCAGGGCGCAGATGCCGGCACGGATGGCCCCGCCGTGGCTGACCACCACCAGGGTCCCGCCGGGCGCCATGGCGTCAGCGGCTTCCGTTACGGCCTGCGCCACGCGGCGCCCGACGTCGACACGGCTTTCGCCGCCGCCGGCCCGCACCTCGCCGTTGCCGGCCGCCCAGCCGGCCTGCTCCTGCGGGAACCTCTGGGCGATATCGGCGAAGAACAGCCCCTCCCAGGATCCGGCATAGGTTTCCCGCAGCCGCGGATCGGTGCTGACCGGCTTTCCGGTGGCGTCAGCCAGCGCCTGGCCGGTGGCCAGGGCACGGCTGAGGTCCGAAGAAACAATCACGTCGGGATGCAGGTGGCGCAGTACTGCCGCCGCCGCCACTGCCTGATGCACGCCGGAGGGGTCAAGGGCGATGTCCTGCTGGCCCTGGAACCTTCCGGCGCGGTTCCATTCCGTGCGTCCATGGCGCCAAAAGACCACGGTCTTCCCGGTACGGGCGGGATCCCAGGCGGCGGAGGAGGTCACGGAGTGGCAGTACTATTCAGCTTCAGCTGCGGCCGGGGCAGCTTCTTCGAGCTGCAGGTCCACGGCCGGGCAGTCCTTCCACAGGCGCTCCAGGGCGTAGAAGACGCGGTCTTCCTCGTGCTGGACGTGCACCACAACGTTGGCGTAGTCCAGCAGGACCCAGCGGCCCTCGCTGCGGCCTTCACGGCGGACCGGCTTCAGGTCCAGCTTGGACAGCTCTTCCTCAATGCCGTCGACGATGGCGTTGACCTGGCGCTCATTGGATGCCGAGGCGATCAGGAACACGTCGGTGATGGCCAGTCGTTCGCTGACGTCGATGGCGACAATGTCGTTGGCGAGCTTCCCGGAGGCTGCCTGGGCAGCCACCCGTGCAATGTTGATGGATGATTCGGTGGCGCTCAAAGTGTCTCCTTGTTATACATCAGCTGCCAAAGCCGCCGATGGTCATTACTACTGAGATGATCAGGGCCAGCAGGCCCAGGCCACCAATTCCCAGCGATACAAAACGCAGTCGCCGGGTACGGCCGAGTCCGGCCGTCATTACGTCCAACGGGTCAAGCCCGAAAGCGCTTCGTGCACCGATGGGCTTGGCGCCCTCGGCAGGATCCAGGGGCGCATTGACCAGGGCGTCGGCCCGGGCCAGGATGCGCGAGTGCCGCACGTCGCCGGCACCGGAGGGCCTGCGGAGTTCGAAGCGTTTGTCGGCACCGCGGGGCGAGCCCTGCGGAGCCGCGGGAACACCCTGCTGCCGCTGCTTCGGAGTGTTCGAGGTGACAATCGGAACGTGCGAGGTGGGCGGCCGCTTCATCATCGGGCGGTCCACGCCGGGCACCCGCACGAATTCCAGCGGTGTCACCATCGCCAGGTTGTGTGCGGTGGTGGGGTCGTTGGACGAGGGCTTGCGCTGCTCGTTTTCCTGCGAAAGGCGCTGGATGTTCTGCGTCCGGCGGTTCAGGACGGCGGCACGTTCGGCGAGGGCCTTCTGCTGGGCCAGCAGCTCAAGGTCAACCGCGTGCGGATCCGCGTCCGCTACGGCTTCCATGGCGGCAACCTGGTTGCGGGCCTGGGCCTGCAGTGCCTCGCGGGCCAACAGCGCCTGCTCCACCGTCATTCCGGCGACGTCGGCATTGGCATCTGCAGCCGGTGCGGGCGGCGCTGCGGGCGGGGCCGGGGTTGCCGGGGTTTTCGCCTCAGGCGACCGCTCCGCTGCAGGAGTGCTGCGCGGGGCCGGCTCTTCCTGCAGGGCACGACGACGGCGCTCCCGCCGGCTGCCCTCCCCCGCAGCATGGTCGCCGGGGCGGTTGGCGGGAGTGGACGGGGCGGCCGGGGCTGACGCCGGCGATGAACCGGCGTTGGCCGAGGCGCGACGCGAAGGCGCCTCCGCGGTTGCCGGCTTCGCCGCTGCTGCCGGCTTGGCCCCGGCGGCGGGCCTTGCCGCTGCGGAGCTTTCGCGGACGGGCTTGTCCTGGGCGGGAGTGTCCTGGGCGGGAGCGGAAGATGCAGCGGCCGGGGAGCCGCCTCCGGCAGCTGCCGCACGCTGCTGCTGCTGTGCCAGCCTCAGCTGGCGGCGGGTGGGCGGGGTGGCGGATTCATCAAGGCGGGACTGCTTGTCCGCCAGGGCCTTGTACGCACGCAGGGCCTCACGGTCCCTGGCCCGCTGCTGGGACTCCCTCTCGCGGGGCCCGGCAGCGGCGTCCACCGGTACGTCAGCCGCGCGGCGGCTGCGCCGCGGTGCGTCTGCGGACTCTGGACCGTTTGTCATTTCCTACCCATCCGGTTGGTGTTTGTTAAGCTACTGGCTCTGTGGTGGCTGCGGGCTTCTGGGCGCTTCGTTCAGCGTCCGCATACAGCCCGTGTTTGGCGATGTACTGAACAACGCCGTCGGGCACGAGGTACCAGACGGGGTCTCCGTCGGCCACCCGCTCCCGGCAGTCTGTGGAGGAAATGGCCATGGCCGGAACCTCCAGGAGACTGACGTCGTCCCGTCCCATGTTTTCCAGCACGTGCCCCGGCCTGGTCACTCCGACAAAATGCGCCAGCGACCACAGCTCCTGGATGTCCTTCCAGGACAGGATCTGCGCCATGGCGTCCGCGCCGGTAATGAAGAACAGTTCCGCTTCCGGGCGTTCTTCGCGCAGGTCGCGCAGGGTGTCAATGGTGTAGGTGGGTCCGGGCCGGTCAATATCGACGCGGCTGACCGTGAACCGGGGGTTCGACGCTGTCGCGATCACGGTCATCAGGTACCGGTGCTCGGCCGGGCTGACTTCCTGGGCCGATTTGTGCCACGGCTCCCCGGTGGGGACAAAGACCACTTCGTCGAGGTCGAACACCGAGGCCACTTCACTGGCCGCAACAAGGTGGCCGTGGTGGATGGGGTCGAACGTTCCACCCATCACGCCCAGCCTCAGGCGGCGGCCGTCGTCGTTCTGCCTTGGCTGCCCCATGGACAGGAAGGTACCCACTGATTCCACGGAGGAATCAGCCCTCGATGCCCTGGCCGTGGTCGTGCTTGTTCGGGAACTGGCGCTGCGGGTCAATGTGCTCGGGGGTGGCCTCGTGGCGGTGTCCCAGGCTCGTGAAGGAGATGGTGGCGAACATCAAGACCAGCAGGGCGCCCATGATGATGACGCCGTACATGATCGGCGACATCGGAATGGATACGTGTTCTTCGGCCACTTCACTGGCAGCAAGTACAGCGCTGGAAAGCTGGATCAGCATGGATCTCCCCTAGAGAGCTTGAGTAAATACACCGCCGGCCGCAGCTGGCAGAGTAGTGGTTTCCTTCAAGTCTACGCGTAAGCGCAGGCGGCCCGCACCCGCACCCGCGGTGAGCCGGAGAATCCGGCCCGCCGCAGCGGGACACGGGCGGGGTCGGGATCAGACGCGGATCTGCCCGTCGCCTTGGACAATCCATTTGGTGGTGGTTAGCTCCCGCAGCCCCATCGGTCCGCGGGCATGCATCTTCTGGGTTGAAATCCCCACCTCTGCGCCCAGGCCCAGCTCGCCGCCGTCGGTGAACCGGGTGGAGGCGTTCACGATCACGGCCGCCGAATCGATCTCCGCGATGAACCGCTCGGCGTTGGCCAGGTCGTTGGTGATAATCGCTTCGGTGTGTCCGGTGGTCCATTTGCGGATGTGCGCCAGCGCTGCATCCAGGTCATCGACCATGGCCACGGCCAGGTCCAGGTCCATGTACTCCCTGCCCCAGTCCTCGTCGCCGGCGGCCTGCGCCTCCACACCTGCAGGAAGGACGGCGCGCACGCGCTCGTCGGCGTGCAGGCGGACCCCTGCCGCGGCCAGCGCCGCGAGGACGTCGCCGGTTGCCGCGGCGTCACGGTGCACAAGCAGGGTTTCCACGGTGTTGCAGACGCTGGGGCGCTGGGTTTTGGCGTTGAGCAGGATATCCACGGCCATCTCCGCCGGTGCGCTGGAGTCAAGGTAGATGTGGACGTTGCCCTCTCCGGTTTCAATCACCGGCACGGCGGCGTTGGCCACCACGGTCTGGATCAGGTCCCTGCCGCCGCGCGGAATGAGGACATCGACTTTCCCGCGTGCCTTCATCAGCACGTTGGCTCCGGCGCGGCCGTAGGAGTCAACGCTCTGCACGGCGTCGGCGGGAAGGCCTACGGCATCGAGGGAATCGCGGATGATGTCCACCAGGACGGCATTGGTGTTCTCTGCGGCGCTGCCGCCGCGCAGCAGCACTGCGTTGCCGCTCTTCAGCGCCAGGCCGGCTATATCGACGGTCACGTTGGGGCGGGCTTCGTAAATCGCTGCCACCACGCCCATGGGCACGTGCACCTGGCGCAGGCGCAGGCCGTTGGGCAGTGTCTGCCCGCGGGCTACCGATCCCACCGGATCCGGCAGGCCGGCAAGCATCGAAAGGGCAGCGGCGAGGGCGTCGATCCTCTCCGGCGTCAGGGTGAGCCGGTCCAGCAGTGCCGGCGAGGTTCCCTTGTCCCGGCCGGCGGCGACGTCCTTGGCGTTGGCAGCCAGGACCAGGTCCCGCTTGGCGACAATGTTACTGCCGATTTCCAGCAGGCCCCGATCCTTCCAGGCCCGGGTGGCGCGGGCCAGGCGCCGGGAGGCTGTCCGTGCCCGGTCCGCTGCGGCATGGACACCGGTTTCCACGGTGTCCTCGGCCGTGGCTTCGGCGGATAGTTCGGTGGCAGTGCCGGACGTCTCGGTGCCGGCGGTGTCGGTGGATGTGTTCACGGCGCTCATGCTCCCAGTGTATTGACGGTCTTGGGGGTTTCAACGGATCCTGCCGGCGCATCGGCGCCGGTGGAGGCGCCCTGGCCGTGGTCCTGGAGGATCACGAGATCATTCACGTGCACCACGGCGCGTTCGTAGCTCCGGCCGAGTTCCTTGGAGAGTTCACGGGTTGAGCGGCCGAGCATCTGCGGCAGCTCATCGGAACCGTAGTTGGTCAGCCCATGGGCAATAACAGTCCCGGACAGGTCGGTCAGGGCCACCGGGTCCCCGGGCTCAAAATGCCCGTCCACGGACACGATGCCTGCAGCCAGCAGCGACCGCCGGCGGTCCCCCACAGCCTTGGCGGCGCCGTCGTCGAGCACCAGCGTGCCCTGGATGCGGGCCACGTGGGCCAGCCAGAGCAGCCGCACCGGCTGGCGGCGGCCGCGGCCGGTAAACCAGGTGCCCACGTCCTCACCGGCCAGCGCGGCAGCGGCATTGGCGGTGGAGGTAACCAGGGCGGGAATGCCGGACTGGGCGGCGATGGTGGCGGCTTCGACCTTGGTGGCCATGCCGCCGGTGCCCACTCCGGCCTTGCCGACCTTGCCGATGCGGACGTCTTCGAGGTCCGCCATACCGGTGACTTCCGGAATCCGGACCGCGCCGGCGGCGGGCGGACCGTCGTAGAGCGCGTCAACATCGGAGAGCAGGATCAGCGCATCGGCCTTGACCAGGTGTGCCACGAGTGCTGCAAGGCGGTCATTGTCGCCGAAACGGATTTCATGGCTGGCCACCGTGTCGTTCTCGTTGACAATGGGTACGACGCCGAAGTTCAGCAGCCGTTCCATGGCACGGTGGGCGTTGGCGTGGGTGGTCCGCCGCATCAGGTCCTCGACGGTGAGCAGGACCTGGCTGACGGTGACGCCGTGTTTTCCAAAAGCTGCGGTATACCGCGCCATCAGCAGGCCCTGGCCGACGGAGGCGGCGGCCTGCTGGGAGGAGAGCTGGGTGGGGCGCTTGGCCAGCCCCAGCGGTGCCAGGCCGGCGGAGATTGCGCCCGAGGACACCAGGATGATCTCGGTGCCCTGGGCGCGGCGTGCGGCGAGGACATCGGCGAGGCGGGTCAGCGCCTCATCGGAAATGCCACCGGCAACCGAGGTCAGGGAGGACGAGCCGACCTTGACCACAATGCGCCGCGCCCTCGCCAGCCCGGAACGGGAGCGAAGCGCCCGCTTGGGCGCGGGGACAGGGGTGGAGGATGCTGTGTTGTCAGTCATATCCCCACCACCCTATGCGTATCCCCGCGCCGGTGCCGCTTGTGTGAAGCGGTTATTCGCCTTCTTTGGGCTCCACGGGCTTGGAGTGCTTATAGTTCACCGATTCAGTCCAGATGCCGGCCTTGCGCTCCGACTCCAGCTCTGCGCGGGCTGCTGCACGGGCGTCGCGGCGCTTCTGGTGGTCCTCGCGCTTTTCCTCACGGGTGGGCCGGGAGAACTCCTCGATCCGGATGTCCGAACCGCGCGGTGAAGCGGCCAGCAGTTCGGCGCCGCCGATCATCGTCGGCTCCCAGTCGAAGACGACGCCGTCGCCCTCGCCGATCACCACGGCGTCACCGGCGTGGGCACCGGCCTTGAAGAGCTTGTCTTCAATGCCGAGCTTGGCCAGGCGGTCAGCCAGGTAGCCCACTGCTTCGTCGTTGGTGAAGTCGGTCTGGGCAACCCAGCGCACCGGCTTGTCGCCGAGAACCCGGAACAGCGGCTCAAGGTTGCGCTCTTCCTTGCGGATGGTGAAGCCGCCCTTGTGGTCGGCGTTACGCACGCGCAGCGTGGGTGTCTTGACCCGCGGCGGTGCGGTTTTCACGGCAGTGCGGGCGTCACGGACGATCTCGGCCATGGCGTAGCCCAGGGCCTTAAGGCCCTCGTGGCTGGATGCGGACACTTCGAAGACGCGGTAGCCGCGCTTCTCCAGTTCGGGACGGACAAATTCGGCCATGTCGCGGCCGTCGGGGACGTCCACCTTGTTCAGTGCCACCAGGCGCGGACGCTGGTTCAGCGGAACGACGTCGCCGTCGCTGCCGGCGAAGCTCATGTCCACCGCGTACTTGTCGAGCTCTTTTTCGATGATGTCCAAGTCGCCGAGCGGATCGCGGTCCGTCTCGAGGGCGGCGCAGTCCAGCACGTGCACCAGGGCGGCGCAGCGCTCCACGTGGCGCAGGAAGTTGTGGCCCAGGCCCTTGCCTTCGGAGGCACCTTCGATGAGGCCCGGCACGTCGGCAACAGTGAAGCGGACGTCGCCGGCTTCCACCACGCCCAGGTTCGGGATCAGGGTGGTGAAGGGGTAGTCGGCGATCTTTGGCCGGGCAGCTGACATCGCAGCGATCAGCGAGGACTTGCCGGCGGACGGGAAGCCCACCAGGGCGATGTCGGCGATGGACTTGAGCTCCAGGACAATGTCCCGCTCGTCTCCGGGTACGCCCAGCAGGGCAAAGCCGGGGGCCTTGCGCTTCTGTGAGGACAGCGAGGAGTTACCCAGGCCGCCCTGTCCGCCGGCGGCGGCGATGTATTCGCTGCCTTCGCCCACGAGGTCAGCCAGGACCTCGCCGTCCTTGTTCTTGACGACGGTGCCATCCGGAACGGGGAGGATCAGCGTTTCGCCGGTCTTGCCGTTGCGCCAGTCGCCCATGCCGTTGCCGCCGTTGGTGGCATGGCGGTGCGGAACGTGGTGGTAATCGAGCAGGGTGGTGGCGGACGAGTCAACCCGCAGGATGACGTCGCCGCCGTCGCCGCCGTTGCCGCCGTCGGGCCCGCCCAGGGGCTTGAACTTTTCACGCTTTACGGACACGCAACCATGGCCGCCTGTACCGCCTGAAACATGCAGTACTACGCGGTCTACAAAGCTGGCCATGGTTCTCCTTCAAGGAATTTTTTGATCATGCCAATTCTACTCGGCTTAAAAGACGACGGGGCGGGCCATCAAGGCCCGCCCCGTCGGAAAAGCTAAAATGCGGTGACTACTCGGCTACTGCAGCAGCCACGATGTTCACGACGCGGCGGCCGCGACGGCTGCCGAATTCGACTGCACCGGCTTCGAGTGCGAACAGGGTGTCGTCGCCTCCGCGGCCAACGCCCTCGCCCGGGTGGAAGTGGGTGCCACGCTGGCGGACGATGATTTCGCCTGCCTTGACAACCTGGCCGCCGAAACGCTTTACGCCGAGGTACTGGGCGTTGGAGTCGCGACCGTTGCGAGTGGAACTCGCACCTTTCTTATGTGCCATTTTCTACTGCCTGCCTTTGCTAACTGATTATGAAACTCAGGGGCGGGATGCTTCCCGCGTTCCCGGCCCCTGGTGGGGCCGGCACGAGAATCAGGAGTTGATGGACGTAACCTTGACCTTGGTCAGCGAGGAGCGGTAGCCCTGGCGCTTCTTGTAGCCGGTCTTGTTCTTGAATTTCTGGATGACAATCTTCGGACCCCGAAAATTCTCAACGATCTCTGCCGTCACGGTGACCTTAGCCAGGTCCTGTGCGGAAGAGGTGACCTGGTCGCCATCAACCAAAAGCAGGGCAGGCAGCTCAAAGGTGCTGCCGGCTCCACCGGGGACGCGGTCCAGGGTTACGAGGTCTCCGACGGAAACCTTTTCTTGGCGGCCGCCAGCGCGGACAATCGCGTACACCACTTGGGAACTCACTTCTCTCGACGTTTAATACTTGGATGCGCATCCGGCTGGGCTGAATATATGCCCGCCTTGCGCCATGCAGTCACGCCCTGTTTTCCGATAAACGGTTAGAAGGCGTTCGCACCGAAGTTCAAGGTTACGCTACGCAACCGACAACCCGCAAATGCTGGGGTTTTCGGAAGCGCCGCCTTTTCGGACGTCACTGCTCTTGGTCTACTTTATAGCATTTTCGGCGCCGCTGCGCGCTCCCACCACCCCGCGGCGCTGGAGGGGGTACAGAAAAAGGCGGGCATCCCCATTAGGGATGCCCGCCTCCTCTCAACGCAGGGTCCGGCGCGGCTCTGCCGCCCGGCTCAGAGCTCGGAAGCCGGCACTCCAACGCCCAGGATCACAGGGGCGGCGCCGGTGGATTCCCGGCGCTTCTCCTGCTTCTGCGCAACTGCCGGAGCGGCAGTATGACGGACGGCAACGGGTACGGCCGGGGCCGGGGCTCCGTTGGCGCCGGCGGCCTGGATGGCATCGGCTCCCGCGGCTCCCTGGGGGCTGCCGGCAGCACGACGGCGGCGCGGGGTGCGCGCCGGTCCTGCGGCCTTCGGTGCGGCGGCCGGGGCGGATGCAGGCTGAGCGGGTGCTGCCGCCTTCGGTGCCACAGCCCGTTCGGGTGCTGCCGCCTTCGGGGCTGCCTGCTCCCTGGCGGGGGCAGGTTCCGCCGCCGATGATGCCGGCGCCTGTACGTTCCGGGCTGCAGCGCTGCTGCGGCGCGAGCGTCGGGCCGGGCGTCCGCTGGCCTGCTGCTCCGGGGCCTCAACGACTGCCGCCGTGGGCTCAGCATCCGCGGCAGGCTGGTTTCCGGGTGCTGCGCCGGCAACTTCGTTGAAGGCCTCCGTGAGGCTCTCCAGCGTGAAGCGGGATTTTTCCCCGACCGGCTCGCGCCGCTCCCGGCGCGGAACCACCACGGTTTCGCCCTGGATCCGCAGGACGGCACCGGTCTCGCCCGACTGTGCTGTGGCAGCCGTGGCAGCTGCCGCCGGAGTGGAACCGGTCCGTTCCGGGGCCTTCTCCCCCGCTTCGGCGGCGTCGTGCGCGGCGGCAGTTGCCGCTGCGATTGTCGCCAGCGCTGCCCGGGCCGCTTCGGCCTTGGCCTGCCGCTCGGCGTCGTCCTGTCCGCGCTCCTCTGTCTTGGCCGGTTCCTCCGCTACTGCGGCAGCTCCCTGCTGGGGAGCACCCTGACCCCGGCTGCGGCGTTTGCGGTCGCCGCGGGACTGCTTCTCCTGCTTCAGGTGCTGCTGGTGGTTGTCCTCGGACACCGCGTGGGCAACCACACTGTGTCCGGTGGAACCGGAATGGCCGGTGCCGCCGTTGTGGCTGGTGCTGCGGCGGTGCTCCACCGGAACGTCCTGGGTGACCACGCCGCGGCCGTCGCAGTGCTCGCAGGTTTCGCCGAATACTTCCAGCAGGCCTGTTCCCATCCGCTTGCGGGTCATCTGGACCAACCCCAGGGAGGTCACCTCGGCGACCTGGTGCTTGGTCCGGTCGCGGCCCAGGCACTCCACGAGACGGCGCAGGACCAGGTCGCGGTTGGCCTCCAGGACCATGTCGATGAAGTCGATGACGATGATGCCGCCAATGTCCCGCAGGCGCAGCTGGCGGACCACTTCTTCGGCTGCTTCGAGGTTGTTCTTGGTGACTGTCTCTTCGAGGTTGCCGCCGCTACCGGTGAACTTGCCGGTGTTCACGTCCACCACGGTCATGGCTTCGGTGCGGTCAATGACCAGCGAGCCGCCCGAGGGTAGGAAGACCTTGCGGTCCAGCGCCTTGGCGATCTGCTCGTCGATGCGGCTGGCTGCGAAAATATCCTCGTCCTTGGTCCACTTCTCGAGGCGGCCGACCAGGTCGGGAGCCACATAGGTGACATAGGCCTCGATGGTGTCCCAGGCTTCCTCGCCGGAGACGATGAGCTTGGAGAAGTCCTCGTTGAAGACGTCGCGGACCACCTTGATGGTCAGGTCCGGCTCGCCGTACAGCAGCTCCGGTGCCAGCGTCTTGGTCGACGTGGCCTTGGCCTCGATGGTGGCCCACTGCGCCCGCAGCCGGTTGATGTCATTCATCAGCTCCTCTTCGGAGGCACCCTCGGCAGCCGTGCGCACAATCACACCGGCGTCCTGGGGCAGGTGGTCCTTGAGGATCTTCTTGAGCCGGTTGCGTTCGACGTCGGGCAGCTTGCGGGAGATGCCGGTCATGGAACCGCCCGGCACGTAGACCAGGTAGCGGCCCGGCAGCGAGATCTGGCTGGTGAGGCGGGCACCCTTGTGGCCCACCGGGTCCTTGGTGACCTGCACCAGGACGGAGTCACCGGACTTCAGGGCCAGTTCGATACGGCGCGGCTGGCCATCCAGACCGGCGGCGTCCCAATTGACTTCACCGGCGTACAGCACGGCGTTGCGTCCGCGTCCAATGTCAACGAAGGCGGCTTCCATGCTCGGCAGCACGTTCTGGACCTTGCCCACGTAAACGTTGCCGATCAGGGAATCCTGCTGCGTGTTGGAGACGAAGTGCTCAGCCAGCACGCCGTCTTCCAGCACGCCGATCTGGATCCTGTCGTCGCGCTGGCGGACAATCATCTGCCGGTCCACGGATTCGCGGCGGGCCAGGAACTCAGCCTCGGTGATTACATGGCGGCGGCGGCCCGACTCGCGGGATTCGCGGCGGCGCTGCTTCTTGGCTTCCAGGCGGGTGGAGCCCTTGACGCTGGTGACGCGGTCCGAGACCGGCGCATCGGCGTGGGCACGCGGGGCCCGGACCCGGGTCACGGTGTTGGGCGGATCATCGTCGGCGCCACCGGTCAGTTCCAGGTCGGCGTCACCACGGCGGCGGCGACGACGACGGCGCGAGGTCACGCTCTCGGAGGCTTCGGGTGCGGCTGCGTCAGCTGCCGGTTCCTCAGAGCCGGCTTCCTGTTCGTTTTCGCCGGCTGCGGTATTCGGGGCATCGCTGCGGGCGCGGTTGCGGCCGCGGCGGCTGCGGCGACGGCCCTGGTTTGCCTCGGAGGAATCCTCATCCTCATCGGCGTCCCCGCCGGCTTCAGGCGCGGAGGCAACGCGGACGGTGCTCAGGTCCGGCGCGTGGAACAGCGGCAGTACGGGAACGGTAAACGGGTTCAGCGGTGAGGTTTCGGCTGCAGTCCCGGCGTTGGCTTCGGCTGCCGCCGTCCCCTCAGCCGAGGGAGTCTGTGCGGCTGCGGCGGAGGCAACGGTGTCGTCTGCGGCTGCCTCAGTGGCTGGCATGTCAGCGGCAGCGGTTTCCGGGGCCTGCCCGGCTGCCTTCGGACGACGGCGGGCCCGCGTCTTCGGAGCCGCCGTGGCTGCCGGTGCTTCCACTTCTTCGTCTACGCCCTGACCGGTCAGAGCGCCGGTTTCTGCCGCGGGAGCTTCGGCGGGGGTTTCCACTGTTTCCGCTGCCTTCTTGGCAGGGGCGCGGCGACGGCGCACGGCTTTCACCGGTGCCTCGGCCTCGGGGGCTGCCTCTACCGGCGCGGCCTCGGCCTGCGGTGCGGCAACCTCGGGATCCTGGGCGGCGGCTTCGGCCTTCCCGCCCGGTGACGTGGCCGCCGGAGCGGCTTCGCCGGCGGGAACCGTCTTGCGGCGTGTGGCACGGACCCGCTTGGGCTTCTCCGCAGCGTCAGCTACGGGTTCCGCCGCTGTTTCACTGCCTGCAGCGGTTTCAGTTTCAGCAGCGACCGTTCCTGCGGCTTCAGTTTCAGCAGCGGGTGCAGAAGCAGCCACCGACTTGCGGCGGCTGCGGGTGGCGCGTTTGACTGGCTCCTTCGCCTGGGCCGGCGCTGCCGCCGGGGAATCCGCGGTGTTTTCGTTGGCAGTCAGGTCAGCTGTTAGGTCGTCATTATTCAGTGCATCACTCATAAAAAACTACGCTCCGGCCCGTGCGGCACTGGCCACATTCCAATGCCCAGCGGGCAATGTATCGGCTGTACGGGGGGCATCAGTTGCCTGCCGCCAGCCGGAAGTCGTCTGGATGTCATCCGAGGTCGTGCCAGCTGTAGGGCGCGGGATCACTCGAAGACCAGCGGCGCTTTTCCTGCTACCTGCGACACGTTCACGACGTTGCCGCTACGGGTAGGTCTGATCGGCGGATTCCCTGGTTCCCATCCGGATTGATGGGCGAACTGCTTGGGAAGCGTCACCGACAGAACCGGAAGCCTGTCGCTGGACCGGCGGCGGAATGTGGTTCCGCCATCAGCCACAGTCATTATCTCACACGAGCGTCTTTTTGGCCCGCAGCAAGCACATAGACTCGACACGTATCACCACCTGCCAAAAGGAGATCACCGTGCCTTCCAGCGCCGCCCGACAGCTGCCCCACCGCCGCCCCACCGAGCAGCCGGCACCGGAGCGGGGTATTGCCTGGATCCTCCTGGTCACCGGGGCCGTTGGCTGGATGGGCTCGGCGATCCTCGTACTGGAACGCCTGCGCGTTTATGCCGATGCCAATTACATCACCAGCTGCGATATCAGCCCCTGGGTTTCCTGCGGGACGGTGTTCAAGACCTGGCAGGCCTCCATCTTTGGATTCCCAAACCCGTTGATCGGGATTGTCGCGTTCGCCGTCGTCATCACCACCGGCGTCGCTATGCTGGCCGGCGCCCGCTTCGAACGCTGGTACTGGCTGGGGCTGCAGGCCGGCGTGACGTTGGGCATGGTGTTCGTTGTGTGGCTGTGGAGCCAGGCTCTGTTCGACATTTACGTGCTGTGCATCTACTGCATCGTGGTGTGGGCGGCCATGATCCCGCTGTTTGTCTTCACTACGGTGCGCAACCTTGCCCGCGGCGTCATTCCGGCCCCTGCCCGCCTGGTGCGCTTCACCTCGGAATGGGCCTGGACCATCACGGCCCTGCTGTGGGTGGCTACCGCGGCGTCCATCTTCTTCCGCTTTATCAACTCGTTCCTCGGGTAGCCACCCGCCGCTTTCAGGCCGCCGGCAGCGCCCACGCGAGCAGGACGGGCACGTCCTGCCCGTTCCAGGTGGCGGTCAGGGCAGGATCGGCGACGGCCTCTCCCCCAAGGTCCAGCACCCTGACCACCGAGAGTTCCCAGTCCCCGGCCCGGATCCGTGCCACCGGCAGCTCTGCCGGCCCGGGCTGGGGCCCTTCCGCCAGCTCCTCGCCGTCGGGCAGTCCGCTGGCCCTGATGTCCAGGGTTGCCGGGATCGCCTCGCGCACTCCGTCCACCTCGAAATACTGTTCCGCCTGGCCCTGCCCGGACAGGATCGACGCAGCCAGCGCATCAGCGTAGGCGGGATCTCCACAGCCGTCG
Source organism: Arthrobacter jiangjiafuii (assembly GCF_018622995.1). Classification (NCBI taxonomy): domain Bacteria; kingdom Bacillati; phylum Actinomycetota; class Actinomycetes; order Micrococcales; family Micrococcaceae; genus Arthrobacter; species Arthrobacter jiangjiafuii. The sequence goes on from NZ_CP076022.1 coordinate 2,284,860, forward strand.
TAGACCCAGCGCCGTCCCAGCACGGAGTGTTCCATGGTGCTGACCAGGAAGGCGTCAGCGCCTTCCAGTGGTGCTCCGCGGTAGGTCAGCGGAACCTGCAGGACGTTCGCTCCGGCGGCCACGAGGTGTGTTTCGATGCCCACTTCGCCTTCCGGATCGTCGAACCGGAAGGACCCCACATGCTCTATGGCCAGCTGCTCCGTTCCGGGGAACCAGTCCGTGGAGGGCAACCAGGCGGAAATCAGTGCCATTTTGCCGGGGTGCAGGTCTGCTTGGTAGATGTGTGCCATGCGCCCAGCCTAGGTGTAACTCTCACGGACGTCAGGAATTTCCCCGGCGGGTGTCCCGTTGTCGCCTTCATCAGCCTCCGCAGGATTCTCACCCGCTGGCTGTTTGTACATTCACCCCCACTGCCCCATCAGGAGAACCATGCTCAGGACCACTGCCGCACTGCCCGCCGATAACGGGAGCGTTCCCACCGCGCTTGTCGCCGGAGCCACGGGAATCGCCGGCGCCGCACTCGTTGACCTGCTGGCCGGGCAGGGGTGGACCGTGCTGGCGCTGTCCCGGAAGGCAGCCGGCGATGTGCAGGACCGCCCGGGCGTTACCGCCATTGCAGCGGACCTGACCTCGCCGGAGAGCCTCGCCGCGGCCCTGGGACAGACTGCTCCCACCCACGTCTTCTTCACGTCATGGTCCCGGCAGGAGACGGAGGCGGAGAATATCTCCGTTAATGCAGCGATGGTCCGGAACCTGCTCACGGCACTGGAACATGCGCCGCTGGAACACGTCGCGCTGATGACCGGACTCAAGCACTACATGGGCCCCTTCGAGGCCTACGGCGAGGGGCAGATGCCCGATACCCCGTTCTCCGAAGAAGAACCCCGGCTGCCGGTGGACAACTTCTACTACGCGCAGGAGGACGTGCTGATGGAGGCTGCCGCGCGCCAGGGCTTCGCGTGGTCGGTGCACCGCGCGCATACCGTAATCGGATTCGCCGTCGGCAATGCCATGAACATGGGCCAGACGCTGGCGGCGCAGGCGACTCTGTGCCGGGAGCTGGGACTGCCGTTCGTCTTTCCCGGTTCGGAAACCCAGTGGAATTCCGTCACCGATATGACCGACGCCGGGCTGCTCGCCGAGCACATGCTCTGGGCAGCCACCGATGAGCACACCGCCAACGAGGCCTTCAACGTGGTCAACGGCGACGTGTTCCGCTGGCGCTCCCTGTGGCCGCGGCTGGCTGCCTTCTTCGGCGTCGACCCGGAGGGCTTCGCCACCGCTCCCCGCCCGTTGGAAATGCAGATGGCGGGCATGTCCGACGCGTGGAACAAACTGGCAGTGCGGGACTCCCTCGCCGAGCCCGACCTGGGACGGCTGGCCACCTGGTGGCATACGGATGCCGACCTGGGCCGCAAGATGGAGGTGCTCACCGACATGAGCAAGAGCCGGCTCGCCGGGTTCACCGGATACCGCCGTACAGAGGATGCCTTCATTGCCCTCTTCGAACGCCTGCAGGCCGAGCGCCTGATTCCGTAGGCACCTGCGGTAGACACCTGATTCATCGCAAAGGAGGCCGGCACCCGTGGGGTGCCGGCCTCCTCTGTGAACTACCGGGAACTACGTCCCGGATTCGGGATTACTTACCGAACCAGATGCCGATTTCACGGGCAGCGGACTCGGGGGAATCCGAACCGTGGACCAGGTTCTGCTGCACGGCCGTTCCCCAGTCACGGCCGAAGTCGCCGCGGATGGTGCCCGGGGCCGCCGTCGTCGGGTCGGTGGTGCCGGCCAGGGACCGGAAGCCTTCGATGACGCGTTCGCCTTCGAAGACCGCTGCCACGATCGGGCCGCTGAGCATGAATTCCACCAGCGGCTCGTAGAACGGCTTGCCCTCGTGCTCGGCGTAGTGCTCTTCGAGGATCGCGCGGGTGGCGTCGACCTTCTTCAACTCGGCCATCGTGTAGCCCTTGGCCTCAATGCGCGCCAGAATCGCGCCGGAGAGTTTCCGCTCGACGCCGTCGGGTTTGATCAGTACTAGTGTGCGCTCGGTGCTCACGGTAAATCTCCTTGCGAAGTTGCGGTTTTCTGGTCTAAGCCTAGCTTCCCCCGGCGGGGGCGCTGCCGTCCCCGGCGGCTTCGGGATGGGCTTTATCAAATTCCACCTGTTCGCGGTCCCGCTCACGGTTCTCCCGGTCCAGCCGCATCCCGGTCTTCAGCCCGTACCACCAGGTGGCGGCAAAGATTGCTCCGACCAGGAACATCTCCGGCTGCAGGAAGCCGGTGGCGATGATGACCAGCTGCAGGATCCAGCCGATGATCGGGCCGGCCGGCTTGGACAGTACGGCGCAGGTGCCGATCAGCGCGGCAAAGAGCGCCAGTCCGCAGCCGAAGATCAGGACCGGGGAGATGACATCGCGCTGCAGGCCGAAAACGGCCAGCGTTGCGAAGAGCACCAGGAAGGCTTCGAGCACCAGCATGGTCGAGGCGAACATGATGCGGATGGAACGCCGCTTCTTGGGCATGCCCGGGCGCCATTCGCGCTGGGCCTTGGTCATTTTGGCCATGTCGCTTACTTTCCGAGAAGGGTGCGCGCTTCAGCCACCACGGTAATGGAGCCGATGATGAGCACGCCGCCAGCCAGGTCGTTGTTTTCCTCAGCCTTGGCCACGGCCCATTCGATGGCGTTGTCCAGGCCGGGCTCCACCTGCAGGTCTTCGTCGGCAAACCCGGCGTCGATGGCGTCCTGTACGAGTTCATCGGCAGGGACGGCCCGCGGCGAGCTGGACTGCGTCAGGCAGAGCCCCGCGATCTGGTCGCCGAGCGTCTCACGCAGTTCAGTCAGGATTCCCACCGCGTCCTTCTCGGCCAGGATCCCGACCACCACGGCCAGGGAGGTGAAGTTGAATGCCTCCAGCACGGCCTCGGCTGACGCCTTGGCGCCGGCCGGATTGTGGGCGGCGTCCACCACGATGGTGGGGGCGGTGCGCACCACCTCGAGGCGTCCGGGCGAGGTGACGGTGGAGAAGCCGGTGCGCAGCAGTTCCGTATCCAGTTCCTTGGTGCCGCCCCCGATGAAGGCTTCCAGGGCAGCGACGGCGACGGCGGCGTTTTCCGCCTGGTGCTTGCCGTGCAGCGGCAGCAGCAGGTCCTCGTAACGGCCGGCCAGGCCGGCGATGGTGAGCATCTGCCCGCCCACTGCCATGACCCGGGATTCGACGCCGAACTCCACTCCTTCGAAGCGGTAGGGAACCCCCACTTCGCGGGCCTTTTCCAGCAGCACCTGCGCCGCTTCCATGGGCTGGGCGGCGCTGACCAGGAAACCGTGTTCCTTGATGATCCCGGCCTTTTCCACCGCGATGTCGGCGACGTCGTCGCCCAGCAGCTCGGTGTGGTCCAGGGAGATGGGCGTGATCACCGAAACCGACCCATCGCCGACGTTGGTGGCGTCGGTGATGCCGCCCAGGCCCACCTCGATGACCGCCACGTCCACGGGTTCATCCGCAAAGACGGCGAATGCCAGGATGGTCACGGCCTCGAAGTAGGTCAGCCGCGGTTCGCCGGCGGCAGTCAGTTCGCCGTCGACAATGTCCAGGTACGGGTGGATCTCGTCCCAGATCCGCACGAACGTTTCATCGGAAACGGGTTCGCCGTCGATGCTGATCCGCTCGGTGACCTTGCTCAGGTGCGGGCTGGTGTACCGCCCGGTGCGCAGGCCGTAGGCCCGGAGCCCGGCTTCGATCATCCGGGCCGTGGAGGTCTTGCCGTTGGTGCCGGTGATGTGGATGATCGGGAACGCCTTGTTCGGCTCCCCGAGCACCTCCATGGCCCGGAACAGCGGTGCCATCCGCGGTTCCATCTTGTTTTCGGGGGCGCGGCTGAGGAGCTCGGCGTACACGCTCTCCACGGAGAACCCGTCGATCGATCCGGAAGGTCCGTCGGAAATACTCATTAGATTTTCTCCACAGTGACGGTGAATTCTTCATCGTCGTCGGCAAGGGTAACTGCCGTGAGAACCAGCTCGTCGGTCAGGGTTTCGGATTTGATCAGCTGGGCATTCGCCTCGAGGGCGGCAACGGACGACGCCGATGTCCGCACCTCGGCGCGGATGTGGTCGCTGATGTGCAGGTCCGCGTCACGGCGGGCCTGCTGGATGGCGCGGATGCCGTCGCGGGCTGTGCCCTCGGCGGCCAGTTCCGGGGTGACTTCGGTGTTCAGGACCAGGAAGCCGCCGCCGGGCAGTACGGAGACCGCCTTGGCGGATTCGCCGTCGCCGGTTTCCACCACTGTTTCCAGGGTGTATTCCTGCGGCTGCAGTTCCAGTCCACCCGCTGTGACGGTGCCGGCGTCGTCCACCGACCAGTCCCCTGATTTGGAGGCCTTGATGGCCGTCTGGACGTTCTTGCCCAGCCGCGGACCGGCGGCCCGGGCGTTGACGACGAGCTTCTGCGTGATGCCGAACTCGGCCGGATCGGCAGCGGCGGCGTCCATCAGCCGCACGGACTTCAGGTTCAGTTCATCGGCGATGATCGCCGCGAACTGGCCGGCCAGCGCCTCGGCGTCGGGGGCGACGACTGTCATTTCGGACAGCGGCAGGCGCACCCGCAGGTTCGCGGCCTTGCGCAGCGAGGAGCCCACCGAGGCGATCCGGCGGGTGCGGTCCATGCGGTCCACCAGGGCCTCGTCCTGCGGGAACAGATCGGCGTCCGGCCAATCGGTCAGGTGCACCGACCGTCCGCCGGTGAGGCCGCGCCAGATCTCTTCCGAGATCAGCGGCAGCAGCGGGGCGGCGACCCGGCAGACCGTTTCCAGGCAGGTGTAGAGCACGTCGAAGGCCTGGGCGTCTTCGTCGAAGAACCGGTTGCGGCTGCGGCGGATGTACCAGTTGGTCAGCGTGTCCATGTACTGGCGCAGCGTTTCGCAGGCCTCGGAGACGTCGTAGCTGTCGAGCTGTCCGGTCATGGTGCGCACCAGGTCGCCGGTGGCGGCGAGCATGTAGTTGTCCAGCGGTTCGCTGGACTCATAGCGGGCCTTGGCCTCATAGCCGTTTCCGTTGTCCGCGGCGTTGGTGTAGAGCGTGAAGAAGTGCCACACGTTCCACAGCGGCAGGATGACCTGGCGGACTGCCTCGCGGATGCCCTGTTCGGTGACAACAAGGTTGCCGCCGCGCAGGATCGGCGAGGACATCAGGAACCAGCGCATGGCGTCGGAGCCGTCGCGGTCCAGGACCTCGGAGACGTCCGGGTAGTTGCGCAGGGACTTGGACATTTTCTGCCCGTCCGAGCCCAGCACGATGCCGTGGCTGATCACGTTGCGGAACGCCGGACGGTCAAACAGTGCCGTGGCCAGGACGTGCAGGGTGTAGAACCAGCCGCGGGTCTGGCCGATGTACTCGACGATGAAGTCGCCCGGGTTGTGGTTCTCGAACCACTCGGCGTTTTCGTGCGGGTAATGCACCTGGGCGTACGGCATGGAACCGGAGTCGAACCAGACGTCCAGCACGTCCTCCACGCGGCGCATGGTGGACTGGCCCTCTTCCGGGGTGCGGGGGTCATCCGGGTTCGGGCGGGTCAACTCGTCGATGAACGGGCGGTGCAGGTCGGGCTCGCCGGCCTTGTTCACCGGCAGGCGGCCGAAGTCGGCCTTCAGCTCCGCGAGCGAACCGTACACGTCGGTGCGCGGGTAGTTGGGGTCGTCGGAGACCCAGACCGGGATGGGGCTGCCCCAGTAACGGTTGCGGCTGATGGACCAGTCGCGCGCGTTTTCGATCCACTTGCCGAACTGGCCGTCCTTGACGTTCTCCGGGATCCAGTTGATCTGCTGGTTCAGCTCCACCATGCGGTCCTTGACCTTGGTGACCTCGACGAACCAGGAGGAGACCGCCTTGTAGATCAGCGGGTTGCGGCAGCGCCAGCAGTGCGGGTAGCTGTGCTCGTAGCTGGCCTGGCGCAGCAGGCGGCCGTCGGCGCGCAGCACCTTGGTGATCGCCTTGTTCGCGTCGAAGACCTGCTGCCCGGCAATGTCGGCCAGGGGGCCGTCGCCAAACATGGGCAGGAACTTGCCACCCTCGTCCACGGAGAGGATCACCGGGATGCCATTGGCTTCACAGATCTTCTGGTCGTCCTCACCGTAGGCGGGAGCCTGGTGGACGATGCCGGTGCCGTCGGTCGTGGTGACGTAGTCGGCGGTGACGATCTGCCAGGCGTTGGCCGTGCCCCACTTCTCGGTGTCGGTGTAGTAGTCCCACAGCGGCGCGTAGCGCAGTCCGGCGAGGTCCTTGCCCAGGTGCACGGCGGTGACGGCCGCACGGGCGGCGTCGGCGTCGTCGTACCCCAGGTCCTTGGCGTAGGCACCCACCAGGTCTTCGGCGAGCAGGTAGCGGGCGGCCGGATCGTCCTGCGGGGTGCCGTTGGGGCCGGCGGGCACCACGGCGTAGCGGACGGAGGGCCCGACGGCGAGAGCCATGTTGGTGGGCAGGGTCCAGGGCGTGGTGGTCCAGGCGATGGCGAGAACGCCCTCGAGCTCGGCGGAAAGCACGTTGTCGCCGGCGGTGATCGGGAAGGTCACCGTGACGGTCTGGTCCTGGCGGTCCTTGTAGACGTCGTCGTCCATGCGCAGTTCATGGTTGGACAGCGGCGTCTCGTCCTTCCAGCAGTACGGAAGCACGCGGAAGCCGCTGTACGTCAGGCCCTTTTCGTGCAGGGTCTTGAAGGCCCAGATGACCGATTCCATGTAGTCGACGTTGAGTGTCTTGTAGTCGTTCTCGAAGTCCACCCAGCGGGCCTGGCGCGTGACGTAATCCCGCCACTCGCCGGCGTATTCCATGACCGAGGCGCGGCAGGCGTCGTTGAACTTGTCGATGCCCATCTTCTCGATCTGGACCTTGTCGGACATGCCCAGCTGCTTCATGGCCTCAAGTTCGGCGGGCAGGCCGTGCGTGTCCCAGCCGAAACGGCGCTCGACGCGGCGGCCGCGCTGGGTCTGGTAGCGGGCCACCAGATCCTTGGCATAGCCGGTGAGGAGGTGCCCGTAATGCGGCAGGCCGTTGGCGAAGGGAGGGCCGTCGTAGAAGACAAATTCGTTGGCGCCGTCTTTGCCGGCAGGCCGTGCGTCAATCGAGGCCTGGAAGGTGCCGTCCTTGTCCCAGTACTTCAGAACGCGTTCTTCGAGTTCCGGAAACCGGGGGGAAGACGGGGCGGCATTTTCTGCCGGGGCGGCGGCCGTAGTGGCCTTGGGGTAGATAGAGGGCATATTCGTCATCCTGACAGCGGCAAGTAGTTCTGGTGAATTACAGGATGCGAGGGCGGAATCCCTGCCGGCCGAAGGCCTGCGGTGATCCGCGGTACCACCTCGCTTGCCGCCTTCGTCGTCGCCGCCCTGCCGTGCATCCAATGCACCGCACTGCGCCACCGAGTCCGGCTGCCGCTCGTTGACTGCTGTGACGGGCTTACCCGTCCGGTTCTACTGGGCCCTGGGAAACGACAATCCCTGGGCTGTTCTTCCGGAAGCTCACCGGTGATGGCCGGGTCAAAGCTGCTCCCGCCAGTTTAGGCCACGGTTTCAGCGATGTCGAAGTTCCGGAAGACACCGTCGATAACTATGGAAATATGTAACAACCTAGACAGCTCGTACGTATTCCCGTACCGTCGGCGGCATGAAGGAAACACACCCGCTGGAAGAAAAGATTGACCGGATCCTCGAACTCCTGGATCGCCTGCCGGTTCCGGACGCCGAGGCCCCGGCCGCACCCGAAGGGTCGGCCCGCACCTCGGCCAAATTCTGGGCCTTGGAAGGCCTGCGGGCGCAGCTCGTTGATGATTCCGGCGAGGTCATGCTCGTCGGTGCTGTGGCACTGCCGACCGGGGAAACCTATGACTGGCAGCAGTCCGCATCAACAGCAGCCCTGGTTGACGCTGACTGGCCCGAGCTGGCCGACACCATCAACGCGCTGGGGCATCCGGTACGGCTTGCCATCGTCCAGGCCGTCGTCCGCGGGTCCGGATCCACCGCCGAACTGGCGGACCTGCCCGGGCTGGGCACCACCGGACAGCTCCACCACCACCTGCGCCTGCTACTGGCGGCCGGATGGCTGCAGAGTGCCGGCCGGGGCCGGTATGAGGTACCTGCCGCCCGGGTCGTTCCCTTGCTCATCACGCTTGCGGCGGCCGCCCGATGACCGCCGTCCAGACACGGCTTGGCCAGCACCGGATCGGGGCCGCGGGCCCTGCGGCGAGGACTGCGGCCCTGCTTCGCTGGCCGGTTACGGCAGCGACCATGGTCCTTGCCGTGGCAGCCCTGACCTGGCAGGTACTGCCGGAGATGTCACCGGCCCTGGATCGTGCCGGCGCCCTGGCCTCGTTCCTGGTTCTTCTGCTGACCATCCTGATGCTCGTTCTCCAGCGCACCCTGCGTGGGCGGAAGCGGCCGCCGGTCGTCATGGAGCCGCCGGTTTCCGGCTCCTGGACGGCGGTCAGCTCCCCGAGCAGCTCGGTCCCGAGCCATGGGACACATATCTTCGGGCAGACCTGGGCCATCGACCTGCTCGTCACCGGCCCGGAACCCCGCCCGTTTCCCCTGACCGGGGGCTTCCGGCCGGCCTCGTCCTTTCCGGCCTTCGGGCTCCCCGTCACCGCGGGAACCCGCGGCACCGTGGTCTCCGTCAGGGACACTGCGCCCGACCACCGCAGCAGGAACTCCTGGAGTGCCCTGCCCGTCCTTTTCCTCGAGAGCCTGGTGCGCGGCATCCCCGGTTCGCGGCACGTCTTCGGGAACCTCATCGTCATTGCCACCGACGACGGCGGCTACCTCGCCTACGCCCACCTGAAGCAGGGCAGTGCGCGGGTCCGGCCCGGCGACCGGGTCGGCCCGGAGACGCTCATTGCGCGGTGCGGCAACAGCGGATCCTCCTCCGAGCCGCACCTGCACCTGCAGGCCATGGACCGGCCCCGCCCCACGTTCGCCCTCGGTCTCCCGCTCGCTTTCCACCGCGGCGGCGAGCCGGTGGCACTGCCGGCCAGGGGCGGGGTCCTTGAACCCTGACCCGTTCCAGCCCGGGCAGTCCTAGCCCAGCGGCCGGCGGATGACCTTGTGGGTGGCGGCCTGCGCCACGGGCCGCAGGACTACCCGGTCCAGGTTCACGTGGTGCGGAAGATTCAGGGAATAGGCCATGACATCGGCGACGTCTTCAGCAGTCAGCGGCTGTTCCACTCCGGCGTACACCTTTTCCGCGGCGTCCTTGTCGCCGAGCCGGTTCAGGGAGAACTCCTCGGTTTTGACCATGCCCGGAAGGATCTCGATGACACGCACGTTGTTTTCCGCTTCCTCCAGGCGCAGGGTTCCGGCGAGCGCCTGCTCCGCTGCCTTGGCGGCACAGTAGCCGGCGCCCCCTTCATAGGGCGCAAGCGCCGCCGTCGAGGTGAGCATCAGGATGGAGCCGCGGCCGGAATCCCGCAGGGCCGGGAGGAAGGCCTGGGTGACCCGCAAGGCCCCCAGAACGTTGACGTCGTACATCGCTTCCCAGTCGCTGAGCTTGCCGTCGCCCACGGAGTCCACGCCCCACGCGCCGCCGGCGTTGTTGACCAGGGCGTCCACTCCCCCGGTCGCCAGCACTTCGGCAGCCATCCGCTCCACCGAGCCGCCGTCGGTGACATCCGCAGTGACGGGCTGGGCGCCGGTTTCAGCGGCGAGCGCCTGGAGCCTACCCCCCCGGCGGGCGACGGCGACGACGTCCCAGCCTGAGGCCCGCAGGGCGCGGACGGTTGCCGCTCCGATTCCGGAACTGGCCCCGGTAACCACCGCGCGCTTGGGCCGGGTTGCTGAGCTGGACAGGGATTCTGAAGGCACAGGAGAAGTCATGGAGTCACTGTAGCCACAGGCGTCGGTGCTCCGCAGGCGCGCGTTCCCGTATTACGCCCGTGGACTGGTCCCCTCTCCCTACTTCCCTGTTTCCCTGCCTCCCCGTCTCCTGGCCTCCCGCGCTTTCCCCGCCCTCCCGCCGAACCACGGCCTCGTTCTGGGTGGCGCTGCGGGCTCCGCAGAGCAGGACGGTGTCCGGCCGGGACGCACAGGCGCGGGAAAGTCCGCAACCTGCGTGTTGCCCTCCAGTTCCTCCCGGTACCGCTGCACGAACTGGTCCCAGCGGTCCTGGAGGTGGCCATACCATTTCCGCAGGTCGGTACTCGGCGCCAGCTCCTTGAGCCATTCGTCCAGATGCGCCTTTTCCTTTGACACCCCGCGCGGCCAGAGCCTGTCCACCAGTACCCGGTAGCCGCCGTCGGGCTCCTCATAGATGCGCCGGACGCGGATCCCGCCGTGCTGCCCTTGATCCGATGCCATCTCCGGATGCTACGGCGGCCTGGCGGTGAAGGACAGACAGTGCCGCATGCCATACCCTCCGCGTGAAAGAATGGAGCCATGGCTGAAAACTTTGCGGGCACAGACACGCCCGATAACGCACCCAAGACCGTATCCGTCCCCGACAAGCCCGCCCTCGAGGGCCTCGAAGCAACGCTGAGCCGCCGCTGGCGCGAAGAGGGAACGTACGCGTTTACTGAAAACACGGTCCGCGAGGACGTCTACTCGATCGACACCCCTCCGCCCACCGCCTCCGGTTCACTGCACGTGGGACACATGTTCTCCTACACGCAGACCGACGTCATGGCGCGTTACAAGCGGATGACCGGGAAGAACGTGTTCTACCCGATGGGCTGGGACGACAATGGCCTGCCCACCGAACGCCGGGTGCAGAACTACTACGGTGTCCGCTGCGATCCGACCAAGCCGTATGATCCGGACTACCGCCCGCCGGCCACCGCTCCCAAGAACCAGCGCGACTTCGACGTCATCTCGCGCCGGAACTTCATCGAGTTGTGCGAAGAGCTGGCGGTGGAGGACGAGAAGGTCTTCGAAGACCTCTTCTCCACGCTGGGCCTGTCCGTGGACTGGACCCGGACCTACCGCACCATCGACGACAACTCCCGCGCCGTCAGCCAGCGCGCCTTCCTGGAAAACCTCAAGGCCGGCGACGCCTACATGTCTGAGGCTCCCACCCTCTGGGACGTCACCTTCCGCACCGCCGTGGCCCAGGCCGAGGTCGAGGACCGCGAGCAGCCCGGCGCCTACCACCGGATCAGCTTCCATGCTCCGGATGGCGAGAAGATCTTCGTCGAGACCACCCGCCCGGAACTGCTGCCCGCCTGCGTGGCACTGGTGGCGCACCCCGACGACGAGCGCTACCAGCGTCTCTTCGGCACCACGGTAAAGTCTCCACTGTTCGACGTCGAGGTCGAGGTCCGGGCGCATCCGCTGGCCAAGCCGGACAAGGGTTCGGGCATCGCCATGATCTGTACTTTCGGTGACCAGACCGACGTTATCTGGTGGCGTGAGCTGAACCTGCCCACCCGCGCCGTCGTCGGCCGCGACGGCCGCCTGCTGGCCGACACCCCGGAGTGGATCACCACGGATACGGCGAAGGAAAACTACGCCGCCATCGCCGCCAAGACTGTCTTCAGCGCCAAGGAAGCCGTCGTTGAGATGCTGCGCAGCAGCGGCGACCTGGAGGGTGAACCGAAGAAGATCACCCACCCGGTGAACTTCTTCGAAAAGGGCGACAAGCCGCTCGAAGTTGTCACCAGCCGCCAGTGGTACATCCGTAACGGCGGCCGCGACGAGGACCGCCGCGCCGCCATGATCGCCCGCGGCAAGGAAATCGACTTCCATCCGGCGTTCATGCGTTCGCGCTACGAGAACTGGATCGAGGGCCTGAACGGTGACTGGCTGGTCTCGCGCCAGCGCTTCTTCGGCGTCCCCGTACCCGTCTGGTACCCGCTGGATGCCTCGGGCAATCCGGACTACGACAACCCCGTGCTGCCCGCTGCCGAATCGCTGCCCGTGGACCCCGCCGCCGAGCCCGCTCCGGGCTACGACGAGTCCCAGCGCAACGCACCCGGCGGCTTCGTCGGCGACGCCGATGTCCTGGACACCTGGGCCACGTCGTCACTTACCCCGCAGATCGTTGGCGGCTGGGGCCGCGACGAGGACCTCTTCGCCAAGGTCTTCCCGTTTGACCTGCGCCCGCAGGGCCATGACATCATCCGGACCTGGCTGTTCTCCTCGGTGGTGCGTGCGGATGCCCTGAACCATGCCGCACCGTGGAAGCACGCCGCCATCTCCGGCTGGATCCTTGACCCCGACCGCAAGAAGATGTCCAAGTCCAAGGGCAACGTGGTGGTTCCCACCGACGTGCTCAACGATTACGGGTCCGACGCCGTCCGCTACTGGGCAGCTTCAGCCAAGCTGGGCGCCGATACGGCGTACGAGATTGCGCAGATGAAGATCGGCCGCCGCCTGGCAATCAAGCTGCTGAACGCTTCCAAGTTCGTCCTGAACCTGGGCGCCACAGAGGCGAACGTTGTCACCGCCGATACCTCGGTGATCACAAACGCCCTGGATTCCGCGCTGCTCAAGGCCCTCGCCGAGGTTGTGAATGCCTCCACCAAGGCCTTCGAAAACTACGACTATGCCAAGGCCCTGCAGCTGACGGAGTCCTTCTTCTGGTCGTTCACCGATGACTACGTGGAACTGATCAAGGACCGCGCCTATGGGGCCTCCGGGCCCGAAGAGCAGGCCTCCGTGCTGGCCACCCTGGCCACCACGCTGGATGCCCTGCTGCGCCTGTTTGCGCCGGTGCTGCCCTTCGCTACCGAAGAGGTCTGGGGCTGGTGGCGCCACGGCTCCGTGCACACCGCTCCGTGGCCCAATGTCGACGCGCTCTCCACCGCCGTTGCAACGGCCGACGCCGGGATCCTCGCCACCGTGGCCACCGCCCTGGGCGGCATCCGCAAGGCGAAGTCCGAGGCCAAGGTCAAGCAGCGCACCGAGGTCCTCAAGGCCACGGTTACCGCGTCCGAGGCACAGGTGGCGCAGCTGAATGCCGGACTCGCCGACCTGAAGGCCGCCGGAAACGTGCGTGAGCTGACCCTGGCAACCGGCGACGGCGAACTGAGCGTCACCGAGGTGGAGCTGGCTCCGCCCGCCGAGTAAGGCAAAATGCCTGCCCCGTAATGCGGGGCGGCACTGAAAAGCCCCGCCGGGATCATTTCCGGCGGGGCTTTTCTGTCTGGAGTTGTTGGTGGATCAGTCGAACCGGGGATTCTCGGTGCGGGAGCGCTTAAGTTCGAAGAACGCCGGATTTTCCGCCAGCATCACCGCGCCGTCAAACATCCGGCCGGCCTCCTCGCCGCGGGGAATGCGGGTCAGCACCGGGCCGAAGAAGGCTGTGCCGTTGAACGCGACAACGGGGGTTCCAACGTCGTCGCCCACCTTGGAGATGCCCTCCTGGTGCGAGGCCCGCAACTGCGTGTCATATGCGTCGCTGTCGGCGTACTCAGCCAAGTCAGCGGGCAGGCCCACCTCGGCCAGCGACTCGGTGATAACGGCCGGGAAGTCCTTGTTGCCACCGACGTGGATGCGGGTGCCCATGGCATCGTAGAGCTTCTTGACGAACTCGTCGCCGTGCAGTTCCTGCGCCGCGATGATCACCCGGACCGGGCCCCACGCCGCGTCCATGCGTTCCCGGTAGTCCTCGGGCAGGTCGCGGCCCTCGTTCAACACGGACAGGCTCATGACATGCCACGTGGTGCTGACGTCGCGGACCTTTTCCACTTCCCCCATCCAGCGGGAAGTGACCCAGGCGAACGGGCACATCGGGTCGAACCAGAAATCGGCTTTTGATGCAGCGTCAGATGAGCTCAAGACACACTCCTTGAAGATTGAACGGCCGCAGCGGACCTGCGGACCCTATCCGGACCAACCGGCTCTCAGGCGGATTTGTTCCGGCGCTTGGCGGCCACGGCCTGCGAAATCAGGGTCGGCTCGGCCTTCTGCGTGACAACGTCCTCGGTGATGACCACGGTGGCGACGTCGTCACGGCTGGGCAGGTCGAACATGACCGGCAGCAGGACTTCCTCCAGGATGGCGCGCAGCCCGCGGGCACCGGTCCCCCGGGACAGGGCCGCGTCGGCAATGGCATTCAGGGCGGCGGGTTCGAAGGTGAGTTCAACGCCGTCGAGCTGGAACATCTTCTGGAACTGCTTGATCAGGGCATTCCGGGGTTCGGTGAGGATCCGGATCAGGGCTTCACGGTCCAGGCTGGAGACCGTGGTGATGACCGGCAGGCGGCCGATGAATTCCGGAATCAGGCCGAACTTGAGCAGGTCCTCGGGCATGACCTCCGCATAGGAGTCAGCCTCCTTGGCGTTCTCGTTCAGTGGGGCGCCGAAGCCGATGCCCTTGCGCCCGGACCTGGATCCGATGATCTCTTCCAGGCCGGCGAAGGCGCCGGCCACGATGAAGAGCACATTGGTGGTGTCGATCTGGATGAATTCCTGGTGCGGGTGCTTGCGGCCGCCCTGCGGGGGCACCGAAGCAACCGTTCCCTCAAGGATCTTCAGCAGCGCCTGCTGCACGCCCTCGCCGGACACGTCGCGGGTGATCGAGGGGTTTTCACTCTTGCGTGAGATCTTGTCGATCTCATCGATGTAGATGATGCCCTGCTCGGCCTTTTTGACGTCGTAGTCGGCGGCCTGGATGAGCTTGAGCAGGATGTTCTCGACGTCCTCACCGACGTAGCCGGCTTCAGTGAGCGCCGTGGCATCGGCAACGGCGAAGGGTACGTTGAGGCGGCGGGCCAGGGTCTGCGCGAGGTAGGTCTTGCCGCAGCCGGTGGGTCCGATCAGCAGGATGTTGGACTTGCCGATCTCGACGTCGTCGGACATCACGGCGTCGGAGAGATTCCCGGTATTGCGTGGCGCGTGGCCGGCCTGGATGCGCTTGTAGTGGTTGTAGACGGCGACGGCGAGGGAGCGCTTGGCGGGCTCCTGACCGATCACGTACTCCTGCAGGGAATCGAAGATCTCCCGCGGCTTGGGCAGTTCGAAGGTCCCCAGGTCTGCGACCTCGGAGAGTTCCTCTTCGATGATCTCATTGCAGAGGTCGATGCACTCGTCACAGATGTACACGCCGGGGCCGGCAATGAGCTTGCGGACCTGTTTCTGGCTTTTTCCACAGAAAGAGCACTTGAGCAGATCTGTGCTCTCACCAATGCGAGCCATAATTCAGTCCCCTTAGATGGTCCATCGTTAAAACAGCGCCGGCATCCGTCCCATGCTGGACGGGCTGTGTCCGGTCGGCCATGTTCCACTCTAGGACAATTGGTTGAGTGATACAGCAACCGAAAGGCCCGTGGTGCCGTATTTCGCACCACGGGCCTATCGAAAGGGTTACATCCGGTTGATGGCCGGCGTCTTGATCTTGCGGGAGTCCAGCACCTGGTCGATCAGACCGTATTCAAGGGCACCGGCAGCCGTGAGGATCTTGTCACGCTCAATGTCCCGGTTCACTTCCTCGGTCGTGTGGTTCGAGTGCAGAGCCAGGGTGTCTTCCAGCCAGGTCCTCATGCGCATGACCTCGGCGGCCTGGATTTCCAGGTCGGATGCCTGCCCACGCTCGCCGCCGCCCAGGGCGGGCTGGTGGATCAGGACCCGGGCGTTGGGCAGCGCCAGGCGCTTGCCCGGCGTGCCGGCCGCCAGCAGGACGGCTGCCGCACTGGCAGCCTGGCCGAGGCAGACCGTCTGGATCTCCGGGCGGATGTACTGCATGGTGTCGTAAATGGCCGTCATGGCCGTGAACGAACCGCCCGGGGAGTTGATGTACAGGGTGATGTCGCGGTCCGGGTCGTTGGACTCCAGGACCAGCAGCTGGGCCATGACGTCGTCGGCGGAGGCGTCGTCGACCTGGACACCCAGGAAGATGATGCGGTCCTCGAAGAGCTTGGTGTACGGGTCCTGCCGCTTGAAGCCGTACGGTGTGCGCTCCTCGAACTGCGGCAGCACGTAACGGCTGGACGGCATCTGCGGTGCAGAGCCGCCTGCGGTTCCGAAATTGGTGTTCATAAAATTACTCCTGAAGTCTAAGAAAAGGTGCGCTGCTAAGGGAGGAAGCGTCAGTCCTCGACCGGGGCTGCACCCTTGTCCTGGTCCGTTCCGCCGCCACCGGTGACGCCGCCGGCGTGCGCGGAGATCTTGTCGAAGAATCCGTATTCCAGTGCTTCCTGGGCCGTGAACCACTTGTCGCGGTCGTTGTCCTTCAGGATGGTTTCCACGCTCTGCCCGGTCTGCTCGGCCGTCAGTTCGGCCATGACCTGCTTCATGTGCAGGATCAGTTCGGCCTGGATGCGGATATCGGAGGCCGTGCCGCCGATGCCGCCGGAGGGCTGGTGCATCAGGATGCGGGCGTGGGGCGTGGCGTAGCGCTTGCCCTTGGTTCCGGAGGAAAGCAGGAACTGGCCCATGGAGGCGGCCAGGCCGGTTGCCACCGTGACCACGTCGTTCGGGATGAACTGCATGGTGTCGTAGATGGCCATGCCGGCCGTCACGGATCCGCCCGGGGAGTTGATGTAGAGGAAGATGTCCTTTTCAGGGTCCTCGGCGGAGAGCAGGAGCAGCTGAGAGCAGATGGCATTGGCGTTGTCATCCCGGACTTCCGAGCCCAACCAGATGATCCGCTCGCGCAGCAGACGGTTGTAGATGTAGTCGTCCCGGCTTGCCGGGTCAACCGTTGCCATTGTGGGTGTGGGTGCAATTGCCATACTGAGTGACCTCTCGCTCTGGCGGGGTACAGAACCGCTAACCGCGTCAGCTGGTCCCGCCGTTTATCTCTTCTAGGACACTAACCTGTTGCGGCGCGGATCTGCTCCCGATTCGCGGGCTGTTCGCTGACGGCGCACGATGCGCATCACAGCGGCAGGCAGCGCAAATCACAGCATTGCCGCCGAGTTGGCTGCGTCGTTCTCCGGCTGCTGACACGCGGGCGCACCGAACCCGGCGCACCTCTTTTAAAAGGACTGCGCCTTTTAAACGGCTGCGCCGCCCACCCCGAGGGGCAGGCGGCGCAGGCCGCTTGTTCAATGCTCCCTGAGGGGAGATTATGCCTTGTCGTCGCTCTTGGACTCTTCGGCGACCTCAGCCTCGGGGGCAACAGGTGCTTCTTCGCCGGCCGGGCGGACGAACTCCGTCAGGTCAATCTCGGCACCGGTGGTGTCGGTGACCTTGGCCTGCTCCAGGACCTTGGCGAGGGCCTTGCGGCGGCGGACTTCGCCAACCATCATCGGGACCTGGCCGCTCTGGTCGATCAGCTGGGCGAACTGGTTCGGATCCATGCCGTACTGGCCGGCAGCGGAAACGATGTAGTCGATCAGCTCGTTCTGGCTGACGCCTACCTCTTCCTTGTCGGCTACAGCATCAAGGATGATTTCGTTCTTGAAGGCAGCGGCAGTGTTCTCGCGGACTTCTGCGCGGTGCTCCTCGGTGTCATGGTCTTCGCCCTGGGCGTGGGCGCTTTCCGAGTTGAAGTGCTGTTCCAGCTGCTCTTCGATGACGGACTCCGGAACCGGAACCTCGATCATTTCCAGCAGCTTCTCCAGCACCTTGTCGCGGGCCTCGACGCCCTGCTCCATCAGCTTGGACTCGGCGGCACGCTTGGTCAGGTCTTCGCGCAGTTCTTCGATGGTGTCGAATTCGCTGGCCAGCTGTGCGAAGTCGTCGTCTGCCTCGGGAAGCTCGCGCTCCTTGACGGCCTTGACAGTGACGGTGACGACGGCGTCTTCGCCGGCGTGCTCGCCGCCGGCAAGCTTCGTCTCGAAGGTTGCGGACTCGTCAACGGACAGGCCGGTGACTGCTTCGTCCATGCCCTCGAGCATGGTGCCGGCGCCGACCTGGTAGGAGAGGTCTGCGGCGGAGTCGATTTCCTCGTCGCCGACCTTGGCTACAAGGTCCATGGTGAGGAAGTCGCCGTCGGCAGCCGGGCGGTCAACCGTCTTGAGGGTGCCGAAGCGGCCGCGGAGTTCGTCCAGGGCCTTGGTGACGTCGTCGTCGGAAGCCTCGGCGGGCTCAACGGTGACCTCGAGGCCGGAGTAGTCCGGGAGTTCGATTTCGGGGCGGACGTCCAGCTCAACGTTGAAGACCAGCTGGCCCTCGTCGGTAGCGGGGTCCGGAACTTCGCTGATTTCCACCTCGGGGCGGCTCATCGGACGGATACCCGTTTCCGATACAGCGTCCTGGTAGAAGCCGTTCAGGCCGTCGTTGATGGCGGTTTCCAGAACGTAGCCGCGGCCAACGCGCTGGTCGATGAGCCTGTTGGGGACCTTGCCCTTGCGGAAGCCAGGCACCTGCACCTGAGTGGCGATGGTCTTGTAGGCCTCTTCGATACTCGGCTTCAGTTCCTCAAACGGAACTTCGACAACGAGCTTTACCCGCGTGGGTGTGAGGTTTTCTACAGCGCTCTTCACAGCGTAGTTCTCCTGAGGGTTCTGGGATTGGGGTCTGCACCATGTGTACTACAGAGTCGGGGTGACAGGATTTGAACCTGCGACTTCCTGCTCCCAAAGCAGGCGCTCTTCCAAGCTGAGCTACACCCCGTCAGTGCACCTGACAGCCTACCGGCAGAAACGGCCCTGTGCACAATTGGATGTGGCCCGGCCCTCCTCCGAGGCCCGTTCGAGAGGTGATTACCGACCCACGGAATTACCGTGCTAAGGTAAAACCTGCCTTAGGGCGCCGGGGATGTAGCTCAATGGTAGAGCCTCAGTTTTCCAAACTGATCACGCGGGTTCGATTCCCGTCATCCCCTCAGCAAAATATAGCCGGATAGAAGCGGCTGCGAAAGGTCCCCCGCGATGCGGGGGACCTTTTTCGTTGTCCGGCTCCGGGGCCGTGGCCAGGCGAACCGGGTGCCCGCTCCCCTGCCATGCGGCGTCAAGGCCTCAGCGGGCCTGGCACTTCGGACACCAATACAGCTTCCGGGCGCCCATCTCGGTTCCGGCGATGGCAGTTCCGCAGCGCCTGCACGGCAGTGAAGGGCGCTGGTAGACGTAGTGCGCCTCTTCCCTGGGGACAGGTTCGGCCCCATTGTCCCGGTGCTCGGGGAGGGTAGTGATGATCCTGCCCTGGGCAACGCCGTCGTTCATCACCGAAACGATATCCACCCACAGGGCCTTGGCTTCCTCTTCCCGGATATCCCGGCCCAGCCGCCAGGGCGAGAGCGCCTGACGGAACAGGACTTCGGCACGGTAGACATTGCCCACGCCCGCCAGGACCTCCTGGTTCATGAGCAGCAGCCCCACCGGCGACGCGCGGCGCCGCAGCCGGGCGGCAAACTCTGCTGCGTCGGCATCGGGCTGGAGCGGATCCGGTCCGAGACGGGCGACGACGGCGGCCCGCTCGGCTTCGGTGATCACTTCGCACGAGGTGGGGCCGCGCAGGTCAGCCCATCCGTGTTCCGCAACCAGCCGGACCCGGACGGCCCCGCGCGGAGCCGGCGGACCCGCGTAGGCGGCGCCGTCGTCGTCGGACGCGATCTCCCGCTCCCCCACCTTCCGCGGCGCGCCGATGCTGGAGGCGCCCAGGAAACTCGAGTCACCGCCGAAATCAAAAGCGCCGTAGAGGCCCAGGTGGATCCGCAAGAGCAGATCGTTGTCAAAACCCAGGAACAGCTGCTTGCCGTGCGCTGTCGCCGAGGTCAGGATGTGGCCGTTCAGCTGGGCCGCTCCTGCACTGAATCGGCCCTGCGGACTCGAGACCTCCAGCCGCTGCCCGGAAAACACAGAAGTGAACTGCCGGGCCAGCCTGTGGATGGAATGTCCTTCAGGCATCAGGGGGCCGAAATGGTTCCGGTGGTTTCGTATTCGGCGATCTTCGCGATCCGGCGGTTGTGCCGTTCGGCGTTGCTGTATGGCTCAGCGAGGAAGGCCTCGATGATTTCGGTGGCCTCTTCCACTGAATGCTGGCGGCCGCCCACAGCGATGACGTTGGCGTTGTTATGCTCGCGGGCCAGCTTGGCGGTGGAGAGGTTCCAGGCCAGGGCCGCCCGGATGCCGCGAACCTTATTGGCAGCAATCTGCTCACCGTTACCGGAGCCGCCCAGCACGATGCCCAGGGCCTCGACACCGCTTTCCTGGTCGGCAACCACGGCCTCTGCGGCCGCAATGCAGAACTCCGGGTAGTCATCTTCGGCGTCGTAAACCTGCGGGCCGTGATCAACCATGTCGTAACCTGCATCCCGGAGGTGGGACAGAAGGTGGGCGCTGAGCTCCATGCCTGCGTGGTCGGTTGCAATGTGGACGCGCATTTGGTGTAAATCCGTTCGGAGTAGGGGCCGGGAGACGGAACAAGCGTAGCTCCAGCGGCACGCCGCGATCCAAATCCCTTTCTGCAACTGGTTATGGTGACTCCTTACTTGGACTCCTTACGAAGATGCCGTTCCGGCCGATAACACAGGCAGGACTATTTTTACCGACGGCATATGCTCGATCCCTGGCTATCCGGATATTCCGGGTTCCACCGGAGGCTGGCAGTGCCGTTGCATCTGCCGTTGCACCCCACCAGGTCTCGCTCTACAAGGAACTTCCATTGAAAAGTGCAAAACTCGCGGTACTGGCCCTTCTCGCTGCAGCGTTAACGGCCGGGTCGATCCCTGCCTACGGCTACTCCGAGGTGCCGGCGCCGGTTCCGGTGGTTGATCCGACGGGCGACGCTGGCATCATGACTGCGCCTCCGAGCCCAGATGCGGTGCCGGGTGTCGATGCGGTAGCTCCGGTTCCCGAGGAACCGGCCACCGCAGAGCCCGCGCCTGCCACCACTCCTGCGGATGTGGCGACGGATCACGCCGATGAGAACGGCGAGGTGCATGCGGACGAGGCGGAAGAGGACGAGGCCGGGGAAGACCTGGGATACGACCCGGTAGTGGGCGGCGGCTTCCCGGTTCCGGGCCCGAACACCCCGATGGTCACGGACCCTGACGGCACCGTTCGGTCTGCCGTGGAAACGGATATCTCAGCGGCGCATGACCACGGAACGCAGTCGTTCAGCAGCAGGATGGGTGGCGCTAGCATCTCCTCGGCAGCGCGCAGCGGAACGATCGAGATAACGCTCGTTTACGCGACACTTACCGACAATCGAGGAGCAGTGAACCCCAGCGGGGCGCTCAACTCGATGACTGCGGCAAACGAATACTGGCGTGCCATGTCGAACGGGCGTCTGGGAGTCAAGCACGTGGCGACGCGTGCCATCAACAGCACGGCCAACTCCCGGCAGGATTATGCCGACATGATGAACACCATTAAAAAAGATCTCAGTTGGCGGGACAGCCCCAACAAGGCTCTGCTGGTCTTCGTGCCTGCCGCGGATCTGCGCAGTGGCGGCTACGGCGGCATCCTCGGCGGCGGATGGACCGCCGGGCCCACCAGCGGCTCAGTGCTCATGCCGCAGCCGTCCGGCTTCACAAACAATGTGGTCACCCACGAGTTCGGCCACGTCTTGGGCCTCCTGCATGCCAACAGCCTTAAGTGCAACAACGGCCGGAGCGATGTCGGGGCTGGAAACAACGGCTGGACAGACGATTCCTGCACGTCGCGTGAATACGGAGACACCTCCGATCTCATGGGCTATGCCCAATATGCTTCGCCGGCCATCAATTCCTATTTTTGGGATGCGGGCGGGTTCGGGCGTGGTGATGAGATAGTCAGCACCGGCACGCCCGGTTCTGCCGTCAGTTACACATTGCGGCCCTGGGCAGGCTCTTCTGCCCGCCGGGCGGTGAAGTTCACGGACACCTCCGGGGAAACGTATTACCTCGAACTACGCACACCTGTCGGGTACGACGCTTCAACAGCAGTCGGCGGCAACCGTGGCGTAAAGATCGTGAAGGCTGACCTCGCCAACAACTGGGCCGTGAATTCGCTCGTAATCGCCCCCAATACACGGGACTTCGCTGGCTACACGAACGCGAACAGCACTTGGCAGGCCGGGCAGACGTTTAATACCCACACCGGCACCGCGGTGCGCATCAACTCGATCAGCAGTGATTCCGCTTCCATCACGATTACGGGCGGCATTGCTGCCCGGGCGGGTGAGCCCATCGCAGCTGCCCGCGCCGCACATCCGGAACTGGGGAAGGCTGTCGGAGTGATCCGCGGCGGGCTCAAAGATCAGGGCGCCTACCAGGACTATGAACGAGGCGCCATCATTTGGTCCCCCGGAACCGGTGCCCGTGTATCCATGGGCGCGATTCGGTCGGCGTGGGCGGCAACCGGCTTCGACGCCGGCTATCTCGGCCTACCCACCAGCGACGAGGTCTATGGGTTGCCTAACGGAGGCGCCTATCAAAATTACCAGGGTGGAGCCATCATTTGGTCCCCAGCGACGGGCGCACGAGTCTCGAAGAATGGGCCCATCCGCACTGAGTGGGGCTATACGGGCTCAGAACGCAGCTATTTGGGGTACCCCACCAGCAACGAAATCGGCGGGCTGCCCAACGGGGGAAAGTATCAGGATTACCAGCATGGTGCCATCATCTGGTCTCCGGCCACGGGCGCGCGCGTTTCCCGGAACGGACCCATCCGCGAGGCCTGGCGCCGTTCCGGCTTCGAGAACAGCCCCATCGGATACCCGACGACCAACCAGGTGACGCTCGCAGACGGCGGCACCTCCCAGGAGTACCAGCGCGGAACCATCATCCACTCCCCTGCGTCTGGGGCCTGGATCGTCACTGGTGCAGTCCGGAATGTCTGGCGGGCCGCCGGGGCGGAAAAATCGGATCTGAAATATCCCGTGGGCGAGGAAGTCCGGATGGGGACCCAAGGTACCTATCAGGACTACCAGGGAGGCGCCATGATCTGGTCCGCTGCGACCGGAGCGCAGATCTCCAAGAAGGGACCCATCCGCTCGGCCTGGGGCGCCACCGGCTTCAACTCCAGCTACCTCGGACTTCCCACCGGGCCGGAGACAAGCATGGGCACCCAGGGCAAATACCAGGACTACCAGGGCGGCGCGATTATCTGGTCGGAGAAGACCGGAGCCAAGATCTCCCGGAACGGACCCATCCGCTCGGCCTGGGGAGCCACCGGCTTCAACGCCGGCCCGCTTGGGCTGCCGACCGGGGAGGAACGGGCCATGGGCACCCAGGGCAGCTACCAGGACTATGAAGGCGGAGCCATCGTCTGGTCCGCCAAGACCGGAGCCCAGGTGTCCGTAAACGGACCGATCCGCTCGGCCTGGGGTTCCACGGGCTTCAACTCCGGCTATCTGGGGCTTCCCACCGGAGGGGAAAAGAGCATGGGAGCGCAGGGCAAGTACCAGGATTATGAGGGCGGTGCGATCATCTGGTCCCAGAAGACCGGGGCGCAGATCTCGAAGAACGGTCCGATTCGTTCGGCCTGGGGCTCCACCGGTTTCAACTCGGGCTACCTCGGCCTCCCTACAAGCGGGGAAACAGCGTCGAAGGGTGGCTCGTACCAGCACTTCGAAGGTGGAAGCATCTTTTCCTCGCCGGCAACCGGAACACATATTGCCAAGAACGGCCCCATCCGAGACGCCTACCGTTCCCAGGGTTCGGAGACGGGAAGACTCGGCTATCCCACATCCGGCCAAACGTCGGCTGCCAACCGTACAACCGTTCAGACTTTCAAGGGCGGCAAGATCACGCTGACGTCAGAGGGCAAAGCACAAATCAGTTATAACTAGGCACAAACCATGAATCGACATGAGCTGGTGGATTGCGCTACACAATCCACCAGCTCACCACTTGGCAAGGGACGGCTAATGAGACAATGTTGCAATTGTTGTTAATAGTCCGACGCCACAGCCGGAGGACGCACCTTCCCCCTTTCGAAAGGCAGCACCTTGCCAGGTATGAATCTCACGCGGTCAGAAGCCCGTGAACGCGCTGAACTGATCAATGTCGAATCCTACGACGTGAATCTGGACCTCACGCGGGGGGATGAGGTCTTCGGCAGCACCACTGTTGTCCGGTTCTCCGCCCAACAGGGCGCGTCCACGTTTATCGATGCGGTCACCGCCCACGTGCACCGGGTGACCCTCAACGGTGCCGAGCTGGATCCTGCAGAGGTGTCCGACGGCGTCCGCATCCAGCTGCCCGTGCTGGCCGCCTCCAACGAACTCGTGGTGGTGGCAGACGCCCGCTACATGAACACCGGCGAGGGATTGCACCGTTTCGTTGATCCCGTCGACAACGAGGTGTATCTCTACTCGCAGTTCGAGGTCCCGGATTCCCGCCGCATGTTCACCGTCTTCGAGCAGCCGGACCTGAAGGCAACCTTCCGCTTCACTGTCACGGCGCCGTCGCACTGGGACGTTATTTCCAACTCCCCCACCCCCGAGCCGGTTCCCGCCGGATCACTGGAGGAGGGCGGACGGAACGCCACCTGGTCCTTCTCCCCCACGCCCCGGATCTCCTCCTACATCACCGCCCTGATCGCCGGACCGTACCAGTCCGTGCGCAGCGAGCTCACCAGCTCCGACGGCCGCACCATCCCCCTGGGCGTCTTCGCGCGCAAGTCGCTGATGCAGTTCCTGGACGCGGAGAACATTTTCGAGCTGACCCGGCAGGGCTTCGAGTTCTACGAAAAGCAGTTCGGCACGCCCTACCCGTTCGAGAAGTACGACCAGCTGTTCGTTCCGGAGTTCAATGCCGGAGCCATGGAAAACGCCGGCGCCGTCACCTTCCTGGAAAGCTATGTCTTCCGCTCCCGGGTCCCCGATGCCACGGTGGAACGCCGCGCCGTCACCATCCTGCACGAGCTGGCCCACATGTGGTTCGGCGATCTGGTCACCATGCGCTGGTGGAACGATCTGTGGCTGAACGAGTCCTTTGCCGAATTCATGTCCACGCTCGCTGCTGCCGATGCCACCGAGTTCAAGCAGTCCTGGACCACGTTTGCGTCCATGGAAAAGGCCTGGGCCTACCGCCAGGACCAGCTGCCGACCACGCACCCGATCGTTGCCGAAATCCGCGATCTTGAAGACGTGCAGGTCAACTTCGACGGCATCACCTACGCCAAGGGTGCTTCCGTGCTCAAGCAGCTGGTCGCCTGGGTGGGCCAGGAGCAGTTCATGGCCGGGGTACGCGAGTACTTCGGCAAGCATGCCTGGGGCAACACCGAGCTGACAGACCTTCTGTCGGAGCTCGAAGCTGCCAGCGGCCGCGACCTGCAGGAATGGTCTGCTTTGTGGCTCGAGACCGCCGGTGTGAACACCCTGCGTCCGGAGCTGGAAGTGGACGACGACGGCGCCATCGTTACCTTCGCTGTCCGCCAGAGCGCCGTGGCCGAGTACCCGACCCTGCGTCCCCACCGCCTGGCCATCGGCTTCTACAACACCGGCGAGGACGGGCTG
Source organism: Arthrobacter jiangjiafuii (assembly GCF_018622995.1). Classification (NCBI taxonomy): domain Bacteria; kingdom Bacillati; phylum Actinomycetota; class Actinomycetes; order Micrococcales; family Micrococcaceae; genus Arthrobacter; species Arthrobacter jiangjiafuii. The sequence goes on from NZ_CP076022.1 coordinate 2,310,104, forward strand.
CTGCACCGGACCCACCGGGTGGAGCTGGACATCGCCGGAGAACGCACTGAGGTGCCCGAGCTGGCAGGCCATCAGCGTCCGGATCTCCTGCTGCTCAACGATGACGACCTCGCCTATGCCAAGATCCGGCTGGACGAGAAGTCCTGGCACACCGCCGTCCGGCGCCTGCGGGATATCTCCGAGTCCCTGCCGCGGACGCTCGTCTGGGCTTCCGCCTGGGATGCCACCCGCGACGGCGAGATCCCGGCCCGCAACTACGTGGAACTGGTACTGCAGAACATCGGTGCCGAATCCGACTCCTCAGTGGTCCAGGTCCTGCTGCGTCAGCTGGCCACCACCCTGGCCTTCTATGTGGCCCCGGCCGACCGTGATGCCATGACCGCGGCCGCCGCGGACAGCCTGTGGGAGCTTGCAGCCGCAGCGGCACCGGGTTCCGACTCCCAGCTGCAGTTCCTGAAGTCCTTCGCCGGTCATGCGGTCAGCGACGGCCACCTGGATATCCTGGCCGGCCTGCTGTCCGGAGACCAGAGCCTCGAGGGCCTGAACATCGACGCGGACCTGCGCTGGGAACTGCTCACCGGCCTGGTCGCCGGCGGGCGGCTCGGCGAGACGGAGATCGCCGCGGAGCTGGCGCAGGATGCCACGGCCACCGGACAGCTCGCTGCTGCCATGGCGCGTGCAGCCATTCCCACGGCCGGGGCGAAGGCCGCCGCCTGGGAGGCGATCGTTGAACGCACGGATATGCCCAATGCGGCCCAGCGCTCGGCCATCGTCGGGTTCAGCCGCGTTCACGACACGGCGCTGCTGGAGCCGTACGCCGAGAAGTACTTCGCGGCGGTGCACGGGGTATGGAACACCCGCACGCATGAAATCGCGCAGCAGATCGTGACGGGGCTGTATCCGTCCCGGCTGGCCACGCAGTCCACAGTGGACGCCACCGATGCCTTCCTGGAGTCCCTGGGCAGCGAAGCGCCCTCCCTGCGCCGGCTCATCCTGGAGAGCCGCGACGGCGTCGTCCGCGCCCTGCGCGCCCAGGCCGCCGACAAGTAGCAGCTGAACCGTCCGCGGTTCCCGCGACACGAAAGGAAGGCCAATGGTGAAGGATCTGTCCGAACACCGTTATGCCATAAACCTTGAATGGACCGGGAACCGCGGTTCCGGCACGGCCAGCTACCGGGGTTACGGCCGCGACCACATCGTCCGTGCCGACGGCCTGCCGGATCTGGCCGGGACGGCGGATCCGACGTTCCACGGCGACCGCGACCGGTGGAACCCCGAGCAGCTGCTCCTCACCGCACTGGCACAGTGCCATATGCTCTCCTACCTGCACGTCGCGGTGAAGAACGGCATCACCGTTCTGGCCTACGGCGATGCTGCCGAAGGCACCATGAGGCTCAACCGGGACGGCAGCGGTGAGTTTACCGGTGCCCTGCTGCGGCCCCGGGTCACGATCGCTGCCGGAAACTCTGCAGCTGTTGCGGAAGAGCTGCATACGGAAGCCAACCGGCTGTGCTTTATCGCCCGGAGCGTGAACTTTCCGGTGCTGCACAAACCGGAGATCACCGTCGAGATTAGCTGACTAGGCCACGTCCAGGGCAGCCAGAAGTACGGTTTCCCGTGCCGTGGACAACCCGGATTTCCGTTCCCGGTAGATTCCACGTTCCTGCTCGTCGTCGAGCACATCGCGGACCGTTTGCTCAACCGGGCGGAGCATGAGCCCGGCGTTCAGCGCGGCCTCGGTTGAGCGGGTGCAAAACCCGCCGTATTCCTCCGGCAGCCACAGGGGCAGTGATTCATTCCCGGCCCAGTACGCCACACCCTGCTCATGGAGCCACTGCGGATCGGCGCTTCGGAAACTGCCGTGGAAGCCGGCCGCGTCCGCCGCCAGGGCCAGCAGTTCACCAAAGGGTACCGACGGCCCCATGACATTAAAGCTGCCGGTCCGGCTCTCCTCTGCTCCGGTGACCAGCCACAGGGCGAGGTCCCGCACATCGATGGTCTGTGTCATCGATTCGGCTGCCATCGCAGGGATCAGTACGGGGCTCCGTTCCTGGGCCAGCCGCGCCGGCCAGTAGCCGAACCTGTCGCTGTCGTCTTCCGGTCCAGCGATCAGCCCGGGGCGGGTCACCAATACGTTCGCCGGGCCCAGTCCCCGGACCAGGTCCTCACAGGCGGCCTTCGCTTGGCCGTACTCACCGTCGGCAGGGTCGGTATATCGGCCGTCGACGGCGGCCATCGGGGCCAGCCGTTCGGCGGTTTCGTCTGCTCCAGGAGTGTCGTTGGCTGCGTAGACAGAAGCGCTGGATACAAACGACCAGTGACTGCTGCTGCCGGAGAGGGCGAGCAGCGCGTCCTGCACCTGCTGCGGTTTGCGGGCGACGTCGATCACGGCGTCCCAGTCGCCCTCGAGCCCTGCGTAGGCGCTGATACCGGTGTCCCGGTCGGCCGTGACAAACGCAGCACCGGTTACCGGCGGACCGGACGTCCCCCGCGCCAGGCAGGTCACGTCGTGGCCACGGGCGACTGCCTGCCGGGCAACTTCACGGGAAAGAAAGACGGTTCCACCAAGGATCAGGATGCGCATGTTCGGAGCCTACCCCGGTAGCCTTGTCTGTGCCCGTAGCTTGCTTGCCCGTGCCACCGCTTGCTTCCTCGATACGAAAAGGATGGTAACGCCCAGTTGCTGACCGCTGCAGAAATCGAACTGTCGTCCGCCTGGATCCGGGACTTTGACTGGTCCGCCCTCATCGAGGCCGGTGTCATCGTCCTGATCGGGCTGCTGGCCTGGACCGCCGCCAGGTTCCTCATCAACAGTGTCGTCCAACGAGCGCAGAAGGGTTATGCGCTGTTCAGCTCATCAAAGCTGAAGTGGGCGCAGCCGGTCATGCGGGGGCTGGACAAGAAACGCCGCGCGCAGCGGGCCGACACCATCGGAGCCCTGCTGCGCAGTGCCGTCAGCCTGTCGATCTGGACCGTCGTGATCATCATGGTCCTCGAAGCGGTCGGCGCCAACGTAGCGCCCCTGCTCGCCAGCGTCGGGATCGTCGGCATCACCCTCGGCTTCGGCGCGCGGGAGCTCATCCGCGACGCCCTGGCCGGCTTCTTCATCACCATCGAGGACCAGTACGGCATCGGGGACATCATCGAAGTGGGCGATACCATCGGAACCGTCCAATCGGTGGGGATCCGCATCACCCGGATCGTCGATGCCCGAGGCGTGATCTGGTACATCCGCAACGGCGAGCTGGCCAAGGTCGGCAACCGCTCCCAGGGCAATTACCAGGATCCGGCGTCCGCCGGGGATCAGCCGGAACCGCCGAGCCAGGCAGAGGCCGCCGCTTCGTCGGCTGCCTCCCCCGCCCCGGCGGGAGCTGCCGCCGCCGTTTCTTCTTCTTCTTCTGCATCAACGGCCAAAGGAGATTCCCTGTGACCACACCCGCAGAGACACCCGGCGCTGACCGTCCACAGCCGGCAAGCGGGATTGGGCTGTCTCCGATCCCCCTGTCCCAAAGCACTCCAAGCGGACAGCCCGGGTTCACGCAGCCTGCCTATACGGAGAACTTCTTTGAGGCCGTTGGCGGGCACGAAACCTTCGTCAAGCTGGTAGACGTGTTTTACGACGGCGTCGCCCAGGATCCGCTGATGCGCCCGATGTACCCGGAGGCGGACCTGTCGGCAGCCAAGGAACGGCTGCTGCTGTTCCTCGAGCAGTACTGGGGCGGACCCCGGACCTATTCCGATCAGCGCGGACATCCGCGGCTGCGCATGCGGCACATGCCATTTGCGGTGAGTCCGCAGGCGCGCGACGCCTGGCTGGCCCATATGCGCGACGCCGTGGACTCGCTGGAGCTCTCCCCGCTGCACGAAGCAACCCTCTGGGACTATCTGGAGCGCGCAGCGCATTCAATGGTGAACTCCGCCTAGCTGGCTTCTCCTCCGGGACGGACCTTGCCGTTCTGGCTGTTATCCCGGCGAGGCTTTCACCGCCCATTCACCCCAGGACGGCGGCCGAGCGGATCAGCACGTGCCCGCGCGGCATGCTCAGGCGCGTCCAACGGCCGCTGTGGAAGACGGCGGCCGCCCCTTCTGCCCCTGTGCTGTCTCCGGGCAGGAAGCCCAGTGTGAGGGCTGCAAATGCCGCACCGGCAGGTATAACTGCGGCGGTTTCGGGCAGCCGCTGTCCCCAGACAGTTCCACGGGCGGCATTTACGGCAGGTGCGCCGGAGCTCGCCGGCACCAGCGCGGCCACCTCTCGGATGCCGCGGTGTGCAGCCTGCTCCAACAGCCGAAACGGCACGTCCCCGCCGCGCTCCCACCCGCTGCGGGGTGCTCCGATCCCGGTCCAGCTCTCTGTGACGGTTGTCGGCGGTACCGGGAAGACAGTTTCCGTCTCACCCATACGGGCCAGCCGGTCGGTCACGGAGGCAAGCGCCACGGCCGTGTCCAACACGGCAGGCACGGCGAGCGGCATGGTACGCATCCCCAGCACCGTGGGGGTGCCCTCCCCCAGCGCACGCGGCCGGAGCACGCAGACGTAGGCAGCGAGCACCGTCCCGACCGCCTGCAGCCGAACGGCGCCGTCGTCGGCTGCCCGGGCCCGGACGACAAAGGTGCGGAGGTCGGCAGTGACCTGGGGATCGGCCAGGACCAGTTCTTCGGACATGCTCATCGGCCAGCTCCACTGCCGGCAGCCGCTTCGGCGCCCCGCTGCCCTGCTTCCCGATTGCGGAAGGGAACCGGTTCACCGCGCCAGCTCGCCAGCACCTTGAGCTGCAGAGCCGTCAACGGCACCGGACGGCCCGTTCTGGCATCCGCCAGCACAAGGGTGCTCTGGGCATAGGCATAAACCCGGCCGCCGCCGTCGTCGTCAGCAATCCGGAAACCGTAGGTGAGGCTGGAACGCCCGACGCCGGTCACCCAGATCCCGACCCAGACCGGATCCTGCCGGTAGACCAGGGGCGCGCGGTACTCAATTTCCTGCCGGGCCACCAGCGTTACCCCGGACCGCGCGGTCAGGGCACGAAAGCTCAAACCCGGATCCTCCGGGGATATTTCCGTGCCCAGGGGCATCAGGCCCAGGCGCACCCGTGCCTCTTCGAGGAACTGGACAAAGCGCACGTTGTTCACATGGCCGTTGGAATCCTCGTCGCCAAAGCGCAGCTGGATGGGAAAGCGGTTGATAGGCATTCATCCATCATCTCAAACCTGCAGGCGTCCAATTTCCCGCAGCCGCAACCCGATGCTGCCGCCGGCCCCGGCTTGGGTGTAGCCCACGGGTACGTCTAATCTCGAAGAGGGCCGCGGCGTTTTCCGCTGCCTTCACCATCGCATCGCGCTTGTCCGAGGAGACTTACCGCCCATGGCCACAAACGACACCTTCGATCCCACGGCAGCCCTGCTGGACCTGCTCAGCCTGAGCGCGGACGGGGCGCAGACGGACGAGGACATCTTTGTCGGCCACTCACAGCCGGAGCCACGCAAGCGGGTCTTCGGCGGACAGGTCCTGGGACAGTCGCTGGTGGCCGCTGCACGCACGGTCGAACCGGGCCGGCTGATGCACTCCATGCACGGTTATTTCCTTCGCCCCGGTGACACCGAAGTTCCCATCACCTTTGGCGTCCAGCGCCTGCGCGACGGCAGGTCCTTCTCCGCGCGCAGGACCCACGCCTACCAAAACGGTGTTCCCATCCTGTCCCTGATTGCCTCGTTCCAGGAACCCGGCGAGGGGCTGGACCATCAGGTGGAGATGCCCGAAGGGGTTCCCGATCCGGAGTCCCTGCCCAGTACCGCGGAGCTGCTCAAGGGAATTGACCATCCCGTGGCCGAGGCGTGGTCCCATCGACGCCCGATGGATATCCGGCATGTGGAGTCCCCCGTGTATTTCGAAGCCGGCCCCGAAAAAGTGGCCCGCAACGCCGTCTGGATGAAGACCTTCGGCCCCATGCCCGATGACCAGAACCTGCACCGTGCGGCACTGGCCTACGCCAGCGACTACACACTGCTGGAATCGGTACTGCGCCGCCACGGATTGGCCTGGTCCACGCCCGGAATGTCAGTGGCCAGCCTGGACCACGCCATGTGGTGGCACCGCCCGCTCCGCGTGGACGATTGGCTGCTCTACGTGCAGGAATCCCCCAGTGCCTCCGGCGCCCGGGGGCTGGCCAGCGGCCGGATCTTCAACCGCTCCGGAGAGCTCGTCGCCACGGTAGCCCAGGAAGGCATGCTCCGGGTCCCGGAAAAGCCGTAGCCTGCTCCTCCACGCTCTGGCGCGCCCGCCGTACAACGAAAAAACCCGCTCCGTGTCGACGGAGCGGGTTTTTTCTGTGTACAGACCTAGTCGCGGGTCAGGCGGCGGTGGGTGACGCGGTGCGGCTTGGCTGCATCCGGTCCCAGTCGCTCAATCTTGTTCTGCTCGTAGGACTCGAAGTTACCCTCGAACCAGTACCAGTTCGCCGGGTTTTCCTCGGTGCCCTCGTAGGCCAGGATGTGGGTCGAGACCCGGTCCAGGAACCAGCGGTCGTGCGAGACCACCACGGCGCAGCCGGGGAATTCCAGCAGCGCGTTTTCGAGGCTGGAGAGGGTTTCCACATCCAGGTCGTTAGTGGGCTCATCGAGGAGGAGCAGGTTTCCGCCCTGCTTCAGGGTCATGGCCAGGTTCAGGCGGTTGCGCTCACCACCGGAGAGCACCCCGGCCTTCTTCTGCTGATCCGGGCCCTTGAAGCCGAACGCTGAAACGTAGGCACGGGAGGGCATCTCCACCTGCCCGACCTGGATCCAGTCATGGCCCTCGGACACGACTTCCCACAGGCTCTTTTCCGGGTCGATCCCGCCGCGGGACTGGTCCACGTAGGAGATCTTGACGGAGTCACCGATCTTCAGGTCACCGCCGTCGAGCTCTTCGAGGCCCACGATGGTCTTGAACAGCGTGGACTTACCCACACCGTTCGGGCCGATCACGCCGACAATGCCGTTGCGCGGAAGCGAGAAGGACAACCCGTCGATGAGCTGGCGGTCGCCGAAGCCCTTCTCCAGGTTCTTGGCTTCCAGGACCAGCGAACCCAGGCGCGGGCCCGGCGGAATCTGGATCTCTTCGAAGTCCAGCTTGCGGGTGCGGTCTGCTTCGGCAGCCATTTCCTCGTACCGGGCCAGACGGGCCTTCGACTTGGTCTGGCGGCCCTTGGCGTTGGAACGGACCCAGTCCAGCTCCTCGGTGAGGCGCTTGGCCAGCTTCTGGTCCTTTTTGCCCTGGACTTCCAGACGGGCACGCTTCTTCTCCAGGTACGTGGAGTAATTGCCTTCATACGGGTACAGGTGCCCGCGGTCCACTTCGGCGATCCACTGGGCCACATGGTCCAGGAAGTACCGGTCGTGGGTTACTGCCAGGACGGCGCCGTGGTAGGCGGAAAGGTGCTGTTCGAGCCACAGCACGCTCTCGGCGTCCAAGTGGTTGGTGGGCTCATCGAGAAGCAGCAGGTCCGGCTTCTGCAGCAGCAGCTTGCACAGCGCCACGCGGCGGCGCTCACCGCCGGAGAGCAGGGTGACGTCGGCATCGGCCGGCGGGCACCGCAGTGCATCCATGGCCTGTTCGAGCTGGGAATCAATGTCCCAGGCATCGGCAGCGTCGATGGCTTCCTGCAGCTTGCCCATTTCTTCCAGCAGGCTGTCGAAGTCCGCATCGGGCTCGGACATTGCTTCGGAGATTTCGTTGAACCGCTGGATTTTCGCGTAGATCTCGCCAACGCCCTCTTGGACGTTGCCGAGTACGGTCTTTTCCTCATTCAGCGGCGGTTCCTGGAGCAGGATGCCCACGGTGTAGCCGGCGCTGAGCCTGGCTTCTCCGTTGGAAGGGGTATCGAGTCCGGCCATGATCTTGAGGATGGTGGACTTACCCGCACCGTTGGGACCCACCACGCCGATCTTGGCACCGGGGTAGAAGGACATGCTTACGTCGTCGAGGATAACTTTGTCGCCAACAGCCTTGCGGGCCTTGGTCATCGTGTAGATAAATTCCGCCATATCACCAAGGCTAGTGCGTCAACCGGGATAAGTGCCATTTGGGGGCCGGCCTACGCTTACAGGGCAACGGCCAAGCAGCGCCGCCCCGATGCGTCAAAGGCCCCCGCGCCCTCGGCCAGGTGCCTTTAGCGTTGGTCTCCCACGAAACAGTTGCCGGCCGCCAGCACCGGTAGGACGGTGACGGCAACCTGCCCCTCGCGGACTTCGCCGAACAGGCAGGATCCGTCCCGCACGGCGGCGCCCCGGATGGAGTCGACGGCGAGTCCCGTGGGCGTGATGTCCAGGGACACTTCAACTGACTCCCCGGCAAAGCCTGCCGTAGCGAATGCCTGCCGCATCATCGCCTGGTCCGGTGACGGATCGTCGGCTGCGAGCGCCTTTAGTGCGGAGGCAAGATCCGCCAACTCCTCCTGTTCGGCCGGCACGGCTGCGTCTTCCCCGGCAGGAATGACCAGGGCCGCCGGAACGGACGCCGGTGCCTTGGCCGGCGCCGCACCGGGAGCGAGCAGTCCCGCGGCACCGACCGTCAGGACGGTGACGATGAGCAGGGGAAGCCGGTTGCGGCGGGCGTGAATCATCCGCCCATTGTGCCATGCCCCGAACCTGATCCTCCGGATACGGCGAATGGATCGTCCGGACCGTCCCCGGTGTCAGCCAGAGCGGATTCCAGGGACGCAGTCCCTGCCAGTTCACCTGTCTCGAGGTCCAGATCCGCGGGAAGGTCGTCCGCCTCGCGGTCCCGGTCCCCCAAGGCCGTCCCCGGAGCCGCCCCCGTCGGAAGGCGGTCCTGAAGGTTGCGGCGGTAGTTGGCAGTACCCCACATCAGGTCGTGGCCCACGCTGTCCGCATCGATGTCCACTGACGTGCCGCTGCGGCCTTCATCGGAAACCCATTGGCGGACCTTGAGCCGCCCGGTCACGATGACACGGTCCCCCTTGTGGATGCTGACGCCGGCGTTCGTGGCCAGCTGGCGGAAACAGCTGACGGCGTACCAGTTTGTCTGCCCGTCAAACCAGGTACCGGCCTCCCGGTCATAGCGCCGTTCGTTGGTGCAGATCCGGAATCCGGCAATCGCCAGGCCGCTCTCGGCAGTGGTGCTGCGTACGTCGGTGGCAACGTAGCCCCGGACGGTGATGGTGTCGCTCATGTCTGTTCCCTGCCTGTCATAAGGGTGCTCCCGTAGCGGGAACCGGACTGGACGGGTTTCCGCCGGCACAGGCAAGTCTTCCGGGGCCGGCTCGGCGTTGCGCGGCGCACGGGCCGACTGTGGATGACCGGTACAGGTTCACGGTCTGTGGAGGACGCTCTTGCCTCGCCCAAGGAGGCCAGCAGGAACAGGATTCAGCCGTGAAGACCAGCAGGCTGATCTTTCGACGCTAGGTGTGTTTGGTGCCCCCGGCAGGATTCGAACCTGCGACCAAGAGATTAGAAGGCTCCTGCTCTATCCCCTGAGCTACGGAGGCGACCTGTCGATGATACTACGCAGAGCGGTTGGCCGACGGCCGCACACGCCGTGGTAACCACGGGGCAGTTTGGGCCCCCGCCTTGCAGCACCCCGTCCCAGCAGCCAGGTCACGTGTTTCCGGTGCGGGAAAAGAAATCTTCGCGCAGCTGCATCTGAGCAGGGGGCCACGTCGGTAATGCAGGTGTAATCACCACCACATCTTCGCTGGACGGCGGAGATGCGACTACCAAGGAGACACCATGCGTAAGACCGTCACCGCCCTCGCAGCAGCCGCAGGCCTGACCGCAGGAGTGGGTTTCATGACCCCCGCCACCGCGGCAGACAATGCCCAGCTTTCCGTCCTGCACGCCGTTCCGGATACTACGGTGGACGTATACGTCAACGGGGCACTTACCCTCGACGATTTCACCCCCGGGACACTGGCAGGCCCGTTGGACCTGCCCCAAGGCAGTTACGAACTGGCGATCACCGCCCCTGATGCCGCCGACGCCTCGGCGCCCATCATCGGGCCGGTCACCGTCCAGCTCGCCTCCGGTGGAAACTACACCGCCGTCGCCAATTTGGACGCGGCAGGTACTCCGACGGCAAACTTCTACACCAATGATCTCTCCACCGTGGCCCCCGGCAAGTCACACCTGACGGTCCGCCACACCGCTGCCGCTCCGGCCGTCGACGTGCTGGCAAACGGAGCCCCCGTCATCACCGGGCTGGAAAACCCCGGCGAGGAGACCCTGGCGGTCGACGCCGGAACCATCTCTGCTTCCGTTGCAGCAGCAGGGACCACAACTCCGGTTATTGGTCCGGCGGACCTTTCACTGCCGGAAGGCACGCACACCTTCGTGTATGCCTGGGGCTCCCTGGAGGACGGGAACCTGGCCCTTGCCACACAGACGATCGAGGGAATGGAGTCAGCACCCAATGCCGTCCCCGGCGCGCTGGTTGCAGCCGAGGACAACAGTGCAGCTTTGGCCGCAGGAGCCGGCGCCACCGTGCTGCTGCTGATCGGCGCTGCCGCCGCGGTACGCCGCAGGACCGCATCAGCTGTCCGCCGGTAGCCGCCGGCACAAAACAAAATGACGACGCCGGTGTCGGGGACCGCTCTCACCGGGCGGCCCCCGACGCCGACGGCCCGCCGGCCCGGTCAGGCCGTCTTCCAGCCACAGCCGAATCAGGCGCCGTTTCCACACAAAACGGCAGCACTCACCATTCACCAGCTAACTCAACGAAAGAAACAGTGTGAAGACTCTTCCGCCCTTGACCGGTTCCAGATCCCGCCGGTTCCGGGCCGGTGCAGCCCTTGTGGCGGCGCTGGCCATCGGAGCCACCGCCTGCGGCGATGCGCAGGAAGCGGCTGCACCTCCGGCCGCTGTCCAGACACCGGCCCAAACACCGGCCCAGACGCCTGAACCGGCTCTGGAACGGGATCCGGCAGCCGGTGCGTCAGCTGCCTCCCCGACCATCCCCGTCCGTCCCGCCACCCCGGAAACGCCCGTCAGCATCCCGTTGCCGGTCCGGGTCCAGGTGGAGGGCACCGGCATAGACCTCGAAGTCATTCCCGTGGGCGTTGAAGACAACGGCGCGATGACGCTGCCGGGCAATCACTATCAGGCCGGTTGGTACCGGTACGGTCCGGCGCCGGGCGCCGGCGAAGGTTCCACGGTCTTAGCCGCCCATGTCGATTCCCGAACCGAGCAGCTGCCGATCGCCGGGCTCAAAGATGTGGATACGGGAACGATCATCACCGTCACCCGGGAGGACGGATCAATCCTGCGGTACACCGCTGAAAGAGTGGAGAACATAGCCAAGACCAGCCTGGACGGCCACCGGCTCTTTGACCGCACCGGTGAACCCCGCCTGAAACTCGTAACCTGCGGTGGAAAATGGCTCGAGGCGCGGGACGACTACGAAGATAACGTGGTCCTGACGGCGGCACCGGTATCATAGGGAAAATCGCCGGCCCGCCCCACGGGCCGGACAGCCACGCCCCGGCGCGGCTTCCCGAGATCAGGAGTCCGCAGCAGATGCCATCCGGTGCACCGGAACAGGATACGGTCCTTGACCGTGCCTTCTCCGCAGGCAGCCAGGCGGCCCTTGCCGAGGCCTACCGCAGATACGCGCCGCTGCTTCGGTCGCTGGCAGTGCGGCGGCTGGCAGATCCGGGGGCAGCAGACGACGTCGTCCAGGAGGTCTTCATCCGGGCCTGGAGATACCGGACGAGCTACTCCCCCGAACGCTCGGCCCTGCTGGCCTGGCTGGTGGGAATCGCGCGCAACGTCGCGGCGGATTTCGGCATCACACGGGGACGCGAGGATGTCCTGCTGGAGGCGGCCGCATCGCACCACAGGCAGGAGGCCGACGACGGAGCCGGGAACCCCGACCGGGTCGCCGACAAGGTGGTCATCGAGGCCGAGCTGACCCGGCTGGGCGAACCGCAGGGTTCGATCCTCCGGCTGGCCTTCCACGAGGACCTCACGCACCAGCAGATTGCCGAGCGGCTCAACATGCCGCTGGGAACCGTTAAGAGCCATATACGCCGCAGCCTCGTCCATCTGAGGCAACGATTGGAGGTCAGTGATGCCGCACCTGCACGATGACGCGCTCACCCTCCTTGCGCTGGGAGAAGCCCCCACCGACGAAGAATCCGCCCACCTCGACCTGTGTCCGAGGTGCCGGGCCGACCTGGGTTCCTTCCGGCGAGTGGTCACCGCAGCACGGCAGGCAGGTGCAGAGGAGCCCGGCACCGCCGCCGCAGCGGATTCCGACAACCCTGGGCTTCAATCCCCCGGGCCTGACGTGTGGGCGCGTATCCACCGTGAACTGAACCTCGACGACGCCCTCCGGAACGACCCGCTGGCCTCCCCCAATGCCTTCGCAGCCGATGCCTTTGACCCGGCACGGCCTTCCCCCGCAGCCCATGCAGGAACTCCGCAGGGGAATGTCCGGCCGCTTGCTGCGGCCCGGCACCGGCGCACGGGTGCGTGGCTGGCAGCTGCGGCAGCCGCCGTCGTCGTCGCCGGCGCCGGAACCTGGGCAACCCTTCGGGCCGTGGACCCCGTTCCGGGGCCGGAAGTGGTGGCCTCGGCGGAGCTCTCCCCGCTGCCCGCCTACTCCGACACCGGCAGTGCCGTGGTCGACCGGCTGCCCGATGGCCGGCGGGAACTCGTGGTCACCTCCACGGGCGACGACGCACAGGGCTACCGTGAGGTGTGGCTGCTCGCCCCGGACGCCACATCGATGGTGAGCCTGGGAACCATGGAAGGCACGGAGGCGCACTTCGAGCTGCCCGCAGACCTGGACCTGAGCCGCTATCCCGTGGTCGATGTTTCCGATGAGCCGTACGACGGCGATCCGGCGCACTCCGGAGATTCCATCCTGCGCGGCGAATTGGACCTCTAGTGAACGTGGTTATTGAGTGGACGTGATGTTTTAGTGGATGCCGGTGCTGCCGGATCCGTCATTGGGCAGTGGTTCTCGAAGGTGGCATCCGGATTTTCCCGCGGGGCACCCCTGGAAGCGGGCTGGCCGGTCCTTGCACTGATAATTGCCGCCGCAGCGGTGCTCACCGTGCCCCGGCCCGTGTGGCGGTGGTTCGGCCTGTTCGTCACCTTTGTCCACGAGCTTGGCCATGCCTTCGCCGCCCTGACGACCGGCCAGGTGGTGAAGGGCATCCAGCTGCGGTTCGACCACTCCGGCCAGATGCACAGCATGGGCCGCAGCCGGTTTGCCGCCGCCTGGACGGGGTTCTGGGGCTATCCGGTTCCTGCAGTGACCGGCGCGGTGTTGGTCTGGGCCGCCTTTAACGGCTGGGCCGGCTTCGCCTTGTCTGCGGGTGCCCTGATCATGCTGGCTGCGCTGCTTTTCATCCGCAATGCGCAGGGACTGCTGATCGCCTTTGGCTGCGCGACGGTCTCCGTGCTGCTGGTGTGGTTCGCTGCCCCACCGGTCGTCTCCTGGGTCACCCTGGCAGTAGGGATAGCGCTTCTGGCAGGGGCTGTACGGGACTGGCTCAATGTCCTCAGCGTGCATACCAGCCGCCGGCGTTCCCTGCAGAGTTCAGACGCCTTTATCCTCTACCAGCGCACGGGTGTGCCGTCCGTGATCTGGCTGGCCGCCTTTGCGGCAGTGATAACCGGCGCTGCGGCCGCGGCACTCTGGTGGGCGCGGCCGGCCTAAGGAACGGCGGATTGGCCCCGCTACTGCTCGGGAAGCGTAACCCGCAGCTCCAGCCGGTGCTGGCCGTCTGCTTCCTGCGTGAAGTGCGCTTTGCCTGCGATACCGGCCAGGCCGTCGGTGCCTGAGCCTGGAATGATGTGGCCGGAGCTCGCCGTTGCGGTTCCTTCGGCAACACCCCAGTGCTGGATCACCATGGTCCCTTCACGCCCGGCGATCTTTCCGGCGAAGACCTCGGAGCACACGTAACCGGCGCCGACGGCGTTTCCGGCCATGATCAGGTCGGCCACGCTGGTACCGACAATGTCTCCTTCGAAGATCTTCACTGCCCTGACAGTGGAGAGCTCGCTGTTGGTTCCTTCGACCTGGTAGGGCGTCGGTTCCCATTCCGAGACGTCAAAATCGGCCGTGATTACGTGTTCTGTTCCGTCGGTCATTGAACCAGTATCCCGTGTCCGGGTGTGGATTGCATGCCGCGGGGCGGCCGCCGGTAGCCTTATCGCTGTGCCCGAACAGGGCACGGCACCTGCATCACCTAAGGAGAACCACCCGGAATGTCGCAGAAACTGGCCGCTTTGCAGGAGCGCTTCATGCGCCGCAAATCGTTATGGAGTTGCTTCGCTCTCGTCCATCTGGGGTTCTTCCTGGCATTGTCCGGGCTCGTGTTCTCCGGCGGGGTCCTCAGCGACATCAGGTTTTACCGGCAGTGGGCCTTCGACGGCCTGAACGACGGCATCTGGCAGGGCATCAGCATGGACTGGGTCTACCCGATCGGGGCGCTGGCACCGATGCTCCTCGCCACGATCCTGGGCCCTGCGCTCTATCAACTGGCCTGGTTCCTCATTTTCACGGCCCTTAATGCAGCAGCAGTGGCGGTCCTCGTCAAACCGGGCACACCGTCCCGCTACGCCGCCGCCTACTGGTGGCTGGCCGTCACCGCGCTGCTGGGGCCTGTGGCTGTGGGCCGGGTGGACGGACTCACCGCGCCGCTGGTGATTATCGGGTTGCTGCTGCTGGCTGCGCGACCGGTGGTCGCTTCTGCGCTGCTGGCCCTCGCCACGTGGATGAAGGTCTGGCCGGCCGCCGTGATCCTGGCGGTGCTGGTCGCGTGGCCGCGCCGCCTGACCCTGGTCCTGACCGGCGCAGCAGTCTCTGCGGTCATGGCCGGAATTGTCGCCGCCGGCGGCGGGATCCACCATTTGCTCTCCTTCGTCGGCGCGCAGGGAGCACGCGGCATGCAGATGGAGGCCCCCTTCACCACGCCGGGACTGTGGCAGGCCATCCTCGGGGGATCGAACGCCTACATCTTCGAAGACAAGCTCATCAATACCCGCGAGGTGCGCGGCGCCATGGGAGAGCCGGTTGCCGCCCTGATGATGCCGCTGCTCGCGGCGGCCGCCCTCGCCGTCGTCTTGCTGCTGATCTGGGCGCTGCGCCGCGGCGCGAACGCCGGGGAGCTCCTGATTTCCGGGTCGCTCGCACTGGTGGCCGCGTTCATAGTCTTCAACAAGGTGGGCTCACCGCAGTTCATGCTGTGGCTCGGTGCCGTGGTGGCCGTCGGGTTGGCTTGGGAGGGCAGGAGCTGGCGGGTGCCGGCACTTCTGATGCTGGCCATCGCACCGCTGACGACCCTGGTCTACCCGATGTTCTACGCAGCACTGTACAACGACCTGAACGTTGCAGTAGCGCTGGCGCTGACCGTGCGCAATGTGCTCCTGCTGGTCCTGTTCGGGTGGTCGCTGGTACGGATCGTGCGCCTGGCCAGGACCGGTGGCAGCGGCAGCCTCAGCGCGCCCGGAGTTCGCCCGGAGACGGCTCCGTAAGCCTCTTCTGGAACAGGACCTTCGTCTTGGGGTCCAGGAAAATCAGGTACAGCGCAAAGCCCAGTGCCGTCACGGCAGCGATCTGCCGGGCGGCGCTGAGGCTGAAGTCGAAGTACGGCCAGATATCCAGCTGGTCGCTGATCGCGTAGACCATGAAGAACGAAACCAGCAGGTAAAGGGTCTTCACCTGCCAGTCGTTGCGGATCCCGGTGACGGCAAACAGCGGGATCAGCCACACCACGTACCAGGACTGGATCATCGGTGCGAGCAGGACGACGGCGGCGAAGGCCAGGGACAGGCGGCGGACCAGCCTGCTGTACTCCCCCACGAACATCTGCCAGAACACGACGATGATGGAGGCCACCCGGCCGACCGTGTGCACGATGTCCGCGAAGGTCCAGCCCGGCAGGCCCACGGCGTTGCCCAGCGTGGCAACGATCATGCCCAGGAAGCCCACCGGCGCGTACCAGATCCAGACACTGCCCGGCGTGCTCAGTGCGCCGACCCAGCCGAAGCCGAAGCCGTTCAGCACGCCCATGATCCAGAGCAGGCCCAGGGACAGCCCGGCGGTCATGAACCAGTAGAGGAACTTGCGCGGCCAGGACGCACCCTTACCTGCCCACATCAGGCCCACGAAGGGCAGCAGGATCAGCGTGATCGGCTTGATGCCGATGGAGAGCGTGATCAGCAGGATGCCGGGCAGCGCCCGCTTCGTGGCTGCCAGATACAATCCGGCCAGCGCGAGGCCGATCATCAGGGCGTCATTGTGGATGCTGGCAATGAAGGTGGTCAGGAACAGCGGGTTGGCGGCAGTCAGCCACAGGGCACGGTTGGGATTGATGTTGTGCAGTTCAGCGAGTTTGGGCACGAAGTACACGCACATGGCCACACCGACCAGGGAGATCAGCCGGAACAGCAGGATCGAGAATTCCGGCTGGCCGCCGGTCAGCCGGATGACCCCTTCCTCCAGCCAGAGGAACACCGGACCGTACGGGGTGGGGCTCTGCGCCCACAGATCGTCGGCGCCGGTCTGCAGATAGTTGGAAATCTGCGAATAGCCGTCCTTGTACGGGTTCAGCCCGCTGACCATGACCTGGCCCTGCGCTATGTACGCGAAGACGTCGCGGCTGAAGAGCGGCAGGGCCAGGCACATCGGCGCGCCCCAGGCAATAATCGCCTTCAGCACCACCGGGCGGGTTTCCGGACCCCAGGACGTGATGCGCTGGCCGAGCCGCAGCCAGGACCGGACGAGGAGCATGCCGCCCAGCGCCAGCAGGAAGACGGCGAGCACTGAGCCCTCGGTCTCAAAGCGGAGCCACATGATGACCGGGTTGCGGCGCAGCTCGGAGGAGGCAAGGGACAGCCACCCGACGCCGAACGAGCCGGCGAGCATCATGAGTGAACCGACCAGGCCCTGAATAATCGCGACGTTGGGGTTGTTGCCTTTCGTTATCTCCGGGGCGGGAGACGAAGGCTCGGTCGCGGGGACCTGGGCGGTCATCTGGGTGGTTCCAATCTTTGGGTTCGTACGGTTACCCAACGGCTCGGCGGAGCGCAGCCTGATTTCACGGCAGAGGTCAGCCAAGGCAAATCAGCGCTGGCCGGCGGTACCGCCAACTGGCGCCAAGGACAGGCGCCAAACACGCCGCGGCGAGGACCGTCAGTAGCCAAGATATTAGCATCGCTGCCTGTCTGACGCCGGGATGCGCAGGACGCGCCGGGCCCGTGATCCGGCGGTGCGGGATACGTCACATAGACTGGGGGCGGTTTGAATCAACGAGGCAAGGCGGTAATGGCTGTGGGGCGCCACCGGGCAGTACAAGCGAACGGCAGTGATGCCGACGGCGAAGGCGGGGTCGGCCCCACGGGCAGTGGCCCGGCCGCGGCAAACCACGAACTGCTGGGCTGGGGAATCTTCCTGGCAGTCACCGCAGCTGCGGCGATGGGCTGGGCCGGAATCGGCTGGCCCGTTATTTCCGGCTGCGCCCTGTTGCTGCTGGTGTCCTTCATAACCGTCTGGCGTGTCCAGCGGGATACCGGCCACAACCCGGGTCCAACAGTTGCCGTGCTGGAACCGGCGGATGCCGCTCCCCCAGCCCCTCCGGCCACAGGCGGGACGGACGACGGAACGGGACCCACTGCAGGTTCCGCAGGACCCGGCGGCCCTGCCCCGCTCACCCGCAAGCAAATGCGCGCCGCCGATCCCACCACCGGTCTGCTGCCGGTTGTCCCGATGTTCGGCCGCCCCGTTCCGACCGCACCGGCATCGGTGCAAAAGGGCCTCGAGACCGTTGTGCCCGGAGGCCGCCGGGAACGGCGCCACGCCGGAACCACCTCTGCTGCAGGGAGCCAGGCACCAACCGCGGCAGCTGATTCGCCGGCATCCCCCGGACCGGCAGGTCCGATCAGTCCGGGTACGGTCACCGGGGCGGGGGCCGGCAGCACCTTCGGCCCGGTCATCATCGAGGCCGCTGTCTACGGCCCCGCTCCCGAGCCGGCGGTTCCCGCCGCCGGGACAGCCTCCCCCGCATCGGGGGACGCCTTGGCGGTTGCAGGAGAAAGCCGCTGGACCCGGACGTTTGGCCCTCCCGAGACCGGCCAGCTGCCGATCCAGCGGTATGTGGCCGGATCCGCCGCAACCGATCCCGCCGATCCCACCCTTCCGGACCGGCGCCAGCGCAGCCACTCCAGCCTTTAATCCCCCGAACCGGCGCAGCAGCAGCGCCGCAGACGGCGCGGTACATTGGTTTTGTGCCAATAACTAATGAACGTATCGTCTGGATCGATTGCGAAATGACCGGGCTGGACATCAGCGCCGACGCCCTGATCGAAGTGGCCGTCCTGGTGACGGACTCCGAGCTGAACATCCTGGGAGACGGGGTGGACGTGGTGATCCGGCCCGACGACGCCGCCCTGGCCCAGATGGGCGACTTTGTGCGGAACATGCACACCACGTCCAAGCTCCTGGACGAGCTGCCCGGCGGCATGTCGATGGCGGAGGCTGAAGCCCAGGTCATCGAATACATCACCAAATGGGTCCCCGAGCCCAAGAAGGCGCAGCTGGCCGGCAACTCCGTGGGAACGGACAAGATGTTCCTGGCCCGCGACATGCCCGAGGTCATCGACTACCTGCATTACCGGATCATCGATGTCTCCACCATCAAGGAGCTGGCCCGCCGCTGGTACCCCCGCGCCTACTTCCAGGCTCCGGCCAAGACAGGCAACCACCGCGCGCTGGGCGACATCGTGGATTCCATCAACGAGCTGCGGTACTACCGCGAGGCGGTTTTTGTCCCCGCGCCGGGCCCGGATTCCGCGACCGCAAAGAAGATCTCCGCGGCCATCATGGACGGCCCCAAAAGTTAGCTCCGTCACATTTGGGGCCCTTGGCGCAGAGTTGGTCAGGACCACCCCAAAAACCGTGTAAGCTTGATTCCGCTGCCTCAGATAAATGAGTTCGCACAGACCACTCGCCTGGACTTTGCGAATATGTTATCCGAGGCACATGGTGGGTATAGCTCAGTTGGCAGAGCGCCTGGTTGTGGTCCAGGAGGTCGCGGGTTCAACCCCCGTTACTCACCCCAATGAGGCTGGCAGGACCAGCTTCCCAAAGGCCGCCCCGGTTCATTCGGGGCGGCCTTTCTTGTGTTTGACTGTTACTGGCGTTCGGATTACATCCGAAGCAGGACAGCCGCAGCCCCGCCGTCGGGACCTGTTGTGGCCAATCAATGAGGAGGCGCCGCCTTGGAGCGCAAATTGTTCGAAGAAGACCATGAGCTTTTCCGCGACCTTGCCCGGGAATTCAATTCCCGCGAGGTCGCTCCCGGGTACGCCCAGTGGGACGCCGAGCACATGATGCCCCGGCAGCTCTGGAAGGCGGCCGGCGAGCAGGGTCTGCTCGGGCTGGCCGTTCCCGAGGAATTCGGCGGCGCCGGAATGCCCGACTACCGCTACCGCGCCGTGCTGGACGAGGAGTTCGCCCGCGCCAACCACCTCGCCGTCGGCCTCGCCTTCCACCTGCACGACGACATGGTCCTGCCCCATCTGCTGGCCTACGGCTCCGACGAACTCAAGGAACGCTGGCTGCCGGAGATGGTCAGCGGCGAGAAGGTCACTTCTGTGGCCTGGACCGAGCCGGGCGCGGGCAGCGACCTGCGCGGCATCCGCACCAAAGCGGTACGGGCCGACGACGGCGGCTGGCGGCTGAGCGGGCAGAAGACGTTCATCGGCAACGGCATCAGCGGCGACGCTTCCCTGGTCCTGGCCCGCACGGACGGTGGCACAGGCCGCGGCGGCAAGGATTCCTTCAGCATGTTCATGGTGGAAAAGACCGAGGGGTACAGCACCGGCCGCCAGCTGGACAAGATGGGCCTGAAGGCCTCGGATACCGCCGAGCTGTTCTTCGACAACGTGGCCGTCCCCGAGGGCAATCTCGTGGGAGAGGTTGGCCGCGGGCTCGAGTACGCCGCAGGCCAGCTCCCCCAGGGCCGGCTGGCAATCGCCGTCGCCTCCTCCGCCGTCGCCCGCCGGATCTACGAAGCCACCCTCGAGTACACCAAGAGCCGCAACGCCTTCGGCGAGCGGATCGCCGACTTCCAGAACAGCCGCTTTGTCCTGGCCGACATCCTCACCGAGGTGGAGGTCACCGAGGCGTACGTGGATTCCGCCATCGGAGCCTTCAACGAGGGCAAGCTGGACGCTGTCTCCGCCGCCAAGGCCAAGCTCTGGGCGAGCGAACGGGTCAAGTCCATCACCGACCGCTGCCTGCAGCTGCACGGCGGCTACGGCTACATCCTGGAGTACCCGGTGGCGCAGGCCTTCCTGGCCGCCAGGCTGCTGACGATCTTCGGCGGCACCTCCGAGATCATGCGCGAGGTCATCGGCCGGCAGATCACCGCCTAAACGTCCTGACACACCCCGCAGCACCAGCACTGCCCGCCCTAGAGAAAGACCAAGACCAGCCATGACCGTCCGTCCCATCGTTATCCACGGCGAACCCGTCCTGCACCGCCGCGCTGCGCCCGTCGAAAAGTTCGACGACGAGCTGCGCACCCTGGTGGCTGACATGTACGAAACCATGGATGTGGCCAACGGCGTCGGGCTGGCAGCCACGCAGGTGGGCGTGGGATTGCGGCTGTTCACCTTTGCCTTCGAGAACGACGACGACGCTCCGGACCGCGGCGTCGTCATCAATCCGGTGCTCATCACGTCCAAGGTCCCCGGCTCCGTGCCGGATCCGGACGAGGACTCCGAGGGCTGCCTGTCGGTTCCGGGCGAGAACTTTCCCGTGAACCGCGCCGACTGGGCGAAGATCAGCGGTTTTGATGAAAACGGGCAGCCGGTGGAATTCGAGGCCACCGGCTGGTTCGCCCGGGTGCTGCAGCACGAGTACGACCACCTCGACGGCAAGCTCTATGTGGACAAGCTCAACGACCGCTGGGCGCGCAAGGCCCGCAAGGCGATCAAGGCCAACGGCTGGAATGTGCCGGGACTGACCTGGATGCCCGGCGTCGACCCCGATCCGTTCGGCCACTAGCCTCCCAGTTCGGCCGCTCAACAGCAGAAGGTGCGCTTCCCCAACCGGGAAGCGCACCTTCTGCTGTTTATGACGCCTGGGCGAGCCTAGAGCGAGGCAGCCAGCTCCTGGATCCGTGGGAAGGCCGGCGGGTTCACGTGTGCCATTTCCTCGAGCACGCGGATGACCTGGCAGCTGTAGCCGAACTCGTTGTCATACCAGACATAGAGGATGGCGTTTTTGCCGTTGGAGATCGTGGCCAGTCCGTCGACGATCCCGGCACGCTTCGAGCCCACGAAGTCGGTGGAGACCACCTCGGGAGAGTCGATGTAGTCGATCTGCTTGTGCAGGTCCGAGTTCAGCGAGGTCTCGCGCAGGAAGGCGTTGATTTCCTCCTTGGTGGTGGCCGTCTCGAAGTTCAGGTTCAGGATGGCCATCGAGACGTCCGGGGTGGGGACGCGGATCGCGTTGCCGCTGAGCTTGCCCGCCAGTTCCGGCAGCGCCTTGGCAACGGCCTTGGCGGCACCGGTTTCGGTGATGACCATGTTCAAAGCAGCGGAACGGCCGCGGCGGTCGCCCTTGTGGAAGTTGTCGATCAGGTTCTGGTCGTTGGTGAACGAGTGCACCGTTTCGACGTGGCCGTGGATGATGCCGTACTTGTCGTTGAGCACCTTCAGCACCGGCGTGATGGCGTTGGTGGTGCAGGAGGCAGCGGTGACAATCCGGTCTTCGTCGCTGATCGTGCCGTGGTTGATCCCGTGCACGATGTTCTTCAGGTCGCCCTTGCCCGGCGCGGTCAGCAGGACCCGGGAGACGCCCTTGGCGGACAGGTGCTGGGACAGCCCTTCTTCGTCGCGCCAGCGCCCGGTGTTGTCCACAACCACAGCGTCGTGGATGCCGTAGGAGGTGTAGTCCACGGTGGACGGGTCGTTGGAGTAGATGACCTGGATCAGCGTGCCGTTGGCCAGGATCGTGTTGTTCTCCTCGTCGACGGTGATGGTGCCGTCGAAGGCTCCGTGTACGGAGTCCCGGCGCAGCAGCGATGCGCGCTTGACCAGGTCGTTGTCCGATCCCTTGCGCACCACGATCGCACGCAGGCGCAGGCCCTGGCCACCGCCGGCATGGTCGATCAGGATACGGGCCAGCAGCCGCCCGATCCGGCCAAAGCCGTAAAGCACGACGTCGGTGCTGGTGCGGTCGTCGGCGCCGTGGCGGCCGACGACGTCGGCCAGTTCGCTGCGCAGGAACTGGTCCAGGTCCATTCCCTGCCCCTCGGCCTTGTACTTCAGGCTCAGCCGGGCCAGGTCAATGGACGCCGCGCCGAGTTCAAGTTCGGCCAGCGCCTGCAGCAGCGGGAAGGTCTCGGAGACGGGCAGTTCGACTTCATCGATCTGGCGGGCAAAGCGGTGCGCCTTGAGGATGTCGATGACTGAACGGTTGACCAGCGACCGGCCGTAAACCGAGGTGACCACGCTGTTTTCCCGGTACAGCCGCCCGATCAGCGGAATCATTGCCTCGGCGAGGGCCTCACGGTCCATCCATGTATCCAGGCACGTATCGGATAGGTGGCTCAAGATCTTCACATCCTTTGATCAGCCGGCACTGCTTTGTGCCGGTTGGTTCTTTGTTCCACCAAGTGTATTAGGTCACAGCGGGCCCTCCCTGCCTTTCAGCGAGAGGTTCATCACATGCTGCGGGCCCTTGGTCCGGCCGGCGGGGGCACGTCCACCCGTTCCGGCTCCAGGTCTTCCAGCGCCCGGATCCCGCGGAGCGGGCCGAACGCGGCAACTGCCGGAGCCAGGAAGGCGACAGCCAATCCGGCAGCCATGGCACCGCGCACGCCCACTGCGTCCACCAGCAGCCCCGCGATAACGCCGGCAATGGCCAGCATCCCCCAGGTGACCATCCGGGACGCGGAGCCCAACCGGCCCAGCATGCCCGGCGGGCAGACGCGTTGGCGGAAACTGGTGGAGACCACCACATTCATGGAAATGGCGTAACCGGCGACAAAGAGCCCGACGAACCCGGGAACCATGCCCCAGCCCGGGGTCATCAGCAGCAGGCTGGAGTAGCCCAGGGCCGCCGGCAGCAGGGAAAACCGCCAGACCGTCCCCGATCCCCAGCGCTGGGCCACCCGCCTGACGGTGAGACCGCCAAGGGTTCCACCCACGGCGGTGGAAGCCGTCAGGAAGCCGAGCATGGCCCCGGACTCCCCCAGGGTGCGTACGACGAGGATGACCAGCAGCGACACCAGGATCGCGCCGCCCAGGTTCCAGAGCGCTCCGGTCAGCAGCAGGGCCCGCAGGGGTGCTGTGCTGAAGCTGTAGCGCAGCCCCTCCCCCATGTCGCGGAAGATGCGCGGCCTGGCAGGAGGGGTGGCCTTGGCCTCCTGGACCTTCAGCCGGGCCACTGAGCCCAGGGAGAGAGCCGAGGCGGCCACCTGCACGAGCAGGGAATTGGAGGCCCCCAAAGAGCCGGTCAGCCAGCCGCCCAGCCCGCGGCCCACGGCATCGGCAGAAGCCGCGGAACCGGTCATCAGGCCATTACCCTGGATCAGCTCATCACGGGTCACGGCCCGCGGGACCAACGCGGACTCAGCCAGCATTGAGAAGACAGCCGCCAGGCCGGAGAGGAAGGAGACAATAAAAAGCTGGAGAACGCTCAGCCGGTCCAGCCAGAACGCGGCCGGCAGTGAAAGCAACACCAGGATGCGCACTGAAAGCGCAGTGATGATCACCGGTTTTCGCCGGTAGCGGTCAACGAGGGCGCCGATCGGCAGCCCAAAAAACAGCCAGGGCAGGAAACCCATGCCCGAAAGCGCGGCTACGGCGAAGTCTGAGGCACCCAGCTCCACTGCCGCAATGAGCGGAAGGGCAACGGCCGCCACGGACGTGCCGAGGATTCCGGCCGTCGACGAAATCCACAATGCGCGGAAATTCGCATTGCGGACCACCAGCGGCTGGCTTTTGGCGTGGATCCGGGACATTGCCACAGAATAGTCCCGGCGCTGCAGGCGGCAGGAGCATTACGGTGCTCTTTGGCAAAACTTGCGCAAAAACACGGGGAATGTGGCCGACGCTGTTGCCCCGGGGATCCGGAGGGGGAAAGAATGCGGCGGTGAATGGACGGGTTGGCCGATAAGCCGGGTTTTGTATCTCCGGTCCGTTACCGGGCCGAAGGCGGCAATCATCCATCTAGGAACGCCGTTGCCGGCGCCCTCAAGCGGCCTACCCGGACACATCGGGCGGGCAGCCCTCAAACGTGTCCTGTATGGCCTTGCTCCGGGTGGGGTTTACCTAGCCGGTCCGGTCACCCGGAACGCTGGTGGTCTCTTACACCACCTTTTCACCCTTACCGCCGCAAAACGGTTCCTCTTGCGAAGAATGCTTCCCGGCGGCGGTTTCTTTTCTGTGGCACTGGCCTGCGGGTTTCCCCGAGTGGGCGTTACCCACCACCCTGCCCTTTGGAGCCCGGACTTTCCTCGGTGGTTCTTTCGAAAAAGAATCCAACGCGATCGCCTGGCCAACCCGTCCAGCCTCAATGCTACCGCCTCGGCGCCTGTGCCGGGGATTCCAAGCCGTGGGCCCGGGCGCCGGCTGGACCTCGCGTAGGATTAATTGGTGCTGATTCTGCTTCCACCCTCTGAAGGTAAAACACCCGCCGTTTCCGGCCCGTTGTTCGACCCCGGCCAGCTGCATTTCCACCCGCTCAACGACGCGCGGAAACTGGTGCTCGCTGCCTTGGCCGAGGCCAGCACCGGTCCGGACGCACATGCTGTCCTGGGTGTAGGCCCGTCGCTGGCGGCCGAAGTGGCTCGAAACACCATACTGGAAGAGAGCCCCTGCGCCCCGGCCCACCGCATCTACACCGGTGTCCTGTACGACGCACTGGGCTACGAGGACCTCACTGAAGCCCAGCAGCGCAAGGCGGACGACGCCGTCGTCGTCATCTCCGGTCTCTGGGGCGCCCTCGGCTTCAGCGACCCGATTCCGGCGTACAGGCTGTCGATGGCAGTGAAGCTGCCGGAGATCGGCAAGCTCTCGGCGTTCTGGAAGAGCCACCTTGCCGGAGTGCTCGCCGAACACGCGTCCGGCCATCTGGTGGTGGACTGCCGCTCCAGCACCTACGCGGCCGCCTGGGCCCCTGAGCCGTCGTCTGCGGCAGCGGTGAACGTGTTCCAGATCCGCAACGGCAAGCGCACAGTGGTGTCGCACTTCGCCAAGCACACCCGGGGCGAGCTGGCCCGGCATCTGCTCACCCGCCCGGGAGCGGATCCGGCCACGCCGGAGCAGCTGCTCGCAGCGGTAGCGGAGAAATGGGATGCGGAACTGGTGCCGGCCACCGCCCGCAAACCGTTCCAGCTCAACGTCATCCTGCCCGGCCAGGGTCACTGACCCCCGGCCGGGCGGGATAGCGAGACCGTCCGGTTAGGCGGGGCCGGACTCTTCGGCCACCAGCTCCACTTCGAAGCCCGCACTGTTTTCCAGATACGCGGCGTAGTGTTCCCCGCCGCCGGCGTGCGGATGCCGGTCAGCGAAGAGCAGCGTCCACCCATGGCTTGCCGCCCGGCGCGTGAGCAGGTCCACGTCGGCCTTGGATCCGGCACGGAAGGCCAGATGGTTCAGGCCGGGCCGACGGCGGTCGTGGCCGGCGTCGAGCACGTCGGGACCGGATTCAACGACGATGTAGCTGTCCGCACCCTGCCACTTGGCGCCGGTCTTCCAGTGCTCCGCCCTGAGGTAGCCCAGCCGCTCCAGCAGCCAGCCCAGTGAGGCTTCCGCTTCCGCGAAGTCCCGTACCCAGAGTTCCGTATGATGCAGCGCTCCGGCTGCTGCCGGGGCTTCAGGGGCCAGGGCTTCAGCTGGCTGGGCGTCAGGAGCCTGGGCTTCGGGTGTCCCGGCAGGCCCGGTTGCAGCAGCTTCGCCTCCGCCGTCGACGTACGCGACCCCGCCCCGCAGGGCCAGTCCACCCTTGTGGACCCAGGGAATCCCGGCCATTCCGGCGTCCATTGCCTCGTTGGAGAGCCGGTCGGCATCTTTGTTCAGTTCCCGCGGAATCCACTCGTACTTGACCCGGCGGGGGTTGACGATGCCGCGGGCCTTGGCGGCCAGCTTCTGCATGTCCTCATGCTTGATCTTCCACCGCCCGCTCATCTGCTCGACCACCAGCTTGGAGTCCATCTTGGCGAGGATCCAGCAGTCCGGGTCGATCTCATGGGCCATTTCCAGGGCAGCCACCAGCCCGGAGTACTCCGCCACGTTGTTCGAGGCCTTGCCGATGTACTCTGCCTTTTCGGCCAGGATGGCGCCGGTCCCTGGGTCGCGGACGAGCGCGCCGTAGCCGGCGTGGCCGGGGTTGCCCCGGGAGCCGCCGTCGGCCTCCACGATCAGGGTGCGGCGGTCCGCAGCGGAACTGCCGCCGGCGCGCGGCGCTTGGGCAGGGCTGTCGGCAGGGTCAAACAGGGTCACTGATCAGCTGTCCCACTCTGCGGAGCGCACCAGGATGCATCCGGAGTCGGGGCAGAAGACAATGTCATCTTCGGCCGCACGGCGGATCTCCGCGAGGTCGCCCGGGCTCAGCTGCATGCCAGAGCCCTCGGAGGTGCCGTGGAAGAGGCGGGCCGCGCCGATGCCGTTCTTGGCCAGCGTCTTTTCGTAGACGGCCAGCAGTCCGGGTTCAAAGGTGTCGGCCAGCTCGGCGCGCCGGGCGACGGTGACAACGCGTTCGGCTTCGATTTCAGCCAGTTCGGCGTCGCGCTTTTCCTCCAGTGCGGCTGCCTCGGCGTCGAGCGCCTGCATGGCTTCACGGACGACGTCTTCGGCCGCCTTCGCGGCCTCCAGGCGTTCCATGACTTCCAGTTCCACGTCTTCCAGATCGGAGCGGCGGCGCTGCAGCGACTCCATCTCGCTCTGCAGGGCGGTCAGTTCCTTGGAACTGCCCGTACCGCTGTCCAGGCGCTGCTGGTTCCGCTCCACACGCGAGACGACGGAGGCCACATCGGCCTCGGCGCGGGTGAGTTCACGGCTGATGTCCGCAGCCTCTGTACCGGCGGCTACAAGCCTGCTCTGCGCAGCGGCACGCTGAACTGCCAGGTCCGCGATAGCCGAGTTATCGCTGACGCTGCGAGCCCGGTTCCGGAGTTTGCGAATCGTGCTGTCCAGAGCCTGCAGTTCGAGCAGCCTCAGCTGCTCCGCCGACGATGCTTTTGCCACCGAAAAACCTCCACTTGTGCCCGGGCCAACCTGGCCCGGTTCTTCCCCTAGCCTATGCCAAGGGGGCAGGTCAGTTCAGCCCGGGGGTCAGGACAAAGTCCCACGGGTCGGTGTTGGTGCCGCTGACCCGGATCTCCGCGGTGAAGCCCTGGTCGCCCAGAACGTTCTCCAAAGCTGCCGCTGCCGGCGTCAACCACAGCCATTCGCTGCCGAAATGCGACACATCGATCAGGTACGGACGGTCGTTCACCGCAGCCTCACGGGCCTCGGAGGCCGGGTGATGGCGCAGGTCGGCTGTGACGTAAACGTCAGCCTGATGCCGGCGCACGGCGTCGAAAAGGCTGTCTCCAGCCCCGCCGCAGACCGCTACCCGGCGTACCAGCCCCTCCGGATCCCCCGCTACCCGCACGCCGCCTGCCACGGCAGGCATGATGCTGAAGACGAGCCGGGCGAAGTCGGCCAGGGTGGTGGCTTCCGGCAGCTCCCCCACCCGTCCAATGCCTTCCTCGGGCAGCCCGTCCTCCGCCGCGGAGAGCGGAACGACGCCGGAGAGCCCGAAGGCGTCGGCCAGCACGTCGGAGACGCCGCCGACGGCGCTGTCGCCGTTGGTGTGCACGGTCAGCAGCGCACACTTTCCCTCGATCAGGCGGTGCACCGCGTCGCCCTTGAAACCGGTGGCGGCAACGGAATGGACCGGCTTGAGCAACAGCGGGTGATGGGTCAGCAGCAAATCAGCGCCCCACTCCAGTGCCTCGTCGATGACCTCGGACGTGGGATCGACTGCAAAGAGAATCCGTTCGACCCTGTTGTCGGGCCGGCCGGCCACCAAACCCACCGCGTCCCAGCCCTCGGCAAGGGACTCCGGCCAGAGTTCCTCGGCGGCCAGCAGCACATCTCCGAGAGTGGGGATGGCCTCCGCGGACAACCCTGCCGGATCAAGCGCAGCCGCCGCGCCCTGCTCTGCCTCGGGGACGGGTGCGGGGGAGGTTTCCGGGGTCGCCGGTCCGGTCCCGGATGCCGCCGGTTCGCTGCTTGCGGCGGGCTTGTCTGTTTCCATAGTTTCAGTTGTACCCGCTTGGTTTGCCCCGCTCAATTCGGCCGCGCCCGCGTTCCTTCCACGCCGGCAGGTCCGGCGGGGCCGAGGAAGGCTTCGGAGCCGGGGAATCAAAGCGGCCGCCAGGGCATTGAAAGAGGTATGAAGACTTACGTACTTGGCGGAGGCTGCTTCTGGTGCCTCGATGCCCTCTATCAGAAAACCCGCGGCGTGACCGAGGTTGTTTCCGGTTACACGGGCGGTCAGACACCTCATCCCGACTACGACAGCGTCTGTTCCGGCGCTACGGGACATGCAGAGGTGGTGGCCGTCACCTTCGACGAGGACATCATCCCCGGCGATGTGATCCTGGACATGTTCTTCATCTCGCACGATCCCACGACCCTGAACCGGCAGGGCTACGACGTCGGCACCCAATACCGCTCGTCGATGTTCTACAAAAACGACGCCGAACGCGAGGAATTCGAGAAGGCCCGGGACCGGGCCCAGGAACACTGGGAGAACCCGATCGTGACGGAAATCTCCCCGCTGCCCGCGTTCCACGTGGCCGAGGACGTCCATCAGGACTTCTACGCCAAGCACCCCGAACAGGGCTACTGCCAGGTGATCATCAATCCGAAGCTCGCCAAGGCCAGGAAATATTACGCCGAATGGCTTGACAACTGACCAACCAGCATGCATGAGGATAGGCTGGAACGGGCGGCCTGCGGCAGTAATCCGCAGGACGGCCGACGGCTTCCCCAGAACACCCACAACGGATAGAGGACACACCATGGGACGGATTTACGACGACGTGACGCAGCTGGTCGGCGGCACGCCGCTGGTGAGGCTGAACCGGCTGACGGAAGGCCTGGACGCGCAGGTTGCGGTCAAGCTTGAGTTCTACAACCCCGCCAACAGCGTGAAGGACCGGATCGGCGTGGCCATCGTCAACGCCGCCGAAGAAGCCGGCGCCCTGAAGCCCGGCGGCACAATCGTCGAGGGAACCTCCGGCAACACGGGGATCGCCCTGGCCATGGTGGGTGCTGCCCGCGGCTACAAGGTGATCCTGACCATGCCCGAGACGATGTCCACCGAGCGGCGTGTCATGCTCCGTGCCTACGGCGCAGAGATTGTCCTCACCCCCGGCTCCGAAGGAATGCGCGGCGCCGTGGAGAAGGCCAAGGAGATCGTGGCCACCACCGATAACGCCATCTGGGCCCAGCAGTTCGCCAATGCAGCCAACCCCGAGGTCCACCGCCAGACCACGGCCGAGGAAATCTGGGAAGACACCAACGGCCAGGTCGACATCTTTGTGGCCGGGGTCGGCACCGGCGGCACCGTCACCGGCGTCGGGCAGGTCCTGAAGAAGCGCAAGCCCGGCGTGCAGATCGTTGCCGTGGAGCCCAAGGACTCGGCCATCCTCAACGGCGGCTCCCCCGGACCCCACAAGATCCAGGGCCTGGGCGCCAACTTCGTGCCCGAGGTGCTGGACACGGACATCTACGACGAGGTCATCGATGCCTCGATCGAAGACTCGGTAGCGACCGCACGCGCCCTGGGCACCCAGGAAGGCATCCTTGGCGGCATCTCTTCCGGCGCCATAGTCTGGGCTGCGCTGGAGCTCGCCAAGCGTCCGGAAAACGCCGGTAAGCTGATTGTCGCCGTGGTCTGCGACTTCGGAGAGCGTTACATCTCCACCGTCCTGTACGACGACATCCGGGGCTAAGCCGCATCATCAATCGGCCCCCGGCCTGATCCACCCGAGCAGAAAGTCCCCTGTGAGCCTGTTTGCACGCCTGCGCGAAGACCTCGACGCCGCCGCCTCCCACGATCCGGCCGCGCGCGGATCGCTTGAGAACATCGTGGTGTACTCGGGGCTGCATGCCATTTGGATGCACCGCCTCACGCACAGGATGTGGGCCCGGCCCGGACTGCGGTTTCCGGCCAGGGTGCTCTCGCAGCTGACCCGCTTTGCCACCGGCATTGAGATCCATCCGGGGGCTACCATCGGCCGGCGCTTTTTCATCGACCACGGGATGGGCGTCGTGATCGGCGAAACCGCGGAAATCGGCAACGACGTCATGCTCTACCACGGGGTCACCTTGGGCGGCCGGTCCCTGGCCCGGATCAAGCGCCATCCGACCATCTGCGACGGCGTCACGGTGGGTGCCGGAGCCAAGATCCTGGGACCGGTCATCATCGGGGCGAACAGCGCCGTTGGCGCGAACGCCGTCGTCGTCAAGGATGCTCCGGCCGATTCCATCATCACCGGGATCCCAGCGCGCTGGCGGCACCGCCAGGTCAAGGAGACGCAGCCCGCCGTGGACCCGGCCGAATATATCGATCCGGCCATCTACATCTGAGCCCGGGCGAGGATCTTCCGCGGACCTTAAAGGCCAGAGGCCGCCGGCACCTATTGGGTGCCGGCGGCCTCTGGCCTTTAACGAAGGTGCTAGTGGGTGTCCACAGCCTCGATCTCGGAGCGGTCGCCGCCCCACAGCGTGTGGAAGGTCCCCTCGGCATCCACGCGGTGGTACGTGTGTGCCCCGAAGAGGTCCCGCAGGCCCTGGGTCAGTGCGGCGGGCAGGCGCTTGCGGCGCAGGCCGTCGTAGTAGGCCAGGGAAGAGGCGAACACGGGCACGGGGATGCCCAGCTGCACCGCGACAGACACAACCCGGCGCCAGGCCGGCAGGGCGGCAGCTATGGACTCGGCAAAGGCCGGTGCCAGCAGCAGGTTCGCCGGAGCCTTCCCATCCGCGTAGGCCTTCATGATGTCGTCCAGCAGCTCGGCACGGATGATGCAGCCGGCGCGCCACAGCGACGCGATCTCGTCCAGCTTCAGGTCCCAGCCGTATTCCTTGGCGGCGCCGGTGAGCATGTCGATGCCCTGGGCATAGCTGACCAGCTTGGACGCGTACAGTGCCTGGCGGACATCGTCCACAAAGGTGTCGGGCAGTTCGACGGCAGCTTCGCCGCCGACGAGGATGCCCTGTGCCTCCTCGCGCTGGCTGCGCTGCGAGGACAGGGCGCGCGCGAAGACCGATTCAGCGATGGCGGAGACGGGCGATCCCAGGTCCAGGCCGGAGACCACGGTCCAGCGTCCGGTGCCCTTCTGGCCGGCGGAATCCACAACGACGTCAACGAAGGGCTTGCCCGTCCGCGCATCGGTGTGGGCCAGGACCTCGGCGGTGATTTCGATCAGGAAGGAGCTGAGCTGGCCCGTGTTCCACTCGGTGAAGATCTTGGCCTGTTCGGCAGGCTCGATGCCGGCGGCCGAGCGCAGCAGGTCGTAGGCTTCCCCGATGACCTGCATATCGGCGTATTCAATGCCGTTGTGGACCATCTTCACGAAATGGCCGGCGCCATCGGTTCCGATCCAGGTGCAGCACGGGTCGCCGTCGTACTTGGCGGCGATCTTTTCCAGCATCGGACCCAGGGAATCGTAGGACTCCTTCGAGCCGCCGGGCATGATGGACGGGCCCAGGAGTGCGCCCTCCTCGCCGCCGGAGACGCCGACACCGACGAAGTGCAGGTCCTTTTCCGCCAGTGCCGCCTCGCGGCGCCGGGTGTCCTCGTAGTGGGAGTTGCCGGCGTCGATGACAATGTCACCGGCTTCCAGCAGCGGTACCAGTTTCTCGATCACGGAATCGACCGGGGCGCCGGCCTTGACCATGATCAGTACGCGGCGCGGTTTCTCCAGCGAGTCGACCAGTTCCTGCAGGGACTCGGTCCGGATGAAGTCGCCCTCATCGCCGTGGGCGGACAGCAGGGCGTCCGTCTTTTCGATCGACCGGTTGTGCAGGGCCACCGTGTAGCCGTTGCGGGCCAGGTTCCGGGCCAGGTTTGCACCCATCACGGCCAGGCCGGTTACGCCAATTTGTGCGCTCAAGTTCTCTCCAGGATTCTTCGGGTGCCCCTGGCATGGGGCACGGCGACCGGCGCTCACCCGCCGGCTTCAGCCTCCAGCCTATGCGTCCGGGCCGTCCGCCCGCCACACGCGGTCCGGGCCAGACGCGGTTCCGTCGGTGGCGGGGCTCTGGAACGAGTTGATCATCCGGGCTGCCTCCTCCACCACTGACACACCGTCGTCCATTGTCAGCGCCCCCGAAGTCAGGACCACAATGGAATACTCCGCCGCGGCCGAGCGTACAAAGCCGGTGCTTCCCACGTTCCAGGCGAGGGTGTCGTCCGGCAGCCAGCCGTTCTTCAGTGCAATCTCCGCCCCGGTGTCGCCAACACCGGCACTGATGCCCCACCGCTGGCCGGCGTCCACGTTCTCCATCAGCCCGACGGCAAACGCCAGCAGGTCCTCATCGATCCAGTCCACGCCTTCGGCAACTGCCCGGGTTATTTTCAGCTGGTCCTCGACGCCGGTGTCGTTGGTACCCCAGGTTTCCGTTGCCTCGGTCCCGGACACACCCAGGAGCTCGTAGGTGCGGGACAGCTCCTCTGGCCCGCCCACTGATTCATACAGGGCGGTGGTGGAGGGGTTGTCGCTGTATTCGATCATCAGTGCCGCGAGGTACTCCTCGTCCTCAGTCAGTGCGCGTCCCTCCTCCGTAGCCTGGCGGAGCAGGGTCAGCAGAATGGGCACCTTCACCAGGCTCGCCTCAAGGTACCGGCCGTCCCGGTTGTAATACCAGGTCGCTCCGGTGGAGAAGTCATAGACGGCAGCGGAAACTTCGGCTCCCATCCCCGCGGCGTACTCATCCAGCGCTGCGGACAACAGCTGGCCATCCCGGGCGGCGAGCGGGTCGGTTGTCTCTTCCGGAGCTGCCCCCGGGGCCGCCTCCGGGACTGCACCCACGTTGATGGCCGGCGCCTCCGCAGCGGGCACCGATCCGGCACAGGCGGAAGCCGTCAGCGGAAGCAACAGGGCGGCAACTGCCGCCAAGGTGGTCCTGAATACTGTCTGCATGGCTTCGCCCCCTTGTTGTTCGTGTAAGTGCGGCTCGTTCACGTGAGTCCGGTTCGTTTGGTTATGGGACCGGTAGACGCCCTGAGTCCCGGACTCTTCACTGATAGCAAGAGGCACTGTCGGCAACCTGTGCGGGCTGCCGGTGTACGGCGGATTTTCAAGGAAGCCGGAGGGGCAGGGGTGGTCAATCTCACGCTGCATGGCACGCAGGCTTCCCCGCTAAAAGGCCCGGGAACAGGAAAACCCGCCCTCCGAAGCCGGAGGGCGGGTCTGCTTGTCATGCTAAATCCACTGCTGTGGGTCCTACCGGGATCGAACCGATGACATCCACGGTGTAAACGTGGCGCTCTACCAGCTGAGCTAAAGACCCTTTCGTGACCGTTATGCCTAACAAGTTCCCTTGATCAGCGCCGCATCACGAGGAATTACTTTACCGGACGGATGGACAAATGTCCTAATCAGCTCCGTCGGGAGGCGATACCCGCCTATTCCGTACCGAAATTATGGGAGAGGTCAGGCAGTTCGGCAGCCAGGTATTCCAGCGCCGTGGCCACCCCGCAGTCGATTTTCAGGTCCGCCAGCTCGTCGCCGCGGGTGGGGCCCCGGTTGATGATCACCACCGGCTTGCCTGACTTGTGGGCGTGCTTGACGAAACGCAGCCCGCTCATCACGGTCAGTGACGAGCCGGCAACGAGCAGGGCGTCGGCGGCGTTGAGCATGGCAAAGGCCGCCGCAACCCGGTCCCGCGGCACGTTTTCGCCGAAGTAGACGAAGTCCGGCTTGAGCATGCCACCGCAGACGGGGCAGTCGGCCACTACGAAGTCTGCGGTGTCCGCCACCTCCGCATCGGCGTCAGGGGCGATGTCGCCGTCCATCCGCGTGCGCTCCAGGAACCCGGGATTCAGGTCCTCGAGCAGGCGGGAAATGGTTTGCCGGGGAAAGCGGGAGCCGCATTCAAGGCACAGCACACGGTCAAAGCGCCCGTGCAGGTCCACCGCCAGGGCACTGCCGGCGTCGGCATGGAGACGATCCACGTTCTGGGTGATCAAACCGGTGGTGAGCCCCCGGCGTTCCAGGCGGGCGACGGCGGCGTGCCCGGCGTTCGGCGCAGCATGCCGCAGGTGGTGCCAACCCACATGGTTCCGCGCCCAGTAGCGGCGCCGCAGCTCGGGGTCGCCCACGAATTCCTGGTAGGTCATCGGGTTGCGCGGCGGTGCCTCGGGGCCCCGGTAATCGGGAATGCCGGAGTCAGTGCTTAGACCGGCCCCGGTCAGGACGGCCAGCCGCCTGCCGCCAAGCAAGGCAACAGCCTGCCGCAGCTGGCGTGCCTCGTCGGGAGTGGGCGGTGCGGCGGGTTTCGGATCGGACCGGACGAACCCGGTCAGGCCCAGCCCGGGCCGGGCCTGCTGGGGGTGCTCCGGTCCGGCGGGCCGGGATGCGTTTGCCATCAAACCATTTCCTTGAGCGCGTCCAGATAGGCCTGCACCGGACGGGGCGTACCGGGGTCGGAGCGTACCTCTGCCTGAATCAGGCCCTCCGCATCGATGACAAATGAGGCCCGCAGCGGGCGGCCGGGGCCGGCGTCAAACGCCCGGTAGGCACCGGCGACCATGCCGTGCGGCCAAAAGTCCGCCAGCAGGTCAAATGAGTAGCCGCGGTCCCGGGCATAGGCCCGCAACGCGTACTTGGAATCGCAGGAGACCGCCAGCACGCGAGCCCCCGAACGGGAAAACTCCGCGCCGGCAGCCTGGAGTTCATCGAGTTCACCGGTGCAGACACCGGAAAAGGCGAAGGGATAAAAAACCAGTACTACCGGCGACCCTCGCAGTGAGGACAGGCGAATGGGCTCCCCAAACTGGTTGGGGAGCTCAAAATCCGGAGCCGGACGTCCCAGGTCCACGGGGACCGGATCCTGCTCCAAACCGCGCTACTTCTTGCGTCGGGCGACCAGGCGGGTAGCGGCCCAGTCGCTGCTGACTGCCGGAGTGGTGGTGACGTGCAGGCCCGCGGTGGGTGCCGCCTCCTCGATGTCCGCCGGGGGCACATAGCCGTCCCGTCCGGACTTGGGCGTCAGAACCCACACCACGCCGCCGTCGTCCAAGGTGGTGATGGAATCCACCAGGGCATCCACAAGATCCCCGTCTTCGGAACGCCACCACAGGATGACGCCGTCAACGACTTCATGATCTTCTTCGGTGAGGAGTTCACTCCCCACGAGGTCTTCGAGACCGTCGCGGAGGTCGAAATCGACGTCCTCGTCGTAACCGAATTCCTGAATCAGGTCTTGGTCTTTGAAACCCAATCTTTCCGCCACGTTCTTTTCCGTGACGGCTTCGGCCTCGCTCACTTCACTCCTCCTGGTTGACTGCATAAATACAAGGGAATCACATATTTGGACGAGATGTGGTGTCTAGGACTCAAGCCAACACCTTTTGTCCGCAACCCACAAGGCTCCGGAGAGGGTCTGCCGG
The DNA here is from genome assembly GCF_018622995.1 of Arthrobacter jiangjiafuii. NCBI lineage: Bacteria > Bacillati > Actinomycetota > Actinomycetes > Micrococcales > Micrococcaceae > Arthrobacter > Arthrobacter jiangjiafuii. Next base: position 2,345,730 of record NZ_CP076022.1, read on the forward strand.
GCCCCCGTTCGGGCCTGCCCAATGCCAACCCCTTTAGGGCCGGGCGGTGAATTGCCTTCAGCGAACAGGCTACGCAACTCGATGCCCGCGGGACTAGAGTGGATCAAAGAAGGCTCCGGAGGCATCAGCATCCGCGCAGCCACAGTGATCATCCGGAAGAACAACCGGATCCCCCACACGTAATACGTGCAGACACAATCTGTACATGAGAGAGGTTTGCCGTGGCCGCAGAAGACACAACGGACATCCTGAGCGGGTTGACCAACCAGCTCCCGGACCGTGACCCCGAGGAGACCGCGGAATGGATGCAGTCACTGGATGAGCTGATCCGTTCCCAGGGCACCGAAAGGGCCCAGTACATTATGCGTTCGCTGCTCCAGCGCGCCGGTGCGCAGTCCGTGGGCGTACCCATGGTCACCACCACCGACTACGTGAACACCATCCCGGTGGACCAGGAGCCCGAATTCCCCGGCGATGAGGAAGTTGAGCGCCGCTACCGCGCCTGGCTGCGCTGGAACGCCGCCATCATGGTGCACCGCGCCCAGCGTCCCGGAATCGGCGTCGGCGGACACATTTCCACCTATGCCGGTGCAGCAACCCTGTATGAAGTGGGCATGAACCACTTCTTCCGGGGCAAGGACCACCCGGGCGGCGGAGACCAGATTTACTTCCAGGGTCACGCCTCCCCCGGTATGTACGCGCGCGCCTTCCTCGAAGGCCGGCTGTCCGAAGAAGACATGGACGGGTTCCGGCAGGAGAAGTCCCGTGAGGGCCATGCCCTGTCCTCCTACCCGCACCCGCGTTCGATGCCGGACTTCTGGGAATTCCCCACGGTGTCCATGGGCATCGGACCGATGAACGCCATCTACCAGGCGCAGTCCAACCGGTACCTGCAGAACCGCGGGATCAAGGACACCTCCGAGCAGCACGTCTGGGCGTTCCTGGGCGACGGCGAAATGGACGAGCCCGAATCGCGCGGCCTGCTCCAACTTGCCGCCAACGACAAGCTCGACAACCTGACCTTCGTAGTGAACTGCAACCTGCAGCGCCTCGACGGCCCGGTACGCGGCAACGGCAAGATCATGCAGGAACTTGAAGCGTTCTTCCGGGGTGCCGGCTGGAACGTCATCAAGGTTGTCTGGGGCCGCGAGTGGGACTCGCTGCTGGAGAAGGACAAGGACGGCTCGCTGGTGGAGATTATGAACTCCACCCCCGACGGCGACTACCAGACGTACAAGGCCGAAAACGGCGGCTTTGTCCGCGACCATTTCTTCGGCAAGACCCCTGAAACCAAGGAACTCGTCGCGAACCTCACCGACGAGGAGATCTGGAACCTCAAGCGCGGCGGACACGACTACCGCAAGGTGTACGCGGCCTACAAGGCAGCCATGGAGTTCAAGGGCAAGCCGACGGTCATCCTGGCCCACACGGTCAAGGGCTACGGCCTGGGCACCCACTTCGAAGGCCGCAACGCCACGCACCAGATGAAGAAGCTGACGCTGGATGACCTGAAGGCGTTCCGCGACCACCTCCGCATCCCGATCAGCGATGAGGAGCTGGAACGCGATCCGTACCAGCCGCCGTACTTCAACCCCGGTGCCGATGCTCCGGAGATCAAGTACATGCTGGAACGCCGGCGCGAGCTGGGCGGCAACGTTCCGGAGCGCCGGGTCAAGCACGCCCCGGTCCCCCTGCCCGGTGACAAGGCCTACGAAGTAGCCAACCGTGGTTCCGGCAAGCAGATGGCCGCCACCACCATGGCCTTCGTGCGCCTGCTCAAGGACCTGATGCGGGACAAGGAATTCGGCAAGCGGATTGTGCCGATCATTCCGGATGAGGCCCGGACCTTCGGCATGGACTCGTTCTTCCCCACTGCCAAGATCTACAACCCCAAGGGCCAGAACTACCTGTCCGTGGACCGCGACCTGGTCCTGGCGTACAAGGAATCCCCGCAGGGCCAGATTGTCCACGTGGGCATCAACGAGGGCGGTTCCATCGCCGCATTCACCGCGGCAGGCACCTCCTACGCCACCCACGGCGAACCGCTGATTCCGGTCTACGTGTTCTACTCGATGTTCGGTTTCCAGCGCACCGCAGACTACATCTGGGCGGCCACCGACCAGATGGCCCGCGGCTTCCTGATCTCCGCCACCGCAGGACGCACCACGCTGACCGGTGAAGGCTTGCAGCACGCTGACGGCCATTCACCGATCCTGGCCTCGACCAACCCTGCGGTGAAGACCTACGACCCGGCCTACGGGTACGAGATCGGGCACATTGTGCGCCACGGCCTGGAGGAGATGTACGGCCCGGATTCCAAGGATCCGAACGTCATCTACAACATCATGGTCTACAACGAGCCGATCCTTCAGCCGAAGGCTCCGGAGGAACTCGACGTCGAAGGCATCATCAAGGGCATCTACCTGCTGGAGCCGGCCAAGATCGACGGTCCCCGCGCCCAGCTGCTCGCCTCCGGTGTTGCAGTGCCGTGGGCCCTGGACGCCCAGAAGATCCTGGCTGAAGACTGGGGTGTTTCGGCCGATGTCTGGTCCGTGACGTCCTGGAACGAACTGCGCCGCGACGGCCTGGCCGCCGAGGAAGAAGCGTTCCTGCATCCCGACGCGGAGCCGCGCGTGCCGTTCGTGACCAAGCAGCTGGCCGGTGCCACCGGACCGATCATTGCTTCCACCGACTACATGAAGGCCGTTCCGGACCAGATCCGGCAGTTCGTTCCCAACGAATTCGCCACGCTGGGCGCTGACGACTTCGGGTTCGCCGACACCCGTGCCGCGGCCCGCCGCTACTTCAAGATCGATTCGCACTCCATGGTGGTCCGCACCCTGGAAATGCTCGCCCGCCGCGGCGAGGTCGACGCCAGCGCGCCGACCGAAGCAATCAAGAAGTACGACCTGCTCAATGTGAACGCCGGAACCTCCGGCAACGCCGGCGGCGACGCCTAGGCGTACCCCGGTTCACCTGCCCGCAGGAGAGCCAACAAAAAGGAACCGTCGCATCTGCGGCGGTTCCTTTTTGTGTTTCACCGCCGGCCTAGAGTTCCGTTTCTGAAACAAGGTCAATATGCGCCTGCATCGCGTCCGCGGCAGCCTGGGGATCCGCAGAGCGGATGGCGTCGGCGATGGCACGGTGGGATTCCAGCGAACGCTCCGGCCGGCCGGGCTGGCCCAGGGAGGCCAGCCGCGTCTCGCGCACCAGTTCGGAAATGAACGTCATCATTGACGCCAGGATGGAGGAGTGCGCCGCTGCGGCCACCGCCTGGTGGAACAGCTCATCTCCGGTGGTGCCCCGGCTGCCGTCGGCGATTTCGGCAGCCATGGCATCCAGGGCGGCATCAACGGCAGCCAGATCGGCAGCGGTCCGCCGCTGTGCGGCGAGCGCAGCCAGCTTTACCTCCAAGGTGCTGCGGGCCTCCACGATCTCCGGCATCCGGTCCCGGTGCTCGCGCAGCTCCCTCAGTACCGAGGCCACGGCCGGCCGGTAGACCAGGACGGCGCCGGTGCCGTGCTGCACGTCGATCACGCCCAGGACTTCCAGCGCCACCAGCGCCTGCGCCAGCGTGGCCCGCGAGACGCCCATCCGCTCGGCCAGATCCCGTTCGGCCGGCAGCAGGTCCCCCGGCCCCAGCCCCGTGGCCGAGATAAAACCCAGCAGCTGTTCCACGAGCCGCTCATACAGCCGGGGACGTGACACCCGGACAAATTCACTGCCATCGCTGCTGCCGGGCATCGGAACCTCTCTTTGTCCCTGCACGGCGTCTGCCGCCAGGACACCGAGTATAGCCAGCGTTGACAAAGAGACAGAGAGTCTAGGAGGCTAGTCCAGTGCACATGTGGTCCATGTCACAATGATTCTCCGGCCGCCGGCACTGGGCGGCGGCATGACCTTCGACCAAGGGAACAATGATGTCCGCTCCGATCCTCTCCATCTTGATATTGGTGGCCATGTTCCTCCTAGCCACCGTGCTGCCGCTGAACATGGGGGCCCTTGCCTTTGTCGGCGCCTTCCTGCTGGGCTTCGTGTTCCTCGGAATGAGCACCGAGGACATCCTCGCCAACTTCCCCGGCGGCCTGTTCCTGACCATCGTCGGCGTCACCTACCTCTTTGCCATTGCCCAGAACAACGGCACCATCGACCTCCTGGTCCGGGGAGCGGTAAAGCTCGTCGGCAACCGCGTCGCCCTGATCCCCTGGATCATGTTCGCGATCACCGCCGTTATCACCGCCGTGGGCGCCCTGTCCCCCGCCGCCGTCGCCATCGTCGCCCCGATCGCCCTGGGATTCGCAGCGAAGCATAAGATCAACCCGCTGATGATGGGCATGATGGTGGTCCACGGCGCCCAGGCCGGCGGCTTCTCCCCCATTGCCGTGTACGGCGTCACGGTCAACGGCATCATCGGCGAAACGGACCTGGACTCCAGCCCCCTGGCCGTGTTCCTGGCCAGCCTGCTCTTCAACACCTTCATTGCCCTGATCCTGTTCTTCGTCCTGGGCGGCAGCAAACTGCGCAGCAGCACGATGGGCGGATTCGTGGAAGAGGTCGCCCAGGCGCGGATGAACCTCAGCACCGCCGGCCGCACCGACGTCGCCTTCAAGGGCTTCGGCTCCGACATCTACGGTCCGCGCGACCCCGCCGGCGACGGCATTGGAGCCACCAAGACCCGCAGCGAGCTGTTCCCCCAGATCATCACCATCGCCGGCCTGGTTGCGCTGGCCGTGATCGCCCTCGGCTTCAAGGTCGATGTCGGCTTTGTCTCCATCACCATCGCCATGATCCTGGCCCTGGTGTCACCGCAGGCCCAGAAGGGTGCAATCAACAAGATCAGCTGGACCACCGTGCTGCTGATCTGCGGCATGCTCACCTTCGTGGGCGTCCTGCAGGAAGCCGGCACCGTCGAATACGTCTCCGACGCCGTCGTCGGCCTGGGCATGCCGCTGCTGGCGGCGCTGCTGATCTGCTACATCGGCGCCGTCGTCTCGGCCTTCGCCTCCTCCACCGCCATTCTGGCGGCCCTGATTCCGTTGGCCGTTCCCTTCCTTGCCTCCGGCGAGATCGGCGCCGTCGGCCTCATCTGCGCGCTGGCCGTGTCCTCCACGATCGTCGACGTCTCCCCCTTCTCCACCAACGGCGCCCTGGTGCTGGCCAACGCCCCCGAGGACATGGACAAGGACCGCTTCTACCGGCAGATCCTCAGCTACAGCGGCATCATCGTTGTCGCCGGCCCACTGGTGGCCTGGCTCATCATGGTGGTTCCCGGCTGGCTCTAAGCCGCCCCCGCCGGTTCCCCGCACTGCATCGTTCCCTGCACCACATCAGGAAAAGAGTTATCCATGAGCACCGAATCCACCTCCCGCGGTCCGCTGGACGGCTACCTGGTTGTCGACCTCAGCCGCGCCCTCGCCGGCCCGCACGCCGGCATGATGCTGGCGGACCTGGGTGCGCGCGTCATCAAGGTCGAAACGCCCGGCACCGGCGATGACACCCGCAGTTGGGGTCCGCCCTTCGTGGGACCGGATGACGACCAGCAGGCCACCTACTTCCTGTCCTGCAACCGCAACAAGGAATCCATAGCCCTGGACCTGAAGTCCGACGACGGCGTGGCGGTGCTGCGCGACCTGGTGCAGCGGGCAGACGTGCTGGTGGAGAACTTCCGGCCTGGAGTGCTGGACCGGCTGGGGTTCTCACCGGCGCACCTGCACGAGCTCAACCCCCGGCTGGTGATCCTCTCCATCAGCGGCTTCGGCCACGACGGCCCCGAGGCCACCAGGAGCGGCTACGACCAGATTGTGCAGGGTGAGGCCGGCCTGATGTCACTAACCGGCTCCGGTCCCGAGGATCCGCAGCGCGTGGGCGTACCCATCGCGGACCTGCTCTCGGGTATGTACGGGGCGTTCGGCCTGCTGGCGGCACTGCTGGAACGCGAGCGCACCGGAAAGGGACAGGTGGTGCGCACCTCGCTGCTGGCCGCCGTCGTGGGCGTCCACGCCTTCCAGGGCACCCGGCACACGGTTGCAGGGGAAACCCCTGCCGCCCAGGGAAACCACCACCCCTCCATTGCTCCCTACGGGCTCTTCGCCTGCCGGGGCGGCAAGGTCCAGATCAGCGTGGGCAGCGAGAAGCTCTGGGAGACTTTCGCCTCCACCTTCGGCATCGATGCGTCCCGCCCCGAATTCGCCGGCAACGCCCAGCGGGTCCGCAACCGGCAGGCGGTGATAGCCGCCGTCGAGCAGGCGTTCGCTGACATCGAGGCCGAACCGCTGCTGGAGAAACTGCGTGCCGCGGGCATTCCTGCCGGCAAGGTGCGGACCCTGGACGAGGTATATGCCTGGGAGCAGGTCCACTCACAGGGGCTGGTCGTCGACGTCGATCATCCCGTCCTGGGCAAGGTTTCCCTGCCCGGGCCGCCGCTGCGCTTCTTCGACACGGCGCAGGGAACCGAAACCACCAACCGCGCCCACACCGCCCCGCCCCTGCTCGACCAGCACGGAGGCGGGATCCGCGAATGGCTGTCCGGGACGGGAACGGGAACGGCAGAAGGAGTACAGGCATGAGCCTGCAGACTGCCCGCCGGAGGCTGAACGCCCGGGCGCTGCTGCAGATGGTCGTCGATCCGGGATCCTACCGCTCCTGGGACGCACCGGTGTCCTATACCGAGCACAGCGCAGCCTATGCAGCTGACCTGGCCGCGGCGCGGGAGAAGACCGGCGAGGACGAATCCGTACTCACCGGGGAGGGCCTGGTCCAGGGCAGGCGCGTTGCGCTGGTGGTCTGCGAATTCGGTTTCCTCGGCGGGTCCATCGGCGTGGCCGCCGCCGACCGCCTGACCGACGCAGTGGAACGCGCCACCCGCGAGGGCCTGCCGCTGCTGGCCGGCCCCGCTTCCGGGGGAACCCGGATGCAGGAGGGCACCCTGGCCTTCCTCTCGATGGTCAAGATCACGGCAGCCGTACGGCGGCACAAGGAAGCCGGCCTGCCCTACCTTGTCTATCTGCGCCATCCCACCACCGGCGGCGTCATGGCCTCCTGGGGATCATTGGGGCACATCACCGTGGCTGAGCCCGGGGCGCTGCTGGGTTTCCTGGGCCCACGGGTCTATCAGGCCCTGTACGGCGAGCCGTTCCCCGAAGGGGTACAGACTGCCGAGAACCTGCAGGCCCGCGGCCTGGTTGATGCCGTGCTGCCCCCGGAGGAACTCGCCGGGACCGTCCACCGCGCCCTGTCCATGCTGCTGCCCGGGGACCCCGCCCCGGTGCCGGCGCCCGAATCGCTGGGCAGGGACCCCGTGGCGGTGCCCGCCTGGGAATCCATCACCCGCTCCCGCAACCGGCACCGCCCGGGTGTCCGGCAGCTGCTGCATTTCGGCGCCGACGACGTCCTGCCGCTGAACGGCACCGGCCAGGGCGAAAAGGCCCCGGGCCTCCTGCTGGCGCTGGCCCGCTTCGGGGAGATGACCTGCGTGGTGCTGGGGCATGACCGGCAGCGCGGAGCGGAACAGCCGGCGATGGGACCTGCCTCGCTGCGGGAGGCCCGCCGGGGCATGCGGCTGGCCGAGGAACTTGACCTGCCGCTGCTGACCGTGATCGATACCGCCGGGGCGGCACTGTCCAAGGAGGCTGAAGAAGGCGGCCTGGCCGGTGAAATCGCGCGCAGTCTCAACGATCTGGTGGGACTGGAGTGCCCCACGGTTTCCGTGTTGCTGGGACAGGGCGCCGGTGGCGGGGCGCTGGCCCTGCTGCCAGCCGACCGCACTGTCGCGGCCCAGCATGCATGGCTTTCCTCACTGCCGCCCGAGGGCGCGTCAGCCATCGTCTACCGCGACACACTGCACGGCGCCGAAATGGCCCAGGCGCAGGGGGTGACCGTGTCGGCGCTGGCTGCCCACGGGATCGTGGACCACACGGTCGCCGAACTGCCCGATGCCGCCGAGGAATCCCCGGCGTTCTGCCGGAGAATGGCCCGCGCGGTCGAATATGAGCTGGCTTCGCTGCGCCCGGTCCCTTTGGCCGAACGGCTGGCACGGCGGACCGAACGGTTCCGGACGCTGGGGTCGGTGCTGTAAGGCCGATGGCCGCTTCCATACCCCGGGTTGTAGCCTTCACACAAAATGGTGCATGCCCGGCGAACGCCGTAAGCTCGCTCTTATGCCAGTGACTCGCAGCACAGCCGCACCCGGGATACGGGCCACCCCGGCAGACCCGTCCACCGTGGAACGGCTCAAAGCCAACATCGGAAAACTCTCCACGGCCACCCTTAAGCAGTTGGATGTTTCCCTGCCCTGGTACCGGGGACTGAGGCCCGACGAACGCTCTGCCCTGGGCATGGTCGCACAAAAGGGCATCGCTTCCTTCGTGAACTGGTACGAGCGCCCGGCCTCGCCGGCCTGGGTGTTGAGCGACGTGTTCGGGACCGCCCCCACCGAACTCACCCGCTCGATCAGCCTGCAGAAGGCCCTGCAGCTGATCCGGGTGGTGGTCCAGGTGGTCGAGGACCTGGTCCCCGAACTGGCTGACGACAACGTGCAGGGCCCGCTGCGCGAAGCAGTGCTGCGCTACTCCCGGGAGGTGGCCTTCGCCGCCGCCGACGTCTATGCCCGCGCGGCCGAAACCCGCGGTGCGTGGGACAGCCGGCTCGAGGCGCTGGTGGTGGACGCCATCCTGCGCGGGGAAAGCTCCGATGCCCTGCGCTCCCGCATCGCGGCCGTGGGCTGGACCTCCACCGCCGGAATCACGGTGATGGTGGGCAGTTCCCCCTCTGATACCAACGCCTCGTTCGTCAACGAGCTGCGCCGCGCCACCGCCCGGATGACCGAAGACGCGCTGGTGGGCATCCAGGGCGACCGGCTGATCCTGGTGCTGGGCGGACTCGACGACGCCGCCGGCTCCTATGCCCGCCTGGCCGAGCTTTTCGGTCCCGGCCCGGTGGTGTACGGCCCCCCGGCCGCCTCCCTCGTGGAGGCCGGGCCCTCGGCCCAGGCAGCCTTCGCCGGGCTCACCGCGGCACGTGCGTGGCCTGCCGCGCCCCGCCCGGTCGCCGCCGACGACCTCTGGCCCGAGCGGGTCATGTCCGGCGACGACAGCGCCCGCACCGCCCTGGTCCGGAGCATCTACCAGCCACTGCTGGGCGCCTCGAACGGCCTGGCCGAGACCCTCTCCGCCTACCTGTCCCTGGGGCATTCCCTCGAGGCCACCGCCCGCGAACTCTTCGTCCACGCGAACACCGTCAGGTACCGGCTGCGCCGGGTCTGCGACGTTACGGGATGGGACCCCATGCTCCCGCGGGAGGCCTTCGTGCTGCAGACCGCACTCGTCGTCGGCCGCCTCGCACCGCCCGGAAAAGCCGCCCCCGAACGCCCCACCGCCCGCTCTTAAACCAGGCTTCACGGCCGGTGCCGCTTGTAGACTTCCTACAAGGGCGCTCCGTGAGCTTGGTCTACGCAAACACCCGGCATCTGCCCTTCTCTTTGGAAAGCTTGATACGTGCTTGTAATCGTCTGCCCCGGCCAGGGGTCCCAAACGCCAGGTTTCCTTTCTCCGTGGCTTGAACTGCCCGGCGTCCGGGAACACCTCGAAGCTCTCAGCGCCGTCGCCGGCCTGGACCTGATCGCCCACGGCACGGTCTCCGACGAGGAAACGATCAAGGACACCGCAGTGGCCCAGCCGCTGATCGTGGCCGCCGGACTGATGGCCGCACGGCTGCTGCTGGAACCCGCGGCACTGACCTCCTCCACCGTCGTCGCCGGACACTCCGTAGGCGAGATCACCGCTTCGGCGCTGGCTTCGGCCCTGCCTGAGGCCGACGCCCTGATGTTCGTCCGCGAACGCGCCAACGCCATGGCCCGTGCCGCCGCGCAGACCCCCACCGGCATGAGCGCCGTCCTGGGCGGAGATCCGGACGACGTCGCCGCCGCACTGGCTGCTGCCGGACTCACCGCCGCCAACGCCAACGGCGGCGGTCAGACCGTCGCCGCTGGCACGCTGGAGCAGCTGGCAGCCCTCGCCGCCGCCCCGCCCGCGAAAGCCCGGGTGATCCCGCTCAAAGTCGCCGGAGCCTTCCATACCTCGCACATGGCCCCCGCCGTGAGCGTCCTGGAAGCGCTGCGTCCGCAGCTGCGCCCAGCAACCCCGCTGCCCACCCTGCTCTCGAACTACGACGGCGCCGCCGTCGTCTCCGGCGAAGCGAACCTCGACAGCCTGATCGCCCAGGTCTCACGCCCCGTGCGCTGGGACCTGTGCATGGAGACCATGGCCGCCATGGGCGTGACCGGAATGCTGGAACTGCCGCCGGCCGGCACCCTGACCGGCCTGGCCCGCCGCGGCCTCAAGGGCCTGCCCACGCTGGCCCTGAAATCCCCCGAAGACCTCGACGCCGCGCGGGAGTTCATCCGTGAACACTCCCCCTCGGCCGCCGCAGCGACAGCAGCAACCACCACCGGAGAAGGTAACGCGTGAGCACGCCCACCCTGAAGCAGTCCCCCGTCCACCAGTTCAGCCGCATCCACGGCATCGGCGCCTTCCGCCCTGACGTCATTGTCAGCAACGAGGACGTCTGCCAGTGGATTGATTCCTCGGACGAGTGGATCCGCCAGCGCACCGGCATCATCACCCGCCACCGGGCGGACAAGGGCACCTCCGTGGTGGACATGGCCGAGGCCGCGGGCCGCGAGGCCCTGGCCCACGCGGGCATTGACGGATCCCAGCTGGGTGCCGTCATCGTTTCCACCGTCACCCATCCGTTCGCCACGCCCTCTGCCGCAGCGGAGATTGCACACCTGCTCGGGGCCGCCCCCGCTCCCGCCTACGACGTCTCGGCCGCCTGTGCCGGGTACTGCTACGGCGTTGCCCAGGCGGATGCCCTGGTGCGGTCCGGTGCAGCGGAATATGTGCTGGTCATCGGCGTGGAAAAGCTCTCGGACTTCATCGACAACACCGAGCGCACCATTTCCTTCCTCCTTGGCGACGGTGCCGGCGCCGTCGTTGTCGGCCCCTCGGAGACGGCCGGCATTGGTCCCTCCGTCTGGGGATCGGACGGCAGCAAGTCCTCCACCATCGGCATGACCCATTCCATGCTTGATATCCGCGAGCTGTCGCTGGCCGCAGAAGCCGATGACACCGTCGTCGGGGTCTCTGACGTCGCGGCCCGCGACACCAAGCTGTGGCCGACGCTGCGCCAGGACGGCCAGAGTGTCTTCCGCTGGGCTGTCTGGGAAATGGCGAAGGTTGCCCAGCGTGCCCTCGACGCCGCCGGGGTCACCGTCGATGACCTGGGCGCCTTCGTGCCGCACCAGGCAAACATGCGGATCATCGACGAGATGGCCAAGCAGCTGAAGCTGCCGGAGTCAGTGGTCATCGCCCGCGACATTGCCGACGCCGGCAACACCTCCGCCGCTTCCATCCCGCTGGCCACGCACCGCCTGCTCTCCGAGAACCCGGAACTGAGCGGCAAGCTCTCCCTGCAGATCGGCTTCGGCGCAGGCCTGGTCTTCGGCGCACAGGTTATCGTTCTTCCGTAACCTGTCGTCCCCAAACACCTACCGTTCCGCGGTTGGACAACCACGCCGGCCAGTGCCGGTATCACGAGAAAAAGGAGCCAACATGGCTAGCAACGAAGAAATCCTGGCCGGCCTGGCCGAGATCGTCAATGAGGAAACCGGTCTGGCCCCCGAGTCGGTCGAACTGGACAAGTCCTTCACCGATGACCTGGACATCGACTCCATCTCCATGATGACCATCGTCGTCAACGCCGAAGAGAAGTTCGGCGTGCGCATCCCGGACGAAGAGGTCAAGAACCTGAAGACCGTCGGCGACGCCGTGGACTTCATTTCCAAAGCCCAGGCGTAATCCGCCGGCGGCCGCTGCCCTTTCCGGCGGCGGCCGCCGTGCAGCGCACCTGTAGTCCAGCACCACCACCAGTAGTCTTTCGAGAGAGTGAATCATGGCCCGCAAAGTAGTCATCACCGGCCTGGGCGCCACGACGCCCATCGGCGGCGATGTTCCCACCATGTGGAAAAACGCCCTCAAAGGTGTCCCCGGCGCCCGTACCCTCGAAGACGATTGGGTAGCCAAATACAGTCTTCCGGTCACCTTCGCCGCACGGGTTTCCACCCCGGCCACCGAGGTCCTGTCCCGCGTTGAAGCCAAGCGCATGGACCCGTCCACCCAGTTTGCCGTGGTTGCCGCCCGTGAGGCGTGGGCCGATTCCGGCATCGACGACGTGGACCATGACCGCCTGGCGGTCTCCTTCGCCACCGGCATCGGCGGAGTGTGGACCCTGCTGGATGCGTGGGACACCCTGCGCGAGAAGGGCCCGCGGCGCGTCCTGCCCATGACCGTTCCCATGCTGATGCCCAACGGCCCCGCTGCCGCCGTCAGCCTGGACCTCGGTGCCCGCGCCGGCGCGCATACTCCGGTCTCGGCCTGCGCCTCCGGCACAGAAGCCATGCACCAGGGCCTGGAGCTGATCCGCTCGGGCAAGGCCGACGTCGTCGTCGTCGGCGGCGCCGAGGCCGCCATCCATCCCATGCCGATGGCCGCGTTCGCCTCCATGCAGGCGCTGTCCAAGCGCAACGATGATCCGGAGCGCGCCTCGCGGCCCTACGACAAGGACCGCGACGGCTTCGTCATGGGTGAAGGCGCCGGCGCCCTCGTCCTCGAAGCCGAAGAGCATGCCCTGGCCCGCGGCGCCCGGATCTACGCCGAATTGGCAGGCACGGCGGTAACCGCCGACGCTTACCACATCACCGCCCCCGATCCCGAGGGCCTGGGCGCCACCCGCGCCCTGAAGGCAGCGCTGTTTGATGCCCGAGCCCAGGCCGAGGACGTAGTGCACGTCAACGCCCACGCAACGTCCACCCCGGTGGGCGACAAGCCCGAATACACGGCCCTGAAGGCCGCACTGGGCCCGCACGTGGACAACGTGGCGGTTTCCGCTACGAAGTCCCAGACCGGGCACCTGCTGGGCGCTTCCGGTGCCGTCGAAGCGGTCATGTCCGTCATGGCCATTTACGACCGGCAGGCTCCGGCCACGATCAACCTGGAAAACCAGGATCCGGAAATTCCGCTCGACGTGGTGACCTCCGCCCGCGCGCTGCCTGGCGGCGACATTGTCGTCCTGAGCAATTCCTTCGGATTCGGCGGACACAATGCCGTGATTGCGCTGCGCAGCCACTAGGTAATTCACCGCAGCCACTAGGTAATTCACCGCAGCTACTAGGTAATGCTGCGCACCTTCTTTCCAGGAGCAGCAGCCGGACGAACAAAAGCCGCGGCGGTTTCCCTTTTCGGGGAAACCGCCGCGGCTTTTTGTCTGTTGTTTTGTGATGGTGCGGCGGAGCCGGCCCGTGGCCAGCCGCTCCCCCAGCTAACCGACCTGGTGCAGCCAGCGGACGTTGGCGCCGTCGCCGGCGTGCCGGAAGGGTTCCAGTTCGTCGTCCCAGGCCTCGCCCAGGGCCAGGGACAGCTCGTGGTAAACCGCGGAAGGATCCCCGGCGCCGTTTTCGTAGGCGTACCGGATGCGGTCCTCGGAGACCATGATGTTGCCGTGTACGTCGGTGGCGGCGTGGAAGATGCCCAACTCCGGGGTGTGGCACCAGCGGCTGCCATCGGCTCCGGCGCTCTGTTCTTCAGTGACTTCGTACCGCAGGTGGGCCCAGCCCCGCAGGGCAGAGGCAAGCAGGGACCCGGTGCCCTGCGGGCCGGTCCATTCCAGTTCCGTGCGCAGCATTCCGGGAGCGGCAGGCTGAGGGGTCCACTTTAGATCCGTTCGCTTTTCAACGACGGATCCGATCGCCCACTCAAGATGCGGGCACAACGCAGACGGGGCGGAGTGTATGAACAACACGCCGTGGGCCATCACAACAGACATTCCATCCTCCATAGCTGTAGGTACGTCTTCCCCAACGACCTTCAAACCTGGGCGAAATGCTACTGCCACTTACTGGCACCAGTACGAACTGCGTTTTTGTTATCCCCTAGCTGATGTCTTCCAATTCCCTTGAGACCTTCATCCGGTACGGACTTAGCCTTATTGTGCCGCAAGTTAACAGAATGCGCCAATGACACATTTGACCCGATCCCCGGATCAGGCGCGCGGGTGGGCCTGCTGGTAGCTGGCACGCAACCGGTCAACGGATACATGCGTGTACAGCTGGGTCGTTGCCAGCGAGGAATGGCCCAGGATCTCCTGGACGGCCCGCAGGTCGGCTCCTCCATCGAGCAGATGGGTGGCCGCGGTATGCCGCAGCGCATGGGGCCCGGTGGCTCCGGTGTCGCCGAGCGCTTCAAACAGCCCTGCCACCACGGATCTGACCTGCCGCGGGTCGACCCGCCGGCCCCGCTGGCCCAGGAACAGGGCCGGGCCACTGTCGGAAACGGCCAGTGCGGGCCTGCCCCGCCGCAGCCAATCGTCAACTGCTTCCGCGGCGGGCAGCCCGTAGGGGACGGTGCGTTCCTTGTTTCCCTTGCCGATGACGGTGAGGGTCCGGCGGTCCGGATTCAGGTCGTCGATGTCCAGCCCGGTAAGCTCGCCCACCCGGACGCCCGTGGCGTACAGCAATTCGACGATGGCGCGGTCCCGGACGGCGACGGGTCCGCCGTCCGCCGCTGCGGCGGCGAGAGCATCAAAGAGTTCACCGACCTGTCCGGCACGCAGGACCGAAGGCAGGGTCTTCTCCCGCTTCGGAGCCCGCAGGCGCAGCGCCGGGTCGGTATTGATGAGTTCCTCCCGCAGCGCCCAGCCGGTAAAACTGCGGGCGGTGGCGGCCCGGCGGGCCAGCGTTGCCCGGGCCAGGCCTGCCGCGCTGAGTTCCCCGAGCCAGCCGCGCAGGATTCCCAAATCAATCCCTTCCAGGGTCCGCACTCCCCCGGCGAACGCATAGTCCAGCAGCTGCGCAACGTCCCCTTCATAGGCACGGACCGTGTGGTCGGACCGTCCGCGTTCGCTGGTCAGGTAGCGGCTGAAACCCCGCAGCGCCCGGCTGAACCCGGCCGGCCATCGTTCGGGGCTGGCGGATTCCGCGGCGCGGCCGGATTCCACGGGGTCTGGGCCGGCGTCTGTGGGAGGCTGCTCGCTGGTGGCTGGTGCATTCACCCTTTCACTGTCCTCGCATCGGCACCGGTCATCAAGCAGGCACACCGGCAGCGTGGGCACACTGGAGCCGCATTGCGGCCGTGGCGTCCGAGGCCTCGTGGTCCAGCAGGAACCGCTTTGAACCGATTCCGGCCGAATAGCCGGTCAGCGCGCCACGCGAGCCGACGACGCGGTGGGTGGGAATGACGATGTTGAGTGGGTTGCGGGACAAGGCAGCGCCGACGCCGCGCGCCTTCGCAGCATCGCCCAGCCGGATGGCGAGGGTTTTGTAGCTGCAGGTCTGCCCATAGGGAATCGCGTCGACTTCTGCCCAGACCCGGCGCTGGAAATCGGTGCCGCGCATCTCGGTGGCCAAGTCAAAACAGCAGCGCTGTCCGGCAAAGTACTCGGCCAGCTGGCGTTCGGCCTCCTCGAACCCGTCCTCCACGATGCGGCCCAGCCCGTGGTCGGAGGCAGGGTCGGGGATTCCGGGGAAAACGGCGCACAGGGCGCCCTCATCAGAGGCAAGGGTGAAAACGCCCAGGGGTGTGACAACGCTTTTGTGGATTCGCATTGTGGTTTCCTTTGCTCGATTTTCGGGTGGATGTGATGTTCGTGCGGCGCTTTGGGCTGCAGGCTCGCCCGTACCCTGGGAGCGGCCTATTTGCGTCTTCGCCGCCAGGTGTCGGGTCCATCCCTGACGGCCAGATCTTCGAGTTCGAGCCGTGCCAGCCCGGCACGGACCGCTGGAACGGACAGCCCGGCGACGGTGGCGAGTTTTCCGACTGCCGATCCGGTGCGCAGCGGCAGGGCGTCCAGAAGCAGGATGTCTTCGATGGTGAGTCCGTCGTGGGCCGCTTTGGGTCCTTCCCGGGCCGTTTCCGGGTTGTCGGCTGCACCGATGGGGCTTCCCAGTTCGATAACTTCGGCTGCATCGGTAACGCAGACAGCGCTGCCGTCCCGCAGGAGTCGGTGACATCCGGCCGAATTTGCCGAGTACACGGAGCCAGGGACAGCTCCGACTTCGCGTCCGAGCGCAGCGGCATGGTGGGCGGTGTTCAGCGCCCCGGACCGCCATCGTGCTTCAACGACCACGGTAACGGCACCCAGGGCGGCGATGATGCGGTTCCGCTGAAGGAACCGCCACCTGGTAGGCGCGGATCCGGGCGGAACTTCGGACAGGAGCAGCCCGCGTGCGGCAACGGCCCGCAGCAGGTCCTCGTTTCCGGCAGGGTAATAGCGGTCGGATCCGCAGGCCATGACCGCGATGGTCGGCATCCGGTCTGTTCCGGCTGCGGCAAGGGCTGCCCGATGAGCCTGGGCATCAATGCCGTATGCGCCTCCTGACACCACGGTCCAGCCCCTCGTGACCAGTCCCGCTGCCAGGTCCCCGGTGACAGACACTCCATAGCCGGTGCTGTCGCGGGAACCGACCACTGCGGCAGTGCTGCCCAGTTCGGGGAGGCCCCGTTCGAGGTTCCCCCGCACCCAGAGGCAGAGCGGCATGCCCAGACCGAGGTCACGGAGGGCGCCGGGCCAACGGGGATCCTCGGGGATGAGCAGTTCTCCGCCCAGGCGGGCGAACGCGGCCAGGTCCCGTTCAGGGGCGAGGTCGCCGATCCGCGGTGTCCAGCGTTGCATCGCCTCGGAAAGACGGTTTCCCCGCCCGCTGATTCCGCCGGCAGCAAGCACCCCGGCAACCGAATTGCCGAGCTCCTGCCCGGGGGAAATCTCCCCGCGCACCACCCGCAGTGCATCCACCGGCCCGGCTGCCTCAACGAGGGCGAGTCCCACGTTGTCCGAGGGCTCGAACACCCGTGAAAGCGCTGCCCGCGCCTGCAGCAGCCGGCTCGCGCCGCTCATGCCGCACTGCCCTGCTGCCGGAACCCCAGCGCCTGCCCGACGTCGTCGGCGTCGGGCGAGGTGTGGCCGGCGAGGTCGGCAACGCTCCAGGCCACCCGGAGCACCCGGTCGTAGCCCCGGGCTGTCAGCGTCTGCCGGTCCATGGCCCGGTCCAGGGCAGCGGTGGCCCGCGGCGGCAGCCGCAGTTGGCCCCGCAGCAGGTTTCCGGCGACCTCGGCGTTGGTCTCACATCCCCAGATCCTCAGCCGGTCCTGCTGCACGCCGCGTGCTGCCGCGACCCTCCGGGCCACGTCGCGGCTGGGTTCAGCTTCTGCGTCGCCTGAGAGCTCGCGCAGAGATACCCGCTGGACGGTCAGCTGCAGGTCAACACGGTCCAGGAGCGGCCCGGACAGCCGGCTAAAGTACCGCCGTCGCGCTTGGGCAGTGCAGGTGCAATCGATCCCCTTGCCCGAAGCCAGGCCGCAGGGGCAGGGGTTGGCGGCAAGGACGAGCTGGAACCGTGCCGGATAGGAGGCGGTCCCACCCGCCCGGTGCAGGTCGAGCCTGCCGCTTTCCAGGGGCTGACGCAGGGCGTCCAGGACCCGCCGGTCGTATTCCGGCGCCTCATCCAGAAAGAGGACTCCCCGGTGCGCGCGGGACGCCGCACCCGGCCGGGCAATCCCGGACCCGCCGCCGATAATCGCAGCGGAAGAGGCGGTGTGGTGCGGGCTCTCAAACGGAGGGCGGCGCAACAGCTGGGAGCAGGACCTGCCGCCGCGGACCAGGGAATGGATGGCCGTCACTTCCATAGCCTGGTCATCGGGCAGGTCCGGCAGCAGGCCGGGAAGACGCTCCGCCAGCATGGTCTTACCGGCTCCGGGCGGCCCCGTCATCAGCAGGTGGTGGGCTCCAGCCGCCGCGACTTCCACGGCGAACCGCGCCTCGGACTGGCCGGCAATGTCCGCCATGTCCCGGGCAGGCAGTGGAACCGGAGAGTCCGCATGCTCCTGTGAGCCAGTTGCTTCCCCGTCTGCCTGCGGCGGAAAGATCAGGCCTGCAGGGTCGGCCCCCAGATATGCCGCCACTTCCGCCAGCGATTCGAAGCCCGTGACTGCGGCACCGGGAACCAACGCAGCTTCTGCCGCATTGGCCGCTGCGACCGTGATCTCCGGATATCCGGCATCCACCGCGGCCATGACCGCCGGCAGGATGCCCCGCACCGGCCGCAGCCGGCCATCCAGCCCGAGTTCGGCTATGAAAACGCGGCGTCCGCTGCAGCGGATATCCCCGGCGGCGGCCAGTGCGGCAATGACGATGGCAAGGTCAAAGCCGGACCCGCGCTTGTGTACATCGGCCGGCATGAGATTGACCGTAATCCTGCGGCGGCTCAGCGGCAGGCCGGCGTTCTTCGCCGCCGACCGGACCCGGTCCTTGGCTTCGTTCAATGACGCGTCCGGCAGGCCGAGCAGGACGAAGGAGGGCAGCGTCTGTCCGATGTCTGCTTCAACTTCCACCATCCGCCCATCCAGACCCACCAGGCCCACGCCGTAGGCCCGCCCCAGGGTCACGGCGTCACCTCCCGCAGGTGTTCGATGACCGGGTTGCCCGCACCGTCATCGAGGATGGAAACGGCGTCGACGCGGAACCCGGCAAAACGGCGGTCCTGTGACTGCTTCCACCGGCTGGCCAGCAAGTAGAGGCGCGCCAGCTTGGCGGGCGTAATCGCTTCGAAGGGATGCCCGTAGTCCAGGGAACTGCGGGTCTTCACCTCGACGATGACCAGCGTCCCGTCCTCGATTCCAACCACGTCGATTTCGCCGTCGGGACAACGCCAGTTGCGGTCGATCACTTCAATGCCTGCCGCCGCCAGGTAACCGGCCGCAAGGTCCTCACCGCGGCGTCCCAAGCTGTCTTTAGCTCTCATGGCTTCACTCTGGGCGGAGCATGGCGACTGGGCACCGCCCGCGCCGCCGGATGTGGACCGCGGCGCCCTGCGTGGCAGACAGGATCGCACTGGGGAGGAGAAGTGCGCTGATTGTCCGATGCCCCGAAATGGCCGGGGAATATCCAGGCGACGCCTTCGACGGGTCGGCGAACGCCTGGAACATGACCTATTGCGAATGGCGCTGAACCTCTGGGATCAATTCAGCAGTGATACGACAAGCAGTCACCATATGTTTCATTTTGGCCTCCTGCCCGCAGAAAACGCCTCCGCGGCCTCGACATTTACCAAGGCCTCTTTATCCTTTGCTTATGGCCGCACTGCTCGAAACACGGACCCAGACCAAGGCATGGTCTATGTGGGTTGGTTCTTCCAGCGATCTGCAGCGCCTCTTCAGAGTGGTGCAAAAGCAATACGACTCGCTCATAGCTCCCCACGTCGAGGAAAAACTGGAACAACCCCGGCGGATGCTGGAATGGGCCGAGGCCAGGCGGGTCCGGTTAAGGCAGGAAGCCACGGAGGATGGCATCGATTCGAGTCTGGCGTCGCGTATCTCGGAGAACGATGCCGAAATCAAAAAGCTCAACGACGACATTAAAGAAGCTGAGGAAGCGGCTCTTGACGCCGGAAGCATTGAATTGTCCCTGACTGCCATGAACGGCGATCGAACCACCCTAAGGGGCACCGCTTCACAGTTGATGGAATACATCAGCGGCGAACGCTTTAAGTACTTTGTCGCCTTGGCACCAAGTGGCGACATTCGGGGAAGGTCCATCACCATTGGTGTTGATCGGGGCGCGGGTATCGATCTGCGGGTTTCCTCCACGGATGCGCAATGGTGCCGGGCCGCTTTCGCCGAGCTTGAAGATGAAATCAGCAAACACGTTCCCAGTTGGAAGTTCATCCGCCGCCAAAGGGTCCTCTGGGCCTTCTTTGCGACGCTGATTTCCTGCGTGTGGCTGCTGGCCCTCTCGCGGATGCCCTCGGGACTGACCTTCGCCTCGAGGGACGCCCTGTGGTGGATAGCCGGCCTTACCCTGGTGAGCGCGACCATCATGGTGCTGGCCCTGAACTGGACGAGGGCTTACCTGCCGGCCTTTGAACTGGTGCCCCCGAACGGGCGGGCACGGGGCATAGCCCTGATCCGATGGTTCGGGACGGTTGCGGCGACCCTGGTCCTTGGCATCATCGGCAGCGCGCTGACGGACATCGTTCTCGGATAGCGAGCACTTGCGTGGGTCAACCGCCTGAGCGGGAGTCCTCCTCGTGTGGGCGATGAGAACCCTGCGTCCTATTGCTGCAGGGTGGCCCACCTCACGTATTGCCGTGATCTTGACGTGATCTTGCGTCTGTCCTGAGGGTCCTCGGACAGGATGAGGGTGGCCCCCCGCGCCTCTCTCAAAATTCCATAAAGGAATCATGAAAAACGTTCTGAAGATAACGGCTACGGCCGGAGCAACTGCCCTGGCCATCGGCGGCTTGTCGCTCGCCGCCATGACCCCGGCCGTCGCCACAGGCACTGCCTCCCCTGCACCATCGGTCAGCGTGAAAGAGCAGGTTGGCGCGTACGTCTACAAAATGCTCCGCCCAGATGAGCAGGCAGCGTGGGGTAATTCCGGCAAGCAGCGCCTGATCGTCGTCGTCGACGGCAGCGAATGGGTCCCCGACGAGACCATTATGGCAAAGCTCCCTGCAGAAGTTTGCGGAACAGGCTGGGCCATCCAGCAGGACAAGCTGGAAGTCACCGGGGCCTTCAGCTGGCCAGAGACGATCACCTATCCCGAAGAGTTCAAGGACGGGGGCGATCTGCAGGGCAGCACTCATAAGAAGCTCGAGGAACACGGCGAAATTCCGGACTGCGTTACCACCCCCGCGCCCGAGACACCGGCGCCGTCGACGCCGGCCACCAGTCCGCCCTTGGTGACGGTTCCGAGCGCCAGCCCAAGCCCCACGGTGGGCCCAAGCCCCAAGGCGGCGTCGGCCCCCAGCACGACTCCTATCTCCAGCACGACCCCCAGTCCGAGCCCGACGCTTGGCACCACCGTTACCGGAACGCCCAGCGGGACGACCGGCCCGAGCGCAGCACCGATGGTCGACGCCACAGCTGAGTTGGCACGGACCGGGGCCAACGCTCCGGTGATGACCGCAGTGGTCGGAGCCGGCGCACTGGCCATCGGACTCGGCACTACAGTCCTGGTCCGCAGCCGACGCCGCCAGGCTTCCCCCGACGCCTAAGTGCAAGCAGAGGACCTCAGCGATAGCCCCACCCGGTTTGGGCGCCGGGGTCTGTAGAGTCCTGGCGCTTGGCCGCCGGGACTTTACCGGTTCTGGATCTGCTCCGGTTATGCAGGCCCGGAGTAGACCACGGGCATCGGCTCCAGCCGGACCCGCTCCAGCGGAAATCCACCGGCCGGCCCGGATCCTTGCGCCGGCGCAGGCAGCGTCCCGGCAAAGCCTCGGGCGAGCGTGATATGCGGACGCAGCCGTGAGGCGAACATAAAGTTGGGATCGCCCGCGGTGAACGCCGGCACGTCGGAGATCCCCGCGCGACGGAGAAAGGTCTCCAGCGCGGCATACGCAGCTGCGTGGGATTCCTTCAGCTCCGGCGAGGGAAAATACTCCAGCACCAGGGTCCTGCCCTGGCGGCCAAACCGGGACAGGACGGCCGGCTCAAGGACCACGGGGTGCCGAGGCATCTCGGCTTCAGTCTGCGCCACATAGCAGGCCAGCAATTCCTCGTACTCCACCGCGGAGATTCCCGTGGCAGCCGCAACCACTGCATGGACGTCCCTGACCTTGCCGAAATGGATCAGGGTCAGGTGCATCTGCCGCGCGGGCACCCAGCGCGGGGAACCGCCGTCGTTGATTTCCGGCAGTGCCCCCAGCGCCTGCTGCAGCCGGAGCAGGTGCGCGAGGGAGGGCGGATCCGGACGAAGCTGCGCATACAGCCGGCGGTTACCAGCCAGGTAGCCGGCCAGCGACGAATCGTCAGACACCATGGCAGCAGTCTAGGAGATGCATCCCGGTCCAACACCCCGGCCGCTATAGGGTGTACCCATGCCCTTCGTGATCCCTCTCCTGTCGGATGGAACCCTGACGCTTCGTCCGCACCGCAGCTCCGACGTCGAGCCGGTTTTTGCCCGCTCAGTGGACCCGTTGACCCGTAAATGGACGACCATCCCGCTGGACTACACGCCGGCCATGGCGCAGGAGTATGTGGCAGCCATTTCCGTTCCGCAGGAAGACGCGGTGTCCTGGGCGCTCGAAGCCGACGGCTGCTATGCCGGCACCCTGGACCTGCGTTACCAGGGGGCCAACTCGGGAAACCTGGGCTTTGTCACGTCCCCGGCCTTCCGGGGGCGGGGGCTGATGTCACGCGCCGTCGCGCTGGCCGTGGGCCATGCCTTTGATGACCTCGGCTGGGACGTGGTGACCTGGAGCGCAAACGCAGGGAACACCGGAAGCTACAAGAGTGTGTGGCGCAATGGTTTTCCGCCGCCGATCGCCGTACCGCATTTCCTCGCGCACCGAGGAAAAATGGTGGAGGGGTGGATTTCCAGCCTGGCTTCAACGGACCCCAGGCAGCCTTCCGGGGCATGGGAACGCTGGGACGACGTCGCCGCGCGCCTTCCGGCACAGCCGGCTTCTACAGTCCGCTAGGCGAAGCGGACCAGGATCAGGCCAGCTCGTCCGGCTTGGGCACCGTGAGGTCGTCGTTCCGGGTGAGCTCTTCGACGTTGACGTCCTTGAAGGTGATGACGCGGACGCTCTTGACGAACCGTGCCGACCGGTAAACGTCCCACACCCAGGCGTCCTGCAGCGTGAGGTCGAAGTAGATCTCGCCGTCGGCGGAGCGCGCCTGCAGGTCAACGTGGTTGGCCAGGTAAAAGCGCCGCTCGGTTTCCACGACATAGCTGAAGAGCCCTACTACGTCCCGGTATTCACGGTAGAGCTGGAGCTCCATGTCCGTTTCATAGTTCTCAAGATCTTCGGCACTCATGGTTCAATCATCCCCCAATGACACTCTCATGGTCCCCGGCATCCGGTTCCGGACGTGATCCCAGCTGCCAGGACATCCGGTGCAGGGCGGTGGGCCCGTACTCGTCTATCGCCAGCCGATGGGATGCCGTGGCATATCCCTTATTCACTTCCCAGCCATACTGAGGATGTGTCACAGCGTAGTCCACCATCAAGGCGTCCCGTTCCACCTTGGCCAGGACGGAAGCAGCGGCAACGCTCAGGCACTGCATATCTGCCTTGATCCGGGTATGGACCGGAGCTGTGCAGCCGCCGTCGTCGTCATCCCCGGGAACATCAAACAGGCTGCCCTGCCGGGCCGGCGAGAGCCAGTTGTAGTTGCCGTCCAGGAGGACGACGTCGGGGGTCAGGCGGGTGCAGACCTGGTCCCAGGCGCGGGTCCCGGCCAGGCGCAGCGCAGCCATGAGGCCGTGCAGGTCGATTTCCGCGGCGCTGGCGTGGCCCACACCCCAGCCCGGGGACCATTTCCGGATCAACGGCACGAGGGCCTCCCGGTCTCCGGCGGAAAGCAGCTTGCTGTCCCGGACACCCTTGAGGGAACGGACCGTGCCCAGGTCCACTGCCACCATGCCCACGCTGACCGGCCCGGCCAGTGCGCCCCGGCCTACTTCGTCGCAGCCGGCCAGGACGCGGTGCCCGACGGCGGCAAAGGCGCGTTCGTGCCGCAGCGTCGGCGCTTTGCTGCCGGTGCCGGTCTTCGGGCGCACGCGGACCGTATCTGCGCTCACGGACCCGGCGCTGACGTCGGCTGTCATTGCCCTGCCGGGGAGGTTGACGGGTCCGGCACGTTCTCGAAGACCTCGGGGTAGCTGCCCACAAAGCCCGCCCGGTTCAAAGGCCAGGCGGTGACAGCGGCCTTGCCCTCGATATCCTCCACATCGATAAAGCCGCCGCTGGTGTCCTGCAGATGCTCGCGGGAATCGGCCGAGGCATTGCGGTGGTCCCCCATGACCCAGACCTTGCCTTCGGGAACCACTACGTCAAAAGGAGTGTCGGAGGGCCTGGCGCCGGGATAGATGTACGGCTCGTTCAACGGCTCGCCGTTGACGGTGATCCGTCCGTCGGCGTCGCAGCAGACCACACGGTCGCCCTCGGTGCCGATGACCCGCTTGACCAGGTGCTGTTCGGAGGTGTCAGGCAGCAGCCCGACGAACGTCAGCGCCTCGCGCACCCACGTGCCGGGGCCTTCGGCGGCCGGCGGAAGCTCGGGAAGCCAGTCCTTGGTGTCCTCAAACACCACTACGTCGCCGCGTTCGAGGTCGAAGGGCTCCGGGACCAGAAGATTAACGAAGATGCGGTCGTTGATCTCCAGGGTCTCTTCCATGGAGCCCGACGGGATGTAGAACGCGCGGAACAGGAAGGTCTTGATCAGGAAGGACAGCAGCAGTGCGATCACGATGATGGTCGCCACTTCGCGCAGCCATCCGGCGAAGCCGCGGTTGTTCCCGTGGCTGTCCCGGTTCTTGCTTGCGGCATGTGCCGGGGCCGCGTGGGCATCGTGCATTCCGGATCCGGCGCTCTGGCCCGGCTCTTCCGGGTCGTTCTGGGCCATGTGCTTTCCTCTTATTTCGCCGTATTCCACTCGGCTCCTAACTCTAGCCGCTCAATATCCGAACGCCGCTCCAGCGGCCACAGGATCCCCGTGGCCCGCCCGATCACACGATCCTCGGAAACGAGTCCGCCGCCGGGGGCTCCCAGCAGGGACCGTGAATCAGCCGATTCGGAGCGGTGGTCGCCCATCAGCCAGATCCGGCCCTCCGGAACGATGACGTCGAAGGCCTTTTCGCTGGGGGCATCTCCTGGATAAACGTATGGCTCGTCGATGGGAGTTCCATTGATTCTCACCCGCGGCTCCTCTTCCGTGCAGCAGGTGACGCGGTCTCCGGCAACCCCGATCACACGCTTGATGAAGACGGTGTCGCTGCCGGCGAGGCCGACCCACTGGGCAACTGTCTGTGCCGCGTCGACCAGCGCTGAATTGCCGCTGTGCAGCGGCGCCAGGGATCCGCGGCCGTTAAAGACCACGGTGTCGCCGCGTCGGACCGGTTCCGAGGCATACGCCGTCCGCGAGACGAGCACGCGGTCCCCGGGTTCAAGGAGCGGCTGCATCGACTCGGAGGGAATGAAGTAGACGTCGACGACGAACGCACGGATGAGCGCCGCCAGCACTGCTGCTGCGGCGAGGGCGCATAACACGAAACGCCAGCCCACAAATCTGGACCGGCGTTTCGTGTGCTTCCGGGAGGAATCCGAAGACTCCCCGGAAGCGGATGGTGCGGGGATCAAGAAATTACTTGGCGGGACGTGCGTCGCGCTTTTCCTTGATCTTGGCTGCCTTGCCGCGCAGGTCGCGCATGTAGTACAGCTTGGCGCGGCGGACGTCACCCTTGGAGACGACCTCGAGCTTGTCGATGACCGGGGAGTGTACCGGGAAGGTACGCTCCACGCCGACGCCGAAGGAGACCTTGCGGACCGTGAAGGTCTCGCGCAGGCCATCGCCCTGGCGCTTCATGACGAAGCCCTGGAAGATCTGAACACGGGTGTTCTTGCCTTCGATGATGTTGACGTGAACCTTGACGGTGTCACCGGCGCGGAACTCGGGGATGTCTGAACGCAGCGAAGCTGCATCAACAGAATCTAGGATGTGCATGTGTTGTCACTCCTGGTGAACGCCACAGGTCATTCACTTTGGTAACGGCATACAAGGGCGCTGCGGTTTTCACGCTGCACAGATGCTGCCGAAGCTAAGGACCGGCTGAGCCGAGGATTGGCGGCCGGCGTGCCGTATCTGTTGGCCGCGCTCCCCCTGTGGCAGGTGCGGACCCAGATGACACAGTCACCTATTCTGCCATACCCGGCCAAACGCCACCAATCAGCGCCGCGGCAGGATCCTGTCTCCGGCCACTTCGTACCCCAGCGCTGCAAGCTCTGCCTTATCGGCCTTGCTCAACGTGCCGGCGTCGATTTTCTCCAGCAGGTCAGGCCGGCGTGCCGCTGTGCGCTGCAGCTGCTGGCCGCGGCGCCACTGGGCGATCTTGCCGTGGTTGCCACTGAGCAGAATTTCCGGCACCTCGCGTTCCCGCCAAGACGAGGGCTTGGTGTAGACGGGGTACTCCAGCAGCCCGTCCGAATGTGACTCCTCCACCAGGGATTCGGGATTGCCGACGACGCCGGGCACGAGCCGCCCGACCGCCTCCACCATGGCGAGCACGGCTACTTCCCCGCCGTTGAGCACATAGTCGCCCAGGCTGACCGGCCGCACGTCAAAGCGCTCTCCGGCCCATTCCAGCACCCGCTCATCGATGCCTTCGTAGCGGCCGCAGGCGAACACCAGGTGCTTCTCTTCGGCGAGTTCGTAGGCCATCGCCTGCGTGAACACGGCGCCTGCGGGTGAGGGAACGATGAGGATTGGGCGCGCGCGGTCGCCGGAGCCATCGCCGGCACCTTCTTCCCCGCCAACCGAGGCCAGGGCCTGGGCCCAGGGCTCGGGCTTCATGACCATGCCGGCACCGCCGCCGTACGGAGTGTCATCAACGGTGCGGTGCCGGTCCGTGGTGAAGTCGCGAAGGTCATGCACCCGCAGGTCCAGCAGGCCGTCCTGCCGCGCCTTGCCGATCAGCGACAGGTCCAGTGCGGCCAGATACTCGGGGAAAATGCTGACTACATCGATACGCACTTAGCGGCCGGCCTCTTCCTGCTTGTCCTGCTTGGCGTCGGACGCCGTTTCACCTTCACCCTTGGCCTCGGCTGACGCCTTGTCCTCGGGCAGGTTCAGCTCGAACAGGCCGGCAGGCGGGGTCAGCAGGACGTAGCCGCCCTCGATGCTGACCTCGGGCACAATGGCCTCGACGAAGGGAACCAGGACCTCGCGGCCCTCATTGTCGTTCACCACCAGCAGGTCCTGGACGGTGAGGGTGCGGAGCCCGCTGACGGTGCCGACGACGACGTCGCCCACCTTGGCCTGCAGGCCTACCAACTCGTGCTCGTACCAACCCTCGTCGTCGTCCTCATCCTCGAGTTCGTCGGTATCAACCGAGAGCATGGCGCCGCGGAGCTCCTCGGCGCCGTTGCGGTCCACGATTTCCTCGAATCCGAGCAGCAGGATGTCCTTGTTCCACCGGGCGCTGATGACCGTGAGCGGACCCTTGGACGCGGGCTCGACGGTGAGCTCGGTTCCCGGCACGAAGCGGTCTTCGGGGGCGTCGGTCATGACCTGGACGGTCACTTCGCCGCGGATGCCGTGCGGCTTGCCGATGCGTGCCACCTGTAACTGCATGAGGGGTTCTCCTTGTATTGGTGCGGCCTGTATTGGTGCGGCGTTGGTCATGATGCGCCCCTTCGGGCGGCGGGTGGGCAGGTTCTGCCCGGAAACACATCCGGCCCCTTCACCATTATCTGGTGCAGGGGCCGGATGCCGTGAACTGCGTTGAACCGGTACAGCTGCGTTCAACTGGTACTGCTATGAAGAAAGTGCCGGAAGCTGCCGATGCGCATCCGATCGCCCGCGGGTTATCAGCGGCGGCGGTCGGTATCCACTACGTCGACGCGAACCTGCTCTCCGTTGGCCAGGGCTGCGATCACAGTGCGCAATGCACGTGCGGTGCGTCCCTGGCGTCCGATGACGCGGCCCAAATCGTCCTCATGAACGCGCACCTCGAGGGTTTCCCCGCGGCGGTTGCTCTTCGCGGAAACCTTGACGTCCTCAGGACTGTCAACGATTCCGCGGACGAGATGCTCCAGCGCTTCAGCCAGCAAGTTACTCAGCCTCAGCCTCTGCGGAAGCCTCGGGAGCCTCGTCCTTCTTGGCCTTCGGGGTGATGGCTTCGGGAACGATTACGGACTTCTTTTCGGGAGCTACGAAAGCTTCCTTCGGGGCCTTGACACGCAGGGTGCCTTCCTGGCCCTCGATGTTCTTGAACTTCTGCCAGTCACCGGTGATCTTCAGCAGAACTGCAGCCTGCTCGGTCGGCTGGGCGCCGACGCTGAGCCAGTACTGGGCACGGTCCGACTTGATGTCGATGTACGACGGGTTCTCGGTCGGACGGTAGATGCCGATTTCTTCGATGGCACGGCCATCGCGCTTGGCACGGGAATCCATGACAACGACGCGGTAGTGTGCTGAAAACTTCTTGCCAAGGCGCTTGAGGCGAATCTTTACGGCCACTTTTGTGGTCACTCCTGATCTAAAAAGGGACGAACCCGTACTTCTGCTCCCGTGGGGCGGGCCATAACGTTGGGGTTCAAAAGGACAAGATACTTGCACGGAGAGAGGGGCCGCGCAGATCGAGTACCTGACCATTGTGCCAGATGACTCCATGTTTGGCGACTCTGGCCGGGGTGCGGCGGTTAGCCGACGGCGACGCGCAGCCGGTTGCGCCAGGGATCCTCGAAGCGCAGCTCGGCACCGGTGTGGTGGCTGGTGATCCCGGCGGACTTCAGCCGGTCGGCCAGCCCGGCGACGTCGTCGGCTGCGGGAACGGTGATCAGCACCTCGCCCAGGCCCAGCGTGTCGCGCCGCGGTCCGGCGCCGCGGCTGTTCCAGACATTCATGGCCATGTGGTGGTGGTAGCCTCCGGCGGAAACGAACAGCGCCTGGCCATGGAAGCCGGCGGTGCGCTCAAACCCCAGGGTGTCGATATAGAACTGCGCCGCGGTCGCGGTGTCACCCACCTGCAGATGGACGTGACCGACGCCGGCACCGGCATGGTGCAGGCCCGCCAGTGCCGCCTCGGTCAGATGTTCCCGGAAGTAGGCCTGCGGGGACAGGGCAAGGGAAGCCATTTGGACCTCGCGCCCGGCGATCGTCTCGACCCAGCCCCAGGTGGCGCGCGGCTTGTCATAGTAGAGCTCGATCCCGTTGCCTTCCGGATCGGTGAAATAGAACGCCTCACTGACCAGGTGGTCCGCCGACCCGACGAATGCCGCGGGGTCGTACTGGGCCGCGGTGGCGACGGTGGCCGCAAGATCTGCCTGGGTTTGAAAGAGCAGTGCGGTGTGGAACAGGCCGGCCTCTCCGCGGGAAGCCACCTGCAGGCCGGGCGCGGATGCCAGATGCACCACCGGAACCATGCCGCGGCCCAGGTACTGGCCGCCGTCGGCCTCCGCCACGACCTCCAGGCCCAAAGCTCCGCGGTAGTAGGCGGAGACCTTGGCCAGGTCGCCGACCTTGAGCATGACCGTACCCATGGCAAGGTCGGCGGGCAGCAGGTCGGGGGCATTTACTTGAAGATTCATGTAATGAGGTTACTTGAAGCTTCACGTATTTCCAAGACTGAAGCAGCCGCCAGGAGCTTTTCAGAGACTTCTCAGGAACCTTGGGCAGGCTTCCTGGACCGGTACGCGATCCATAGGGCAATAAAGGACGGCAGTGAGCCGGTGAGGAATAAGAAGGCAGCAAGAGCAGTCACCGACATGTCCCGGGACAGGAGATAAACGCCAAGGCCAAGGGCGAATGCAGACATCCCCAAACAGACGGCTGAGAATGCCAGGACCCGGCGGTCAATCATCGGTGTGCCTTTCGCAATTGGGCTCCCCCACCCGGCGCTGTGCCGGCAGCCCGAGTATTGGGCAATTCCCGGAAGAGGGCAACAAGTAGGACCCGCCGCGGCACGGGCCTCAGCCTGCAGCGTCGGCCCGCAGGTCCTTTCTCATCGCGACCCGCTCCCCCAGCGCGTCCAGGCCCAGCTCCCGCTCATGGTTCCTGAGCTCCGCCAGTCCGCCGCGGGGATCGGCCACCACGGAGAAGCCGCAGCTCGCGTAGAACGGGGCATTAAAGGGAACCCCGGCAAAGGTGCACAAGGTCATCGAGGCGTACCCCTGCTCCCGGGCCCAGCCCACGGCCGCGGCCACCAGTGCCCGGCCCACTCCCGCCCCGGCGGCATCGGGATGTACCGACAGCTGTTCCAGATGCGCCTGCCCGTCCACTTCTTCCACGCGGGCGAACCCCACGGGCGGCGTCCCGGCGACCAGGAGGTGCCGCGCGGCAGCCAGCCCGGCAACATCGGCGGGGGCCGGAAGTTGCCGCACTACGGATATGTCGAAGCCGGGCAGGCCGGCGAGCAGGGTGTCTGCTGCCGTCTCGAGCGCGGACAGGAGCGGGAGATCGTCAGGTTCAGCGCTGCGGATTACCGGGATCATCAGAGTCCGCCCTGTCAGGTCGGCTGGCTATCGGCCGAGGATTGTCGAAAAGCCGGCCAGGGGCGGCATCATCGGGCTCGGACGCGGAACGGCGTCCGGAACGGTGCTGTCGGGGGCGCCGTTGACGAGTTCCGTGACCGTTCCCAGTTCCAGGGCCTCACATCCGGCGGCCGCCAGGTGGGAGCCGGCGGCGTCGAGCGTCTGGGCACCGGCACCCGGAACGAACCGGGCAACCCGTTCCCCGCCGGCGAGCGTGAAAGTCTCCACAGGTGTGTCCAGGATGCCGCCGTCGAACAGGAAGGTGATGGAGTCCCCGGTGCCCTGGCTGCCTGCGCCGGGCTGCGCACTGCCGGCCTGGATGTAGTCCAGGACCAGGACGCGCCCGACGTCGGACTCCAGCCCCAGCACGTTGCGCAGCAGACGCCGTGCGGATGAGCGCGGGTCCTCCCCGCTCTTGACGATGCCGGCGGGAAGGTTCCAGCCGCCGGAGCCAGTGCGCAGGACCAGCACCCGGCCGTCACCGTTGCGGACCAGGATCCCGACAGTGGTGCTGCGCTTGAAGACGGAGCCGTAGAATCCGGTCAACCCCTGAGCCGCCACCGTGCCCGCCTTCCTGCATCCGAGAGAGTTGCCTGAGCTTACCGCGGCTTAAACACGCACCGCCGGACTGATGCTGTCCGGCGGTGCGTGGTGAAGAGTGCTATTTACCCAGGAACTTCTCAAAGCCCTTGGGCAGGTTCAGCGACGACGGGTCAAAGTCCGTGTCCTGGGCGCCGAACGCGCTGCCCGTGGGCATGGCCTTGCGGGCTCCGGCGCGCCGGGCCTCAGCCTCGGCCAGCTCCTGTGCCGCCTTTGCCGGGTTACCCGAACGGGCCTTTTTCTTACCCTTGGCCGCCTGCTGCTTCTTGCGCGCGCCGCCGAAACCGCCCGGTCCTGCCATGCCCGGCATGCCCGGCATTCCGCCGCCGGCTGCCATCTTCTTCATCATCTTCTGGGCCTGGACAAAGCGCTCCAGCAGGCCGTTGACCTCGGACACGTGCACGCCGGAACCGCGGGCGATGCGGGCGCGGCGGGAGCCGTTGATGATCTTGGGCGCTACCCGCTCATGCGGGGTCATGGACCGGACAATGGCCTCGACACGGTCGATCTCGCGCTCGTCGAAGTTCTCCAGCTGCTCACGCATGCCGGCGGCACCGGGCATCATCATGAGCATCTTCTTCATGGAGCCCATCTTGCGCAGCTGCTGCATCTGGGTCAGGAAGTCGTCCAGGGTGAAGTCTTCCTGGTCGGCGAACTTCTTCGCCATCCGGGAGGCTTCGTCCTTGTCCCAGTTCTGCTCGGCCTGCTCGATGAGCGTCATGACGTCGCCGAGGTCCAGGATGCGGCTGGCCATCCGGTCCGGGTGGAAGACCTCGAAATCGGTCAGGGCCTCGCCCGTGGAGGCGAACATGATCGGCTTGCCGGTCACCGACGCCACGGACAGTGCGGCACCGCCGCGGGCATCGCCGTCGAGCTTGGTCAGGACAACACCGGTGAAGTTGACGCCCTCGTTGAAGGCCTGCGCCGTGTTCACGGCGTCCTGGCCGATCATGGCGTCAATGACGAACAGGACTTCGTCCGGGTTGATGGCGGCGCGGATATCCGCTGCCTGCTGCATCAGTTCGGCGTCCACGCCCAGGCGGCCAGCGGTGTCCACGATGACGACGTCGTGCAGCTTGGCGCGCGCTTCCTCGATGCCCTGGCGGGCAACGGCAACCGGATCGCCGGTGGCGGACTCGAATTCGGAGGAAACGCCCGGATGCGGAGCGTACACCGGCACGCCGGCGCGTTCGCCGTTGACCTGGAGCTGCTTGACGGCGTTGGGCCGCTGGAGGTCGGCGGCAACCAGCAGCGGGCTGTGGCCCTGGCTCTTGAGGTGCTTGGAGAGCTTGCCGGCCAGGGTGGTCTTACCGGCGCCCTGCAGGCCGGCGAGCATGATGACCGTGGGCGGGTTCTTGGCCAGGCGCAGCCGGCGGGTCTCGCCGCCGAGGATGCCTACGAGTTCCTCGTTGACGATCTTGACGACCTGCTGGCCCGGGTTCAGGGCCTGCGACACCTCAAGACCGAGGGCGCGTTCCTTGACGGAGGCGGTGAACGCACGGACGACGGGCACGGCGACGTCGGCGTCCAGCAGCGCGCGCCGGATCTCGCGGACTGTGGCGTCAACGTCGGCTTCGGTGAGTCGGCCCTTGCCACGAAGGTTCTTGAAGGTTGTAGTCAACCGGTCAGACAGTGAATTGAACACGTGCCGCGCACTTCTTTCTTCGTATCTTCGCCATGTTTGGCAGGCCCAGCTGTTAAGGGTACCAAGCCGGGTTGGGTAATTCAGGCAGAACCCTTACCAGCCATGCGCAGCCGGTGGCACGCTGGGGAAATGAACGATACTTCCCCTTTGCGCACCCTCCTGATTCTCGGTGGGACCGGTGATCTGTCGCAGCGGCTGCTGCTGCCCGGGCTGGGACAGCTGATCGCCAGCGGACGGGCACCGGAGAACCTGACGGTGACCGGTTCCGGTTCCCGGGACTGGTCCGACGGCGACTGGCAGGACAGGCTGCTGGCCTCCTTCGCGGCAGCCCGGGAGGACGCGGATGAGCAGGGACGGCGGGCGCTGGACGCAGCAGTCGAAAGCGGCAGCTATCTGCGCGTGGACCTGCAGGACCCGGAGCGGCTGGTCCGGGACATCGCCGGACTGCAGGCTCCACTGGCCTTGTACTTCGCCCTGCCGCCGGGGCTGACGCAATCCACCGTGGCGGCACTGAAGCCCGGCGACCTGCCCGACGAAACCCGTCTGGTGCTGGAAAAGCCGTTCGGCACCGACGAGGAATCGGCCCGGGAACTGAACCGGCTGCTGGCTGATCTGGTGCCGGAGGACCACATTTACCGGGTGGACCATTTCCTGGGTATGGCCACGGTCATGAACATCCTGGGCCTGCGCTTCACGAACCGGATCCTTGAACCGGTGTGGAACAACCTGCACATCGACCGCGTGGAGATTGTCTTTGACGAGGAGCTCGGGCTCGAGGGACGGGCGGCGTACTACGACGGCGCCGGCGCATTGCGGGACATGATCCAGAGCCATCTGCTGCATACCATGGCGGTTATTGCGATGGGCGCCCCGGCGACCCTGGGCGAGCGGGACCTGCGCGATCTGCTGGCCGCTACGCTGCGGGCCTCGTCCGTGCCGGAGGATTACCGGGCCAGCACCCGCCGGGCCCGCTGGACTGCAGGAGAGATTAACGGGGAGGGTATCGAGGCCTATGCGGACTCCCCCGGCGTGGATCCTGCCCGGAATACCGAGACCCTGGCGGAAGTGGAAATCCGGATCGACAACGAGCGCTGGGCAGGAGTGCCGTTCATCCTCCGTTCGGGCAAGGCTCTGGGAAAGCAGCGGAAGGAAGCGGTGGTGACGTTCAAACCGGTCAGCCATCTGCCGACCGGATTCACCGGTGCGGCCGGCGACGCGTCGCGGCTGCGGATTTCCTTTGCACCGGCCCGGCTGGAGCTGGAACTGAATGTTAACGGTCCGGCGGATGTGTTCGATATGGAACGCACCGGGCTGGCCGCTCCGATGCACAAATCCACGTTTACCCCGTACGGCGAAGTGCTGGACGGGATCCTGTCCGGCGACCCGCTGGTCTCGGTACGGGCGGATGTCGCCGAGGAATGCTGGCGGATCGTGGATCCGGTGCTCGCGGCATGGGCGGCGGACCAGGTGCCGCTGGAAAGCTACCCGGCCGGAACCGCAGGTCCGCCCGGCTGGAAAACCAGCCGGGCGGACCTGTGACGGTGAGCGTTGCGCAGGACTGCTTCGCGCAGAACCGCTGTCTTAGAGCGCCGAGTCGCCGCGCTCCCCTGTGCGGACCCGCAGGGCCTCTTCCACGTTGACCACCCAGACCTTGCCGTCGCCGGCGCGCCCGGTGTTTGCCGTCGAGACCAGCACATCCACGATGTCGTTGAGCCATTCGTTGGCCACGAGCACCTCGATCCGGATCTTGGGCAGCAGGTCCACGGTGTATTCGGCGCCGCGGTAGACCTCGGTGTGCCCGCGCTGGCGTCCGTAGCCGTTGGCCTGGCTGACCGTCAGACCCTGCACGCCGTAGCTTTCCAGGGAGCCGCGCACGGCGTCGAGCTTTTCCGGCCGGACAATAGCCGTTACGAGTTTCATGAGTTGATGCTCTCCTTCGTGGTCAGCGCTGCGGACTCGGCGACGGGCCGGAAGGACCCGCCCATACCCAGGCCGCCGAATTCGTATGCGGTTTCGGCATGTTCGCTCAGGTCCACGCCGTTGACCTCCTGCTCCTCGGATACCCGGAAGCCGATGGTCTTGTGGATTGCCAGGCCGATGACCAGCGTCAGCACCGCGGAGAACACGATCGCCACCAGGGCGGCCACGAGCTGCGCTCCGAGCTGTGCGAAGCCGCCGCCGTAGAACAGTCCGCCGCCCTCGCCTTCGACCGGCAGTGCGATGAAGCCCAGGGCCAGGGTGCCGGCAATTCCGGCGACCAGGTGCACGCCCACCACGTCCAGGGAGTCGTCATAGCCCAGCTTGTATTTGAGGCCGACGGCGAGCGCGGAGAGGATTCCGGCCAGCAGGCCCAGGCCGACGGCGCCGAGCGGGCTCACGTTGGCGCAGGCCGGGGTGATGGCCACCAGGCCGGCGACAATACCGGAGGCTGCGCCGAGCGATGTCGGGCGGCCGTCCCGGATGCGTTCGGTCAGCAGCCAGCCAACCATGGCGGCGGCGGGAGCGGCCATGGTGTTGATCCAGATCAGGCCTGCTTCCTCGGCGGTGCCGGCGGCGCCTCCGTTGAAACCGAACCAGCCGAACCAGAGCAGCGTGGCGCCGAGCATGACAAACGGGATGTTGTGCGGCCGCTGGCTCGGGTCCTTGCCGAAGCCCTTGCGCTTGCCGATGATCAGCGCCAGCACCAGGGCTGCGACACCGGCGTTGATGTGGACCACGGTGCCGCCGGCAAAGTCGATGGCTTCGCCGACCACGGAGCCGATGGCGCCTTCTTCACCGAGCAGGCCTCCGCCCCAGACCATGAAGGCCAGCGGGCAGTAGACCAGGGTGACCCAGACCGGCACAAAGACCACCCAGGCGCTGAACTTGGCCCGGTCGGCAATGGCGCCGCTGATCAGGGCGACGGTGATGATGGCGAAGGTGGCGCCGAAGCCGGCGCCGATAAGGTCCTCGGTGCCGAGAAGGGACTCGAGGCCAAAGGAAGTGAAGGGATTTCCGAACAGCCCGCCCACGCCGTCGCCCCCTGTCATGGAGAAGCCCCAGAGGACCCAGACGACGCCCACGAGCCCAATGGACACGAAGCTCATCATCATCATGTTCAGTGCAGCCTTGGCGCGGGTCATACCGCCGTAAAAGAATGCCACCCCGGGCGTCATGAGCAGCACGAGTGCCGCCGATATCATCACCCAGACGTGACCTGCTGACAGATCCATCTCCACGTCCCTTCACCTACCGCGGGGCTTTCCCGCACCCTGAACTTTGCCGGGGCCAGATTTCGGCGACGGCCCGGGCGCGTTGCCGGGAGGTTACAAACCGGCGGTTTTGGTAAAAGGCCGGTGACGCTGACATTTCGGGGATGTTTCGGTGGACCCTGAAGCGGCGCTGAGGACCTGACTAGCGCCGCTAGGATGAACCCTTAGTCTCAATTTCCAAGGATGGACCGACTCATGCCTGACCCTATAGACAGCCCTGCCCCCGGACAGGACGGCAGCGCACCGCAGCGGCGCCGGCTCCGACGCCGCACGCGCTTCCTCGCGGGGGCCGCCGGCCTCGTAGTGATCGCCGCCGGCGCGGTTGCCATCCCGCAGTTGCTGGCAGATGATGCCCCTGCGGTTTCCGACGCCGGAACCGTGGCCGCACCCCCTGCCGAGGTGGTGCTCCCCGACTCCGAAAAACTGGCAAGGCCTGAGTATCAGCAGCTCGCCCCGTCACCAGACGCCGGCCTGGCAGCAGCTGATCCGCTGAACCTTGAGGTCTCCGCCACGCCCGTTGGCACCTCGCTGACGCCGGGATCCGTGGGGTTGTCTCTGGAGGCAACAGATCTGGCCGATGAACGGCTCAGCGCCGAC
Organism: Arthrobacter jiangjiafuii; assembly: GCF_018622995.1. Taxonomy (NCBI): domain Bacteria; kingdom Bacillati; phylum Actinomycetota; class Actinomycetes; order Micrococcales; family Micrococcaceae; genus Arthrobacter; species Arthrobacter jiangjiafuii. Next base: position 2,381,899 of record NZ_CP076022.1, read on the forward strand.
AATGCAACCCTCGTGACGTATCTGCGCGAGCTGGGCAGCCCCACCCTCCGGTTCGGCGGCAACGCCGTCGACCGGCGGTTCTTCTGGACGTCCACCGGTGAAGCTGTCCCGGCGGGTTGGAACGCCGCCTCAGGCGGGCCGTTCACCACGGTCACCCCGGCAGACCTGGAACGTATTAATGCCCTGGCGGAGGCCGTTGACGCCTCGATCATCATGAACGTGACGCTGGGTCAGTACGATCCCGAGCGCGCTGCGGACCAGGCGAAGCACGCCGGCGAGATCTTCGGGGAACGGCTCGTTGGAGTGATCGTGGGCAACGAACCCAACGGGCTCAGCGAAGCCGCCGGCGCCTATAACGACCTCCGGCCGGCAGGATGGGACGTGGAGGACTATCTGGATGAACTTTCCGCCTACAGCAAGGCCATTGAGGCCGCAGCCCCCGGAACCCCGATCGCCGGCCCGGGCACCTTCACCCAGGACTGGTGGAAGGAATTCTCCGCCTCGGATGTCCCCAACAAGGTTGCTCTGGCCTACCACAACTATCCGCTCTCCAGCTGCTCGGGAACGGATCCGACCCAGACGCCGACCATGGCCAATCTGGTCAGTCCCTCGACTGCGGAGCGCAGCGTCAAATACAGCGATGCGGCAGCCCGTATCGGATCGGATGCCAAGCTGGAGACGTGGCTGGCTGAGACCAGTGCTTCCGCCTGCACCGGCAGCAATGAATACACCAAAACCCATGCGTCAGCTCTGTGGTCGGCAAACTTTGCCCTGACGGCGGCCAAGGCCGGAGTCAGCCGGATCGCCTTCCACAGTTCCCTGATGGCCTGCGGCGGCGGGCCGCCCATGTCCGTGCTGTGCGCCACCGGCGAATGGGGATCTGCGGGGCCTGACTTCGAACCGCGTGCCAACTATTACGGACTGTCCGTGGTCGGAATGCTCGGCAGCGGCGAGTTCCTCACGGGAAACGCATCCGGAGGCACCAATACCTACTGGTACGCCGTCCGGCACGAGGACGAGTCGATCAGCGTTGCGCTGGTGAACCTCAACGATCCCCAGTCAATGGCTCCGACGCCTGTCACGCTGAAGGTGCCGGCAGGCAGCCGGTACGGCAGCATGTCCCAGCTGACGGGCGCTACCTACGCGTCACAGGACACGACGGTAATCGACGGTGCCCTCCAGGTTCCTGTTGCCGACCGCAACCGGATCCCCGGATACACCGCGGAGACGGGCAAATCCGGGGAGATCACGCTGCCGGTCACCGCCGGCACGGTGACAGTCCTGAACTTCGAATACCGCTAGGCCAGGCGCAAAACAAAAGCACCGTTGTTCCGGTCTTCCGGAAACGCCAAGGGCCCCGCACTTCCATCCGGAAGTGCGGGGCCCTTGGTTGTTGATGCGTAGAACGCTAGCTCAGCAGTGCGTCCACGAATCCCTCGGCTTCGAACGGTGCCAGGTCATCGGCGCCCTCGCCCAGGCCGATCAGCTTCACCGGCACACCCAGCGTGCGCTGGATCGCGACGACGATGCCGCCCTTGGCGGTGCCGTCCAGCTTGGTCAGCACGATGCCGGTGATGTTGACGACCTCGGAGAAGACCTTGGCCTGCATCAGGCCGTTCTGCCCGGTGGTGGCGTCCAGGACCAGCAGGACCTCGTCCACCTCGGCCTGCTTTTCAATGACGCGCTTGACCTTGCCGAGCTCGTCCATCAGGCCCACCTTGTTCTGCAGGCGCCCGGCGGTGTCGATCAGGACCACGTCCACTTCGCCGTCGATGCCGGCCTTCACGGCCTCGAAGGCAACGGAGGCGGGGTCGGCGCCGTCGACGTCGGACTTTACCGTGGGCACGCCCACGCGCTGTCCCCAGGTGGCCAACTGCTCAGCGGCGGCGGCGCGGAAGGTATCGGCCGCGCCCAGGAGCACGTCCTTGTCCTCGGCGACCAGGACGCGGGCGAGCTTGCCGACGGTGGTGGTCTTGCCGACGCCGTTGACGCCTACCACCATGACGACGGCGGGCTTGTCGGCGTGCCGGTCGGTGGCCAGGGTGCGGTCCATGGTGGGATCGACCAGCTTGATGAGCTCCTCGCGGAGCATCTGGTGCACTTCCTGCGGGTCGCGGCTGCCGGAAATCTTTACCCGCTCGCGCAGGGCATCCACCAGTTCCATGGTGGGTTCGGTGCCGAGATCCGCCAGGAGCAGGGTTTCCTCGATCTCCTCCCAGACATCTTCATCGATCTTGTCGCTGGCCAGCAGGGCCAGCAGCGCCTTGCCCAGCGCGTTGTTGGACTTGGCCAGCCGCGCACGCAGGCGGGCCAGCCGGCCCTGAACGGGCTCAGGGGTCTCCAGCGCCGGAGCTTCGGGGGCGGGAGCCGCCTCTTCCAGCCCGCGCAGGTCATCGGGCACGACGACGCCGGTTTCGGCCGGCGGTGCGGTGCCCGTTGGCGGGGCATCCAGGACATCGGTGCCGGCGGCGTGCGCCCCCGCACCGGTCACTGGATCATTGGCGTCACGGGTAGTGGGATACATGCCCTTGGGCGTTCGGCGGGTCCGTACCAGCAGGGCTGCCACGGAACCGACAACGGCAAGGGCGATGACCACATAGATCACAATCGCAAGAGTCTCATTCACGCTCTTTAGCATGTCACACCGGTATGTTTCCGGGCACCCGCAGCAGCCGGTCCTGCCGCGCTCCGGGCGCCCGTGCACCGGCTGTCCGCCGTCGGCGATCTGCTCTGTGCGCGGGGCCGCCGTCTGAGAGAATCAAGTCATCATGGTCCGACCTCCCCGTCTCGCGATTCCGCGGGAAATCAAAGTCCTTATCGCCGCCGCTTTTGTCATTGCCCTGGGCTTCGGCCTGGTGGCGCCGGTGCTGCCGCAGTTTGCCCAGAGCTTCAACGTGGGCGTGGCCGCTTCCTCCGTCATTGTCAGTGTCTTCGCCTTCACCCGGCTCATCTTCGCTCCGGCCGGCGGTGCACTGCTGGAGAAGTTCGGCGAGCGCCCGGTGTACATCACCGGCCTGCTGATCGTCGCAGCGTCCACTGCCGCGTGCGCCTTCGCCGGAAGCTACTGGCAGCTGCTGATTTTCCGCGGCCTCGGCGGAATCGGTTCCACCATGTTCACCATTTCCGCCATGGCGTTGATCATCCGGCTGGCCAAACCCGCGGTCCGCGGCAGGGTCTCCAGTGCGTATGCCTCCTCCTTCCTGCTGGGCAACATCGCCGGTCCGCTGGCGGGCGGACTGCTCGCCGGATTCGGGTTGCGGGTCCCGTTCCTGGTCTATGCCGCAGCGCTGCTGGTGGCTGCCGCCGTCGTCGCCCTCCAACTCAAGGACGCCCGCCTGGCCAGCGGCGAACCGAAGCCCGCGGCCCGTCCGGTGCTGACGGTGCGCGAGGCCCTGGGCGACTCCGCCTACCGGGCGGCGCTGGCCTCCAGCTTCGTCAATGGCTGGTCCTCGTTCGGAGTCCGCAATTCCCTGCTGCCGCTGTTCGCCGCTGCGGTCCTGACCGCGGGCCCGGAAATCGCCGGCATCTCGCTGACCGCCTTCGCCGCCGGCACCGCCGTAGTACTGACCTTCTCCGGCCGGCTGGCCGACAGCTGGGGGCGCCGTCCGCTGGTGCTCAGCGGCCTGGCCGTCAACGCGCTGGCCACCGCGGCCATCGGCTTCAGCACCAACGTGCCGATGTTCCTGGTGGTCTCCGCCATCGCCGGCATGGGCACCGGCCTGTTGAACCCGGCACAGCAGGCCGCCGTGGGCGACGTCGTGGGCAATGACCGCAGCGGCGGCAAGGTGCTGGCCACCTTCCAGATGGCCAGCGACAGCGGCGCCATTGTGGGGCCCATCCTGGCCGGCCTCCTTGCCGACCATCTGGGTTACAGCTGGGCGTTCGGCGTGACCGGTGCGATTGTCATCATGGCCTGCTTCGCCTGGATCGGCGCCCGCGAGACGCTGGAACCCGAAGCGTCAGCTGCCCCGGCCGTGCCGCCGTCGTCCCCCGACGTTTCCGCCGATGTGTCCCCTGACACACCACGGCGCCCCTCCCGCACTACGATCGAAGAATGAAGCCTTTCCTGCTGCTGGCCTCCCGGGCCGAAGACGACGCCGCCATCGAAGAGTACGAGGCCTTTCTGCGCTTCGGGCATCTTGAACCGGAGCAGCTGCACCGGATCCGGCTTGAAGCAGGACCGCTGCCCCGGATCAACCTGGATGAGTACAGCGGCATCTTCGTCAGCGGCAGCCCGTTCAACGCCAGCGACCCGGAGGGCTCCAAGTCGGAGCTGCAGCTGCGGGTGGAAAGCGAGCTCGGGGTGCTGCTGGACGAGGTGGTGGACCGGGACTTCCCGTTCCTGGGCGCCTGCTACGGGGTCGGCACGCTGGGCCGGCACCAGGGCGGGACCGTGGACCGGCAGTTCGGCGAGGCAATCGGCGCCGTGGACATCAAGCTGACCGCTGCCGGCCGGGTCGATCCCCTGCTCGAGGACGTTCCGGATTCGTTCTCCGCCTTCGTGGGTCACCGCGAGGCGATTTCAGCGCTCCCGGCGAATGCCGAGAACCTTGCCGGGTCCTCGGATTGCCCGGTGCAGATGTTCCGGATCAAGGAGAACCTCTACGCGACGCAGTTCCATCCGGAACTGGACGTGCCCGGGCTGCTGACCCGCATCTCGGTGTACCGGCACGCGGGCTATTTCCCGCCCGAGGAGGCCGAATCGGTGGCGGACTCGGTGCGCGATGCGGACGTGAGGATTCCACCGCTGATCCTGCGCAACTTCGTGCGCCGCTACGCCCGCTAGGAGTTACCGCCGGTTCGTTGATGAGCCCGGGGTTCAGGCAGCGGGCCCAGCCACTTTGTCCAGCCGCTGGCTGATCACCGTGGAGACGCCGTCGCCCTGCATGGTCACGCCGTACAGTGCGTCGGCCACCTCCATGGTCCGCTTCTGGTGGGTGATCACGATCAGCTGGCTGGATTCCTTCAGCTCCTCGAAGATGGTGATCAGCCGGCCCAGGTTGGTGTCATCCAGGGCAGCCTCGACCTCGTCCATGACGTAGAAGGGCGAGGGCCTGGCCTTGAAGATCGCCACGAGCAGCGCCACCGCGGTCAGGGACCGCTCGCCGCCGGAGAGCAGCGACAGACGCTTGATCTTCTTGCCCGCCGGCCGGGCCTGGATCTCGATGCCGGTGGTGAGCATGTTGTCCGGTTCGGTCAGCACCAGCCGGCCCTCGCCGCCGGGGAACAGCGTCGCGAAGACCCGTTCGAACTGCTCGGCGGTATCCCGGTACGCGGCGGTGAAGACTTCCTCCACCTTGCGGTCGACGTCCTTGATGATATCCAGCAGGTCGCGGCGGGTGGCCTTGAGGTCCTCCAGCTGGGTGCTCAGGAAGGTGTGCCGTTCCTCCAACGCGGCGAACTCCTCCAGAGCCAGCGGATTGACCCGGCCCAGGGCAGCCAGATCCCGTTCGGCCTGTTTGAGCCGCTTTTGCTGCTCTGCCCGGTCGTACGGGATCCCGGTGGTCAGGGGGTTTCCGTCCTCGTCCACCGGAGCGTGCAGCGCAGCCCATTTGTCTGCTCCGGCCGTGCCGGCGTCGGGCCCCACGGGAACGGGGACCGGCTGGTCGGGACCAAACTCCGCGACCAGGTGCTCCGGGGTTAGGCCCAGCTCCTCGATGGCCCGGGCTTGGAGCGCCTCCACGCGCAGCTGCTGCTGGGCGCGGACCAGTTCGTCGCGGTGCACGGAATCGGTCAGCCGGGCCAGCTCGGCCGCGGCAGCGGTTGCTGCGGTGCGGACGGTCCCCAGTTCGGCGTCCCAGGCGGCGCGCACCGTCTCGGCCTCATCGCGCTCTGCGGCGGCGGCATCGAGTGAGACCTCCAGGAAGCGCAGCACCTGCCGCGCCGCCTCCGCTACGGCAGCGGCCTTGGCAGACTGCAGGGCCCGACGGCGGGCGCGCACCTGAGCCGCCGCGCGGGCCCGGCGTTCGCTCTCCGCAGCCCGTTCCAGTCCGGCTGCCCGTCCGGACACTGCCTTGTACTGTTCCTCGGCAGAGCGCAGCGCCAGCCGGGCATCCGTTTCCGCCCGCCGGGCAGCGGCTGCCGCGAGCGCCAGCGCCTCACGCCGTTCAGTTGAGGGCTCAGCATCGGCCGGAGCATCACCGGCCGCAGCCAGCCGGTCGGTTGCAGCTGCCAGGGCCACGCGTTCAGCGGCCAGGTTGGCCTCTGCCGCCGCGGCCAGGCGGGCCAGCCGGTCGGACTCGCCAACGGCCGAGCGCAAGGCGGACCCCAGCGTTCCCAGCCGTTCGGCGACGGCGGCCAGCCGGGCGTCCGAGGCGTGCAGGTCAGCCAGCGCGGCTTCGGTACGCACTTGGGCGGCCTCGTGCCGGGCCCCCGCCCCGACAAGGGCAAAACCGGCCTGCTCGGAACGGGCAGCGGCAGCGCGTATCTGCTCCCCGGTTTCCTCGACCGCTGCCTGCAGCTCGAGCAGCCCGGGCGCGGACGCGGATCCGCCGCGTCCGGTGAAGGCAGAGAGCAGGTCGCCTTCGGCGGTCACCGCCGTGAGCCCCGGATGCCGTGCCAGCAGGTCTGCCGCGTGCGCCAGGGTAGGCACGAGGACCACCCCGGACAGCAGCGCCGTGACGGCCGGCCGCACCGCGGCCGGTGCCTCCACCACGTCCACCGCCCACAGCGCATCCGGGCCCAGCGGCGGAAGGTTAGGCGCAGGCTCATCTGCCGCAGCATCGTGCCCGCCGGCAGCCAGCACCAGGTCCACCTGCCCTGCGTCGGCCATCTTGAGGTGTTCCAATGCCCGGACGGCCGCAGCGTTATCCGCAACCGTGACGGCCGCAGCCGCCGTACCCAGCGCGGCGGTCACCGCCCGTTCATGGCCGGCTGCCACCGTGAGCATCCCGGCCAGGGGCGCCAGCACGCCGTCGATCCCGGCGTCCAGCAGCACCGCCGAACCGTCCCTGCGGTCCAGCCCGACACGGAGCGCATCCCGCCGGGCGGTCAGGGTCTCCCGCTCCCGCTCGGCCTCCTGCTTCGTGCGGCGCAGCTCGGCCAGTGCGGCCGCTGCCGCGTCCAGTTCCGCCAATGCTTCCTCGTATTCGGCGTCGAGGCCTTCCTCGCCTTCCTCAACGCCGGCCGCCGAATTCTCCAACGCGGTGAATTCCTGCTGCGCGATCCGCCGCCGTTCCTCACCGTCGGTGATGGAGGTTCGCAGCCGCCCCAGTTCCGCTTCCGCCGCCTCCACCCTGGACCGGGCGGCGCCTACGGCTCCGGCGATCCGGGCGAGTCCTTCGCGGCGGTCAGCGGCCGCACGGAGCATCGCTGCAACCCGCTGCTCCTCGGCAGCGGCGTCGTCCTCTGCCGCGGCACGCAGCTCAACCGCGTCTTCCAGCATCCCCCTGCGCTCTTCAATGTCGCGCTGCAGGGCGGCGGCTTCGACACGGACCCGGTCGGCCTGGGCCTGCAGCCGCTCGGGGTCCTGGCCGGTGTCCTCCTGATGATCGGACGAGCCCAGCAGCCGACGTCGTTCTTCGGCCAGCGCTGCCAGGGAGCGGAAGCGTTCACGCAGCGACGAGAGCGCATACCAGGTGTCGCGGGCGGCGCTGATCCGCGGGGTTGCCTCTGCGGCCAGCCGCTCCAGCTCCGCCTGGCGCGCCCGGGCGGCGGCAAGGGCAGCCGAGGCAGTGTCCCGCCGGGCCAGCAGTGCGGCTTCTTCGGCGGCTTCGCGGGCCAGCGATCCGGTCAGGGTCACCAGGTCATCGGCGAGCAGCCGGGCACGGGCATCGCGGACGTCCTGCTGCACGGTGCGGGCGCGGCGCGCGACGGCGGCCTGCTTACCCAACGGCCCGAGCTGGCGGCGCAGTTCAGCGGTGAGGTCGCCGAGCCGGGCCAGATTGGCCTGCATCGCCTCGAGCTTGCGCACGGTTTTTTCCCGCCGGCGGCGGTGCTTGAGGATTCCGGCGGCTTCCTCGATGAAGCCGCGCCGCTCGTCGGCTCCGGCATGCAGGATCCTGTCCAGCTGGCCCTGGCCGACAATGACGTGCATCTCCCGGCCCAGCCCGGAATCGGAGAGCAGTTCCTGAATGTCCAGGAGCCGGGCAGGCGAGCCGTTGATCGCGTATTCCGAACCGCCGGCCCGGAACAGGGTGCGGGAAATGGTGACTTCGGAGTATTCGATCGGCAGGGCGCCGTCGGCGTTGTCGATGGTCAGCGAGACCTGCGCGCGGCCCAGCGCGGGGCGTCCGCTGGTTCCGGCGAAGATGACGTCTTCCATCTTTCCGCCGCGCAGCGTCTTGGCGCCCTGCTCCCCCATCACCCAGGCCAGCGCGTCCACGACATTGGATTTTCCCGATCCGTTGGGCCCCACCACGGCAGTAACCCCGGGTTCAAACTCAAAAGTGGTGGCTGATGCGAAGGACTTGAATCCACGCATGGTCAGCGTCTTCAGATGCACGGGGGCCAATCTTTCCTGCGGTCGGGTGATTCCCTAAATCTACTTGGTGCCTGAGACTTATCTGCAGTACTCGCTGAGCGTAATCCCGGCCTGCGAGTCCCTTGGGCCCCACGGGGACCGTAGGATTCTCTAAGGAACAAGTGAATCAAAACGTGGATGCGGGCTCCCCTCAGCCGGCCAGCGCGATCACTTCAGCAGGAGACAAGGCAGGCATTTTGACCGGGAACTTCAACTTCCAGCACGAAAACACGGCTCTTCTCAGCGTCACAAGCGTTGAAGCACCGGTAGTTATGACGTCAGCCGAATTCGACGAACGGCTGGCGCCGTCCCTCAAACGGCTTCGACTTTCCAAACGCCTGCTGGAACGGGTGGCCGGGGTGAGCGAGCGGCGGTGGTGGTCGCCGGGGACGAATTTCGACGACGCCGCCATCGAGGCGGGCGCGAAGGCCATCGCCGAAGCCGGGGTTGAGCCCTCGGAAATCGGGCTGCTGATCAACACCTCGGTGACCCGCCGCAATCTGGAGCCCTCAGTGGCAGTGAAAATCCACAATGCCCTGGGCCTGCCCTCCTCCGCCCTGAACTTCGACCTGGCCAACGCCTGCCTCGGCTTCGTCAACGGCATGACCCTGGCCGCGAACATGATCGAATCCGGCCAGATCAAGTACGCCCTGATCGTGGCCGGCGAAGACGCCCAGGGCACCCAGGAAGCCACCTTTGCGCGCCTGAACCGCCCCGACTCCACCCGCGACGATTACCTCCGCGAGTTTGCCACCCTGACCCTGGGTTCCGGCGCCGCCGCCGCCGTCATAGGCCGCGCGGACGAAAATCCGGGCTCCCACCGCATCATGGGCGGCGTCTCGCGTGCCGGCACCGAGCACCACGAACTCTGCGTGGGGGGCGTCGACGGCATGTACACCGATACCAAGGGCCTGCTCGACGGCGGCCTGGAGTTGGTCGTCAACGCCTGGGACGAGGCGCACGAGAAGGGCTGGGACTGGCGCTCCATGGACCGCTATGTCACCCACCAGGTCTCGAACTCCTACACCAACGCCATCATCAAGGCCGTGGACCTGGTCCGCGACCGCGTGCCGATCACCTTCCCGCGCTGGGGCAATGTAGGTCCGGCGTCGCTGCCGATGACCCTGGCCCAGGAAGCCCGCACCCTGAACCCGGGTGACCGGGTGCTGTGCATGGGCGTGGGCTCGGGACTGAACACGATGATGATGGAGATTGCCTGGTGACCGAGCTGTGGCCCGGTGTCCCGGAATCCTGGTCGTCCTTCGTACAGGTCCCCTCGACGGCGGCAGTTGACCGTCCCGGCACGGTCCATAAGTGGCACCTGCTGGACAACGGCCCGGACCTGGCCGCCGCCGGGATCGAACCGGCCGGCACCCTGCTCTGCGTGCACGGCAACCCCACCTGGTCCTACCTCTGGCGCAGCCTGATTGCCGCCGGCACCGCGGCGGAGAAGCCCTGGCGGGTTATTGCCGTGGACCAGCTGGACATGGGCTTCTCGGCCCGGACCGGCGCCTTCCGCCGGTTGGAGGACCGCATCACCGACCTGGGCGACCTGACGTCCGCCCTGGGGCTGGACGGCAAGGTCGTTACCGTCGGCCACGACTGGGGCGGCCTCATTTCGCTGGGCTGGGCACTGCGGCACCGCGGCCAGCTCGCCGGCGTCGTCCTGACCAACACCGCAGTTCATCCGGCCGGCTTTGACCTACCCCCTGCGCTGCGCCTGGCCCTGCACCCGGCCGTCCACGGCTGGGGCACCCAGACCACCGACGCCTTTATCCGCGTGACCCACTCCCTGGCCCAGCCTGCCCTGGCCAAGGACGTACGGGCGGCCTTCTCGGCCCCGTACCGCGGCGCGTCCCGGCGCACCGGTGTCTCCAACTTTGTGGCGGACATCCCCGCCGACTCCACGCACCCGAGCTGGCGGGCCCTGGACCGGGTGTCCGAAGGGCTGCGCCGCCTGGATGTCCCCGCGCTGCTGCTCTGGGGTCCCAAGGATCCGGTGTTCTCCGACCGATACCTGCGCGACCTGATGGACCGGCTTCCGCACGCCGATGTGCACCGTTTTGAAGGGGCCAGCCACCTGCTGCCCGAGGATGTGGACATCACGGCACCGGTGTTCGACTGGCTCCGCCGCGGTCCGGGAACTGAAAATGCCGAGCTCCGCGGCCGCGCTGCCGCCGGCCTGTCCGTCTTCCGGCCCATGCTGGCGGAATTGGACGAGCGCGACGGCGACGACTCCCCCGCCGTCGTCGACATGGCGCCGCTGGGCGCACCGGCCGGCAGCGCTCCGGCCACTCTGTCCTGGGCCGAGCTGGCCACGCGGGTCAACCGGCTGGCCGCCGGTCTGTCCGCCGCCGGCGTCCGCCCCGGCGACCGGGTGAACCTGCTGGTGCCGCCGGGCATCGAACTCACCTCGCTGATCTATGCCTGCCTGCGGCTGGGGGCCGTGATTGTCGTCGCCGACGCCGGCCTGGGCACCAAGGGCCTCGGCCGGGCCATCAAGGGCGCCGGACCGAAGTTCATTGTGGGCATCGAACGCGGGCTGATCGGAGCCCGTCTCTTCGGTTGGCCCGGTACCAGGATCAGCGCCGAAACGCTCTCCCCCGCCAAGGCGCGGCTGCTGGGTGTCACGCATTCCGTGCCCGGGCTCATCGCCGCCGGCGAGGACGCCGAGGTGCCGTGGCTGCGCTTGGATCCCGACGCCGACGCCGCAGTGCTCTTCACCTCCGGCTCCACCGGCCCGGCCAAGGGCGTCGTCTACACACACCGGCAGCTGACGGCCATGCGGGATGCGCTGAAGAACACGTACAACCTCCAGGCGGGTACCTCCCTGGTGGCCGGCTTTGCACCGTTCGCGCTGCTCGGACCGGCGCTGGGCGCCACCTCGGTGACTCCGGACATGGATGTCACCTCGCCGCGCACGCTGACCGCCGCGGCGCTGGCCGACGCCGCCACCGCCGTGGGGGCCACCACCGTGTTCGCCTCGCCGGCTGCCCTGGTCAACGTCCTGGCTACCTCAGGTGACCTGGATCCGGACCAGCGCAAGGCCCTGGCAAAGGTTGACCTGCTGCTCTCCGCCGGTGCGCCGATTCCGGAGCCGCTGCTGGCCCGCGTCTCCGAACTGGCCCCGAACGCTGAACTCCACACTCCGTACGGCATGACCGAAGCCCTGCCCGTGACCGACATCAGCCTGGAGCAGATCCGGGCCGCGGGTGCCGGCAACGGTGTCTGCGTGGGCACCCCGGTCTCCGGGGCGCAGGTGGCAATTGCCGCCCTGGCGCCGGACGGGACCGTGGGCGACACCCCGCTGGAGACCCCCGGCCTCACCGGGGAGATCCTGGTCTCCGCGCCGCACGTCAAGGACCGATACGACCGGCTCTGGATCACCGAGTCCAAGAGCGCCTCGCTGCCGGGCTGGCACCGCACCGGCGACGTGGGGCACCTCGACGAGCAGGGCAGGCTCTGGGTGGAGGGCCGCCTTGGGCACATCCTGACAACACCCGACGGCGTCGTGACCCCGGTGGCCGCCGAGCAGGCCGCCGAGGCCGTATCCGGCGTGGGACGTGCCGCCGTCGTCGGCGTGGGCCCGGCCGGAACCCAGGTTCCGGTGGCCGTGCTCGAACTTGCCTCACCGGTGCGCCGCGCCGGCACCGCGGCACCGGATCTGACCGCTGCCGTGCGGGCCGCCGTTGCCGAAGCCACCGGACTGGATCTGGCCGCGGTGCTGGTGCTGCCGGCCATGCCCACCGACATCCGGCACAACTCCAAGATCGACCGCACCGCTCTGGCGGGTTGGGCCGGGCAACTTCTGGCCGGCGGCAGCGCACCCGTGCCCGGAGGCCGCAAATGAGCGGCACCGGGGCGGTACCTGCTCCCCCGCGGCGGGTCCTGGTGACCGGTGCCAGCGGGCTGCTCGGCGGCGCCGTCGCGCGTCTGCTGGCCGATAAGGGGCACAAGGTGCGCACACTGCAGCGCACGCCGTTGTCCCCGCTGTCTTCCGCCCGCCCCGGTTCAGTAGGCGCGGCGTTTGAATCCATTGCCGGGTCCGTGTCCGATCCCGGGGCCGCAACCCGCGCTGTCGAGGGAATGGACGCCGTCGTGCATCTGGCCGCGAAGGTTTCCTTCACGGGTCAGTGGCAGGATTTTGTTGACACCAACATCACCGGCACCAGGACGCTGATCGATGCTGCCAAGGCAGCCGGCGTGCGGGACTTTGTTTTTGTGTCCTCTCCCTCGGTGGCTCACTTCGGCGAGCCGATCGCCGGAGCGGAAGCCGGGACCGCGGATCCGGAGCGTGCCCGTGGGTTCTACGCCCGTTCCAAGGCTGCGGCGGAGCTGCTCGCCCTGGCCGAGGACTCAGCGGCCTTCCGCGTGGACGCCATCCGCCCGCATGTCGTGTGGGGGCCGGGCGACACCCAGCTCGTGGAACGCGTGATCGACCGGGCCCGCTCCGGCCGGCTGCCGCTGCTTGACGGCGGCACGGCACTGATCGACACCACCTATATTTCCAACGCGGCCGCCGGCATTGTCCGCGGATTAGAGCGGATGGACCACGCGCACGGGCAGGCGCTCGTGGTGACCAACGGCCAGCCCCGGCCGGTCGGTGAGCTGATCGCTGGCATTTGTGCCGCCGCCGGGGTCTCCGCTCCGGGGTGGAGTGTGCCGGGCTGGGCTGCGCGCGGTGCCGGGTCCGTGCTGGAGCGCCTCTGGCTTTCCGCTGGAAGCCGCGGCCTGGTGCACGATGAACCGCCGATGACCCGTTTCCTGGCCGAGCAGCTCTCCACGTCCCACTGGTTCGACCAGCGCCGTACCCGTGAGGTGCTCGACTGGACCCCGGAGGTTACCGTGGAGGACGGCATGCGCCGGCTCGCCGCGCACTACGGCGGCACCGCGGCCTAACCGTCGCCGCCACCCTTCCGGGTTGCCCTGAAACCACCTTGTCAGTATCGATCACAGCAGAGGAATCCGATGGACAGCGTCAAGGAAATCGACAACTGGCCCGTGGAGCATGCCTCCGCAGCGGTGATCCTGGCCGACGGGACGGTGGCTGGCCGCCACGGCGACTTGGACCGGCGGTACCCGCTCGCCTCGGTGACCAAGCTGCTGACCGCCTACAGCATGCTGGTCGCGCTGGACGAGGGTGCGCTCGAGCTGGATCAGCCGGCAGGTCCTGAGGGATCAACGGTGCGGCATCTGCTCGCCCACAGCGCCGGTTATGACTTTGCCGAACGTACGGTCCGCTACGCCCCGGGCACGCGGCGGTTGTACTCCAACGCCGGTTTCGAGGTGCTGGGAGAAACGCTGGAGGAGGCCACCGGCATTTCCATGGCGGATTACCTGCACGACGGCGTCCTGGCTCCCCTGGGCATGGACTCCACTGCTCTGGACGGCTCCCCTGCCGCCGGGGCCGTCTCCACGGTGGCCGATCTGGCCCGCTTCGCCGCCGAGCTGCAGCAGCCGGCCCTCACCGCTCCCGGGCGCCTGGCCGAAGCCACCACCGTGGTGTTCCCCGGACTGGCCGGCGTGCTGCCCGGTTTCGGCCGGCAGAAGGAAAATGACTGGGGCCTGGGCTTTGAAATCCGCAACTCCAAGTCCCCGCACTGGACCGGTTCCTCCAGCTCGCCCCGGACCTTCGGGCACTTCGGGCAGGCCGGAACGTTCCTGTGGGTGGATCCCGAGGCCGGTGCTGCCGCCGTCGCGCTGACGGACCGGGACTTCGGGCCGTGGGCGGCCGAGGTGTGGCCGGCGTTTACCGACGGTGTGCTGGCGGAGCTCCGCGGGGCCTAACGCACGTGCCCGGGAAGGCCGGCGTCGTGCCGCGCCTCGGTCCGAAGTCGGCAAAGCTGCACACTCAGCGAGGCTGCAACGCCGAGAGTGCACCTATGGCGACTAGTCCGCCTTCCGGCCCAACCGAGAGTGCATGTATGGCGGGTTCCAGACGGAAATAGCCCCCAGATCTGCACTCTCGGTGCAGCCCCCGCGGTCCTAAACCGCCAAAGCTGCACACTCAGTGAGCGGGGCAGCCGCTTCGCGTGCACAGGTTCCCACTGTGTGGGGCAGATGTGGCCTCGGCCGGCCAGAGAACGCGCGTGTCGAGAGTGCCCCGCCGCTGGAAACCCTTTACCAGCGGCCGTTCCGCGGCCGCGGCTGGCATACCGGACAGCTGTACGAGGAACGGTTCATGAAGGAGTCGCGCCGGATCAGGGTGGAGAGCCCGGCGGCCGCGCAGCGCGGACACGGCTCTCCCTCGCGGCCGTAGGCGTTCAGGGACCGCGAGAAGTAGCCGGAAGCGCCGTTGACGTTGACGTACAGCGAGTCGAAGCTGGTTCCGCCGGCGGCCAGGGCACGGGTCATGACGTCGCGGGCGGACTCGATCAGGCGCAGCGCGTCCGCCCGGCGCATGGTGTCCGTGGGCCGGGCGAAGTGCAGCTTCGCGGCCCAAAGGGCTTCGTCCGCGTAGATGTTCCCCACCCCGGAGATAAGTCCCTGATCCAGCAGGGCACGCTTGATCCCGGTCCGGCGCCGTCGCAGCCGGGTATAAAAGTCATCGAAGGAAAAGGCCGGATCGAGCGGATCACGCGCAATGTGAGCCGCTTCTTCCGGGATCAGCGGCAGGCCGCTCTCGGAAAGTCCTCCTGGGGCGCCGTCCGGGGTTGGCAGCAGATCGGTGAGGAACACGCCGCCGAAGATCCGCTGATCCACGAACCGCAGCTCCGACGGCATCGGCGTTCCGTCCGCGGACACGGCGGGGCTGAGCGTGAGCCGGACCTTGAGGTGTTTCTCGTCCGGAAGGTGGGAATCCTCCATCAGCAGCTGTCCGCTCATGCCCAGGTGGGCCATCAGCGCCAGCCGGGGTACGCCGTCGTCGGCTTCTGGAGCCCCCGTGGAAGCCGGCGCGCCGGAGGAGCCAGCGGAGGCTTCGACCAGCGGCAGCCAGAGGAACTTGCCGCGGCGCGCGACATCGGTGACAGTTGCCCCTTCAAGGTTGCCGCGCAGGTCCTCGGGACCGGCGGCGTGGCGACGCACGGAGCGGGCGTCGAGGATGTCGACGCCGGTGATGGTCCTGCCGCGGACCCATGAGGCCAGTCCGCGGCGGACCACTTCCACTTCGGGCAGTTCGGGCACGGAGCTAGGCTCCGGCGGCCGCGGAGCTGCCCGAGGGGTAGATCATCTTCCAGGTGGCGGCGGCAGCTTCCTGCTCCGCTTCCTTTTTGGAGTGTCCCACGCCGGATCCGTACGGCTTGTCGCCGATGTGGAGCACGGCAACGAAACTGCGCGAATGGTCCGGGCCGGAGCCGGTGACCTTGTATTCGATGTCGCCCAGCTTCTTGGCTGCCGCGATCTCCTGGATGCTGGTTTTCCAGTCGGTACCGGCGCCCAGGGCGTGGGCACTGCGCAGGAGCGGGCCGATCAGGCGCATCACCATGGCCCGGGCGGTTTCGATCCCGTGGCAGAGGTAGACGGCGCCGATCAAGGCTTCGGTGGTATCCGCAAGGATGGAGGACTTGTCCCGGCCGTTGGTGAGTTTCTCGCCCTGGCCCAGCAGGATGTACTGGCCCAGTTCCAGGTCGCGGGCGACGCCGGCCAGGGCCCGGGTGCTGACGACGGCGGAGCGGCGCTTGGCCAGCTCGCCCTCGGACAGGTCCGGATTGTCCCGGTACAGCGCATCCGTGACGGAAAAGCCCAGGATGGAGTCACCCAGGAACTCAAGGCGTTCGTTCGTGGGGATGCCGCCCTGCTCGTAAGCGTAGGAGCGGTGCGTGAGGGCAAGACGAAGCGTCCCGGCGTCGATATCGACGCCGAGACGCTTCAGAAGCTCTTCAGTATTCTTCACTTTTTGGTTCTGACCCGAAAAGCAGTATTCATTTCCCTGCCCGGCAAGACCGGACGGGGAAGGAACACTGATTTAGACGTCCGCTACCTTGCGGCCCTTGTATTCAAGGAACAGCGCGGTACCAGCTGAGTCGGTCACGACCTTGGCCTGGTGAGGCAGGCTGTAGGTAACGCGGCCGTTCTCAACGGTTTTCACCAGGTTGGGGGCAGTTGCCTTCCACTGGGACCGGCGGGCACGCGTATTCGAGCGGGACATTTTCCGCTTAGGAACAGCCACGACTAACTCTCTTCTCTCTCGTCTGACTCTGTACTTGTTGCCGCAGAATTGTCTGCGGCGCTGCCAGCCAGCCCGGAGAGGGCTGCCCAGCGAGGATCCACGCTTTGGTGGTGGTGACCCGGATCCTCCTCAAGGCGCGCTCCGCATTCGGAGCAAAGGCCTTCGCAGTCCTCCCGGCACACCGGCTGGAACGGCAGGGTGGTGACCACTGCGTCCCGCAAAACCGGCTCAAGATTGATGACATCTCGCTCGATCCGGTGTTGCTCTTCTTCCTCTTCTGTTCCGAAAGACTCTGCGTCCTCGTAATAGAAGAGTTCCTGCACATCGACTTCCTCGTCGTACGCGATGGGCTTCAGGCACCGTCCGCATTCTCCCTTGACAGGAGCGATGACGGTTCCGGATACCAAAATCCCCTCGTGCACGGCTTCGAACCTCAGGTCCAGATCAAGATCTGTTCCTTCCGGTACGCCGATAAGCGCAACACCGAAGTCCTTCGGTGCCGGAACATGTTCCTGCATCGTTCGCATAACACCCGGGCTGCGCCCGAGATCCTTGACACTAATGGCCAAGGGCGACGAACCCGGATTAATCCGCGACTGAACGCTAATGAGAACTCCTGTAGAACATAGACCGACATATCATCTTAGCCTGATACGGCCGATTCTCTCAAACTGCACCGCACAGGGCCCCGGAAGAGGCAGGGTGCGGGCTGCTGGTTCCAGTTTACAGGCCTTGGGGCCGCGGGTTTACCGGAGGCGTGTTTCGCTCACATAAGCTGGCGGGATGCTCCCCCGTTTCCGTGCCCTGCGACACCGCCTCCTGGGCCGGCTCCAGCGGGGCGTTCCCCGCAGCGTGGACCTCGCCGTCGGCGGGCTCACCTCGGTCCTGCTGATCTGGCTTTTTGCTGCGGCCAACCTCTTTTATTACCCGCAGGTCAGCGAACCCAAAAAGGCCGACGCCGTCGTCGTCCTCGCCGGGGCGGCGTCCGAGAGGCTTCCGGTGGGCCGGGAGCTGATCGACGGGAGCTACGCACCCGAACTCGTGCTCTCCTATACCGACACCCCCGGCAATCGAATCACCGACCTGTACTGCGACTACACCGCCGGGGACACCGTCACCGAGGACCCGGACAGCGCCGCGGTGACCTGCTTCTTTCCGGAACCGCTGACCACCCGCGGCGAGGCCCGCGCCATAGCCCGCCTCGCAGCGGACAACGGCTGGGAGAACCTGATTGTGGTCACCTCCCGGTATCACCTGCTGCGCGCCGAAACCAACCTTTCCCAGTGCACGACGGCGGAACTCACCATGGTGGGTTCGGACCCCGAGCTCTCCCCCATGCAGTGGCTGGGCCGGTTCGCAGAGGAAACCGGCGGGCTGGCCGCGGCCACGCTCCGGCCGGCCTGCGCGAGCCGGATCTAGACCCGCACCCCCGGGCGCCGGGACAGCGGGAAAGCATCCAGCAGGGCGTCCAGCGAGACCTGAAGCCGCGGCAGCGACGCCTTCCGGGCCAGGTCCACCGGGTCAAGATGCCGGGCCCCGGCAGCGGTGATGTTGAGCGCGGACACGGCTGAGGCCTGAACAGTGGTGAAGAAGTCCCGGAACTTGAAAGTATCACCGGCAATAACGGCATCATCGATCCGGACCCACACCCAGGGCACACCGTAGGCCTGCGCCACAATGATTCCGTGCAGCGAGCTGGAAATGCATGCCCGGGAAGCGGCAATTTCCCGCACTACGCTCTCCATGTCCTGCCCGGCATCAACCATGTGGACGCCATCGGCTTCGGCGGCGCTGAACAGCCCCTGATGGTCGATGTGCGGCACCACCGACACTTTGCCCTGCGAGGGCTGTCCGTCCGGCACCGGAAGGAAGCGTGGCAGTAGCAGCGCCGGATCGCCATACACGGCTGGCACGCTCCACCCCAGCCGCGAGCGCAGCTGCGCCGCGGTCAACCCTCCCCGGACAGCGTGGATCCGCACGCCGTTCAGGCGGGCCAGGCGTTCCGCCGCAGCCGGTGACAACCGGTGCATTAGCCCCGCGCCCCACACCTGCGAGCCGTGCTGCTCCAGCCACCCCGCCGTTGAGCCCACGGCTGCCAGCGGCGGAACAGCCAAGTGGCGCTTCCAGCCGTTGACCGGCGTCAGCCCCGTGATCCGGTTGACGAGCCAGGGCCCGACGGCGTCTCCAAAGTTGGCGCGTTCATCCCACCACAGCACGTTGACGCAGCCTTCCGGAACCAGGCCCGCTGCCGTGGCAGGAGCCGCCTGCGGCCCCGCCATACTCCTAGGCGCCTTGGTCCTGGTGCAGCCGGCGGTAGGCGGCGAGCGGGACCAACTCCTTGACGTCGCCGCCGAGGGCCGAGACTTCCTTGATCAGTGTTGAGGACAGGTGCGTGTAGCGGCTCTCGGCGGGCAGGAAGACCGTTTCGACGCCGGTGAGGTGCCGGTTCATCACGGCCATCGGCAGCTCGTACTGGTAGTCCTGGATCGAGCGCAGGCCCTTCACTATGGCGTCCACGCCGTGCTCGCGGCAGAAGTCGGCCAACAGTCCGTCCCCCATTGGCACCACCGAGACGCCCCGCAGCCCGCCCAGGGTTTCCTGGGCCATGGCCAGGCGTTCCGGGCCGGAGAACCGGTACTTCTTGGCGTAATTGGTGGACACGGCCACGATGACTTCGTCGAACAGGCTGGCCGCGCGGGCAATCACCTCCGCGTGTCCGTTGTGGATGGGGTCATAGGAGCCGGGGCATACAGCGCGTCGCATAGATCGAATCTACCCGGTGAAAGCGGGTAATACTGGAAGACATGAGTTCCCTCCCCCGCACGCCGTTGTTACGCTCCGACTTCGCCGGAGCAGCCCCGCCCTGGCAGCGCACCGCCGCCGGCGCCAATCTGCTCGGAGCCGACGGCGCCCTGGGGGTGACCATCTTCGAGGAGATCACCGTGCTGTCCGGCCGGCACAACGCCATCAACCTGGGCCAGGGCTTCCCGGACGAGGACGGTCCGGCGGAGATCAAAGAGGCAGCCCGCGCGGCCATCAGCGGCGGAGCCAACCAGTACGCGCCCGGCCAGGGGCTGCCGGTGCTCCGCAACGCCGTCGCCGCCCATCAGGAGCGCTTCTACGGCATCCATATGGATCCGGAGACCCAGATCATCGTGACCACCGGCGCCACCGAAGCCATTGCGGCCACCCTGCTGGCGCTCACCGGACCGGGCGACGAGGTGCTGACCTTTGAGCCGTTCTACGACTCCTACGGGGCCATGATCGGGCTCAGCGGCGCCACGCACACCACCGCTCCACTGCTGGCTCCGGACTTCCAGCCGGATCTTGCCACCCTGGAGGATTCATTCTCCGAGCGCACCCGGGTGGTACTTGTGAACAACCCGCACAATCCCACCGGGGCCGTCTTTCCGGCCGCAACCCTCCAGCGGATCGTGGAGCTGGCGGCGAAATACAACGCGCTCATCGTCACCGACGAGGTCTATGAACACCTCACTTTCGGCCCCCGGCACATTCCCGTGGCCACGCTGCCCGGAGCCGCCGAGCGCACGCTGACCATTTCCTCGGCCGGCAAGACCTTCTCCTTCACCGGCTGGAAAATCGGCTGGCTCTCCGGCCCGGCTGAGCTGGTCGCTGCCGTCCGGGCGGTGAAATCCTTCCTCAGCTACAGCTCCGGCACTCCGTTCCAGGGCGCCATCGCCGTGGGCCTGGGGCTGGAGGATGCCTTCTTCACCGGAATCGCGCAGACCCTGCAGGCCAAGCGCGATGTGCTCAGCGCCGGGCTGCGCGCCGCAGGCCTGACCGTCTTTGAACCGCAGGGCACCTACTTCGTAAACGCCGACGTCGCACCCCTGGGCATCACTGACGCAACGGCGCTCGCCCGCCGGCTGCCCGAGCTGGTGGGGGTGGGCGCCATCCCGGTGGCGGTGTTCTGCCACGACGACGGCGCCCGCCGCACCAGCTCGCTGCTGCGCTTTGCGTTCTGCAAAAAAACCGAGATCCTGCAGGAAGCCGCCGAACGCATCTCACGGCTGGGGCAGGTGCTCTGATGGCGGCGAACAAGTCGAACAAACCGAACGACGCCGGCCGTTCCCCGTCGCGGCTGCTGCGCGGCATTGGCGCGCACGCCACCATTACCGAGGACGGCTTCAACCCGGGCGCCTGGGTGTTGAGCATCGGCGGCGCGGAACAATCCCACGTGAACCTGGCGCATCCGGAGGAGATCTTCTACGAGTACCTGCGCCGGATCGGCAATGTCCTGGACCTGGCGGCACCGGCCGGCGAACCGCTACGGACCCTGCATCTGGGCGCCGGGGCATTGACGCTGACCCGGTACCTGCAGGCCACCCGGCCCGGCTCGGAGCAGCATGCGGTGGAGCTGGAGCGGGAGCTGCTGGACTTTGTGCTGGCGCATTTGCCGCTGCCGGAGGGAACCGTGCTGGAGACGGTGATCGGCGACGCCCGGGACGCCCTCTCCCGCTACGAGCCCGGGTCCTTTGAGGCGATCGTGCTGGACGTCTTCTCCGGCGCGGATGCCCCGGAGCACCTGACCACGACGGAGTTTTATGCCGAGGCCGCTGCCCTGCTCTCCCCCGCCGGCGTGCTGCTGGTAAACGTGGGCGACGATCCTGGGCTGGCCTTCTGCCGGCGGCAGGTCCGAAACCTGCAGGCGGGAATGTCAGGGATTCCCGAAGCCGGATTCGCGGCGCTGGCCGAGAAGTCCATGTTCACCGGCCGCTATCCGGGGAACATCGTCCTGGCGGCCACTGCCTTTCCGTGGCCCGAAGACTGGACCACTGCCCTGCTAGCCGCGGGTCCGCACCCGGCGGATGTCCTGACCGGGGAGCGGCTGGACGTTTTTGCGTCGGGTTCCTAGGAGGTCCGGGGCCTAGGAGCCGGCGGCGTCTGCAGCGGCGTCGTCGTCGTCGGCAATGTCGTCGGCGGCCTGCGCGGGCTCGGCAAACCACAGCGTGGTTTCCCCGTACTTGCGTTCGCTGAAGCGTTCCATCCCGGCCGGCCACACCGGTTCCGGCGAGCGGGTGGAACGTTCCAGGACGACGACGGCACCCTCGGCCAGGTGCCGCGGCAGCGCCCGCAGCACGGCGTTCAGGTCATCCTCGTCCAGGTCGTACGGCGGATCCAGGAAGACCAGGTCCCAGGTGACATCGGCGGGAACGCGCAGCAGGTAGGTATCGGCCTTGGCGCGGTGCACGTTCACGACGGAGCGGCCGGCGGCGTCGTTGATCAGCTTGGCGTTCTGCTTGCAGGTGCCGGCGGCCTTGTCGGCCAGTTCCACCAGGTCCACGGAGACCGCTCCGCGGCTGGCGCTTTCCACGCCCAGGGCACCGGATCCGGCGAAGAGGTCCAGCACGCGGGCGCCGGCGAGGATGTCGTAGGACTCCAGCCGGGAGAAGAGCGCCTCCTTCACGCGGTCCGTGGTGGGACGGGTTCCGGTTCCGGGAACACTGGTCAGGGAGGTTCCGCCGGCGGTTCCGGCAATGATGCGGCTCATGGGTTTTACTTTATCGGGCTTTGGCCGGGCGTCTTGTCGGATCTGCCCGCTTCCGGGCAGATCCGGCCGTCGGGCTTAGCCGCGGTCCAGGAAGGCTTCCTTCTCGGGGTTGAGATAGTCCTCGATGGCCTCGTTCAACGCCGGATACTCCGCCAGATCAGGGTCCTCCGCCACCAGGGCCGTGGCATGGGCGCGAGCCTTCTCGATGAGCGGCTCGTCCTGGATGGCGCGCAGCAGCTTCAGCGTGGAGCGTCCGCCGGACTGCGAGGCGCCCAGGATGTCGCCTTCACGCCGCAGCTCCAGGTCCTTGCGGGAGAGCTCAAAGCCGTCGGTGGTGGCGGCCACTGCTTCGAGGCGCTCGCGGCTGGGGTGCCCGGGCTCGAGCCGGGTAACCAGCAGTGCGGTCCCGGGCAGCCCGCCGCGGCCCACCCGTCCGCGGAGCTGGTGGAGCTGGGAGATGCCGAAGCGGTCGGCGTCCATGATCACCATTAGGGAGGCGTTGTGCACGTCCACGCCCACTTCGATAACGGTGGTGGAGACCAGCAGGTCGATGTCTCCGCGGTTGAAGGCGGCCATGGTTTCGGTTTTTTCCGCCGGGTCCAGGCGGCCGTGCAGCAGCCCGATCCGGACTCCGGCGAGCGCCGGGGTCTCGGAGAGCTGCTGGAACATTTCGTTGACCGAGGCCAGGTCGAGCTTCTCGGCCCTTCCGGGCGGGGTTGGTCCGTAGTCGAGCAGGGCGAGCTCGGAGCCCGGCTCCTCTTCCTTCTCACCGATTTTGGGGCAGACCACGTACACCTGCCGCCCGGCACTGATCTCCTCGCGGGCGCGCTCCCAGATGCGCCGACCCCAGGCCGGCTTTTCGGCCAGCGGAGCCATGTACGTGGAGATCGGAGCCCTACCCGCGGGCAGCTCGGTCAGCGTGGAGACATTGAGATCGCCGAAAACAGTCATGGCTACGGTCCGGGGAATGGGCGTGGCCGTCATGACCAGCAGGTGCGGAGTGCTCCGGCCCTTGGTGCGCAGGATGTCGCGCTGTTCGACGCCGAACCGGTGCTGTTCATCGACGACGACCAGCCCCAGGTCCGCGAACTGAACGTGCTCGGAGAGTAGGGCGTGGGTGCCGACGACAATTCCAGCGGCGCCACTGGCGGCATCGAGCAGGGCGGCGCGGCGCTGCGCGGTGTTCATGGAGCCGGTCAGCAACGTGACTTGGGTGGCGTCGTCGTCACTCCCCAACCGTCCGCCCTGGCCCAGCGGACCCAGGGTCCTGGTAATGGATTCGTAGTGCTGGGCGGCGAGGACCTCGGTAGGGGCCAGCAGTGCTGCCTGCCCTCCCGCATCGATGACCTGCAGCATGGCGCGCAGGGCCACCAGGGTCTTGCCGGATCCCACCTCGCCCTGCAGCAGCCGGTTCATCGGATACGGACGGGCCAGGTCTTCGGCCAGTTCCCGGCCGACGTCGAACTGGCCGTTCGTGAGCGTGAACGGCAGGGCGGCGTCGAATTTATCCAACAACCCGCCGGCGCGGGGCGGGCGGGCGGTGGCGTCCTCCTGCGCGGCGAAACTGCGCCGGCGGGCCAGTGCCGTCTGCAGCACCAGGGCTTCCTGATAGCGGAAACGGTGCCGGGCCTTGTACGCCTCGCCGATTTCCGCCGGACGGTGGATCATTTCGTAGGCTTCCACCAGCCCGACCAGATGCTCGGACTCCCGGATGGGCTGCGGAATGGGATCGCGCAGGCGTTCGGTCTCCATGGTGTCCAGCAACTGGTCCACTGCCTTTTTGATGTCCCAGCTGTTGAACTTAGCGGTGGCCGGATACACGGGGATGGGACGCTTGGCCTCTTCTTCGTCGTCGGCTTCGTCGTTGAGCACCACATAGTTGGGGTTGGTCAGGGTGAGCTGGCTCTTGTAGACGCCCACCTTGCCGGAGAACATGGCGCGGGTACCGACGGTGAGTTCCTTCTGCGCGGTCCAGCCATTAAAGAAGGTCAGATGCAGCAGGCCCAGGGCGCCTGAGGCGTCATCGGCAACCGTCACCTCCAAGAGGGTTCCCTTGCGGGTCTGCATACGCCGCGCGTTGGCGCTCTGCACCCGGGCGATCAGCGTGACGTCCTCGTCGTACGGGATGTCAGCGATCGGGGTGAGCTCCCCGCGCTCCAGGTAACGGCGCGGGAAATGATGCAGCAGGTCGCCCACGGTTTCCAGGCCCAACTGCTTGTGCAGCTTGGTAGCGGAGGGCTTGCCGATGCGCCGTTCGAGCGGGAAATCCAGTTCCGGGGGAACGTTAGACTTCATGGGCCTCGTGGATTCCGCTGCCCTCGGGAATCTCGTTGGTCTCGTGCCCGTCGGCGGAGAGTTCGGTGATGGTGAGGTTGGTGGGTTCGCCGACGGTGCGCAGCAGGTCGATGGCGGAACCGGCGTCGGGCGTGTGCACGTGCACCCGCCAGCGGTAGCCGTCCTCCACTGCGTTGACCGCGCTCATGATCACCGAGTCCCCCAGCTCATCGAGCTGCAGGCGCAGGGTGGCAGCATCCAGCGGGCTCAGGTTGATGAGGCACATGACCTCTACGCCCTCCATCCGGGGCATGTCGCTGTGGATGTGCGGTGCCTGGACGTCGTAGCCGTGCAGGCCGTCCAGCAGTTCCTCCTGCAGCTCCTCGCCGAGCGCCGCGGCGCGCATGGCGTCCAGGACGAGCAGGAAGCCCACCCCTCCGGCGTCCACTACTTTGGCCTGGGTGAGCGCGTCCAGCTGGAGTTCGGTGTGCACGACGGCGGCCAGGGCCGCGTCCATCATGGTGCGCAGGGTGGCGGCCAGGCCAACGTTGGAATCATCGCCGGCCTGCGCGGCTTCGGTGTCCATGGCGGCGCGGGCGGCTTCCTCCAGCACCGAAAGCATGGTTCCCGGAACCGGGTCGCTGAGAACCGACCAGGACCGCAGCTGGGCGCGCTCCAGTGCCGTGGCCAGCAGCGGCGCGGAGAGCCGGGTGTTGCCCTGCAGCGGTTCGGCCATGGCGGTCAGGAAGACCGAGATCAGGGTGCCGGAGTTGCCGCGGGCATCTTCCATGGCGGCGCGGCCGGCAATGGCCAGGAGTTCACCGATGTCAGCGGTGTCGGCTTCGGAGGCGGCGCGGGACGCGGCCCGAAGGGTGAGGTAGAGATTGGTGCCGGTGTCGCCGTCGGCTACGGGGAAGATGTTGATCGCGTTGAGACGGTCGCTGTGGTTGCCCAGGGAGACTTCGGCGTTACTCAACCATCGCTTCAGTGCCTGTGCGTTCGCAGTGATTTTGGTCTGCAAAGTGATCCCATTCCATGCTGGCACTGGTGTTCCGGACGCCGGGCCCCGTTGCCCTCGTGCCGGTTTGGTCAGTAGGAAGCCTACCGCAGCTACCTTGGCGGTGCCGATAACGATTTGCACAAATGTGGGAAGGTTGAGCCTATGGCGCACAAGCAGTACCCGGACATTGCCGCGGCTAGACACCTGAGCACGGCACGTCTTTCAGGCGAAGCCGAGTCCTTTGAGGTCACCACAGCTGACAGAGTGCCAACGCCGGCCGCACCGACTAAATCTCAGCTGACCACCCGCTACCGGCGGCAGAAAATTGCGGTAATCGTGATCATCACGCTCGTCTCGGTTTCCGTCCCCTCACTCGCCGTTCTGCTTTTCCTCTTCGGCTAGCTTTGACTCTGAAATTACGGTTGACAGCCAGAACAAGAACAACGTAAAAGCCATCGGCTACGCTGGGGATCTACACATCACTGTTCTTGCTTTGCTGGGGGTTGGATCTTGCCTGTTGTTATGCCCATTTACGGGACGCGTCCTGAAGCTATAAAAATGGCGCCCATCGTGGCGGAGCTAAAGAAATCAAAAGTGCTGGACTGCTTCGTGACGGTCACCGGGCAGCACCGTTCCATGCTAGATCAGGTCAACAACCTCTTCGGAATCGAACCCGACCACGACCTGAACATTTTCGAACCCGGGCAGTCCCTGAACGGCATCCTTGCCCGAACCATCGACGGCTTGGAGAAGCTCTTTAGCGTTAACCGGCCGGACGCCGTCATTGTTCAGGGTGACACCACCACCTCCACCGCCGCTGCCATGGCTGCGTTCTACCACGGCATCCCGGTGGTGCATGTTGAAGCCGGGTTGCGAAGTGGAAACCCATCCTCCCCCTTCCCAGAGGAAGGCAACCGCAAGATTACGTCACAGATTGCTTCCCTGCATCTGGCGCCGACTGAGGGAAGCCGGCGGAACCTGTTAGCCGAGAACATCAATCCAGCTGACATTGTGGTCACTGGAAACACCGTTATCGACGCGCTCTTGGCGACCGTGGAGAAGAATGTTCCGTTTTCGGACCCCGATCTTGAGGAACTCGCGGCTTCCGACCAGCGGGTCCTGCTGGTGACCACGCATCGCCGTGAGAACCAAGGCGAGACCATGCAAGGAATCGGCCGCGCGCTGGCCCGCATTGCCCTCGCCGAACCTGATCTGACGATTGTCCTCCCCGTTCACAGCAATCCGTTGGTCCGGAAGGCCGTACTGCCACACTTGGACGGGCTGGCTAACGTTCTTGTTACTGAACCGTTGGAATACGGCGAGTTCACCCGGCTATTATCCCTAGCCCACATCGTCCTGACCGATTCCGGAGGGGTCCAGGAAGAAGCCCCCAGCCTGGGTGTACCGGTACTTGTTATGCGGGCAAACACCGAGCGGCCGGAAGCTGTGCAAGCCGGCGTCGTGAAACTCATCGGCACGGATGAAGACCGCATCGTTTCCGAAGTGGAGCGCTTGCTGCACGACCGGGATTCCTTCCACTCCATGTCCGAGGCGATGAATCCCTATGGGGATGGTACGGCTGCTGCACGTAGCGTAGCGGCTATTCAGCGACTCACTTGCGGTGCCAGCAACAATCTCCCCAATTCAACTCGTTTCTAACAAGGAAATAATGTGGCGAAGTTCCCCGAAGGCAGATATACCATGGTCAACGCTTCTGTCAGGGAAAGTTACGGTGGAGCAACCCGGTCCCAGCTTCTCCGGGCACGTCTCTTCGCGCAGAACGCTGGCCAATCCGTTGATGTGATTACCTTCGACGTTTACCCAGAGTATGAAAGTGAGCGGCACCTATTGGCGGAGGCTGGATTGACCTGCCCGGGTGTAAGCCTGCTGAATCTCCACGAAGAGCTGTCCTCGGAAACTGACTTGGAGCGATTTAGAAACACCGATTCCACAAACATACCCGAATGGTTCCATTCGCTTTCCGATATTCCATTTGTAATGGAATATACGAGCAGCGGGCAACCCTGGCGTCGCAAGTATGACGCTACGGGCACCAATCGGTCCTTTTTCTTCTCTTACCTCCGACCAGACGGGACGGTCTATGCCACGATTGATCGACGCATAGGTGGAACCGACTGGGACCGCAACGAGCGTGGAACCGTTGTTGTCAGAAACGACGGATCCCCTATCGGTTTCTATGCAAGAAAGAGCGCATTGATAAGTCGATGGATAAAGATCCTCGGAGAAGGCGAAACAGATCATTTTCTCATTTTCGACTCGAAAGAATCCGGATACCTCATTGCAGAGGAAAACAGGGAAACTAATCAGCACTTCATACTTCTTGCGCACACCCCACATTTGCAGCCACCACGGCAATGGGATTCGCCGCCAGCCTCCTTTGACTGGGGTGAAACCATGAAAAGCCTAGCACTCTGGGATGGATTTGTTGTTCTTAGCGAAGCCCACAAGAATGACCTCAATCTTAGATATGGCGACAGGAATAACATTTATGTTATTCCTCATCCGGCCGTTGATATAGTACCCGATACAGACTCGACAAAGCGAGACCCGGACCTTGCACTCATTGTCTGTCGACTAGAAAACCAAAAGCGACTTCAAGACGCGATCCATGCCTTTGCTCATGTATTGGAAAAGCGTCCTACTGCTCGTCTGGAGATATACGGGACTGGGTCCAAACTCCAGGAATGGACCGATCTCGTCAAAAGTCTGAACATCTCGAACTCTGTGCTGTTCATGGGATACGAACCCAGACCGGAGAGGCAATACGAGCGCGCGTCTGTTTTTATCATGACGAGCCTATTTGAGGCGCAGCCACTATCCCTATTGGAGGCCTTAGCCCATGGATGCCCAATAGTGTCTTACGATATCAAATACGGTCCGGCCGAAATGGTGCGCCAAGGATCTAATGGCTTCCTCAGCCCCGAAGGCAATATCAAAACGCTTTCTGAGGATATTCTCAGGGTTTTCAGCAGTGACATCGCAACAATGTCGGCATCCTCGATCGATTTAGCTCGACAGTTCAGCGTTCCAATCTTCCTGGATAAATGGTGCCGGTTATTTGAGAGCGTAAAGATCCAGAAGGCACAACGAGTTAGTATTATTTCATCATCGCTAGAGGTTCAGCGCGTCAGTGCAGTCGGGGCTTCACCTATTGCCATCGCGTTGAGCAATGAGGGTATCGGAGTTAGACTCCGTGCCTCCCACCTCAGAATAGGTGGACGTCTCATTGTCACTGCGCTTTATGAAGGAGCCGATCGACCCGCCGGCCTCCGAGTAGCTGTTCGGATCCACAGCACGGAGGGGGAAGTACAATATCTCCCGAACACTCTTAGTGAGCTGGAGGATGATAACCAGTTTGATCTAAACTGGACGATCGCAGAAGATGATCTCTCACGGCTACGCTCAAACGCATCCTTGTTCTACGAGGTTACTTGGAACAACGACCAGCGACTTCTGGAAATACCCTTGGATGCAGAACTGTTTCTAAACTTATCAGCGTCTAATCATAAAGACCTAGCCGAGGGCGCCTCATGAGTTCGTCATCAACTTTATTTCGCTCGCTTGCATACCCATTGGCTGACCTGATTGATGATCTCAAGACCGGCGAATACAAATACATTCATTTATCAGATCCTGAAAACTTACTCGACAATAGACCTCTACTACTTGCAGCCCATCGGAACTCCAAAGTAAAGAACATAGTCATCGAGCTCGCCAAAATGGGCTATTACGTATACCACATGGTGGACGGCGTCGCCCGATTCGTCTTGGAAAGTCACATACCGCAAATGTGGCATAGCGTCCGTGAAGGTCAATATTTGAGCTCTCCGGACGGTGTGGTCTATAGCTTCCAGGAGCCAAAATCGGGAGGGCCTATCCGCAATATGGTCGTCGTTTTTTCATCGATAGGTGGAGACATATTCGGGAATGGATTGTCCCGCTATTTTACACAGAACTTCCGATCCATTCAAAAGCATGTCCCGGCCGATACTGCAATTCTTCGCATTGCGGATATCGGAGGCGTTGTCGGCTCATTCTATTTGGACACTCATTATGCACCGCGCAATACGAAACGAGTGGGCAACCTAATCGAATCCATGCGCATAGCTAATTCTCTCGACAAAGACTCAGTGATCACCTATGGCGCATCTAAAGGAGCAACTGGGGCGCTATTTCATGCCATCAATAGCGACTACAGATGCGTCTGTGTTGAGCCTATCGTAAACGATCACTACTATGAGACCCGATTTGGCGATACACACTTCACTGCTGCAGATATTTTTGTCGAAAAAAAAGAACATACGTTCGCCCGTGCGATAGAGACGTACAAGCGAAGGGCGCCGAGTACGTCCGCTAAAGATCATGAATCAAGGATCATAGTCGTCTATTCTACTCAGTCCCCCCAAGCTCCCTACCTGCGGGAGATCATCGGCAATCATCTGACTAAAGACATGAGTCTTATTGATTTCCGCCATCCTCAGATATCGGATCATCCTGATGTCAGTCCGCAGTCTCTTAATCTAGTGACTATGTACCTTAACATGATGTGTTATGGGATTCCATCCGAGGGCGGGCACTTCGAGTTTTCATGCGAAGCGCCCTAAGTTTCTTCAGTTGAATGCTTGGAATGACATTTTGAATTGCTTCTGCCATGGCTGAAGCACCCCAGGATGCACATGTCGTCTTCACTGTCGTTTACAAGATCTCGCGTTGGAACGCATCCGAGATTAACCGGGTAGTCATGCTTCGTGGGAACTAATTCCGCAAGGTAGCAAAAAGGGCCGACAGATACCGCCCCGAGGAATATCCGGGATGCGCGATCTTTCCTCACGGCCGCTGCTCTGCCCGCTCGCCCAGCCGCTGTTGTGGCGGGTGGCCGTCAACGTGGCTCTCCGTGGTTCGTGGTGAAATCTGGTTTCGTGTTCTCGAACCAAGGAGGCTCGTAGCCCTGTTGCGATGGATATTCCGGACGCATTCATTGATGACAGGACTATGAGCCTTGACCGAGCTTACTTTGCCCAACCCTGATGCTGTCACCACGATCTTCAACCTCGAGGACTACCCGGTAGTGGACACCAGGATCCTCGCGTGTGGCGGCGCAGGATCCATGTTGAAAGCACAGTCGAGTCCGGGTGTCCTTTCTGCGGGGTGATCGGTGCGCGCCGACATTCCAAGCGCTGACAGCGGCTGAGGGACATTCCCGTCGCCGACCCTGTGGAGGTAGATCGAACCCTGGATGACGACCATCGTGGCCTCGATACCGGGCAGGTTGGGGGTCGTTGACGGACGGGACCGTACCGGCGTGAGTGCCTGGCTGCTCAAGCGCCCGCTGCAGTGGCGCGCCTGGGTGTGCAGGTAATGGCGAGCTCAGTGCGGTCTGGAATGTGAAGGAACAGGTGCGGGCCCTGCTGCGCACCGGCTCGCTGGCCGACGCCGCCGCTGCCAAGAATCAGCTCGAGCATCCGGTGAGGGAATCCGGCCGGCCCGAGACAACCCATCTATGGCGGAGCATTTGCCGGTGGTGGAAGAGATCGAAGTTCTCATTGTTGCCGGTGCCACGACGGGCAAGGTTGAGGCCATCAATACGAGTATCAAACACATCAAACCGACTGGGCGCGGGTTCGTCATCAGCACCAATTGCAAAACCCGTATTACGCTCAGAAGTGCCCTCGAGAACTGTGGTGAACTCTCCACTACGATAGTGGGTTTCACCTCGAACCGGGACCTGGATAACCCAGCAACGCGCCAACCTAGCGGGCATTTCGATGATACAGACGACCCGCGGCCGATCAGGCCAATGCGCTCTCCAGATATTCGATGAGACCGGTGAGGACTTCCGACTGTGGCGTTCCAACTCCAACTGCACCGATCTGGAATAGTCTACGGCTGTTTCTCCTAATCCTCAGGAGTCCGGCAGTCTTATGGGATCGCGAACAGTCTCACCGTGGACTACAGAACAACCAAGCCAAACTTATCCAGTGCTTCCTTTTGATACAATTCATAGTCCAATTTTTTGCGCGGTACTTGGCCGAGAAAGAATGACCGGAATCCCCCAGTTAGACCATCAACACTGTTTTCGACGAGCAGTCCGTAGCCACCCTCAAGAACGCTGCGGGGCCCAACCACATCCGTGGAAATCACCGGACGATCCAGAATCAATGCCTCAAGCACTACAAGCCCTTGGCCCTCGTAGTCGGACGAGAACACGAAGCAATCTGCGTTCGCAAGGATTGCAAAAGGATTCAGGCGCCGCCCGGCTAGCAGAACGCATCCGTCCAGGTCGAGGCGCGTGATGAGTTCCTGTAGTGAGCTGTGTAACGGGCCGTCACCCAAGATAACGAGCTTCGCTCCTGATTGCTCGGCAGCAATTTCTGAGAAAGCACAAATTAGTTTGGCATGCCCCTTCTCGGGAGACAGTCGGCCCAGAGTTACGAACAATGTGTCGCCCTCATCGACCCACTGAGCAATATCTTCGTCCAGCGGTTGTTCCGCCATGTGGAGCGTCTCTGCAGGGTTAACAAGATTATTGCAGAAGGTAAATTTATTTGAATCAAGCTCGAACCGCTCAGCTAGCTGAGTTGTGTTTTCTTCGGCGACACTCTCTGTAACCGACACAAGGGACTCAAAGTTTTTATAAAGCCGGAAGTTCGCTTCCAGATACTCAAACCGGTTCCGCCACTCGTTGTACATGTCGTTGTGGAGATAGACCGACTTTTTTGCACCTTCGAGCGGCGCGTTGCCCAGCAGCGCAGTCCAGAAGCGTGCGTAACCTTCAAAGCAAATCACGGAGTCGAAGGAGGCCGTGCCGAACATGCGGCGAAACTCACGTGCGAACGCCCGGTTGAAGACAATCCACATTTCATCGCTGTCCAGCGTGTGCTGGGTGTTGAACTTGTCAACGACCCAGCGTTCCTCCGGCGTAAGGACGTGGCTTCCGACACGGGCGAGTACTCGGACATGTTCGGGATTCTGCTCGAACTTTTCAAGCCGGGCAGCTTCGCTGGCCAGCGCATCTGGGTCAACCACAACATAAATATTGTTTTGATCCGGGTCAACATGGGAAACGAGATTGAGGTATGAAGTCGTGATTCCATTTGGCAGGAATGACCCTTGGTAGAATAGGACATTGCGTTTACCGTCACGACCGTTATGCACTTCATATTCAGACGATCCGAAAAAGAAAAAGTCAATCGCTCGTGCCGTCGCACCGCCATCGTCTAGGGGGCAGAACTCCTGCTCTGCTGAAATATAGTCAAGCCTCTTTTCGTGCTCAGTCGCCGCCTGGATGGCTTCGCTTATCTGACTAACAACTGCTTCCACGTCGTAACACAGATTGCCCGGCATTGAAGCCAGATCGAAGTACAATCCACGCTCTGCCTTGTATTGTTCTAGATCGTATGCGTAGTAAATAATTGGACGCCCGGTCGCAATGAAATCGAAAAATATACTGGAGTAGTCTGTGATTAACACGTCAACGATTGAAAGAAGGTCATTGGTGTCAATGATTGGCGGGACCACGTGTTGATGCAATGATTTTCCGTCTGTTTGGGCGCTAGTCATGGCATGCCCACGGAAGAGGAAGTGCCAATCATCAGAGCCGGCCAGCGCCTCCACATCCGCCACAAGCCGGCTGTTATCCAGGATACGATCGCCCAGGGTCCCTCGCCATGTTGGCGCGTAGAGAACCACTTTCTTGTCGGGTGGTACCCCGAGTTGCTTCCGCAACTCGGCCTTATGGTCATCAGTTGCTGTGAGCGTTGCATCGACTCGCGGATAGCCAGTAATCGCGAGTCTTCCATTGAAGATCCCTGCGACGTCGTACCTGTCTACTAAACAATCTGCAGTAAACTTATTCGGTGCGATTAGATGAGTTGCGTGGAGGAAATTACGAGCAGCGTTTTTGTGCTCCATTACCCCGTTTTTAATGTCGCGTCCCAGCGTCTTCAACGGCGTTCCGTGCCAAGTATTTAGATACTGCTGTTCATTTCGACGAATAAAGTAGGGAGGAAAGGTGTTGTCGTTTATCAAGAACCTCGCCGTTGCGAGATAGCGCAGGTACAAATCGCTATCTCGTGTCACAAAGATAAAGTCTTCACGTCGCTTAAAGTCCCCTGGAATGCTGGCGAGGTCATTAACCACCCAAACGTGCCGGAAACCTGAAAACCTCGTGTCCATTATCACGGACTTACAGACCTGTAAAGGGCTTCCCGCTACTGCTGAGCCGTGGGCACTTTCATACAGGATAGTGGAATCTAGGATATCCAGCGTCTCCATATACTCTGTATAGGCCATGGCCTGCTTTTGGTGCTTGTTCTTCATGTACTGCGTCGTGTCAACTGCATGCGGGCGTTTAAACTGCCTGGTTTCAAGGAAGGCTGCCGAAGCCTCCCGATACATCCCACTTAGCATTAGGGCACGCCCCAACCTGAAGTAGCGCTCCGGATCATACTCCAAGGTGCGCTGAACAGCTTCACTATATGCAGCAGCAGCAATGGCAGGATACCCGAGTTCCTCCGCACGGAGCCCCAACTTATAGCTAAGCTCCGCTGATTGTGAACGTTTCCCGATCTCCAAATCAGCCTTTAGGACTCTCTCAAGATAAGGGTCGCCATCCGTGGACCGGCTCGGAGCGATCTTGTCTTCTCGAGAAAGATAGAAAGCGATGCACGCATCCCGGTAACGGCCCTGGAGCTGCAAGACGTATCCCATACGGTACTTCCAGTAGTGACTAGCCGTTGCCGTACTCTTTAGGACGCGAGAGTATGCAATCTCAGCAGATTGAAGATCCCCAAGTCTTTCGTACGAAAGACCGAGCCGCCATGACAATCTCTCCTGGAATGGATCGAGCTCTAGTGCCTTACGGAACATACCGGCTGCACCAGCCCAGTCGTAGATCTTCTGCTGGGCGAGCCCGAGTCGGTAGTAAAGCTCAATTGCATCCGGTTTAGATTGCAGAGTCTTTGCATAGTGTTTCGCAGCTAATTTCCACTGGCCCTTGGCCTGAAAAAAAGCGCCCACACCCACCGTTGGAGAACCCAGGCTAGTGTCCTGCGTGACGGCTCGCTCATACGCAGTGTCGCGTTGCTCTGCTTTTCCTTCTACTTCCAATGCCCATCCGGCTTTGAACTGAAGATCAGCACTCTCAGGGCGTAGCGTGGCCGCCTTCGTGTACACACTGCCGGCTAGGTCAGATCTCCCCATTTTGAAATAAGCGTCACCAAGCTTTTCCAACCATTGGGGATCGTTGGCATGGGCAGGCAACCCCTCTTCAAGGACACTCAAAATTTGCCAAGTGGCGCCTCGATTTCTACTGACTAAATCAAGGCGTAGTTGTGTTATCGCAGCCTCACAAACCTCGACTCTGTGTACCCATGAGGCTTGGCGCGGATCAAGTTCGAGTGCTTTGCGATAGTAGAATAATGCTGCGTCGAAGGACTTTTTTCGCTCCAACACGAAGCCGAGGCGGTAGTTCCATGCCGCGTTCGTAGGCTGTAATTCGACGGCCTTCTCGAGTAAGGGCAGAGACTCGTCAAGTCGGTTGAGGCGGAAATAGGCATGCCCAAGTCGGAACACAACTCTCGGATTTGTGTCTTCTCCAAGGCGCACAAGGCGTGCATACGTTTTTGCCGCTGCAGCCCAATCATCTTTCTTCTCCAACTGCCGAGCCTGAGCGTATGCAGCCTGCCAACCGATCATCGTACTCCTAATAGTCTTGCATTCCCCGGATATCTAACACCTGATACCAAAGTGTTTTTACTAAAACCCTTTTACGCGACGGGGATGGCAGCTAGCTGTTCGTTGGCGCGTGCCAGGTCATCAGCGAAGTCGACTTCAACCGCGTAGAAGTCGCTAATATCTACCGGAAGGTACTTGACCGCGTCTTTTTCAATTGTTTTTTCCATACCGCGTTCGAAGTAGTCCTGGTCCTTGACTCCGGCCAGACGCTTGATCAGCTTCTTCTTGTCCTTGGACGAGACGTAGTTGATTCCTACCGCTTCACCAAGGGCATTTTTCACCGACTTGGACAGCTGATCGATATGGCCTTCCACATCTACCGTGTACTTCACTTCTTCATCTGAAACAGACGACGTGTCGACTGCCACGAAGGACTGGTCCGATTTAATGAAAGGCCTCAGGTACTCAAGCATGGCCGGGTCAAAGACCACGTCACCGTTCATCCAGAGAACTCCACCCTTAGTGGAGTTGCGGAGCGCTTTGAGGAGACTCTTCGACGTGTTCGTCTGGTCGAAGGCCTCGTTATAAACATACGAAGCATCAGGCACATGTTCCATGATCATCTCAAGCTTGAAGCCGACGACTATGCTGAGACGAAGTTTTTTCCCGAAGGCTGCCTGCAGGTTCTGCACCTGTTGGGTCATGATGGTTCGGCCGTCATCGAGTTCGGTCAGAGACTTGGGGTGGGGGCGGGCCAGTCTGGTGCCCATGCCGGCGGCCAGAATCACTACTTGTACTGTCATTGTTCGTTCCTTATTTGCATAGCGTCTTGAGACTCTTATCCTTTCGGGAACGCATGCCAAACTGCTGCCACCTACTGCGCCCTGACCGGCGACCTGAAGTTGCATTCCCCCACGGTTACTCTACCGTCGTTCGCCATGCAGTATAAATTCTCATCAGTGGCATTGGGCCGCTCGGCAAGTTTTGCCTTGTTTTTCCATCGTAGACCCAGCTACCAGACAGCTTTTGCTGCCCGGGCCGCTGCGCTGCCGTCGTCCATGGGAGCATACCTTCGAGTAAATTGTCTGTAGCGGCCTCCATTGGGGCCAGAGGAGGGATGATCCGCCAGAATTGCTGCCACCAGGTCATCCGTACTAGTCACCATTGGACCAGGTGCTTCTTCTTCAAAACCGAAGTAGAAACCGCGCTCGGAATCCCGGTAGCGCGCCAGATCCGGCACCAGGAAATACATCGGTTTGCCAGTGACGCAAAAATCGAACATCGCCGACGAATAGTCCGTCACCAGCAAGTCCGCTGCCAGATAGAGATCGTTGATCTCCGGATACGTGGTCACGTCGATGAAGTGGTTCTGCCCTGTGGTCTTCCTGCGCCCTGCAATCTTGTGGTGCCCCCGATAGAGCAGCACATACTCCGGGCCCAAGCGTGCCACGGCGGCCTCGAAGTCCAGATAGGGATCGGCCATGGACCGGTTGTCCCGCCAAGTCGGCAGGTAAAGCAGTACCTTCCGGTCATCTGCTATCCCCAGCCGGCGGCGGGATTCCAGCCGGCGGCCAGCTGCTGTTTCTGCCGTCAGGGCGTCGTTGCGCGGATAGCCAAAAACGGCCGGCTCCCCCCGGTATCCGAAAGCTGATGCCAAGGTCTCCGCGGCAAACTCACTCTGCGAGAGCAGCATGTCCCAGGCAGCCGCTTCGCGCTGCAAAAGGGCCCGGTAGGAGGCCGTTGTGCCGTCCACAGGGGTGTCGGAGCCGATCCGCTTGAGCGGGGTCCCGTGCCACGTCTGCACATAGAACTGCTCGGGACGCTTGCGGAAATAGTGCGGAAAGTTGTTGTTGTTCACCAAGTAGCCTGCCGTGGCGAGCAGCCGGAACCATTCCCGGCTTTCCCTCAGTACGGGCGTGCAGTCTGGAGGAACGGGAACTGAAAAATCAGCAACGGTCCAGTATCGGTGCAGACGGGGATGGGAGAGACCGAGGACGTCGCTGATTGCCCGGCCGCTGTCGGAGCAGAACTTGCCGTCGAAGGTTTCAAAGAGCACGCTCCCCCGGTCCATGGGCTCAGCAGACCCGGAATAGTCAGAGATCAGCCGGGCACGGTTTCGCGCCGTGCGCTCGTCGGCAGTTCGCGGAGCGGAAACCCTCAGCACCAGGTCCTGTTCGTTCCCCTCCCCCACCAGTTCCAGGCTCGTCAGCTCCAACAGGGCCCGAAGGGGCAACTCAGCGAGCAGCGATCCCAGGGCAGGCACCCGCACGGCACGGACCCGGCCATTTTCATCTGTCACAGTTCGCAACACGCGGTAGTGCCCTGATTCCAGAGCACTCTCCCCCAGCCCCCATTTGTCCTGGGTCAGGGGAAACACAGTACGGAAACTGCCATGGCCGTCCAGCCAACCGGCGGAAAGCGGCCTGACGTCGTTGCGGTCAGTTCTGAGCAGCAACTCCGGCGGCGCCGCATGCGGCTGATCCGATAAACAGCCCAGCCGTCCGTCCAAGACCAGTGACATACCATCGGCACTTACAGCCGCATTGCTCAGGGTCACGCGTTCGGGGCGCAGCACTACCTGCAGATATCCGTAGCCGGTGCACTCGGTGCGCAGCGCCGCCGTAGGATCTGAAGCAGCAGCCAGAGTGTCGCTGCTGCCGGCCCACCCCAGTGGCTCCGTTCTGCCGTTCGGCAGGAGTGCCTTGACCGTCCAGCGTTGTTCCGCAGTGCCGGCGGGCAGGCTGCCGGGGACTGCTGCAGCATCTACGCTGAACACAGAGCCGGAAAGGTCCGGGCGGAACTCCACCGGCGGTTCGCCGGCAACAGCCAGATGGAGCGCAGCAGGCACGGGGCCAGCCGAGCGTTCAAAGCGCACCAGCACCACACTGCCGGCTACCTCCACGGCAGCTGTCGTACATGAATAGCGGACGGCCTTCAGCCGCAGGCCCTGGGCTCCGTCCATCAGCCCGATAATGCGTGTGCGGTCATCCGTGAATGGGCCGACCGGAAGCCGCCGCGGAAGGGTGTCCGGGTCCCGGGTCCGGATCACGTCGGACACGGAAATATCCCCGGCGCGAAGCGTCACGTGCACCGCCCATTCGGATGCCCCGCCGGAATCCTGCTGCAGCTCCGACAGAGCACGCGACTCCACCGTTGCGGTGAAGGCCGCCCCGGCGTACGACTGCCAGCGGTCCGCAGCTGGAATGTCAATGCGGGGGTCCTGGTCCCTGCTGACCGCGAGCGCGGACACGCAGCTTGAGCCGGAGTGCCGCAGCCCTACCTCAAGGGTGCAGTCCGCAGGATCTATCCCGGGAAGGTAGGCCCAGCCCTGAATTTCCAACGCTCCCGCGTCGCTCCAGGCGAAGCCAGTCACCCGTGAAGACAGCGGCAAATCAACTGCGCATAAGCTGAGCAGTGAAGGGTCAACGGGTTTGCTCAACTGGGCCAGATACGGCGGCACGGCGGTCGCAGAACAGGCTGACCCCGCTGCTTCCTCAAGGGGATAGCTCGCGCCATAGTCCTGCAGATCGGCGAGCACCAGAAGAACGTCGTCGCGTCGCCCCTCTGCGAGCAATGAGAGCAGTACCCGCTGATGGACCTCCAGGGAGTTTTGCAGGGCGTATTGTCCCGTCGTGCCTTGAAGTACAGCACGGACAAACTGCCGCAAGGTGTTGAACTGGTCCGGTCCGCTGTGCTGGACGTATTCCACGTGCTTCTTCAGATCAGCCAGCCGCTGCCCATACCAGTGCCGGGCCTCGGCGTCCGAAGCTTCCGCCTCCACCACGGCGGCGGCAGTGGACACTGTGTCCAGCCAACTGCGCAGCGCAGCCGCATCCGGTTCCGGGGCGGGTACAGGATCCATGAGCGGTGCCGACCAGGCAGCCGGCACCTGCGGCCCGGATTTCGCGGACTCCGCCCCTACCCGCTGCCGTAGACCCTTCACACCCCGCCTGAGCCAGTCAGCACTTTTCATTTAGTGTTGCCCGTCGGCTGAGTGCGGCCAGTCGTCTGCGGGACTCCCGTGAGGGAATGCTGCTGATTCCACGGACGCCCAAGATTCTCCACGGCCACGGTAATCCGCTCACAGGACCGCGAATCCCAGAACGGGAACGTTGCCCTCACCCGCTCCTCGTACAGCTGCTCACGGACCGAACCAGCGGCAACAATGCGTTTCAGCTCCCTCAACGCGCCATCAACGTCCGGCGTCACGGGGCCGAAACCGTGCAGGGTGTAGTCGAAATATCCCTTCCGGTACACATGTTTGCCTCGGAAGATCTCGTCACCGTCAAAATGCATGTAAACGACGTTGCTCCCGGCGTAGGCGGCGTCGAAGGCGATGGAGGAATGGTCAGTGATCATGGTGTGGGCCTTGACCAGTTCATCCTGCACGCTGACATCGCGGTATCTCACGGCCTGCACATACTCCGGAAGGTCCAGATACGGCACCACGAATTCAAACTCCGGGTGGGGCATGAAGACCACGCTCAGATCGGAGTTGACGCTCAGCTCCTTCAACTCCGTGGAGCGCAGCAACGCCATCCAGTTCGCGCCGAAGTCCGTCGCTTCAAAGGCCAGGGCTGCCTCCGCAGGAGTTTCGCAGACTTCGATGACCTTCTTTACATACTGGCGCCAGGTTGGCGCTATCAGGACATTGCGGCGCTGTCCGACGGGGGTGGCCAGCGCAGCGGTGCGCAGGGCATCGTAGCGGGGCAGACCGACAAGCTTGCTCTGGTGGCCCGACAGCCGGTATACGCTATTGTCTCCGGCAATGGACTCGTATTCACCGTGGGTGGTCGTGACCATCACCCCGATGTTCTTGCCGTTGATCCAGCGGGACATGTCATCCTTAATGATGCCGTGCTGGAGGTAGATGAATTTGGCCTCCCCGTCGCCAAAACGCTCCCGGCTCACCGGATACTCGACGTTCCAGTTGGCGTGCGAGGACAGCTTGTAGGCAGCGTTCAGGGCCAGGAGCACCGATTTGTCCGAGCCGTAGGGAACCAGGCGGAAGCCGTCGGCCTGCAGCCGGGGCCAGTCCGGGCAGTCCTGTTCGATCACAAAGAAGGCGTTGATGTCCGGCCGGTGCTGCCTGAGGTACCGGTACAGGTGTTCGGCGTTGTCATCGGCCCGGTCGATCCGGTCCATGAGCAGCCAGGCGTCCTTGTACCGCGCTTGAACCTGCTCCGTGTGGGCCTGGCGGATCAGGGCGCGATCGGCTGCTGACCGCCGTTTTGCGGCCACGGCTTTGAGCTGCCGGGTGAGGATCCGGTTGGCTGCCGCTGCAGCCGTCCGGGAGCTGGACTGCCCGCTCAGGACGCCCCGGACGGTAAAGCTTGCGCGTGCTCTGGCCAGCTTCCGGGAAATCTGCCCGGTTCTTCCCGCCGAAGTCCCGGGGCCCCGCGCCAGCTGCAGATAGGAAGCGGGCGCAGGTTTCCGGCCGGCCTGCAGTGGAACTCCGCGGCCGGTCGAGATGGTCGCGTCCACTCCGTCGAGCCGGATCCGGGTTTCCTCGCCGGACGGCAGCACCAGGATCCGTTCGCGGATCAGGATCCGTCCCAGTACCCGGTGCTCCATCACCTTCGCTGCCACCGGGGCGCGAGGAACGCCGTCGACGTCGAACTCCTCATGCGGCAGGGCATCTTGGTAGAGGTAGTGGTAGGTGGTGACCTCTTGCACCGGATCCGTCGACCCTTCGACGATTGACCGGGCTGTGGTGCGGAGGCCCTTGTAATGGGAGCGGAGAATGTTGTGGAACAGCCAGCCCTGGCTGACCACGCTGAACGTGTCGATAACGTCCTGGTCGATCAGCGCAATAATGCTCTCCAGCAGGCGGTGCATGTTGGTTTGCTGCTCTGGTGTCGCCGAGCCGGTGTCGCTGTGCATCCGCTTGTCATCGATGTAGAACCAGACCAGGTCATAGAGCACCATGTACTGCGCCCAGTGCGGAACCTGCCCGGCGCTTTCGCGCACTGCCTCAAGCATCCCCAGCCAGCCATGCTCGGGAAGATCGCTGTAGGCGCGGGGATCTCCCCAAGTTCCCTGCACCAGTGACGCGCCGCTCTGACGCTGCCGGCGGTAATAGTAACTGGCCGAGGCCACCAGCCCGACAACCGGGCGGGATACTGATGCCAGATAGCGGCCGATGAGATGGGCGTCCTCGAACTTGGGGCGGATCCGCTCGTCGAAACGCAGATTGTGCGTGTCGAGGACCTCCCTGCGGAGGAAGGTGGTCGGTCCATGCATGTGGATGCATTCCGGGTTCAGGTCCAGGTCCACCAGTTGGTCACCGAGACGGAACTTCCGGTTCAGCAGATGGCCCTGCGACGTCTGCAGAGATGCGTCATTGAACTGGACAAGACGTCCGGTGAGCATCTGCGCCGACTGCTGCGTGTCACGGGTTATGAAATCGGCAATCCGCTCGAAGTATCCGGGATGGAAGGCATCGTCGGGATCGCAGAACGTCACCCACTCGTTCCGGATCAGGTCCAGTCCGGCGTTGCGCGCCGAACCGGGGCCCCCGTTCGTTTTGCGAACCAGCCGGACGTTGGGCCGCGACTGTGCCCATTGCGCCACCAGCTGAGCCGACTCGTCGGTGGATCCGTCATCTATGACAACGATGTCCAGATCCTCGACCGGATAGCTTTGGATCTCCAGCGACTTCAGAAACGCCGGCACATACTCGGCCACGTTGTACAGCGCCACTACGAGGGAAAATTGGCCCTTAGCCACGGTGGTCTCCAGTTGCGTTTAATTGGGGAACGGCAGTCAGCAGTGCAGCGGCCGCTGCCCCTGCCGATATGCCTTGATCGGCGGAGGCAAAACGGTTGGCGAAATCGGAAGCGCCGGGATCGGGTGCGGTCAGCCGGTGAATCAGAGCGTCAATGAGCTCAGCGGAGTTTGAGGCCAGCGTGGCCGGCAGAACCTCCGCAGGGTCCAGATACAGCCCCCGCGAGTTCCTGTATTCCCCCAGGTCAGGTGCCAGCAGAAGGATTGGCTGCTGCAGCACCGCGTAGTCGAACATCGCCGAGGAATAGTCAGTCACAAGCGCATCCGAGGCAAGATACAGGTCGTTGACCTCGGGGTGGTCCGTCACATCGATCGCGGCGGGATGCTCGTCCAGCCGTCGCTGGCCGGCCACGTTGTGGTGGCCGCGGATCAGGAAGGTCCAGCCCGGCCCCAGCTGCCGGCTGGCTTCGGCCACGTCGAGGAACCCTACCCAGTCCGAGCGGCCGGCCCCGTCCCGGGCGCTGTCACGCCAGGTGGGGGCGTAGAGCAGCACCTTCTGACCCGTGGGGATACCGAGCAGCGTGCGCACCGTGTTCCGGGTCTGCCCGGCCTCCGGATGCAAGAGGGCATCGTTGCGCGGATATCCTGCGGTGAGCACCTTTCCGCTGTAGCCCAGCGCGACAGGCAGCGTGGCGGCGGCAAAGTCATTCTGCGCCAGCAGCAGGTCCCACCATTGCGCCTCCCGCGCCATCAGATCCCGGTAGGACAGGGAGAGCACCCGCTGCGGCACGTCCAGCCCGATTTTCTTCAGGGGGGTTCCGTGCCAGGTCTGCAGGTAGAACTGGCCCGGGGATTTGCGGAAGTACCAGGGGAAGTTGTTGTTGTTCACCAGCCGCCGCGTGGACGCGAGTTTCTCGTACCACTGCGCCGATCCCTGCAGCAACGGCACCGCGTAGTCCGGAACCGGGACGGAAAGGTCCGCTACGGACCAGTAGAGGGGTTCGTCGAAGCCGGTGGCGGCCAGGTAATCGGAGATGGCCCGGGGACTGTCGGTGCAGCTTTTCCCGCCGAAACTCTCGAAGAAGATGCCGGGCGTGAGTGCCGGAGGTACCGCCTCGGCGCCGAACACCTCGCGCCGCAGCCGGTACTGGTTGAAGGTGCCGGTCTCGGTGTCTGCCAGCGGGGCGGCGATGGTGACGGCCATGGCACCGGCAGCCGTCCGCAGTGCGCGCACGCGTGCCGCGGGGACCAGGGTGCTGGTGAAGCTGCGGGCCGTATCTTCTGCCACCGGAACGGCCGGGTCCTGTGGCCCGGCTGCTCCCCCAATCCGCCAGCGCAGCGTGTAGGAGCCCGAGGGCGGTGCCGGCAGTTCCCTCCCCCATTGCGCGGCGTCGAGCGGGAACCGCAGCCGGAGCCCGCCGTCGGGCAACGGAGTGGCATCACTGGCCGGGATGCGGAAGCGTGCGGTGACCAGGGCGTAGCTGGCTGTCGCCGGGGCTGCAGCCACGACCACCTCAACGACGTCGGCATCCGGGCCGGCGGTGAACCCGGTGACTGCCGGCCCGGCGGTCGTGGAGCGGGACGCCGGCATGCGCCCGGCGGGTGACGGTGCGGGCAGGGGCACCGTGCGTTCCACGCGGTGTCCGTCCACTTCGGCGCGCAGGATCAGCTTCAGTGGCAGCGGGGATTCCAGCCGCAGGTCAAACGCCGAGTCGGCATAGCTGCAGTTCCGGTCGCCGGAGACCACGTCGAGCTCCGGATCCGTCCGGCGGTGAAGTTCCAGCGGCTGGAAGCCGTGAGGCCCGGGAACACCTGCGGCGAGGCTCACGGCGGTGCGGCGCAGGTCCACGTTGCGCAGGCAGGCGTACCCGTGAACGGTGGCACCACCGTCGTTCTTCATAACCGGCGGCTCGAGGGCCGCCACCAGTTCAAGGTGCGCCGGAAGGACTTCCAGCAATCCGCGGTCCACAGGCACATCAAGAACCTGAAGCAGGGGCGGCTCGGCGAAGATCCGTCCGTTCTCGAACACGAGCGGGCTTGCGGTGCCGTTGTTGATCCGGTCCACCACGGCACGCCGGATGTCCTCGCGCCGGCCGCCGGCGGCCAGGTGCAGCAGGACGCGCGCCTGCGGATCAATGTCTTCAAGGTGCCGCTCTCCGGCGGCGTAGAGGCTCCGGACCCCGTCGTGAAGCTGCTGCCAAAAGTCCTCGTCGACGTCGGGCACCTGCTCGATGTAAGGGATCAGATCCGATCCGAGCAGCCGCCGGTACCAGTGGGCTCGGGCCGAAGGCGGTGCCTCCGTTTCAAAGAGCGCCGTGACATCGCTGGCCACGGACAGCCGGTCCTGCAGGTCCTGCAGCAGGTATTTGGCCTGCGTGATGGAGGAACCGTCTTCACGGATCCTCCACCAGTAGACGGTCTCGGCCAAGACGTCGAAGGACGCGGCGCGCAGGTAGGCCCGGGCGGTGGTTTCCTGGTCCTCATACCGGATGCCCTCGGGCATGGCGCCGACATGCTGGTCCCAGAACCGGCGGCGGAAGACTTTGTTCCACAGGAACACGTCGTCAACGACGGCCGGGTGATCCGCCACGGTAACGCCGGTGCGGGTCTGCGCATGGATTCTTTCGGCCAGCCGGACCGGCG
Source organism: Arthrobacter jiangjiafuii (assembly GCF_018622995.1). Lineage (NCBI taxonomy): Bacteria > Bacillati > Actinomycetota > Actinomycetes > Micrococcales > Micrococcaceae > Arthrobacter > Arthrobacter jiangjiafuii. The sequence goes on from NZ_CP076022.1 coordinate 2,426,321, forward strand.
TCTTTTTGCTCCCCCGGATTCTGCCGTACGATCCCACGCAGAAATCGGATCCGGTTTCTGCCAGCGTCGCCATCATGAGCGCGTAGGCGTTACCGGGTACGACGTCGTCGGCGTCTGCGAAGGTGAGGAACTCGCCGCGGGTTGCGGCGATCGCGGTGTTGCGCGCTCTCCCGTTGCCGCCGTGCGGCAGCCTCAGGACGCGGATCCGCCGGTCGTACCGGGCGTACCCGGCGGCTATTGCCACGGATTCGTCGGTGGAACCGTCATCGACAACCAGGATTTCCAGATTCACGTAGCTCTGGTTCACAAGGCTGGTGAGGCAGCGCTCCAGATAGGGTGCCACGTTGTACATGGGCACCACCACGCTCAACAGCCCGTGGGCCTGGCGGCCGCTGCGCGCCACCGTGCGGCGGACCCGCGCCTTCAGCGCCGGATGAAGGTCCGCGCCGGCCGAGGCGAGCCGTTTGGCAAATCTGCTCATACCGTGGTGCGCCAGAATCCCCTTGTGTCAATGACTGCTTTTCCGGCCAGCTGCTCCGGGCGGATTTCCCGGAACGCGTCGTGGTCCACCAAAAGGACCACGGCGTCGGCGGCGGCAACGGCGTCACCGGTGGCCGTCACGGTCACGTTTGGCAGTTGGACCAGTTCTTCGGGAAGCGTGGCTCCGGGGAAGGACAGCCCGACCATAATCCGGGCAGCGCGGTTTTCCAGCGCCAGCCTGCGGACAATCTCCACGGCGGGAGATTCCCGGGTGTCATCAACGTTCGCTTTGAACGCCAGCCCCAGGGCTGCGATGACGGGCTCAGCGATCCCTGCGACGGCTGCATTCACCTCTGCGACGACGTGGCCGGGCTTGGCGTCGTTGACCTCCCGGGCGGTGCGGATCAGGCGCGAGTTCTCCGGGTCCGCCGACACAATGAACCACGGATCCACCGCGATGCAGTGGCCACCCACCCCAGGGCCGGGCTGCAGAATATTCACGCGCGGGTGGTGGTTGGCCAGTTCGATCAGGTTCCACACGTCAATTCCGAGGTTGTCGCTGATCACGGAAAGCTCGTTGGCGAACGCAATGTTCACGTCGCGGTAGGCGTTCTCCACCAGTTTGGCCATCTCGGCCGTGGCTGCATCGGTGAGGTGGATGCTTCCCTGGCAGAAGATGCTGTAGAGGCCCGCCGCGGCGGATGCCGCTTCCGGTGTGAGCCCGCCGATGATGCGGTCATTGGTGACCAGTTCAATCATGATCCGGCCGGGCAGCACCCGCTCAGGGCAGTGTGCGAATAGGACGGCGTCTTCGCCGTCGTTCGCCTTGGCTGCCAGATCGGGGCGCAGCTCGAGGATTACGTCTGCCATCCGCCGTGTGGTGCCGGGGGGTGAGGTTGATTCCAAGATGACCAGGTTGCCGGGTCTGATCCGCGCAGCAATGTTCCGGGCTGCCTGCTCCACGTAAACCAGGTCCGCGGTCTTATCGTCCTTGAACGGGGTCGGAACGGCCACGATGTACGCGTCCGCTTCCGGCATGTTTCCCTGCGCTTTGAGGAAGCCCTGACTCACCGCTCCTGCCACGTGCACGCCCAGGTCAGGCTCCACGAAGGGAACCCGACCCTCGTTGACTGCTTCCACGGTGTACGGATTGACGTCAACGCCAATCACTTTCAGGCCCTTGCCGGCCAGGATGGCCGCGGTGGGCAGCCCGATGTAGCCGAGGCCGACGACAGCGACGGCGGCGATGTCAGTTGCCGCCTCACCGGCGTTATATGTCTGTGTGTTCACGTGGTCCCCCATAAAATTTCACATCTCCTGAGGCCACCAGAGTGGCGTCGTCGACCTGCCAAGTATGTCCGGATGCTTCCCGGACCTGAAAATAGTTGAAACGGTCTGATGAGTAGATGCGTTTGCCGGCTTCGGCTGCCTGCCGCAGGAAACCGGTGTCCTCGCCTAGTCCCAGTGCAGGGAAGGGCAGCTCCAGGACAAGGCTCCGGCGGGCCACGATGGTGGGGCCCATGACAAAGTCGGTGTACCGGTGTTCCCGGTTCCCGAAACGCAGCACCGTGGCGTTGGAACTGCGCAGGTGCATGTAGTGCGCCTGCTTACCAACGATGTCCGCCCCGGAGTAGTGCAGGGCGTGCAGCTGGTCGCTGAGGTAGTGGGGGCCGTAGTGATCGTCATCATCCATCTTCGCCACCACATCGCCGCTGGCGGCGGCCGCGCACCGGTTCAGGCACTCGCCCAGGGAAACCTCTCGCCCGGCGGTCAGCACCTGCACCTTGGTCAGTCCGTGCTGAGCCTGCAGCTGCTCCAGCTGTCCCGGCTCCAGTTCGAAACCGTGGGTGAGGAGCACCAGCTCGACATCTACGCCTTGCTGCCGGGCGAGGGTGGCGAACAGGCTCTCCAACTGGTGCGGGCGGATGGTCGGCACCAATGCCGAGACGGTGGGCCGGCTAAGCGGCCGACCCTGGTCCGGAAGAGCAGCCGCCAGGACGGTTTCGGCCCGGTGCGCGTAGGTGTGCTGTTCCCAGATGCGGCGCTGGGCCAGATGGACGGTGCGGTCGTTGTACTCCGGATTGTTGGCCAGGCCGCGGCTCAGCGCCGCTGCTTCCTCCCGTGTGTGTGCCACCGGAACTTCCGTCCGAGCGAAGAACTGCTCGACAGCGGCGCTGGGCGTACTGATAACAGGAGTGCCCGCGGCGCTGATTTCAAAGATCCGCCGGGCGCACATACTCGGTGAGTCCACCACCGAATTGACGTTCAGGAACACTTTGTACGCTTTGTAAGCCGAAAGCATCTGCGCGTAGCTCAGCGAGCCAACCACGCGGGAGTTCAGCGGCTCGGGGAACTGGTAGTTGGCGTCGCCGCCCAGCTTCCGGGAGAAGATTTCCAACCCGGTGGGCAGTCTGGCCGAGGCATCCATGGCTCCGCCCAGCAACAGGTCCATCTGCTCCCGGCGCTCCGGATACTTGTGCGCAAAGTACATGCCGGCAAAGGCAATGTCCCGGGAATGCCGGCCGTGCCGCGGGCGAACCGGGTTGTGGATGGCGGGCTGTGCTGCAAAGGGAAGGACCGCGATGTTCTCGTGGCCAAGGTCCTGCCGGTAGAACGGCACCCGGCGCACGTCGGAAGTGAATACATGATCGAAGAGCGCCGCCGCCGGCAGGAAGTCTTCGTAGTGGGGCGGGTCTTCCTTGTTCCAGAAGACCGTGGGAATGCCCTGTTCGCGACTCCACTGCAGCAACTGCACCAGTTCGGGGGCTGGACCAGTGGGCCCGGCGAGCTTGCCGCGCCAGAGCCGGATGTTGCCAGCCCAGGCGGATTCAATGAACACCAGATCCACGGCGGAGTCCGTCATCTGCTGCTGCCAGGAGACGGGGTCCAGGGCGACAGTATTCCACTCATAGGCAAACGCCATGGCGGAGAACTCGTCCAGAATCACGCCAACTGTGAGGTCACTGCGGCGGGGTACCGGCGCCGGCAGCGGCGCCGCCGGAATGGACAGCCGCCGGTTTGATCCCCGGCCGATCCAGCCTGCCTCCACCCCGCGGGGGTTGGCGGGATCCGCGAAGCCCCGTTCGGCACGGCTTCGGATTTTCCAGTCCCGGACCTGGGCGGGGCCGCCGGCGCGAAGGTGCCAGAGCCCGGTCCGAAGGTCAGCCAGCATGCGCATCTACTGTCCCCTCGTGCTGCGGCGCCCGGTGGACCGTTCCATGACCCGGGTCACGGTGAGGGCCTCCATGGCAGTAGCCCGTAGGTTCGCCGCTGTGATGTTATTGCCCTTGGACAGATGCCTGGTGAAATCCTTGTAGGCCTTCACCACGGCCTTGGGCTCGCCGTCCATCAGCAGATCGCCCTTGTCCATCCAGACAACCCGGGTGCACATTTCGAGAATGGTGTCCAGGCTGTGGCTGACAAGAAAAACGCAGCCTGCTTTGGCGCGCAGCTCATCCATGCGCTTCTTGCTGCGGTCCGCAAACTGGGCGTCACCGGTGTTCAGCGCCTCATCAATGAGGAGGATTTCCGGATCGATGCTTGCGGCAATGGCAAATCGAAGCCTCGATGCCATGCCCGAGGAGTATGACCGCATGGGCAGGTGAATGGCTTTTTCCAGGCCGGAGAGTTCGACGATTTCGTCAAACTTCTCAGCGATCTCTGCCCGGCTTAAGCCCATCGCCAGGCAGCCCAGCACCACGTTGTGGTCACCCGGCAGCTCCGAGACCAGAGCCGCGTTAACACCGAGCATGACCGGGGTGCTGACCGCGTAGACAGCACCCGTGCTCGGTTTGACCTGTCCGCTGATGAGCTTCATGAGCGTGCTCTTGCCGGATCCGTTGCGGCCTACGATGCCGATGGATTCTCCCCGGACCGCCACCAGCGACATCGGGTTCAGCGCATTGACCGTGACCAGGTTCGGTTTCGCCAGCACCCTGCGCAGGATGCGCCCCGTTCCGCTGGAGGTGTTATCCGCTGCCGGCGCCTCACTGGAGGTCACGCGGTAGCGCATGCTCACTTCGTCGATGACGATGCACGGATCCTCCCGGAGATATTCCAGGTCCTTAATCGCGTCCATAGGTTTCCTCCGCACGCCAGAAGTACACAGCTCCGATAGCTAGGGCGCCGAAGGCCCAGCAGCTGAGAATGGCCCAGGACTGCCAGTCCGGTACCGTGCTGTACAGCAGCACATCGCGGACGATGTCCAGGACGTTGAACAGCGGATTCAGTTTGATGATTTCCAAGAGCACGGGTTGGTCTATGAAGCGCTCATAGGAGTAGAACACCGCGGACGCATACATCCAGGCCCGCAGCGCGAAGCTCAGGAGATGCACCACGTCATTAACCTTGGAAATGACGCGGGCAAGGATGAGTCCCACCCCCAGGTTGAAGATGCTCTGCAGCAGCAGCGCCGGAATGATCAGCAGCCCCAGCCATGTGATTTCCTCGGTGGGCGGGATAACGAGAACGATCAGGACCATGACGATGAAAACCGGGATGTTTGCCAGAAGTTCCCGCAGGTTCACGGCGATGGGCAGCGTTGCCCGCGGAAAGGTGAAGGCCTGAATGACGGCCCGGTTCTGCTGGATCGAGCGGCCGCCGTTGGTGATGGCGCGCGAGCTGTACTGGAAAAGGAAGATTCCAATCACCAGGTAGCCGATGAAGTTCTCAATGCCACCGCCTGTTCCAAGCAGCAGCCCGAAGATCAGGAAGTATGTCAGCCCGTTCAGCACCGGGTTCAGGATCAGCCACATGCTGCCCAGCCGGTCCCTGCGGTTGCCGCTCTGCACGCGCGCCTTCGCGTCGTAAAAAACGAACGCGCGGTAGTTCCACACCGAGATGGCATAGTCCACAAAACCGGGCCGAGCCCCCACACGCTGGAGTCCGCGGACGTCCACGGACAGGGGTTTCACCTGGCTGTCTCCCCTAGCACCCGCCTTAGCACCCGCCATCAGGCGGCAACCGTCAGTGAGTCATATTTGTCCAGACACAGCTTGGCGTTGGCGTGCCAGGTCCGGGTAGCCAGAACCTGCGCCCGCCCGTTGGCGCCGAGCCGGTCGCGCAGGGATGGATCGGCCAGGAGCCGGTCCAGCGACGCGGCCAGGGACGACGGGTCCTCTGGCGCAGCCAAGGCGCCGTTGTCGCCGTCGTTCACCAATTCCCGAAGTGCCGGCAGGCTGCTCGCGACCACGGGGGTGCGGCATGCCATGGCTTCGACGGGTTTCAGCGGGGTAACCGCTCGTGTCACGTTCAGATCCTTCCGGGGCACCACAAATACATCGAGTGCCTGATGATACAAATGTGCGTTCTCGCGGGATACACGGCCCGGGAACAAGACCCTGCCGTTGATCCCCAGCTCGGCCGCGAGGGCTTTCAACCCGGGGGCAGCTGAGCCGTCTCCGGCGATCAGGCAGGTCAGTTGTGGATGCTCCGGCGCGAGCAGTGCGAAGGCCCGCAGCAGGTCATCCAAGCCTTCATAGTCAACCAGACTGCTCACCGTTCCGATAATTTCCGGGTCCTGGGGCAGCCCCAGCTTTCTCCTGGCGTCGCGCGGTGACAGCGGTTCATTGAGGTAGTACTCCCCCACCGCGTTGGGCAGGAGGACCAGTTTGGCGGGGTCCACTCCCGCCGCCGTGATCTCTTCCGCCATGGCTGTGCCCAGGGTGGGGACCAGCGATGCGCCGTTCATGACCCGTGCCTCGCACGCCTTGAAATCAAGGTAACGCTGACTGCTCCGGGCATCATCGGACCGAGTGGATGCCCAGGTATCGGCCAGCTGACCCCGGACCTCATACACCCAGGGAATACCCAGAGCGTCAGCCACCGCGGCGGTCACCAGGCCGTTGGTGAAGTGCGTGGTGGTGTGCAGAACGGCAGGGCGCAGGACCAGCGCCAGTGCCAGCATGTCTTCCGCCTGGCGCTGCAGCCGGCGGTCCATGCCGAACGGCATGCGGGCCGGCAGCAGCCGGTGGTATGTGACGCCGTTTATCACGTCCGTGTCGCCGGCGGCCAGCTTCCCAATCTGCACGGGATAACCCAGCCGGGTCACGGCATGGACGTCCCAGCCGAGGTCCAACTGCGCCTTCAGTAGGGAATGGGTGCGCTGCGCGTATCCGCTCTGCGTGTGCGGCAGCGAATTGGTGAGCACATGGAGCACAGTCTGCGGGTGGGGCTGATAGCCCGGCACGGCGGCCAGCTCGGGCTTCCAACCTGCAAAAACCCGCGCTTCGGCAGCGAGTCTGCACTGCTGTGCGGTTTCCCGGGCCGATCCGCCGTCCAAGGCGCGGACCGCACCGTTCATGTCCCCGTTGTACCAGTGCAGCCTGGCAGCTGTTCCCCGCCGTCCGCGGGCGGTGGGGCTAACGCCCGCCAGCAGGGTAGCCGCCAGTTCCGGCAGGCCGGCAGCTGTGGCCAGATCCGCCATCCGCAGCTTCCGGCCTGCCGGGGCGCTGGCTTGTGCACAGCTGATGAGGTTGGCTTCCAGCCGGTTTTTGTTCCCGCTCAGCATGGCTTCCAGCGAGGCCAGAGTTCCCTGGCCGGGCATATGTGCAGCGGCACTAAGCAGCGGCCGGAGCACGCGAGGCCGGAGGCGGCGTGAGATCTGCAGGGCAAGCACCACCGGATCGTCCCCGAAGTGCTCGACGGCGGTTCCTCCGGCCAGGCGAAGGTTGCGCAGGAGACTAACAAGGCGGCTCACGGGGCGGTGACCCCGTTGACCAGGGTGGTCAGCAGGCCGGCATAAGCCTCAGCCAGGGCGTCCACGTTGGCGTTGTCGTTGATCCAGTCGCGCCCCGAGGTTCCGGTCAGGAGCATGGACCGGTCAGCTGCCAGTGCCCGCCACAGCTGGGCAACCTTCTCGGGATGCGCTGACACGACGTCGCCGGCGCCTGCTTCTTCAATGATCTTGCGGGCTTCGCCGAGCACGATCCCGGTGACATGCCTGCCCACAGCGAGGACCTCGTAGGTTTTCGACGGGATGGTGGTTTCGAAGGACTTCCAGTCATCGCGCAGCGACACCACACAGGTGTCCGCCTGCCGGTAATGCTCCATTACCTCGGCACCCACTGCCGGGTCGTGGAAAACCACCGGCGCATCGAGCTCCCTGGCGAGAGCCATGAGTTCGCGGCGCTGGACGCCGTGCCCCACCAGATGCAACCGGACGCAGTCCCGGGCCAGGGCGGCGGCCCGAATGACGACGTCCAGCCGTTGGCTTTCGCCGTGGTTGCCAAGATAGAGCACGCTGAGGAACTCTGCCTCTTCCGGCGGCGGCCGGAGCAACTCGCGGACTGACACGTCAACCCCGTTGCTGACGGTCGCCACGTTGCCCAGTCCCCGGTCCCGCAGCGTCTGCGCAAAGCCGTAGGTGACGGTGACGACCAGGTCCGCACGGTCCTGGATCGCGACGATAACGCGCTCGGCCAGGCCTTTGGCGCTGCCGGGAACCAGGCGCGCGTCGCGGGCAATGTCCGGCCACGCATCCCGCATGTCCACGACCAGGGGCTTCCGCAGCAGGCGAGCGGCCAGGTATCCGGCACCCAGGATAGGGAGGCTAGGGACGGTGACGATCACCACATCGGGTTTGGGGCCCAGGAGAGCTGCCGGAACGCTGCAGGCGGCCGACACAAGGTGGTCCGCGAGGCGCCCCAGCCGGGTGGTGCGGTGCCAGAGGTAGGGCACCCGGCGAACGTGTTCTCCGAATACGCCAGTATCGCGGCGGAAGGCCCGGCCTGCGTCGGATTTCGGCAGCGTACGCCGCCCATGTGGAGCGTGGGCGACGGGGGCGACGACGTCGACGTCCCAGTCCTGCTGCCGGAAGGAGCGGATGATCTGCGTCCACCGCCGCTGCGGGGGGCTGTGCTCCGGCGAGTAGGAATGGGTGAGCAACAGAACTCGCAAAAAGACTTCCCCCCGGACTGGCGCAATACGGCACCGCTATATAAGACCGTGACAGTCTACCGCGTCACCCGCTATCCCTTGCCTGCACCCTTGACAGTTGAGGAGCCGCTTAGCCGCACGTAGTAGAGAACGCCAGCACCAACGAGCCCCAGGATGACCACGACACGTACCAGCCAGCTGGTCCCGAAGGTCTTTCCTGTGTCGCTGCTGGCTGCAGCCGCAAGGGCGGTCGGTGAGGGTGAGGCCGAAACTTTCTGGGTAGCCGTTGGCGAGGGCGACGGGGAGGTACTTGACGAGGCAGACGGCGAAGGGCTGGCAGTTTCCTCGTCATCCGATAGAGGTGTCACCACCCCGGTCGCCGCGTCCCACTTGAAGTCCGTATACAACAGAGTCCCGGGATCGATAAGGTATCCGGTTCCTCCCTCGATCAGCCAACCGGTGTCCGGATGAATCAAAAACCCGGTGCCACCGTCAACTGCGAATCCGGTAGCCGGGTCGATGGCGGCCGGAGCGGGTGCCGGCACAGGCTTGGGCGCCGCTTCAGTCACAGGAGCCGGTGCGGGGGCAGGTGCCGGCACCGGAGCCGGAACCGGAGCCGGAACGGGTTCCGGTGCGGGAGCAGGTGGCTGCTCCTCAACGGGCGGCAACTGCGGCACAGCTGGACTTTCAACCGGTGCCTCGGCAGGTGGTTCACCTTCCTCCTGCGCCAGAGCCGGGCCGGCAGTCAAGGAGGTAAGGAGTGCGGCAGCCATTACAGCTGTTCCGGCCCGCCGCTTCCAACCGCCGGCCCGCATGTCAAACTCCCGCATTGTGGGCCTCAAAGTACTGTTCCATGGCATCGCTGTCCAAAGCATCGGCTATTTCCGCGATGGCGGTCTCGTCCTTGATCACAATCGACTGCCCGTCGCTGGACGTTCCCACGCCCTGGGTCGGCAGGGTGAACATTGAGATGTCGGCGTTGCGGACGTTACGCAGTGAGAAGGCAAGGCCTCCTGCGGCGGCCGCATCCAGTTCCTCATCCACACTGAGGTACGGGGCTATCTCGGCTACTGACTTGTTGATGGTTCCGGGGCTGGTCAAGGTCTCTTTGGTCAGCATTGTTCCCAGGAGGCCCCTGACAAAGGCCTGCTGGTTGCGCACCCGCTGGTAGTCACCGTCGGTAAAGGCATACCGCTCCCGCACAAAGCTCAGCGCGGAGTCCCCCTCCAGGGAAACGGTTCCTGCAGGGAAGTACTCGCCGCTTTCTCCGCTGGAGGTAAAAGCCGCCGGGTTGTTCACCTCGACTCCCCCGAGCGCATCGGTCAGGCCCTTGAAGCCCTCAAAATCAATGATGGCCACGTGGTCGATCGGGGCATCGAAGAGCGTCTGGACGGTATCCACCACCAGGGGAACTCCGCCAAAGGCCATGGCCGCATTGATCTTGTGCTCGCCGTAGCCGGGAATCTCGGTCCAGGTGTCACGCATGATCGACATCACGTAGACGCCGCTGCGGTCCCCGGGCAGGTGAACCAGCATCATGGTGTCGGAACGGGCGTCGTCGGACGCCGGATCGCGGGTGTCGCTGCCGATCAGGAGTATGTTCTGCGAATCCCCCGCCGCCGGGTCCTTCAACGGACTCTCGGCCGGAAGGGCATTGTCTATGGTCGTGGTGCCGCTGTCGAAGCTGCGGGCCAGGTTCCAGAGGTAGCCTCCGGCCACCAGGGCAGCGATGACCAAGAGGACGATCAGGACCATGAACAGGTTGCGGATCGGATGCCCGCGACGCCGCTTGACCGGTGCCTCGTAATCCTCCTGAATGTACTGCGCCACAAAAACTCCCTCTGTCAGCTGCAGCCGGTAGCTGCAGTAGAAGCCTAGCGGTCCCGGCGCGATCCTCCGATTCCGGGCTGTGCATCTTCGCCGGATAACCTTGAAGGCATGTTCTCCTCCCGCGTTGCCCTGCCGGCAGCCCTCCTTACTCTCGCAGCCGCCCTTACGGCCTGCACTCCGATCGCCGACGTCGAACCGGCGGCCGACGCCGCGAATCCGGACTGCGCGATTGTCATGGTTTCCCTGCCGTCCGTATTGGCGGACGAGCAGCAGCGTGAGACGGACAGCCAGTCCAGTGCGGCCTGGGGCGACCCCTCGAAGATCATCCTGCGGTGCGGGGTTCCGGTTCCCGGCCCCACCACCGAGCAGTGCGCCACGGTCAACGGAATCGACTGGATCCTGCAGGAAGAGGAAACCATGTGGACCGCCACCACTTACGGCCGGGAACCAGCCATCGAAGTGGTGTTCAATCCGGAAGAGGTTTCCTCATCAACCCTGCTGGTACAGCTGGAAAACGCTGTGTCGCGGATCGAGCCGACGCGCGAGTGCGTCAGCAGCAACGATCTCCAGCTGCCCGCGCAGTAGCGGCCCCGCGGGGACCTGCGCCGTCTGCGACTAGCGCAGTCCGGTTTTCCGCTCCAGCGCCAGGGAGATGAGTTCGTCGATCAGTTCGGTGTACTGCAGTCCGGATTTGGCCCACATCTGCGGGTACATGCTGACCGGGGTGAAGCCGGGCATGGTGTTGATCTCATTGATGATCAGCTCCCCCTCCGGCGTGTAGAAGAAGTCCACCCGGGACAGGCCCTCGGCGCCCACGGCCTCAAACCCGAGAGCAGCCAGGGCGCGGACCCGCTCGGAGATTTCCGCCGGCAGGTCGGCCGGGCAGCTGAGCTCAGCTGCCGTGCCGTCCACATACTTGGCTTCGAAGTCATACCATTCGTGTCCGCCGTGCTGCACGGCGATTTCGCCGGGGTGGCTGGTGCGGGGATCATCGGTACCGCGGCCCTGCAGGACTGCCACCTCGATCTCGCGGCCGGTGATGCCGGCCTCGACGACAACCTTCGGGTCGTGTTCACGTGCCGTTTCCACCGCGGCCCGCAGACCGGTCGGATCCGTGACCCGGGTGATGCCCATGGAGGAGCCACCGCGTGCCGGTTTCACAAACAGCGGGAACGTCAGCCGCGCTGCGCGCTCCAGGGCGGCGGAGGCGTCCTTCTGCCACTGCCGGTCCGTGATGACCTCGTAGGGTCCAACCTTCAGCCCGGCGGATTCAAACACCACCTTCATGAAGTGCTTGTCCATTCCCACTGCCGACGCCAGGACGCCGGCGCCGACGTATCGGATATCCGCCATCTCCAGCATGCCCTGCAGGGTTCCGTCCTCGCCGAACGGTCCGTGCAGCACGGGGAAGACGACGTCGATGCGGCCCAGGCTGCGCGGCAGGGTGCCGTCGGCGTGGGCCACTAGTTCGGAACTTGTGCCGTCCGCGGAGAGCACCACGGACTCGGTGCCGACCGTCACCTCGGGCAGTGTCTGCGACCGCAGGGACCAGGTGGACGGATCCGCCGACACCAGGGACCACTGGCCGTTGCGCGCGATGCCCACGGGAACGACGTCGTACTTATTGCGGTCGATGGCTTCCAGCACGCCGGCGGCGGTCACGCAGCTCACCGAATGTTCGCTGGACCGGCCGCCGAACAGCACGGCGACGCGGGGGCGGCGGCCGGTGCCATCAGAATCGGCGGTGCCTGGGACAACACCGGTCTCGGGGTTCAGGGGCTCAATGGTCACGGGGTGTGCACACCTTCGGATTTCAGTTCGCGGGACAGCAGGCGCGGCCCCAGTTCATCAACGGATATGGCGCCCTGCAGCACGGCCACAACGTTTTCGGTGATCGGCATGTAGACGCCAAGCTGGGTGGCCCGGTCCAGGACTGCCTGCGCGGATTTGATGCCTTCCGCTGTCTGCTTCATGGAAGCGTTGACTTCCTCCAGCGTCAGGCCCTGGGCCAGGAGCCGGCCGGCCGTGTGGTTGCGTGAAAGCGGCGAGGAGCAGGTGGCGATGAGGTCGCCCATACCGGCCAGCCCGGACATGGTTTCGGCACTGCCGCCCAGCGCCAGCGCGAGCCGGGTGGTTTCGGCCAGGCCGCGGGTCATCACCGAGGCCTTGGTGTTATCCCCCATGCCCTTGCCTTCGCAGATGCCCACGGCCAGGGCAATAACGTTCTTGACGATGCCGCCGATTTCCGTGCCCACCACGTCGGTGTTGGTGTACGGGCGGAAGTACGGAGCGGTGCACGCCCGCGCGATCCAGGCCGCGGTGTCCAGGTCAGAGCAGGCCACCACTGACGCCGTCGGCTGCCGGTTGGCGATTTCCATGGCCAGGTTCGGCCCGGAAATGACCGCCACCCGGTCTTCGGGCCAATGCAACTCCTGCTCGATGACCTGGCTCATCCGTGAGTCGGTACCGACTTCCAGTCCCTTCATCAGGGACACGACGACGGCGCCTGCCGGGATCAGGTCCCTGATCTGGCGCAGCTGGGCGCGCAGGGTCTGCGCGGGAACCGCCAGCACCACGAGTTCGGCGCCCTTGAGCACTTCTGCGGGGTCGGCGGACGCGGTGAGGTTTCCGGGCAGCACCGTGTCCTTGAGGTACTGGGTGTTGCGGTGTCCGTCATTGATCTCGGCGGCAATTTCCGGGCGGCGGGCCCAGAGCCGGACGTCGGTGCGGCGTTCAGCCCCGGCGTCGGCCACGATCTTGGCGAAGGTGGTTCCCCAGCTGCCGGCGCCAAGTACCGCCACGGTTGAGGGGTAGTCGTTGCGGGGGGTCATTTCTCTTCCGTTCCGTCCTGCTTGGTAACCCTGGGCTGCTCAAAATCCCGGGGATGCTCAAAATTCCTGCCGGTGGCAGCTTGGCCCTTGATGGCCGGATCCCAGCGGGTGATGGGGGCCTTTTCGTTCCGCAGCTCGGCAACCATCTCGGTGAGGCTGTTCATGATCCGCTCTGTAGCGGTATCCAGCAGTGCCTTCGTCATTGGCTGACCCCGCAGGTCGGACATGTCCACCGGAGCACCAACGCGCAGCCGCACTGTCTTGCGCGGAAACAGCCTCAGGCGCTTGCTGTAGCGGGGCACCAGTGCCTCGGCACCCCAATGCGCCACCGGAATCACCGGGGCGCCTGTCTGCAACGCCAGCCGGGCGGCTCCGGTCCGTCCGCGCATGGGCCAGAGGTCCGGGTCCCGGGTCAGCGTTCCTTCGGGGTAGACGATGAGCGCTCCCCCGGTATCGATCACTTTGCGGGCACTGGTCAGGGACGCCGAGGCTCCGGTGGTGACGCGCTCAACCGGCACTTGGTTGGTGGCACGAAGAGCCGCTCCGAAAACGGGCACCTTAAACAGCGATGCCTTGGCCAGATAGTGGGGCATGATCTTCTGGTTGTAGAAGAAATGCCCCACTACTACCGGGTCGATCTCTGTCACATGGTTGGGGCAGGCGATGAATCCGGTGTCCCGGGGCAGGTTTTCCAACCCTTCCCACTGCTTGCTCAGCAGCAGATTCATCACCGGCCGCATGCTGTTCGCCAACAGGGCGAACGCCACCCGCGATTTGACCGACTCAGGCATGGCGGCGGCTACCTTGCTTCGGCTGAAGCCGGAGTGACGTCGAAGTCCGCCCCGAGCCCCTCAAGCTTGTCGAGGAAATGCTCGTAGCCGCGGTTGATCAGTTCAATCCCTGTCACCCGTGAGGTGCCCTCGGCAGCCAAGGCTGCGATGAGGTGGCTGAAGCCGCCGCGGAGATCCGGAATGTCGATGTCGGCACCCTTGAGCTTTACGGGGCCGGAGATGACAGCCGAGTGCAGGAAATTCCGCTGGCCGAAGCGGCACGGGACGCTGCCGAGACACTCGCGGTGGACCTGGATGTTCGCGCCCATGCGGATCAGGGCCTCCGTGAAGCCGAAACGGTTCTCGTAAACCGTTTCGTGGACAATCGACACGCCTTCAGCCTGGGTCAGGGCAACCACCAGCGGCTGCTGCCAGTCGGTCATGAAGCCGGGGTGGACATCGGTTTCCAGCACCAGCGGGTTTAGCGCCCCGCCGGGATGGTAGAAGCGGATCCCGCCGTCGTCGACGTCGAATGCCCCGCCCACTTTGCGGTAGGTGTTCAGGAAGGCCGTGAGATCCTGCTGCGACGCGCCTTCCACGTAAATGTCACCCTTGGTGACCAGGGCAGCGGAGGCCCAGGAGGCGGCTTCGTTGCGGTCGGGCAGGGCGCGGTGGTTGTATCCGCTCAGCTCGGAGACACCCTCGATGCGGATCACGCGGTCCGTCTGGACCGTGATGATCGCGCCCATCTTCTGCAGCACGGCAATGAGGTCCAGGATCTCGGGCTCCACTGCGGCACCGCGCAGCTCAGTGATCCCCACGGCCTTGACGGCGGTCAGCAGCACCTGCTCGGTGGCACCGACGCTCGGGTAGGGCAGTTCCACCTTGGCACCCGTGAGGCCCTTGGGCGCGGAAATGGAAATACCGCCGGGACGCTTCTCCACCACGGCACCGAAGTTCCGCAGCATCTGGAGATGGAAATCGATCGGCCGGTCGCCGATTTTGCAGCCGCCCAGATCCGGGATAAAGGCCTCGCCGAGGCTGTGCATCAACGGACCGCAGAGCAGGATCGGAATCCGGGAATCACCGGCGTGGGCGTCGATGTCCTTGGAGGCCGCCGTCTTCGCGTTCTGTGGATCCATGGTCAGGTCACCGGTCACGGGGTCCTTGGTAACCTCGACGCCGTGCAGCTTCAACAGCGAGGTGACTACCTCAACGTCCTTGATTTCCGGAACGTTGCGCAGCAGTGAAGGGCTGTTGCCCAGCAGTGCTGCGACCATGGCCTTGGGAACGAGGTTCTTCGCTCCGCGGACGGGGACTTTTCCTGTGAGAGGAACTCCACCACGGATGGTTAGAACGCTACCCATGAACACCTAATTTCTTTTTTCATAAATTGCCCCAACAGCAAAGAGAGACTGCACTCAAGCATAGGAGCAAGCGTCCACATACTGAAATATCGGCACCCCGTGCGCGGGCCGTTTCCTGCTCTTGTCCCGGCTGGGTACGCAAGGGGTTAAAACCGATAGGCCCCCGGGTCGGGGGCCTATCAATCCTACTGAGTCCCCCGCCCGGGGCGGAAACCGGCGGGGCTCTCTTGGCGTCCTGCAGGGGCGCTAGC
This sequence comes from Arthrobacter jiangjiafuii, assembly GCF_018622995.1. NCBI lineage: Bacteria > Bacillati > Actinomycetota > Actinomycetes > Micrococcales > Micrococcaceae > Arthrobacter > Arthrobacter jiangjiafuii. The sequence goes on from NZ_CP076022.1 coordinate 2,441,725, forward strand.
GCAGGGCCGGCAACGTTGTCGGTTTGAAGGATGGGCGGTGTGCCTCGAACATTGTGATATCCGACTCGTGGCGCAGGGTGAGCGAAATATCATCCAATCCTTCAAGCAGCCGCCACCGGGTGTATTCATCGATTTGGAAGGGCGCCGTCACCGATCCGCAGACCACGGTGCGGGCGGCCAGGTCCACGCTGACTTCAGTGCCCGGGGAGTTTTCCAGCACTTTCCAGATGAGCTCGATGTCGTCCTGGGCCAGCTGCGCCGCAACGAGGCCCTGCTTGCCGGAGTTGCCCCGGAAAATGTCGGCAAAGCGGGAGGACAGCACGGCCCGGAAGCCGTAGTCCTTCAGCGCCCAGACGGCATGTTCGCGCGAGGAACCGGTACCGAAATCCGGCCCGGCAACGAGGACTGATCCCGATTTGTAGGGTTCGCGGTTCAGGATGAAGTTCTCGTCCTTGCGCCAGCCGGCAAAGAGGGCATCCTCGAAGCCGGTCCGGGTGATGCGCTTGAGGTACACCGCAGGGATGATCTGGTCGGTGTCCACATCGGACTGCCGCAGCGGAACGCCGATGCCGGTGTGGGTGGTGATTTTTTCCATGGCGGGCTTCCTTACGCTGCAGGCTGGACGGGCTGGGCTGCGGGAACGGCTGCCGCCGCCCCGGGCAGGGGGTCGAGGTCCGACGGCGAACTCAGGGTGCCGCGGACCGCGGTGGCCGCTGCCACCACCGGTGAGACCAGGTGCGTGCGTCCGCCCTTGCCCTGCCGGCCTTCGAAGTTGCGGTTGGAGGTGGAGGCGCAGCGCTCCCCCGGTTCCAGCTGGTCCGGGTTCATGCCCAGGCACATGGAGCAGCCGGCGAAGCGCCACTCGGCGCCGAAGTCCTTGAAGACCCGGTCCAGCCCTTCGGCCTCGGCTTCCAGGCGGACACGGGCCGAGCCGGGAACCACCATCATCCGGATGGCGGGATCCTTCTGCCGGCCACGGATGATGTCGGCGGCGATGCGCAGGTCCTCGATCCGGCTGTTGGTACAGGAGCCCAGGAACACGGTGTCCACGCGGATGTCCTTCATGGGCGTGCCGGCCGCCAGGTCCATATAGGTGAGCGCCCGTTCGGCTGCGGCCTTCGCGTTTTCGTCGGCGAAGTCATCCGGAGAGGGAACGGACTCCGAGAGCGAGACTCCCTGGCCGGGGTTGGTGCCCCAGGTGACAAACGGTTCGAGGGTGTCGGCGTCCAGGAACACTTCGGCATCGAAGGCGGCGTCGTCGTCGGTCACCAGGGAACGCCAGTGCGCGACGGCGGCATCCCAGTCAGCGCCCTGCGGCGCGTGCGGCTTGTGCTGCAGGTAGGCGAAGGTGGTGTCATCCGGTGCCACCATGCCCGCGCGGGCTCCGGCCTCGATGGACATGTTGCAGATGGTCATCCGGGCCTCCATCGACAGGGACCGGATGGCTGACCCACGGTATTCCAGCACGTAGCCCTGGCCGCCGCCGGTGCCGATCTTGGCGATCACGGCCAGGATGATGTCCTTGGAGGTGACGCCGGGGCGCAGGGTTCCCTCGACGTTCACGGCCATGGTCTTGAAGGGCTTCAGCGACAGGGTCTGGGTGGCCATGACATGTTCCACCTCGGAGGTGCCGATGCCCATCGCCAGGGCGCCGAATGCTCCGTGGGTGGAGGTGTGGGAGTCGCCGCAGACCACGGTCTGGCCGGGTTGGGTCAGGCCCAGCTGCGGACCCACCACATGGACAATTCCCTGCTCGGCATCGCCGAGGGGATGGAGGCGGACGCCGAACTCGGCACAGTTGGCGCGCAGCGTTTCGATCTGGGTGCGGCTGACCGGATCGGCGATCGGCTTGTCGATCGCCAGCGTGGGGGTGTTGTGGTCCTCGGTGGCGATGGTCAGGTCCGGGCGCCGCAGCTTCCGGCCGGCCAGCCGCAGGCCTTCGAAGGCCTGCGGTGAGGTGACCTCATGAACGAGGTGGAGATCGATGTAGAGAAGGTCGGGGGCACCGTCCTCGCCCTTGACGACCACGTGCTCGTCCCACACTTTTTCTGCAAGCGTCCTGCCTGCTGCGTGCTCACCCATGCCGATGCTCCTTGTGAAGTGCCTCCCGCGAGCCGGAACAGCGGCCGCGCGGAGTCGATGTTTTAAGAGAACCAGTCCCGGCCGTGGGCGCGCCAGTTTTTCAACTTGCATCTCAAATACTGAGACGGCAGTATCAGCACATGGACATTACCGGAAACCCCGCCAGCGGCGTGGGCGTCATCGACAAAGCAGCCCTCGTACTTGATGCGCTGGAGGCCGGCCCCACCACCCTGGCGCAGCTGGTCACCGCCACCGGGCTGGCCAGGCCGACCGTGCACCGCCTCGCCGTCGCCCTGGCGCACCACCGGCTGGTAGGCCGGGACATCCAGGGACGCTTTGTGCTGGGCGGCCGGCTGGTCGAGCTGGCCTCCGCCGCGGGTGAGGACCGCCTGATCGCCGCCTCCGGGCCGGTGCTGCTGGCGCTGCGCGACGCCACCGGTGAAAGCTCCCAGGTGTTCCGCCGGCAGGGGGAATGGCGGGTCTGTGTCGCCTCGGCCGAACGGCCGATCGGACTGCGGGACACCATTCCGGTGGGCACGTCGCTGTCCATGAAGGCCGGATCCGCCGCCCAGTGCCTATTGGCGTGGGAGGATCATGACCGCCTGCTCGAAGGCCTGCACAACGCCCGCTTCACTCCCACAGTGCTCGCCGGCGTGCGGCGGCGCGGCTGGGCGCAGAGCCTGGGCGAACGCGAGCCGGGGGTCGCCTCGGTGTCCGCCCCTGTCCGCGGCCCCTCCGGAAGGGTCATTGCCGCCGTGTCCATTTCCGGGCCGATCGAACGCCTCACGCGCCAGCCCGGCCGCATTCATGCCGAAGTGGTGACCCGGGCGGCCGCCTCCCTTACCGAGGCCCTGCGCAAAAACACCGACCAGCCATAGTCTGGAATCCTTCGACTCGAGGGGTAACCATGAAACGGCTGCGCTTGCTGTGGAACGTCATCCGCGCCACGGGCGCCGAACGGGTGTTCACCGGGTTCCTGCTGGCACTCGCCGGAGCCATGCTGGTGCTCCCCCGGGTGGAGCCGGAGATCCACAACTACGGTGACGCCCTGTGGTTCCTCTTCGAATCCTTCACCACCATCGGCTATGGCGACATGGTGCCGGTGACCATGCTCGGCCGGCTGGTGACCGTGTTCGTCTCGCTCTACGGCATCCTTGTGGTGGCATTATCCACGGGCGTGATTGTCGGCTACTACAGCGAGATCCTGAAGGCCCGGGCCAACGCCAGCCTGGACGAATTCATCCGCGAGCTGGAGCAGCTGCCGGACCTGTCGCGGGATGAGCTGCTCACGCTGGCGGAGCGGGTCCGCCGCCGGCACATCCTGCGGTAACGTCCTGGCGCAACCGGCTACCGGACACACCTGGCTACCCGCCGAAATGGTCCCAGCCGATGGTTTGCGGCGACTGCCCGCCCACGGTGACGCCAGCGCCGTCTCGCACTTCACCGATCAGCTCAAAGCCCGCCGGGAGCTCGGAATCGGCCGGGAAGCAGGCCAGCAGCCCGTGGTCCTCTCCCCCGCCCAGGACCCAGTCCAGGGGGTCGGCACCCAACCTCGACGCGGCGGCCCGCAATGGCTCGGCGTGCCGGGCAACAGCTGCGGCGTTCAACTCGATGGCCACCCCTGAGGCTGAGGCTATGCGCCCGGCATCGCGGACCAGCCCGTCCGAGATGTCCAGCATGGCCGTGGCACCTGATTCCGCCGCACGCGGGCCGCTGGCCAGGGGTGGGCGGGGCCGGCACTGGCTGGTTGCCAGTTCCAGCAAGGCAAGGTTTTCAGCGGTGGGGTCGGCGATCAGGGCTGCATAATCCTCGTGGCTTTCCAGTACAGCCAGGCCACCTGCCGCCCGACCCAGGCTTCCGTCCACGGCAACAATGTCGCCCGGCCGGGCGCCTGAGCGCAGCACCGGAGTCCGTCCCTGCAGGGAGCCGGTGACGGCTGCGGTGACCACGATTTCCCGGCCTCGGCCGAGGTCCCCGCCGACGACGGAGCACTCGGTTGCGCCGAGGACGTGGATGGCCGCCGCGAGTCCGTCGGCGAGGTCCTCCACCCAGGCAACCTCGGTACTGCCCGGAAGGGTCAGGCTGACCACCAGGGAGGTGGGCACCGCGCCCATGGCATTAATGTCGGAGAGGTTCTGCGCCGCACATTTCCAGCCGACGTCAAAACCGCTGGTGCGGTAGCCGGAAGGCCAGAGCAGTCGGAAATCGGCATCCTGGACCAGGGTGTCGATGGAGATCACGGTCCGCCCGTCTTCGGCGGCGATCACAGCTGCATCGTCCCCAGGCCCCAGCAGGGCGATGGGTGTGCCCAACCGCGGGAAGATCCGCGCGAGGAGGGATTTTTCATCAAGGTCCGCCACTGTTGGCGCTTCCGTAGGCACTGGGGGTTTCCTTCGGTTTAGCTGAATCGGAACGCTACCGGTCCCTGCTGGAATTTATCACGGGCGTCACGGGAAAGGACCGGGCCGAAAACGGGTACAAAAAAACCAGCCCCGGAGAAACTCCGGAGCTGGTTTGGATGGTGACCCCAGCGGGATTCGAACCCGCGTTACCGCCGTGAGAGGGCAGCGTACTAGGCCGCTATACGATGGGGCCAAAGCACAAGCATTCTGCCCGTTAAGGCGTCTTGCTTCCATTTGCTCAACTATAAAATTGAGCCCGACAAGCTTTTCACACTTGTCATTGATCTTCAAATCGATAATTACTTATCAAATGAGAACCGCTGGGATACCAGGACTCGAACCTAGAATGTCGGTACCAGAAACCGATGTGTTGCCAATTACACCATATCCCACTGCGCTTTTCGGTTGTTTTGGAGGATTTTCTCTCCGCTGCAACCCCTCAGCACGAGATACAACTATACACGCCTTCCGGGGAAGTACAAAACCGCTCCCAGCAGCCGCACACCGGCCGGTTCATGCCCCCACTAGGCCGATCACTTCCATCAGGGAGCCAATCCGGGAGATCCCCTGCAGCGGACGGGCGTCTGCTTCGCTGCGCACGGGCGAGGGGTTGCCCGGCCGGTCCAGCCAGACTCCCCGCAGGCCGGCGTCAGCAGCGCCTTCGGCGTCCACCCGCCTGTTGTCCCCGACGTAGAACGTTTGCGCCGGCTCGGTGCCGAGCAGGCGTGCACCCTCCAGGAAGATCGCCGGATCCGGTTTGGCGACTCCAACAGTGTCGATGCCGACGAGCACCCCGATCCGCTGCAGACCGGCGGCGTCCAGCTTCGCCCGCTGGTAGTCGTGCACGTTGTTGCTCACCGCCCCGTAGGGAATGCCGCGGGCATCGAGCTCATCCAGCAGCGGGACCACGTCGTCGAACGCTTGGAAGTGCCGGGGCAACACTGACTCGTAGGTGGCGTTCCACGCTTCCGCGGCGTCGTCGTCAAGCTCTGGCAGGCCGCTGCTGACCTGGGCGTGCTGCAGGCGCCGGATGCGTTGTTCGGCGAAGGACAGCTCGCCGGCCAGATACTGGTCGTAAAAGCCCTGCGGGTCCGCGGCGAAGAGGGCCTGGTACACAGCCCAGTCCGTCTCGGTGAAGTGGGGCAGGTCCTGCTCGGCCAGAGTCCGAAGTGTGGTGCCCATGGCGGCCTGCAGGTCCACGAGGGTCTCATCGATGTCGAAGAGCACCCCGTGGACCTGCGGCTGCGGTGTCATGCAGTTAGCCCGCGGTGCGGAAGGCGCGGATCCGTGCGAGCGAGGATTCCTTGCCCAGGATCACCATGGACTCAAACAGCGGCGGTGAGATTCGCCGGCCGGAAACGGCGGTGCGGACCGGGCCGAATGCCAGTCGCGGCTTGATGCCCATCTCCTCGACCAGCGCGGTGCGCAGGGCGGCCTGGATATTCTCGGCAGTCCAGTCCGTTACCGGTTCCAGTGCGGCCAGGGCTGCGTCGAGCACCTCGGTGAGGTTGGCGGGCAGTCCCTTGCGGGCGTCGTCGGCTACGTCAACGGCGTCGTCGGCCTTGAACAGGAAGCCCAGCATCTCGGGGGCCTCGCCCAGCAGGGTGATACGTTCCTGGATCAGCAGGGCAGCCTCGGTGAGGATCTGCTCTTCGCGGGCGGTGAGGGTCTCCCCCACCAGGCCGGCCTGCTGCAGGTAGGGAACCAGCCGGTTGCGGAAGTCTCCGGCCTCCAGCATGCGGACGTGGGTGCCGTTGATGGCCTCGGCCTTCTTCAGGTCAAAGCGCGCCGGGTTGGCCAGCACATCATGGATGTCGAACTTCTCCACCAGCTGATCGACGGTGAAGATGTCCTCGTCGGCGGAGAGCGACCAGCCGAGCAGGGAAAGGTAGTTGAGCAGGCCTTCGGGGATGAAGCCGCGTTCGCGGTGCAGGAAGAGGCTCGACTCCGGATCACGCTTGGAGAGCTTCTTGTTGCCGCCGCCCATGACGTAGGGCAGGTGGCCGAAGAGCGGCATGTACTGGGCCACTCCGACGTCGATCAGGGCGCGGTAGAGCGCGATCTGGCGCGGGGTGGAGGAGAGCAGGTCCTCGCCGCGCAGCACATGGGTGATCCCCATGAGCGCATCATCAACGGGGTTCACGAGCGTGTAGAGCGGGGCGCCGTTGGCGCGGACCACCACGAAGTCGGGAACGGTGCCGGCCTTGAAGGTGATTTCGCCGCGGACCAGGTCGTTGAAGGTGATGTCCTCATCCGGCATGCGCACGCGCAGCACCGGCTGCCTACCCTCGGCCTTGAAGGCCTCGATCTGCTCCGGGGTCAGCTCTCGGTCGTAGTTGTCATAGCCGAGTTTGATGTCGCGGCCCGCGGCACGGTGCCGGGCCTCGATCTCCTCGGGGGTGGAGTAGGACTCGTACAGGTGCCCGGCATCCTTGAGCTTGGCGATGACGTCTTGGTAGATCCCGCCGCGCTGGGACTGGCGGTAGGGCTCGTGCGGCCCGCCCACATTGACGCCTTCATCCCAGGTGATGCCCAGCCAGTCGAGGGCGTCCAGGAGCTGGAGGAAGCTCTCTTCGCTGTCACGGGCGGTATCGGTGTCCTCGATGCGGAACACCATGGTTCCGCCGGTGTGCTTGGCATAGGCCCAGTTGAACAATGCGGTCCGGATCAGGCCCACGTGCGGGGTCCCTGTGGGTGACGGACAGAACCGCACGCGCACGGGCGTGGTGTCATCGACGGTGGGCAGTTCGGCAAGTGAAGGCTGATTAGTCATGATGTTCTTCAGTTTAGTCTCTTGTGCCGCGGGACCGGACGTTTAGAGGCTGTACGCCAGCAGCCAGAGGAAGACTCCCCCGCCGGCGGCCAGTCCCACTGCTGCGGCGGCGGCCGTCCGGCCGGCAGTTGTCCGGCGGCCGTACAAGAGTGCTGCCGCGCACAGGCCTGCAGCGACCGCGGCTGCGGACAGCCCTGCGGTGCCAGGAAACAGCGCCAGGAGAAGAACAGGGAGGACGACGGCGGCCGCCGCGTAGGTGACCTCCTTCCATTCCAGCGGCATCACCCGGGACACCAGGGCGGTGATGGCATACGCGGCGATCATGGAGAACAGGACGGCGGCCAGCGCGCGCGGGCCCTCGGTCCATCGGATGATCAGCAACACCATGTAGCAGGCTCCGGCGGCACCAAGGATGACCGGCGGTGCACCCAGCCGGCTGAGGCCTTGGCGCAGGTCTCCGCGCAGGTTCAGGAACCGCACCAGCGCCCACGGGAACAGGCTGACCAGCACAGCGGCCCCGGCACCCCAGGCCAGGGCGGCGGCGCCGTCGGCGTTCAGGAACGGCGCTGCCAGCAGGGCAGCGGCCCACACCACTCCGGGCGGCAAAAAGCGCCGGACCGGGGCGCGGTTGCGCCCCGGTCCGGCGCCGGAAGTGCTCATGGTCAGCTACGGGCGGTATTCAGCAGCCGGCCGATGCCCTCGATGTCCACTTCGTACCGCTCACCGTCGGAGATCAGGCCGACGCCTGCCGGGGTACCGGTGAGGATGACGTCGCCGGGCAGCAGGGTGAAGGCCTGGGATACGTAGGCCACCAGTTCCTTGACGCTCCAGATCATGTCGCTGGTATTGCCGTCCTGGACCAGCTGCCCGTTAAGGTAGCCGCGGATGGCCAGGTCATCGGTGTCGAGCTCGGTTTCGATCCAGGGCCCCAGCGGGCAGGAGGTGTCGAAGCCCTTGGCGCGGGCCCACTGGTCGTCGGAGCGCTGTGCATCGCGGGCGGTGAGGTCGTTGGCGCAGGTGTAGCCAAAGATCACTTCGTCCACCCGTTCCAGCGGCACATCCTTGCAGATACGCCCGATGACGACTGCCAGTTCTGCTTCATAGGAGACTTCATCCGAGAAGGAGGGCAGCACCACGGGGTCGTTCGGGCCAATCACCGAGGTGTTGGGCTTGAGGAACATCAGGGGTGCCGGCGGTACCTCGTTGCCCATTTCGCTGGCGTGGTCGGCATAGTTGCGGCCGATTCCCACAACCTTGCTGCGCGGGATGATCGGAGCCAGGAGACGGACGTCCTCCAGCTTGTGCCGCTCCCCGGTGAGCTGAACGCCGGAGAAGAAGGGATCGCCCTTGATGACGGCAATTTCTTCATGCCCTTCATCGCCGTCGACGACGCCGAACGCTGGGTCACTGTCTTGTACAAATCGAGCAATACGCATGCCCACAAGCCTAGTAGACGAAAGCTTTGCTCTGGTGCAGTAGTTCCGAAGAGAGGAAGGAGATACCGCAAATGGTGATTTTGGTCCCCTTGTTTGCCGTTCTGGGGTGGGCGGGTCTGTTCATCCACAATGTGGCGGATCTTCCGGGCCAGACCCTCCTGAGCCCGGAGTCCTTCCTCCCGCTGCTGCTCACTGCAGCACTCGTTGCCTTATGGCTCACCGCCTGGCGGCCCGTTGCAGCGTGGGGGCTGCTTGTCTTGGGAGTATTGAATCTCATAGGTGCTGTCCTCACCGTGCTGCCGCTGCCGGCCCTGCCCTTCGACCCGGCACAGACGCCGTTCCACTATGGATTCCACGTCTTGTACGGGGCTACTCAGCTGCCCGTCGTGATCACGGCAGCCGTGTGGCTCCGGCGACGCAACAGTACAGACGACAGCAGTACAGATGGCAATGGAGCTGCTGGTTAAACAAGTAAGGCCCCGCACGAATGCGGGGCCTTACTCTCTGAACAACCGGTGTATTTCAACCGTAAATATTGTCCGGCGGTGACCTACTCTCCCACATCCTCCCGGATGCAGTACCATCGGCGCTGTGGGTCTTAGCTTCCGGGTTCGGAATGGGACCGGGCGTTTCCCCCACGCTATGACCGCCGTAACCCTTCCACCCACACCACCCATAACAAACCTGGGTGAGGGGAAATCAATGGTCACAACAAAAACACGCGTAGTGTTTCGATGCAATATATAACTGTAATTATACGGCACAAACACACCCGCAAGGGTACGTTGGTGCCGGTTCCACGGTGACAAACCACACGGGTTTGTTATCCGGGAACCACATAGTGGACGCAAGCAGCACATGATCTAACAACACCCTTTATACTTTGACGGACCGTTTGAAGTCGTGTCCGTCCAGGTGAGGTTGTGGTGTAAGTTATCGGCCTATTAGTACCGGTCAGCTTCACGGGTCTTTAGTCCCCGCTTCCACATCCGGCCTATCAACCCAGTGGTCTGGCTGGGGGCCTCTCACACACAAGGTGTATGGAAATCTCATCTCGAAGCGGGCTTCCCGCTTAGATGCTTTCAGCGGTTATCCCATCCGAACGTAGCTAATCAGCGGTGCACTTGGCAGTACAACTGACACACCAGAGGTTCGTCCGTCCCGGTCCTCTCGTACTAAGGACAGCCCTTCTCAAATTTCCTGCGCGCGCAGCGGATAGGGACCGAACTGTCTCACGACGTTCTAAACCCAGCTCGCGTACCGCTTTAATGGGCGAACAGCCCAACCCTTGGGACCTACTCCAGCCCCAGGATGCGACGAGCCGACATCGAGGTGCCAAACCATGCCGTCGATATGGACTCTTGGGCAAGATCAGCCTGTTATCCCCGAGGTACCTTTTATCCGTTGAGCGACGGCCATTCCACAATGTACCGCCGGATCACTAGTCCCGACTTTCGTCCCTGCTTGAGATGTCTCTCTCACAGTCAAGCTCCCTTGTGCACTTACACTCGCCACCTGATTGCCAACCAGGCTGAGGGAACCTTTGGGCGCCTCCGTTACTCTTTAGGAGGCAACCGCCCCAGTTAAACTACCCATCAGGCACTGTCCCTGACCCGGATTACGGGCCGAAGTTAGATATCCAGTATGACCAGAGTGGTATTTCAACGATGACTCCACCCGAACTGGCGTCCGGGTCTCACAGTCTCCCACCTATCCTACACAAGCCACACCGAATATCAATACCAAACTATAGTAAAGGTCTCGGGGTCTTTCCGTCCTGCTGCGCGTAACGAGCATCTTTACTCGTACTGCAATTTCGCCGAGTTTATGGTTGAGACAGCGGGGAAGTCGTTACTCCATTCGTGCAGGTCGGAACTTACCCGACAAGGAATTTCGCTACCTTAGGATGGTTATAGTTACCACCGCCGTTTACTGGGGCTTAAATTCCCAGCTTCGCCCGTAAGGGCTAACCGGTCCTCTTAACCTTCCAGCACCGGGCAGGAGTCAGTCCGTATACATCGTCTTGCGACTTCGCACGGACCTGTGTTTTTAGTAAACAGTCGCTTCCCCCTGGTCTCTGCGGCCCTGATCCCCTCCGGACAGCTTGTGTCCTTCAAGGTTGGGGCCCCCCTTCTCCCGAAGTTACGGGGGCATTTTGCCGAGTTCCTTAACCATAATTCTCTCGATCGCCTTAGTATTCTCTACCTGATCACCTGTGTCGGTTTGGGGTACGGGCGGCTAAAACCTCGCGCCGATGCTTTTCTAGGCAGCATAGGATCACCGGATTCCCACCAAAGTGGGTCCCATCAGATCTCAGGTATCGTCATCAAAGACACAGCAACGGATTTACCTATCGCTGACCCTACATCCTTAGACCAGGACAACCATCGCCCGGCCCGGCTACCTTCCTGCGTCACACCTGTTAATACGCTTACCTCCCAGGATCAGGTCCCGCGCTCCACCAAAAACCGGGTCGCCACAAGGGCGGCCGGTCAGGTATTGGGCGGTTAGTATCCCCCGCTTGGTATTGGCGGTTTTTCGCCGGTACGGGAATATCAACCCGTTGTCCATCGACTACGCCTGTCGGCCTCGCCTTAGGTCCCGACTTACCCAGGGCAGATTAGCTTGACCCTGGAACCCTTGATCATTCGGCGGACGGGTTTCTCACCCGTCTTTCGCTACTCATGCCTGCATTCTCACTCGTGTAGGCTCCACCGCTGGTTTACACCGCGACTTCACTGCCCACACGACGCTCCCCTACCCATCCAAACGCTTGAACGAAAATGGATAAACCATCCGCTTGGCTAATATTTGAATGCCACAACTTCGGCGGTGTACTTGAGCCCCGCTACATTGTCGGCGCGGAATCACTTGACCAGTGAGCTATTACGCACTCTTTCAAGGATGGCTGCTTCTAAGCCAACCTCCTGGTTGTCTTCGCAACTCCACATCCTTTCCCACTTAGCACACGCTTAGGGGCCTTAGTTGGTGGTCTGGGCTGTTTCCCTCTCGACTATGAAGCTTATCCCCCACAGTCTCACTGCTGCGCTCTGACTTACCGGCATTCGGAGTTTGGCTGACGTCAGTAACCTTGTAGGGCCCATTAGCCATCCAGTAGCTCTACCTCCGGTAAGAAACACGCAACGCTGCACCTAAATGCATTTCGGGGAGAACCAGCTATCACGGAGTTTGATTGGCCTTTCACCCCTACCCACAGCTCATCCCCTCCATTTTCAACTGAAGTGGGTTCGGTCCTCCACGCGCTCTTACACGCGCTTCAACCTGGCCATGGGTAGATCACTCCGCTTCGGGTCTAGATCACGCCACTGCATCGCCCTATTCAGACTCGCTTTCGCTACGGCTTCCCCTCACGGGTTAACCTCGCGACGTAACACTAACTCGCAGGCTCATTCTTCAAAAGGCACGCTGTCACAAGCACAGCACCACAAGTGGCACTGCCCTGCTCCAACGGATTGTAGGCACACGGTTTCAGGTACTGTTTCACTCCCCTCCCGGGGTACTTTTCACCTTTCCCTCACGGTACTTGTCCGCTATCGGTCATCAGGGAGTATTTAGGCTTACCAGGTGGTCCTGGCAGATTCGCACGGGATTTCTCGGGCCCCGTGCTACTTGGGATCCTCTCCAAGCGGCAGCATACATTCCGGTTACGGGGCTAACACCCTCTACGGCCTGGCTTTCAAACCAGTTCACCTATGCATCTGCACTCACTTCACCAATCCGGCAGAATCGGTACGGAAAGTCCCGCAACCCCAGTGATGCAACGCCCGCCGGCTATCACACACCACTGGTTTAGCCTCTTCCGCGTTCGCTCGCCACTACTAACGGAATCACTGTTGTTTTCTCTTCCTGTGGGTACTGAGATGTTTCACTTCCCCACGTTCCCTCCACGCACCCTATGTGTTCAGATGCGGGTCACCCGGTCACTCGCGCGCCGGGCGGGGTTTCCCCATTCGGACATCCTGGGATCAACGCTCGGTTATCAACTCCCCCAGGCTTATCGCAGATTCCTACGTCCTTCTTCGGCTCCTGATGCCAAGGCATCCACCGTGTGCCCTTAAAAACTTGACCACAAAGATCAATATATTATCGCTATCGAGAAAACCATGGAAACCGGTAAAACCGGTCACCAGGTTTATCTGAAATTGCACTTAATAATTTAAGATGCTCGCGTCCACTATGTAGTTCTCAAACAACAACCCCGTCACACCCCGCCACCACCACGTATTCACCGTGGAAGCATTGGACCTGCGCAGGAACAATCAGAAACAACACGAAACCGTGTCCCTCCAGACCTGTAAAGGCTTGAATTCTTCGGTCCTGTTGTCTCAGGACCCAACAGTGTGCCAAACGGAAAAACCCGGTACTCGAGACACCGGCAGCGTTTTCCAGTCCCACCCCGAAGGATGAAACGTACTGATGCTGCCAGGCTCAACGCCGGGCACCTGCTTATTGATATTCCACCCTTGAGCACCCACCGGAGAACATATGTCTCCGATATGGGCATCTCCTGCAAGAACCACATCCAACACTGTGGAAGGACGCAGACCTTGAGGTGCTCCTTAGAAAGGAGGTGATCCAGCCGCACCTTCCGGTACGGCTACCTTGTTACGACTTAGTCCCAATCGCCGGTCCCACCTTCGACGGCTCCCTCCCACAAGGGGTTAGGCCACCGGCTTCGGGTGTTACCAACTTTCGTGACTTGACGGGCGGTGTGTACAAGGCCCGGGAACGTATTCACCGCAGCGTTGCTGATCTGCGATTACTAGCGACTCCAACTTCATGAGGTCGAGTTGCAGACCTCAATCCGAACTGAGACCGGCTTTTTGGGATTAGCTCCACCTCACAGTATCGCAACCCTTTGTACCGGCCATTGTAGCATGCGTGAAGCCCAAGACATAAGGGGCATGATGATTTGACGTCGTCCCCACCTTCCTCCGAGTTGACCCCGGCAGTCTCCTATGAGTCCCCGCCATAACGCGCTGGCAACATAGAACGAGGGTTGCGCTCGTTGCGGGACTTAACCCAACATCTCACGACACGAGCTGACGACAACCATGCACCACCTGTAAACCGGCCACAAGTGGGGGACCTGTTTCCAGGCCTTTCCGGTTCATGTCAAGTCTTGGTAAGGTTCTTCGCGTTGCATCGAATTAATCCGCATGCTCCGCCGCTTGTGCGGGCCCCCGTCAATTCCTTTGAGTTTTAGCCTTGCGGCCGTACTCCCCAGGCGGGGCACTTAATGCGTTAGCTACGGCGCGGAAAACGTGGAATGTCCCCCACACCTAGTGCCCAACGTTTACGGCATGGACTACCAGGGTATCTAATCCTGTTCGCTCCCCATGCTTTCGCTCCTCAGCGTCAGTTAATGCCCAGAGACCTGCCTTCGCCATCGGTGTTCCTCCTGATATCTGCGCATTTCACCGCTACACCAGGAATTCCAGTCTCCCCTACATCACTCTAGTCTGCCCGTACCCACTGCAGACCCGGGGTTGAGCCCCGGGCTTTCACAGCAGACGCGACAAACCGCCTACGAGCTCTTTACGCCCAATAATTCCGGATAACGCTTGCGCCCTACGTATTACCGCGGCTGCTGGCACGTAGTTAGCCGGCGCTTCTTCTGCAGGTACCGTCACTTTCGCTTCTTCCCTACTGAAAGAGGTTTACAACCCGAAGGCCTTCGTCCCTCACGCGGCGTCGCTGCATCAGGCTTTCGCCCATTGTGCAATATTCCCCACTGCTGCCTCCCGTAGGAGTCTGGGCCGTGTCTCAGTCCCAGTGTGGCCGGTCACCCTCTCAGGCCGGCTACCCGTCGTCGCCTTGGTGGGCCATTACCCCAACCAACTAGCTGATAGGCCGCGAGTCCATCCAAAACCGCATAAAGCTTTCCACGGACCGCCATGCGGTGGTCCGTTGTATCCGGTATTAGACCCGGTTTCCCAGGCTTATCCCGAAGTTAAGGGCAGGTTACTCACGTGTTACTCACCCGTTCGCCACTAATCATTTTGTGCAAGCACAAAAGTCATCGTTCGACTTGCATGTGTTAAGCACGCCGCCAGCGTTCATCCTGAGCCAGGATCAAACTCTCCGTAAATGTGTTACAGACACAGCACCGGAGCCAAGGAAAATTGGCTGCACGGTCCTGCACTAAATTCGAAACCAGCTAAAAAAGTCCTTCCCACCCACGGGGTGGGCGGAAGAACCAGTTCAACCAATTAAAATAAATTGGTATCAATAAACTTGGCACACTATTGAGTTCTCAAACAACAGATGCATACGAAATACTCGGAGAAAACAATTACTTGTTTTTCTTTTCTCTTCGCTGCAGTGTTTCTTTATTCTATTCCATCCGGACCGTATTTGGCAATTCGGGATATTCCCGAAGTTACTTCATTTTGTCCGGCTGAACCCGCCACAAAGCATCCGGATCTTGTCCGTTACCGTGTGTTGGGTTTTGCTGCTCGTTCCGGGAGTCTCACTTGCAGATCCACTTCGCAGTGTCTCTCAGGCGCTCACCGGAGCAACTCACATAACTTTACACAGCCCCTGCGGCCGGTGCAAACCCTCGGAGTGTGACCTCCTGCACTTTACTAAAACCCGCCCTCGGACCGCAGTGCGGGGCCTGCCGTCAGCCTTGTTCCTGAATCCGCAGCTGATCCTGCGTCCGCAGGTAGTGCAACTGCGCGGCGACCGATAACTCCGCTGCACCACGGACGTTCGCAGGCACCTCCGCATAAACAAGGTCGGCCACGGTCGAGACACCGGCGTCGGCACCAGCTTCGGCCAGCGCGGCCCGGATCTGTTCCAGGCGTTCCTCGCGGTGGTCGCGGTAGGTCAGGACTACCGAGCTCAGATCAGACAACACCGGTCCATGTCCGGGAAGGACGGTTGCCGGCCCCAGCTCGGAGAGCCGTTCCAGGCTGGAGAAGTACTGGCCCAGGGTTCCGTCGGGGAAATCCAGCACGGTGGTTCCCCTGCCCAGAATGGTGTCGCCCGTCAGGACCGAGCCCGAGGGGCCGTCACCCGGGAGGTGGAAGCAGACCGAGTCCGAGGTGTGGCCGGGAGTGGCGACCACGCGGATATCCACTCCCCCGGCCACCAGTTCCTCGCCGTCGATAAGCGGGTCGCCACCGACGCAGAAGGCCGGGTCCATCGCCCGGACCGGGGCACCGGTCAGCTCGGCAAAGCGGCGGCTGGCTTCGGTGTGGTCCGAATGCCGGTGCGTAATAAGCACCAGCTCCACCACTCCCGCAGATGCCAGCAGTGCCAGGTGCCCTTCATCCAGGGGGCCGGGGTCCACCACCGCCACCCGCCCTGATCCGTTCGCGGCAATGACATAGCTGTTGGTTCCGTTCAGGCTCATGGGACCGGGGTTCGGTGCCAGGGCGAAGCGGGTCAGCGGGCTGCTGCGGATCAGGGCGGGAGCGGGCATCGGCGTCGTTTCGTTGTGGCTAGGCCAGGCGGGTGAGCCAGCCGTGGGTGTCCTCGACCGCGCCGGTCTGGACACCGAGCAGCTGCTCGCGGATGGACAGGGTGACCGGGCCGGCAACGGCGTCGGCCGAACCAATGGTCTCGGTTTCGGACTTCAGCTCCCCGACCGGCGTGATGACGGCGGCCGTGCCGCAGGCGAAGACCTCGGTGATGTCTCCGGATGCTACGCCGTCGCGCCATTCGTCCAGGGTGATCTTGCGTTCCTGGACGTTCAGGCCGCGGTCGCGGCCCAGCTGGATCACGGAGGAGCGGGTGATGCCGTGGAGGATGGTGCCTGACAGCGCCGGCGTCACCAGTGAGCCGTCCTTGAAGACGAAGAACACGTTCATGCCGCCGAGTTCTTCCACGGCGTTGTCATTGGCCGCATCCAGGAACAGCACCTGCTTGCAGCCGTGTGCTTCGCCTTCCATCTGGGCGATCAGGGAAGCGGCGTAATTGCCGCCGCACTTGGCTTCGCCGGTGCCGCCGATGCCGGCGCGGGCGTACTTGGTGGAGAGCCAGATGGATACGGGCTTCAGTTCGCCGCCGAAGTAGTTGCCGGCAGGCGAAGCAATAACCCGGTAGGACACCTCACGTGAGGGACGCACACCCAGGAACGCCTCGGTGGCGATCATGAACGGGCGCAGGTACAGGGCGGCGCCGTCGCCTTCGGGGATCCAGTCCGCATCCACGGAGACCAGCCGGCGCAGGGATTCCAGGAAGAGTTCCTCGGGCAGTTCCGGCAGTGCCAAACGGCGGGCGGAGAGATTCATGCGGGCGGCGTTGGCTTCCGGGCGGAATGTCCAGACCGAGCCGTCGGCGTGGCGGTAGGCCTTCAGGCCCTCGAAGATCTCCTGGCCGTAGTGCAGCACTGCAGCCGCGGGATCCATCTGGATCGGACCGTACGGTTCGATCCGGGCGTTTTGCCAGGTGCCGGTACCGGTTTCATCGGTTTTGTAGTCGATGACGGCGGTGTGGTCCGTGAAGTAGTCTCCGAATCCGGGGTTGGCCAGAATGGCTGCCCGCTCTTCGGCCGGCTTCGGATGGGCGGATAGCTCCTGGGTGAATTCCAGAGCGCTGACAGGCATTTTTTCCTCCACGGTGGGCGGCGCGGCCGCCCGACGAAAATGGTTACAGGTACGTCCCGAGCTTATGACACGGCTGCGGTTATCGCATTGCCGATGGCCGCCGTCGTCCGCGGCTCTCCGGTGCGGGCGGCGACGTCGGCCTCCACCGCCTGCTCGACGCGGGCCGCCTCCTTCTCCAACCCCAGATGGCGCAGCATGAGCGCCGCCGAGAGGATGGCGGCGGAGGGATCGGCCTTCTGCTGGCCTGCAATATCGGGGGCGGACCCGTGGACCGGCTCGAACATCGATGGGAACGTGCCGTCCATGTTCAGGTTGCCGGAGGCGGCCAGGCCGATGCCGCCGGTGACCGCGGCAGCCAGGTCGGTGATGATGTCGCCGAACAGGTTGTCTGTGACAATCACGTCAAAGCGTGCGGGGTCCGTCACCATAAAGATGGTTGCCGCGTCCACGTGCAGGTAGTCGTGGGTGACCTCGGGGAACTCGGCTGCGACGGCCTCCACGGTGCGCTTCCACAGTTGGCCGGCGTTGACCAGCACGTTGTGCTTATGGACCAGCGTGAGTTTTTTGCGCGGGCGGTCGTTGGCCCGGCGGAAGGCGTCACGGACCACGCGCTCGACGCCGTGGGCGGTGTTCAGGGACACCTCGGTGGCGATTTCCTGCGGGGTGCCCGCGCGGAGCACGCCGCCGTTGCCGGTGTACGGACCTTCGGTGCCTTCGCGGACCACGATGAAATCGATGGTTCCGGGGTTGGCCAGCGGGCTGGCCACGCCGGGGTAGAGCCGTGACGGACGGAGGTTGACGAAGTGGTCGAAGCTGAACCGCAGCTTCAGCAGCAGTTCCCGCTCAATGAGGCCCGAGGGCATGCTCTTGTCCCCCGGTGCAGCGCCCACCGCGCCGAACAGGATCGCATCGTGGCCCTTGAGTGCTTCCAGGGTCTCCTCCGGCAGCGTTTCTCCGGTGGCGAGCCAGTGCTCGGCACCAAGCCGGTATTCGGTCAGATCGAACCGGACGGGACCGCCGGCGGTGACCGCCTGCAGCACCTTGACGGCTTCGGCTGTGACTTCGGGGCCGATGCCGTCGCCGGGAATGACGGCCAGGGAAACGGTGGAGGGCTGTTCGCTCATTCCGCCAGTCTAGGAAGAACGTCCACCATCCGGGCAAACCGTCTCACATAGTGGATTCATGAAACGAAGGGCCGAGGCTCCACCCGTGGCATGAGGCGCTGGCCCGCCGGCAGGCCCTAAAGTTGTTGTCCATGCTCGTGCACCGCCGAATCCATGCCTGGACGCAGGCAAACCCGTTCAAGGTTGATCTCACCCTGATGCTCAGTGGTGTCCTTTTCCTTGCCTTCCCCGCCCTGATCCTGGGAGGCCCGCACCCTGCCCTGGACTTTGTCCTCTCGCTGGGAATTATTGTCCCGCTCGCCTGGCGCCGGGCACGGCCGGTGTTGTCGGGCAGCATCACCGCGTCTTTCTGCCTGGTCCAGGTGTTGTTCAGCGACATGCCTGTACCGGCCGACTTCGTGCCCCTCCTGACCGTCTACGCGTTGGCGGCCTACGCGCCGCGATGGGCCAGCCTCGGCGGTCTGATGCTGGCCGCCATCGGCTGCGTCCTGTTTATCCTGCGGTACTTCGGGTTTCCCTATATTTCCTCCACCAGCGAGGTGGTGGTGTATGCGTTCAGCGTCATGGCGTTTGAAGCCGTGGTCCTGGTGGCCTGGACCTTCGGCGATCTGGCGCGCACCCGCCGTCTGGCGATGGAGGCCTTGCGGGACCATGCCCGCCGGCTCGAGGTGGAACGCCAGCAGGAACGCGATCTCGCGGCCGCAGACGAGCGCACTCACATTGCCCGCGAAATGCACGACATCGTGGCCCACTCGCTCTCCGTCATCATTACCCAGGCCGACGGCGCCCGGTATGCGAGCGCACAGGATCCGGAGATTGCCGCCAAGACCCTGGCCACCATCGCGGAAACCGGCCGCGGCTCGCTGCGGGAAATGCGCCGGCTGCTCGGGGTGCTCCGCGGCGACGAGCTGGCCTCCACCCGTCCGCTGCCGTCGCTGGCCGACGTCGGTGCGCTGGTGGACGCGGTCAAGCGTGCCGGTTTGGAGGTGGTGGTGGCCGAGACCGGAACGATGCGGCGCCAGCTTCCCCCGGGCGCGGAGCTGACCGCCTACCGGGTAATCCAGGAGTCCCTGACCAATGTCCTCAAGCACGCCGGTCCGGGCGCGCAGGCGGGCGTGGACCTGCAGTGGGTGCCCCGCGGGCTTGAGATCAATGTGCACGACGACGGGCGGGGCGCAGGCGCGGACGTCCCGCAGTCCGCTCCCCCGCATCCTGGCCGGCCTCCCCGGCAGGCCCCGGCCCCAGCCTCCGGCCCGGGCGCTGGTCAGGGGCAGGGCATCAACGGCATGGCCGAACGGGTTGCCCTCTACGATGGAACACTGCATGCAGCACCCGCGACCGGCGGAGGATTCCGCGTCACGGCATTCATTCCCTACACGGAGGCCTGAGCATGACCGGCACCCTGTCCCCCCACCCCGCTGACGAAACACCCGCCCCGATCCGGGTGGCCCTGGTCGATGACCAGCAGCTGGTCCGCGGCGGCTTCAAGATGCTGATCAATTCCCAGCCGGACCTCACGGTGGTGGCCGAGGCAGGCAACGGCCGCGAGGCGCTGCAGGCACTGGCAGCCGTCCGCGCCGACGTCGTCCTCATGGACGTCCGCATGCCCGGCATGGACGGCATTGAAGCGACCTCCCGGCTCCTGGAACGCGCCGCTGCCCAGCCCAAGGGTTCCACCGACGTCGACCTGAAAGTGGTGGTCCTGACCACCTTCGACCTGGACGAGTACGCCCTGTCGGCGATCCGGGCCGGTGCCAGCGGTTTCCTGCTCAAGGACGCGCCCCCCGAGGAGCTGCTGGAGGCCATCCGGACGGTGTACCGCGGTGATGCGGTGATCGCACCGTCGACCACCCGCCGCCTGCTGGACCATGTGGCTCCCCTGCTGCGCGAGCCCACCGCAGAGGTCAGCCGGCACGCCGCCGACGTCGAGCGCCTCACCCCCCGCGAGCGCGAGGTGTTCGGGCTGATTGCGCAGGGCCTGTCGAATCCTGAAATCGCCGCGCATTTGTTCCTCTCCGACGCCACAGTCAAGACGCATGTGGGCCATATCCTGGCCAAGCTCGGCGCCAGGGACCGGGTGCAGGCTGTCGTCATCGCCTACGAGACCGGTATCGTCGCTCCATAATCACCGAAGTGCCCAGCCCGGGAGGTGCGCATGTCCAGCGAAGCGGACGTCCGTTCCTTTTGCCTGGCGCTGCCCGGGGTGACCGAACGGCTGAGCTGGCAACAGCCGGCCTGGTTCGCCCGCGCCCTGATGGCGCGCATGTGGGAGGACGGCATCCTCACCGTGAAGACCACGGAACGGGAGGCCCTCGCAGGCACCGACCCTGACACGTATTACTGGACCCCGCACCACGACCGCTCCCCGCAGCTGGTCCTGGTGCGGCTGGACCGGGTGGACTCCGCCGAGCTCGAGGAGCTGCTTTTGGAGTCCTACCGGCTGGCCGGGCCGCTCCCGCCTGCGGGTTAGGCGCACGGAAGGCTCAGCCCACGGTATGAGAGCGGCCGCCGGGTTTCCCCACCCCTGATCCGATGTGCGGTTCCGGGCCGGCCAATAGCGTAGGGGGTATGACAACCCTTATTGAGCGCTCCCCCGTGCCCGGCGGCACCACTGCTGCCGCGGCCGCCCGGTCCCTGAACAAGACATACGGTTCCGGAGACACCGCCGTCCACGCCCTGTCCAACGTCGACGTCACCTTCGAGACCGGCACCTTCACCGCCATCATGGGCCCCTCCGGGTCCGGCAAGTCCACCCTCATGCATTGCCTGGCAGGCCTGGACACCGCTGACTCGGGCCGCATCTGGATCGGCGACACCGAGATCACCGCGCTGAAGGACGCCGAGCTCACCCGCCTGCGCCGGGACAGCGTGGGCTTCGTCTTCCAGTCCTTCAACCTGGTGCCCACCCTCACCGCTGAACAGAACATCACGCTGCCCGTTGCCCTGGCCAACGGCAAGGTGGACGCCGAGTGGCTGTCCACCATCACGCAGATCTTGGGCCTCACCGGCCGCCTCAAGCACCGCCCCCACGAGCTCTCCGGCGGCCAGCAGCAGCGCGTCGCCGTCGCCCGCGCCCTGCTCACCCGCCCGCACGTGGTCTTCGGCGACGAACCCACCGGCAACCTCGATTCGAAGTCCGGCGCCGAAGTGCTCTCCCTGCTGCGCCGCTCCACCCGCGAAATGGGCCAGAGCATCATCATGGTCACCCACGACCCGGTGGCCGCTTCCTACGCAGACCGCGTTGTCCTGATGAACGACGGCGCCCTGGTGGGCGAACTGGCCAACCCGACGCCGGACACCGTGCTCGCCGCCCTGACCAAACTGGGAGCCTGAGCATGCTGCAGGTAGCCCTGGCGCAGGTGCGCCTGAATGCCCGCCGCTTCATCGCCGTCTCCCTGGCCGTGATGATCGCCGTCGGATTCCTCACCGCCACCCTGGTCATCAATTCCTCCTCGAAGGCTTCCCTGGCCGAAAGCGTGGGTGAAGGGTTCCGCAACGCCGACCTGATCCTCACCAGCGAGGCCCCATACTTCACCGACGACGGCGTGGTCCTGCGCGACGACGCCGCCGCCGCTGCGCGGAACACGGCAGGAGTCGACGCCGTGTACCCGGTGGAGCAGGCCTTTGTCGCCTTCAACGACGGCAAGAAGAAGGTGTACGCCATGCTGACGAACACCCCTGACGAGGCGGCACTGCTGCCGGTGGACGTGGCGCTGGGAACGCTGCCCTCCAACGACACCCAGGTGGCGGTGGACCAGACCACCGCCGACCGGCACGGTCTGTCTATCGGCGCCATCCTCCCGGTGCAGCCGGGCGACGAAGCGTCCGATTCCCGGACCGTTGACCTGGTGGTCAGCGCCGTCGTCTCGGCCTCGAATGATCCCACCCAGATGGGAACGCCCCAGCTCTACTCCTCGGCCGCAACCGCAGCACTGTTCGCGGACCCGGACCGGGGTTTCGCGAGCATCCAGCTGGCGCTTGCCGACGGCTCATCTGCCTCCGGCGTCCGCGCAGAGCTGGAGCAGGACCTCACTGCTGCCGGCCTGGACGGCATCGCCGTCCGCACCTCGGCAGAGCAAACGGATGAAGTTGTTGCAGGTTTCACCGGCGGCGAAGACGCCCTGACCCTGGTCCTTTTGGCCTTCGCCGCCGTGGCCCTCCTGGTCTGCGCCCTCGTGGTCTCCAATACCTTCTCGGTGCTGGTGGCCCAGCGGACCCGGGAGCTGGCACTGCTGCGCTGCATTGGAGCCAGCCGCTCGCAGATCCGGCGCTCCGTCATTACCGAAGCCCTCCTCGTGGGGATTGTCGCCTCGATCGCCGGGGTGGCTGCAGCCATCGGCCTGGTGGCGGCCATCGTGGCCTATCTCAAGGGCATTCCGGAAAGCGGTTTTGCCACGCTGGCTGTCGCCCCGTCCGCCATCATCACCGGCCTGGTGATCGGTGTCCTGCTGACACTGCTGTCGGCGCTGGTTCCGGCGCGCTCTGCCACCGCCGTCGCTCCGCTGGCTGCCCTCCGCCCTGCCGACGACGTCCGTGCCGGCACCCGGCGCGGCCGGGTCCGGCTGGGTATCGGGCTGCTGTTGCTGGCGGGCGGCGGGGCGCTGCTCGGTTACGGCGCCGTCATCTCCGACCTGCTCTTTGCCGTACCCGGGGGCATGCTCAGCTTTGTCGGCATCCTGATGTGCGCCACATTGTTTGTCCCGTCCCTGGTCCGCACGGTCGGCGTCCTGGCTGCACCGCTGGGCGTACCGGGCAAGCTCGCCGCCGTCAACGCGGTGCGCAACCCGCAGCGCACTTCTGCAACATCTTCGGCCCTGCTGATCGGCGTGACCCTCGTGGCCATGATGATGACAGGGGCTGCCACCGCCCGGACCTCGCTGGACAGCGTCCTGGCCGCGGAGTTCCCCGTGGAGGTGAGTGTGCGCGGCGGTGTGCTGGGCGATACGCCGCTGACTGCCGCTGACGCACAGACGGCGCGGGGCGTGGACGGCGTAGCCGAAGCCTTCCTGCTGCCCGTGGTGGGAACCACGCAGATGTACGGCACAGCGGAGGCCGTATACGCCCTGGACCCCGCGGACGCCGCAGCCGTCCTGCAGGACCAGAGCCTGAAGCTGTCGCCGGGCACGATCCTCATGCCGCAGAACACCACCGCCTCCACGGTCACCGTCCAGGGCGCGGCTTCCACCGTTGAGCTGGACGTGGTGGCCAGCGGCAGCGGCCAGATGCGGCCGCTGATCAGTACCGAAACTGCCGCAGCCCTGGGCGGGGTCCCGGCAGCCGGCGATGCCTATCTCCAGCCCCAGATATGGATCTCCGTGCAGGAAGGACTGAGCAACGGCGAACTGCAGGATCTGCAGTCCGAACTCGCCGAAGCGCTGGGCGTGGAGGAATACATGGTCTCCGGCACCGTGATCGAACGGATGGCCTTTGAACAGGTCATCGATGTCCTGCTCATGGTGGTGACCGGGCTGCTCGCGGTGGCGGTGATGATCGCCCTGGTGGGTGTGGCCAATACGCTCTCCCTGTCGGTGCTGGAACGCACCCGGGAATCGTCCCTGCTGCGGGCTCTCGGGCTGACACGCGGGCAGCTGCGCGGCATGCTGGCCCTGGAGGCGCTGCTGATCGCCGGTGTTGCGGCCCTGCTGGGCTGTGTCCTCGGCGCCGGCTACGGCTGGCTCGGCGCGAAGTCCGCCCTCGGTTCCTTTGCCGACGTAGCCGTGGCTGTTCCCTGGCTGCAGCTGGCCGCGGTCCTCGCTGTCGCCGTCCTGGCCGGACTGGCAGCTTCGGTGCTGCCGGCCCGCCGTGCCGCGCGGCTATCACCGGTGGCCGGGCTGGCGGCGGACTAACCGGCAGCCGCGGGTTCCCGGGCCGATCAGCGGCTGAGGGAACTCGCGGCCTCCGCGCGGATCTGACAGGATACTCAGCAGACTGACAGTACCGATTAAAGGAGCAAACCATGTCCGACGCCGGAACCGCCTGGAAACCCGAGCACGCGTCACTGTCCGCGTATCTGGACGACCATTTGCTGGCTGCCGAATCCGGAGTGCGTCTCTTCGGTGCGGCCCGGCGCACGTGGGAAGGCTCCGAGTATGAGCAGACCTTCGCTGATCTGGAGAAGGAAATCTCGGACGAACGCGACGAGCTGCAGCAGCTGATCCTGGTGCTGGGCTACCGGCGGAGCAAGTTCAAGAAGGCAGTGTCCATGGTGGGTGCCGCTGCGGGGCGGCTGGGTCCGATCAATCCGATGAGCACCGGAGGCGGCACCTCAGGGCAGTTTGAGCTGGAATCCCTGCAGGCGATCGTCCGGGCCAAGGAGTGCCTGTGGCGGACCCTGCTGGCGCTTGCCGCCCACGACCACCGGTTCAACGTTCCCCGGTTGAAGGACATGCTGGAAATGGCCGGGCGGCAGCAGGACACCGTGGCCCGGGTGATGACCGAGACCGCGCCGGCACGCTTCCTGACCGGCATCTCGGTCTAAGGAACCCCCGGCCGCAGCACGCTCCGGTACGCAAAAAGCGCCCCTCTGAAACTTCAGAGGGGCGCTTTCGTCGTTCCAGCGGGCAGTAGCTATTCCGCGGGCTCTTCGTACTTCGGGAAGATCGGAGCGGGAGCCGGCAGCGGCGTGCCCGGCACCAGCGGCGTCGCGATCGCACTGAACTGCCGCGCGGCGTCGTCGTCCTGGCCGAGCACCGTCAACAGCTTGCCCGCGCTGTCCGGCATGACCGGCTGGATGAGGATGGCCACGATCCGCAGCACCTCCAGCGTCACGTACAGGACCGTGTTCATGCGCTCGACGTCGGTCTTCCGCAGCACCCAGGGTGCCTGCTCGGCGAAGTAGGCGTTCGTATCCCCGAGGACCTTCCACGTTGCTTCGAGCGCACCGTGGAAGTCCTGGACGTCGTAGGCCTTGCGGGAAATCTCCAGCAGCTCGCCGGCAGCGGCCAGGATCGCCTTGTCCTCAGCGGTGAACTCCCCCGGCTGCGGCACCGCGGCGCCGCAGTTCTTCGCCACCATGGACAGCGAGCGCTGGGCCAGGTTCCCCAGGTTGTTGGCCAGGTCGGAGTTCATCCGGCCCACTACTGCTTCGTGGCTGTAGGAACCGTCCCCGCCGAAAGGCACCTCGCGCAGCAGGAAGAACCGCACCGAGTCCAGCCCGTACTGCTCGGCCCATTCCTTGGGCGCCACCACGTTGCCCAGCGACTTGGACATCTTGACGCCCTTGTTGTGCAGGAAGCCGTGGATCATGACGCGCTTGGGCAGCTCAAGGTCAGCGGACATCAGGAACGCGGGCCAGAAGATGGCGTGGAAGCGCGAGATGTCCTTGCCGATGACATGCACGTCCGCCGGCCAGTACTTCTTGAAAGCCTCCGACTCGGTGTCGGGGAAGCCGACGCCGGTGAGGTAGTTGGTCAGCGCGTCCACCCACACGTACATAACGTGCTCGGAGTTGCCCGGAACCGGAACACCCCAGTCGAAGGTGGTGCGGGAGATGGAGAGGTCTTCCAGGCCGCCCTTGACGAAGCTGATGACCTCGTTGAATTTGGACTGCGGCGCGGCGAAGGCGGGCTGGGCCTCGTACAGGGCCAGCAGCTTGTCCTGGTAGGCGGAGAGGCGGAAGAAGTAGCTTTCCTCTTCGGTCCAGGTCAGTTCCGTCTCCGTCTCCTTGGAGTACCGGATGCCGTCTTCACGCAGCTCGGTTTCTTCTTCGGAGTAGTAGGCCTCGTCACGGACGGAGTACCAGCCGGCGTACTTGGAGAGGTAGATGTCACCCTTCTCCTCCATCCGCTTCCAGATGGCCTGCGCGGCGGCGTAGTGGTCCTTGTCCGTGGTGCGGATGAACCGGTCGTGGGAGATGTTCAGGTCCCGGCTCATCTGTTGGAAGGCAGCAGAGTTCCGGTCCGCGAGTTCCTTGGCAGTGATGCCTTCCTTGTCCGCGGACTGCTGCATCTTCAGGCCGTGCTCGTCGGTACCCGTCATGAAGAAGACGTCGTACCCGTCCAGGCGCTTGAAGCGTGCCATGGCATCAGTGGCGATGGCCTCGTACGCGTGGCCGATATGGGGCACGCCGTTGGGATAGGAGATGGCCGTGGTGATGTAGAACGGAGTCTTGGAATCGGAAGAAGTCACATAAGAAAATTACCCTGTTTTGGCAGGGCTTGTCGCTTCGGACGGTTCCGGCAGCGCCGAGGGCAACAGGGCGCACCCTGATTGACTGCGCTTCCGCTGCGGCGCGGTGTTGCCAAATGATGGCCTTCCGATTCTCCACCTACAAGGGTCCGCTGCAGGAAGCGGACGTGCCGGAGCCGGTGGTGGGCGGGAACGATGTCCTCGTGGACGTGCAGGCCGCCGGAGTAATTGCGGCCCACTGAAGGTCGCCACAGGTGTACTCTCGCGGTCCGGGGACGGACCGATCCCCGCGTTATGTGCACCCTCGGCGCCGAGAGTGCAGCTACGGCGGGTATCCGGGCGCCGGCAGCATCGAGAGCGCAGGTATGGCGGGTGCGGGCCGCTGATAGTCGCCATACGTGTACTCTCGCGGTCCGGGGACGGGTCCTTTCCCGCGTTAGGTGCACTCTCGGCGCCGAGTGTGCACCTATGGCGGTTAGCCCCGCGCCACGGATGGCCGAGAGTGCAGCTACGGCGGGTATCCGGGCGCCGGCAGCATCGAGAGCGCAGGTATGGCGGGTGCGGGCCGCTGATAGTCGCCATACGTGTACTCTCGCGGTCCGGGGGCGGGTCCTTTCCCGCGTTATGTGCACTTTCGGCGCCGAGTGTGCACCTATGGCGGTTATCCCCGCGCCACGGTCAGCACCGCCGTCAGGCCCAGGACCAGCCCGTTCACCAGCGCATTCGCAGCCTCATCATCCAATAGCTGAAAACGCCCGCCAGCAGCAGGGCGGCCGTGATCCAGGACTGTTCCAGCGGCGTTGTTGCCGGCTCCGCCTGAGGCTGCACGCCAAAAAGGAAGGGACCGGCCCGCCGAAGCGGACCGGTCCCCTGATGCGGAAGCAGCGGTTAGCTCTGCAGGTCGACCTCACGGACGACTGTGGCACTGATTTCCGTCCGCAGGGTTTCCAGTACGTCCTGCGGGACGGAGGAATCGACCGTCAGCAGCGACAGTGCCTGGCCGCCCTCGGAATTGCGGGCCACCTGCATGCCGGCGATGTTGATTTCCTTTTCGCCCAGGATCCGGCCCAGGGCGCCGATGACGCCGGGGCGGTCGGTGTAGATCAGGACCAGCAGGTGTTCGCTGATCGGGATTTCCACCTCGTAGCCGTTCACGCCCACGAGCTTTTCGATCTGCTTTGGTCCGGTCAGCGTGCCGGCGACCTCCAGCTGGGTCCCGTCCGACAGCGCACCGCGGATGGTCAGCACGTTGCGGTAGTCGACCACCTCGGCGGTTTTGAGCAGGCGCACCTCGATGCCGCGCTGCTCTGCCAGGACCGGGGCGTTCACATAGGAGACCTGCTCGGAGACGATGTCGGTGAAGATGCCCTTCAGCGCTGCCAGCTCCAGGGCCTTGACGTCCAGGGCGGCGATTTCGCCGGCCACTTCGATGTCGATGGCGGTGACCGAGTCGTGCGCCAGTGCGGTGAAGATCCGGCCGAGCTTTTCGATCAGCGGGATGCCGGGGCGCACGTCCTCGGCGATGATGCCGCCGGCGACGTTCACGGCGTCGGGCACCAGCTCACCGGCCAGGGCCAGGCGAACGGACTTGGCCACCGAGACGCCGGCCTTTTCCTGCGCCTCGGCGGTGGAGGCACCCAGGTGCGGGGTGACGATGACGTTGTCCAGGGCCTGGAACGGCAGGTCGGTGGAGGGTTCCTTGACGAAGACGTCCACCCCGGCGCCGGCGATCTTGCCCTCGGTCAGTGCCGTGTACAGCGCGTCTTCGTCCACGAGACCGCCACGGGCCACGTTCACCACGTACGCGGTGTCCTTCATCTTCTCGAACGCGTCGGCGCCGAGCATGCCCAGGGTTTCCGGGGTCTTGGGCATGTGGATGGTGACGAAGTCTGCCTGCTCCAGCAGCTCGTCCAGGGTCACCAGCTTCACATTCAGCTGGGCCGCGCGGGCCGAGGTGATGTACGGGTCGTAGGCGAGGATCTCTGTGCCGAAGCCCTGCAGGCGGGCAGCGACCAGGGCGCCGATGCGGCCCAGGCCGATGATGCCAATCTTCTTTTCGAACAGTTCAATGCCGGAGTACTTCGAGCGCTTCCACTCGCCGCCCTTGAGCGCGGCGCTGGCCTGCGGGATGTGCCGGGCCAGTGAGAGGATGTGGCCCACGGTCAGTTCCGCGGCGGAGATGATGTTGGAGGTGGGGGCGTTCACCACCATGACACCGGCCTGGGTGGCGGCCTTGATGTCCACGTTGTCCAGGCCCACGCCGGCCCGGGCAATGACCTTGAGCTTCTTCGCTGCGGCGATTGCCTCGGCGTCGACCTGTGTGGCGGAGCGCACCAGGATGGCGTCCACGTCGGCGATGGCGGCGAGGAGCTGGGCCCGGTCCGCTCCGTTGGTGGACCGGATTTCGAAATCGGGGCCGAGTGCCTCGACCGTAGCCGGGGATAGTTCTTCCGCAATCAGTACGACTGGCTTGGTGGCTGTCACCGGTGACCTCTTTAGCTGTGGTGGTTTCTGGTGGGGATCTTGGTGAAGCGTTTTTCTGCGCAAAGAGGCCGGACCCGTTGCACCGGGCCCGGCCTCTTTACCGAAACGGCTTGCTCATTCGAGCTTATCGTTTCGACACTGGGCACGCTCAATCCGTGTCTAGTATTACCAACTCATGTGACCGGCAGCACCGGTCGTCCCCCTAGCGGGAGACGGAGCCCTCTGTGTAGTCGTCGTCGGACTTGATCCAGGAGAAGAGCTTACGCAGTTCGCGGCCCGTGGCCTCGATCGGGTGGTCTTCGCCCTTCTTGCGCAGTTCCTTGAATTCCGGCGCCCCGGCATCCTGGTCGTCGATGAAGCGCTTGGCGAAGGCGCCGTTCTGGATGTCCGTCAGGACGGCCTTCATGTTGTCCTTCACCTCGGGCGTGAGTACGCGCGGGCCGGAGACGTAGTCGCCGTATTCGGCAGTGTCGGAGACGCTCCAGCGCTGCTTGGCGATGCCGCCCTCGACCATCAGGTCCACGATCAGCTTGAGCTCGTGCAGCACCTCGAAGTACGCAACCTCCGGCTTGTAGCCGGCTTCGGTCAGGGTCTCGAAGCCGTACTGGATCAGCTGTGAGGCACCGCCGCAGAGGACTGCCTGCTCGCCGAAGAGGTCGGTTTCGGTCTCTTCGGTGAAGGTGGTCTCGATGACGCCGGCGCGGGTTCCGCCGATGGCCTTGGCGTAGGACAGTGCCAGTTCCTTGGCCTTGCCGGACGGGTTCTGCTCCACGGCGATCAGGTCGGGAACACCGCGGCCTGCTTCGAATTCGCGGCGGACGATGTGGCCCGGCCCCTTGGGGGCAACCAGGGCGACGTCGACGTCGGCCGGCGGCTGGATGTAGCCGTAGCGGATGTTGAAGCCGTGGCCGAAGAACAGGGCGTCGCCGGCCTGCAGGTTCGGAGCGATTTCCTCGGCGTAGACGAAGCGCTGGACCTGGTCCGGGGTCAGCACCATGATGAGATCGGCTTCGGCGACGGCCTCGGCGACGTTCAGGACGCGCAGGCCTTCGGCTTCGGCCTTGGCGCGGGACTTCGAGCCTTCCTTGAGGCCAACGCGGACGTCGACGCCGGAATCGCGCAGGCTGAGGGCGTGGGCGTGGCCCTGGCTTCCGTAGCCGATGACCGCGACGGTGCGTCCCTGGATGATGGACAGGTCGGCGTCGTCGTCGTAATACATGTCAGTCATTGTGTATCTCCTACTGAAGTTTCTTGGATGAAGGTTGGTACGGAACGCGGTTCTCAGGCGCTGCGCAGGGCGCGGTCGCCCATGGATTTGGCCCCGCGGCCGATGGCCAGCGTTCCGGATTGAACTATTTCGCGGATGCCAAAGGGCTCCAGCACTGCGAGGAGCGCGCGGAGCTTATCGGCGGTGCCTGTGGCCTCAACGATCAGCGAGTCTGTGGACACGTCGACCACTGAAGAGCGGAACAGCTCGGCTGCCTGGGTTACCTGCAGCCGGGTTGCGGCATCCGCGCGAACCTTGACCAAGATGTGGTCGCGTTGCACGGAAGACTCTGGAATCAGCTCAACAATCTTGATGACGTTGATGAGCTTGTTCAGTTGCTTGGTGACCTGTTCCAGGAGGTCACCCTCGGCCTCGACCACCACGGTGATGCGGGACAGGCCCGGCACCTCCGAGGGACCGACGGCCAAAGAATTGATGTTGAATGCCCGGCGGGCAAACAGGGACGCAACCCGGGTCAGGACACCGGGTACGTCTTCAACCAGCACGGAAAGAGTGTGGCGTTCCATGTCTAGTCCTCCTCTTCCCATTTGGGGGTCATATTGCGGGCAATCTGGATCAGGTCATTGGAGACGCCGGAGGGCACCATCGGCCACACCATGGAATCCCGGCTGACCACGAAGTCGATGACGACGGGCCGGTCGTTGATGGCCAGCGCCTGGCGGATGGTCTCGTCGATGTCCTCGTCGCGTTCGCAGCGCAGTCCGGCGCAGCCGTAGGCGTCGGCGAGCTTGACGAAGTCCGGGACGCGGACGGTGTCATGGCCGGTGTTCAGGTCGGTGTTGGAGTAGCGGGACTCGTAGAAGAGTGTCTGCCACTGCCGCACCATGCCCAGGGAGGAGTTGTTGATGATGGCGACCTTGATCGGGATCTTGTTGATCACGCAGGTGGCCAGTTCCTGGTTCGTCATCTGGAAGCAGCCGTCGCCGTCGATCGCCCAGACCACGCGGTCGGGGTTGCCGACCTTGGCGCCCATGGCCGCAGGCACGGAGTAGCCCATGGTGCCCAGGCCGCCGGAGTTCAGCCAGGCGCGGGGACGCTCGTACTTGATGAACTGCGCTGCCCACATCTGGTGCTGGCCCACGCCTGCCACGTACACGCCGTCGGGCCCGGTGAGCGCGCCGATGCGCTCGATCACCTTCTGCGGGGCGATCTGCCCGTCCTCGGGGGTGCTGTAGCCGATCGGGTACGTCTCGCGCAGCCGGTCGATGACGGCCCACCAGGGGGCGATGTCGGGGCGTTCGACGTCGAACTGCGCGCGGACCGCGTCGGTGAGCTCGGGCAGGATCTCCTTGACCGATCCCACGATCGGCACATCGGCCGGACGGTTCTTGGAGATTTCGGCGGGGTCAATGTCGGCGTGGATGACCTTGGCGCCGGGTGCGAAGGAGGACAGCACGCCGGTGACGCGGTCATCGAAGCGGGCGCCGAGGGTGATGAGCAGGTCTGACTGCTGCAGCGCGGTGACGGCCGAAACCGAGCCGTGCATGCCGGGCATGCCGGCGTGCTGCGGGTGCGAGTCGGGGAAGACGCCGCGCGCCTGCAGGGTGGTGACCACCGGCGCTCCGACCA
Source organism: Arthrobacter jiangjiafuii (assembly GCF_018622995.1). Taxonomy (NCBI): domain Bacteria; kingdom Bacillati; phylum Actinomycetota; class Actinomycetes; order Micrococcales; family Micrococcaceae; genus Arthrobacter; species Arthrobacter jiangjiafuii. The sequence goes on from NZ_CP076022.1 coordinate 2,473,586, forward strand.
GTTCGGCCAGTTCCAGCAGTTCGGCCGAGGCGTTTCCCTTCAGCACTCCGCCGCCGACATAGAAGACCGGACGCTGCGAGGCTGCGATCAGGCGGGCTGCTTCGCGGACCTGCTTGGAGTGGCCGCGAACCACGGTGCGGTAGCCGGGCAGGTCGATCTTGGGCGGCCAGGAGAAGTGGGTCTTGGCCTGCTGGGCGTCCTTGGAGATGTCTACCAGCACCGGGCCGGGGCGTCCGGTGGTGGCGATGTGGAAGGCTTCGGCCAGCACCCGGGGAATGTCATCGGCGTTGGTGACCAGGTAGGAGTGCTTGGTGATGGGCATGGTGATGCCCACGATGTCGGCTTCCTGGAAGGCGTCCGTGCCGATAAAGGCGCTGGAGACCTGTCCGGTGATGGCGACCATCGGCACGGAATCCATGTGTGCATCGGCGATCGCTGTGACCAGGTTCGTGGCGCCGGGCCCGGAGGTGGCAATGCAGACGCCGGCCTTGCCGGTGACCATGGCGTAGCCTTCGGCGGCGTGGCCGGAGCCCTGCTCATGGCGGACCAGGATGTGCCGGATCTTGGTGGAATCCATCAGCGGATCGTAGGTGGGCAGGATCGCACCGCCCGGAAGGCCGAAAATGTCTTCCACGCCCAGTTCCTCGAGGGCCCGGACGATGGCCTTGGAACCGGTCATCTCGGTGGGAGGAACAACGTTATTGGGGCCCTGGACCCGGTTGTCGACGGCTTCGGACGGGGCGGACAAAGAGGAGGCAACATCACGCGTCTTGGCTGCGGCTGCCTTGGCGGCAACGCTGGCCTTGTTAGCCATCAGCGACGGGCTGATTGGCGATCCCTTACTCATCAAAGACTTCCTTACGGATACTCATTCATGTGATCTGATGCGGCGGCCGTCCGGGCGGTCAGCCCGGGTTCGGCTTTGTGCTTTGTCTGAAGCCAATAAAAAAACCCCTCGTGCCGGTTGGCTCCGTAGGGGTTCGCGCGTGACGTTCTTGCAAGCTCGGCGGTTAGGCCACGCGCTTGGTAAGGACGACGGATACGATCTGCATACCGTTCATCCTTCCCGCCCCCTGCCGGGGTGTCAATCCTGCGAGACGAGCGTCTCACTATCTGGACAATCGGGTCCCACCCTCTGGACTCCCCCGGCTACATCCGGCGGCCCACCATTCCCTGATCGGCGCCCTGCCCACACTTGGCGGCAGGGCTCAATAAGGTTGAAAACCCTAAGGGGCCCCGAGCAGCAGGCGCTCCGGCGCCTGCTGCTCGGGGAGGGTTTTCAGCCGCAGTAGGCGCCCGTCGAAGCGGAGTTCACCAGTTTGGTGTACTTGCCCAGGACACCGGTGGTGAACTTGCCCGGCAGCGGCTTCCAGCCTTCCTTGCGGGCTTCCAGCTCGGCCGGCTCCACCAGCAGGTCGAAGCTGCGGGCGGCAATATCCACGCGGATCCGGTCGCCGTCGTTCACGAAGGCGATCGGACCGCCGTCGACCGCTTCCGGCGCCACGTGCCCGATGCACAGGCCGGTAGTGCCGCCGGAGAACCGGCCGTCGGTGAGCAGCAGGACATCCTTGCCCAGGCCTGCTCCCTTGATGGCACCGGTGATTGCGAGCATTTCGCGCATGCCGGGGCCGCCCTTGGGCCCTTCGTAGCGGATGACGACGACGTCGCCGGCGTGGATTTCCCCGGCGTCGAGGGCATCCAGTGCGCCCTGCTCGCGTTCGAATACGCGGGCCGTCCCCTCAAAGACATCGGCGTCGAAACCTGCGCTCTTCACCACTGCACCTTCCGGCGCCATGGAACCGTGCAGGATGGTGATGCCGCCGGTCTTGTGGATGGGGTTGTTCATGGCGCGCAGCACCTTGCCGTCGGGGTCCGGCGGGTCGATCTTGGCCAGGTTCTCGGCCACGGTCTTGCCGGTGACGGTGAGGCAGTCGCCGTGAATCAGGCCGGCGTCGAGCAGCGCCTTCATGATGACTGGCACGCCGCCGATCTTGTCGACGTCGTGCATGACATAGCGGCCGAACGGCTTCAGGTCGCCCAGGTGCGGGATCTTGTCGCCGATGCGGTTGAAGTCCTCCAGCGTCAGGTCCACGTGTGCCTCGCGGGCGATGGCCAGCAGGTGCAGGACGGCGTTGGTGGAGCCGCCGAAGGCCATGGTGACGGCAATGGCGTTTTCGAAGGCCTTCTTGGTCATGATGTCGCGGGCGGTGATGCCCAGGCGGAGCAGGTTGACCACGGCTTCGCCGGACTTCCGGGCGAATTCGTCGCGGCGCCGGTCGGCCGAGGGCGGCGCGGCGGAGCCGGGAAGGGACATGCCCAGGGCCTCGCCGATGCAGGCCATGGTGTTGGCGGTGTACATGCCGCCGCAGGCGCCTTCGCCCGGGCAGATGGCCCGCTCAATGGTGTCCAGGTCCTTGAGGCTCATCTTTCCCGCGGCGCAGGCGCCGACTGCTTCGAAGGCGTCGATCAGCGTGACTTCGCGCTCGGTGCCGTCTTCCATCTTGGCGAAGCCGGGCATGATGGAGCCGGCGTACAGGAAGACGCTGGCGAGGTCCAGACGTGCCGCGGCCATCAGCATGCCGGGCAGGGATTTGTCGCAGCCGGCCAGCAGGATGGAGCCGTCCAGGCGCTCTGCCATCATCACGGTTTCCACTGAATCGGCAATGACCTCGCGGGAGACGAGGGAGAAGTGCATGCCCTCATGGCCCATGGAGATGCCGTCGGAAACGGAGATGGTGCCGAACTGCATGGGGAACCCGCCGCCGGCGTGGACCCCTTCCTTGGCGCCCTGGGCCAACCGGTTCAGGGAGAGGTTGCAGGGGGTGATTTCGTTCCAGGAACTGGCCACGCCGATCTGGGGCTTGGCGAAGTCGTCGTCCCCCATTCCCACCGCCCGGAACATTCCGCGGGCGGGAGCAGCGTGAATCCCGTCGGTGACTACTCGGCTTCGGGGCTTGATGTCAGGGGTGTTCTCCATGCTCATGGTTTGATCTTAGGACCTTTTGCCGGCTCCGCCCGGGCTTATGACGGCGGGACGCGGTTGTTGTTACGGCGGGTGAAGCGCGGATGACAACTGTGTGTCCATCCAGGGCGTTGCCGCGCCGGACTTCCTCGGATGGGGGCGGGTGTTCATAGACTGGGAATATGACTTCGGCATCAGCACTCCCCGGCCAGCCTTCCAGCGAGGATCTCAAGGCTGTGCTTCGGCATGTGTTTGAATCGCAGATCCCCAATTACGGCGACTACAACCTGGTCTGCGCCGTGCCCGGCGGCGATGGTGCGGCGGCGTACTTTGTGGTGGGTTACCGCTGGCGGCCCGCGGAGCTGGTGTTCGCACCTTTTGATACCGAAACACTGGCGGCACTCGAGCCGCCCACCGCGGTGAACTCCACCAACCTTTCGCACACTGAAGAGGTAAACGCCGGCGACTTCGAGGTGGGCACCAATACCGGACGGATTTTCCGCTTCCAAGTGGGTGCCACAGCGCCGCTGCCCGATGGCGATGAGCGGATCATTGAGCAGGCGGGCGACCTGGAGGACTTCGGGTCCTTCCTTGACCACTTCCTGACCCTGGCCTGACGGCCCTGAGGGCCGACGGCGGCGCCTTCCGCCGCCGTCGACCTCCGCTTGCTTAGGCCCAGGGACCGCGGCGGACCAGGTTGACCGGTTCGTCCCCGCGGGCGAGGCGGCCGACCTGCTCCTTGAGCAGCTTGTGGATGCGCGGCACAAAAGCCTCGGTGTTGCCGCCCACATGCGGGGTAATGATCGCGTTGGGGGCGCCCCACAGCGGATGGCCGGCGGGCAGCGGCTCCGGGTCGACGACGTCCAAGGCCGCGTGCAGCCGGCCGGAGAGAACTTCGTCGGTCAGGGCAGCGGTATCCACGACCGGGCCCCGCGCCACGTTCACCACCAGTGCGCCGTCCGGCAGGGCAGCCAGGACTTCCCTGTTAATGAGGTGGTGCGTATCTTCGCTGAGCGGGGTGATCACGACCAGCACCTCGGCATCCGCGGCGAGCGTCACGAGTTCATCGGTGCCGTGGACCGGGCCGGTTTCATCGGTGCGGGCCCGGCTGCCCACCCGGGTCAGCTCCACTTCGAAGGGCGCGAGCCGCTGGGCGATGGCGGTGCCGATGCCGCCCACGCCCACCAGCAGGACCCGCCGGTCGGCCAGTCCCGGGTAACGGCGGCTGTCCCAGACGCCGTTGGCCGCATTGCGGACGGCGTCGTCGACACCGCGCAGTGAAGCAAGGATCAATGCCACGGCGAGCTCGGCGGTTCCGGCAACGTGGACTCCCGCGGCGGTGGCGATCGCGACGCCGGAACCCACCACCTCCGGCAGTCCGTCGTAGCCGGTGGACTGGGCCTGGAGCAGCACCAGGTTCGGCACCCGCTCCAGGCCCTGCTGCCAGCTCCCGCGTGTTGCATAGGGCAGGACGACGGCGTCGATCTCTGCGTAATCCAGCCCCTTCGGCTCCCCCACCAGGTCCCACACGCCGGCTCGGATGCCCTCCGGCAGCGGGCTCACCGCTTCGAGGAGATCCTCGGTGGGGAGCGTCAGGGTCCGGACGAGGCGCAGATTCTCAGTCATGGCAGACAGCCTAGTACCCGGGCGGCAGGCAGCCAGCCCACACCTCTGGACACCGTGGCGGCGCCAGTCGTAACGTCGATATGGGCCCCCTCTCCTGAGAGTGCATCCGCACATGCCGTGCCGCGTGCACGGCCTGCTCGAAAGGCAGTCCATGAACCGTTTTCCGCCGGCTTCCCCGGCCGCTCTGGGTGCAGCGGCAGCCCTGGGTGCAGCAGCCGCCCTGCTGCGGCGGCTCCTGCGGCACCGCGCAGTGGAACGGGCAGTGGCCGACCAGGCGGCGGTAACCGGTGCGCTTCCGGTGGTGGCCGCCGCGGACGCGGTCAGCCCCGCAGAAACACTGGAATCCAACGAAGCGGAGGAATCAGCTGGACTCCCCACCAGGACGTGGGTGGTGGATAACAGCTCGAACTGGGATGGAAGCCCGCTGGAACTAGTGGTCACACCAGGCAACGGCAGCCGGCCCGGCCCGGAACGGAACGAACGCCGGGCGCCGGGCTCCTAGGAAGACCGGGTTATCTGCCGGCCTGCACACCCCTGGGATCCCCGATTTTCCTTTTTCCAAGAAGTACTGGTAATGTTTCATGTCGTTGCGGAGAGCAAATCGAGCAGAAATCATCGATTTGCACGACAAAACAAAAGGCACCTCTAGCTCAATTGGCAGAGCATCTGACTCTTAATCAGAGGGTTCCGGGTTCAAGTCCCGGGGGGTGCACAACAATTACCCCGTCCGACCAGGATTAGTATCCGGTCAGGCGGGGTTCTTTTTTGCCCTGGAACGGCCCGACCGGCACCCACTGCCGCGCGCACCGCTCCGCCAGGCGTGCCCCGCCCCCCAGTGGCGCAGCGGAGCTGCCGGAGGTCCGGATGTGAGGTGCATCCCAGTTTCCCGGTAGGGGGCCCACCGGTTCGCGGGGCGGCAAAAAGGCTGGTAGTGTTGTCTGTCGTTGCGGATGACAAATCGCCGGTTACACCGGCGCCAAGACACCGCATCAGATGCACCTCTAGCTCAATTGGCAGAGCATCTGACTCTTAATCAGAGGGTTCCGGGTTCAAGTCCCGGGGGGTGCACAGAATGGAAGGGCGGTCCCGCTCGGTGAAAACCGACAGGGCCGCCCTTCTTTTATGCCCTTGGTCAGGGATGGTACCTGGGCCAGGCCCTGACCCAGGCCGGACCGGCCCCACCCCACAAAACCCAACCCCATAAAAAAGGCACGCCCCCCCCGCAGGGGACGTGCCTTCGACCTGTCCCCCTAGGGTCAGGCAGTTCCGGTTGAGGGGGCAGACTCACTGGCGGCTTCTGCGCCCGGAGCCTCCGCAACGGCGGCAATTTCTTCCGGCGCTACGGCCGGAATCGGCAGGCCGGGCACATCCACCGCAAGTTGCCAGCGGGGGTTGCCAAGTTCCCTGATGAGGCCGCGCAGCTGGCCGCGCAGCTCCTCGGACATCAGCACGTCTCCGTCGATCAGGGTGCGTTCAATCCCCTGCGCCTCGCGGAGGGCCTCAATACCCAGCGGAGTAATGGAAACCATGTGGCTGCGTCGGTCGAGGTCGTTACGGACCCGGACGACGTGCCCGTGAGACTCAAGTCGCGCGAGGGTCTTGCCCATCGTCTGCGCCTGGACCCGGACGATCTGCGCCAGATGCGCCTGCGTCATCGGTCCTTGGGAATCCAGCACTCCGAGGGCGATCACCCCCGCGTGTGTCACGCCAATCCGGACAAGCCGTTCGTTCCAAGCGTGTTCAACCAGGCGTGCAGCCGTCGACAACAGACGACCGGTGGGCCAGTGCTCCATATCGGGCATAAAACAGAACTCTTCCTTTCAGGGTGAAGATTCGATGGCCGATCGGATAACCTACAAATCCACCACGTACTAGGATAGCCACCAAGTCTGTGCGCTGTCGCGCTGTGACGCCGCCAGATGCTGCATTGATACCAAGGAGAGACCTCATGCCCCGCCTGTCCCCCGGTGATCCGGCCCCGGAATTCACGCTTCCAGCTACGGACTCTACCCTTGTTTCGCTTTCCGGCTTCCGCGGGAAAAGCACGATTGTCTACTTCTACCCCGCCGCTGCCACTCCCGGTTGCACCACCGAGGCGTGCGACTTCCGGGACAACCTGAACACCCTGCAGGCTGCCGGATACGCCGTCGTCGGCATCTCCCCTGATCCCGTCAGCAAGCTCGAGAAGTTCGCCGCCGCCGAACACCTCACCTTCCCGCTGCTCTCCGACCCGGACCATGCCGTGGCCGAGGCCTACGGCGCCTGGGGCGAAAAGAAAAACTACGGCAAGGTCTACGAGGGACTCATCCGCTCCACGGTCGTTGTGGACCCCGAGGGCATGGTTTCCCTCGCCCAGTACAACGTCCGGGCAACCGGCCACGTTGCCAAGCTGCAGCGTGATCTGAACCTGGCCTGAACCTCGGGTACACTGGAGGCTGGTTTTATGCCTGGCCGCGGATCCGCGCACAGCATGAATGCCTGAGCGCGAGTGGCGGAATTGGTAGACGCGCTGGATTTAGGTTCCAGTGTCTTCGGACGTGTGGGTTCAAGTCCCTCCTCGCGCACTTTTTGTGATGAGTACAGACGGCGTCCATGGATGATATTCAGGATGAGTCGCGACATAGGTAACACCCCGGTCTTCGGACCGGGGTGTTTTCTTTTGCCTGGAATCGGATCACAACCGAATCACCCCGCGCTGTGGCCTGCGCCAGAATTTCTCCACCCCTCCACCCATCCGGTGGCGGAACCGGGCCGAAGACCTTCTGAAGCCTCGCACCGAGAGGCGTTCTGACCAACCGAGTTCCTGACACGGAACCACCAGAAGGAGAAAACCATGGCTCTCACCACCCGCCGGAACATGTCCATCCTCGGCATCGCAGCGGTCTCCATGCTCGGCCTGGCAGCCTGCAGCACCGACTCCACCGACACCTCCTCCGAAAGCTCCGAATCGGGCATGGCCTCCGAGTCCAGCATGTCCCCCTCGGCCTCCGAGTCGATGAGCCCGGATGCCACGGCCAGCGAATCCACGGCCGACCCCGCCGCAAACCTGGTGGGCGCCAGCTGCGCCGACTATGCAGCAATGGTCCCGGAAGGCGCCGGATCGGTTGAAGGGATGGCGATGGACCCGGTTGCCACCGCAGCGTCGAACAACCCCATGCTCACCACGCTCAGCGCGGCGATCTCCGGCCAGTTGAACCCCGAGGTGAACCTTGTGGACACCCTGAACGGCTCGGAGTTCACCGTCTTCGCGCCCACCGATGATGCATTCGCCAAGCTGGACCCGGCCACCCTTGAAGCCCTCAAGACCGACCCGGACCTGCTCTCCAGCATCCTCACCTATCACGTAGTGCCCGGCCAGATGACACCCGACGAGCTCTCGGGCATGTACGCCACCGTGAACGGTGCCGAGGTTGATGTCACCGGGTCCGGTGACGCCATGATGGTCAACGATTCGGCGGTTGTCTGCGGCGGCGTCATGACCGAGAACGCCACGGTTTACCTGATGGATACCGTTCTGATGCCTCCCATGTAATCCACCGTCCCAGCGCCGGAGGTGCACGGCACACCCGGTTCCACCAAAGCGGGCGCTCCACGCGGGAGCGTCCGCTTTTGTGTGACCAAATTGTGACCGCACCGCCGGGAGCGCAAATACGTGAAGATTCCTCCTCACCCATTAGGCTCTGTCCATATGTTTGTGTCGCACGACACACGTTGGATGACACGCACCGCACGGCACCCGCCGTTTGCACGGGTATCACTCGCCCCAGAGGAGTTAGAACCATGTCATTTGCTGGCCGACCCATGAACGGTGCCCGCCCCAAGCGGCGCGCCGCCGCAATCACTGCAGGAATAGCGCTCAGTGCGCTGATCCTCTCCGGCTGCGCCCAGAGCGAGCGCGAGGAAGGCACCGACGACGGCGGCACCGCCTCCGAGGTAGACGGAACGTTTGTCTTCGCGGCCTCTTCCGACCCGAAGTCACTCGACCCGGCTTTCGCCTCCGACGGCGAGTCCTTCCGCGTCAGCCGCCAGATCTTCGAAGGCCTGGTGGGCGTCAAGCCCGGCACCGCCGACCCGCAGCCTCTGCTGGCCAAGTCCTGGGAAACCTCCGAGGATGCCCTGACGTACACCTTCGCGCTTGAAGAAGGAGTGACCTTCCACGACGGCACCGCCTTCGACGGCGAGGCCGTCTGCGCGAACTTCGACCGCTGGTACAACTTCACCGGCATCCAGCAGGCTGAAAGCCTGGCCTACTACTACGGCAAGCTGTTCAAGGGCTTCGCCGATACCCCGGAGACCGCCACTTACAAGTCCTGTGAAGCGACCGCCGACAACGAGGCCGTGGTGACCCTGGCCAAGCCGTTCGCCGGATTCATCGCTGCCCTCTCGCTGCCGGCCTTCTCCATGCAGAGCCCCACGGCGATGGAAACGCACAACGCCAACGCGGCTTCCGGCACTGCCGAGGCTCCGACCCTGAGCGAATACGCCATGGGCCACCCCACCGGCACCGGCCCGTTCAAGTTTGACGCCTGGGAAGTCGGCAACCAGATCACCCTCTCCGCCTATGACGAGTACTGGGGCGAGCAGGGCCAGGTCACGGACATCATTTTCCGCGTGATTGACGATCCCAACTCCCGGCGCCAGTCCCTGGAAGCCGGAACCATCGACGGCTATGACCTGGTGGCACCGGCCGACACGAAGTCCCTGGCTGACGCCGGCTACAACGTGATCGCCCGCGAGCCGTTCACCATCCTTTACCTGGGCATGAACCAGAAGGTGGAGGAACTGGCAAACCCGCTCGTCCGCCAGGCCATCGCCCACGCGATCGACAAGCAGGCCCTGGTTGACCAGACCCTGCCCGAAGGCACCAAGGTTGCATCCCAGTTCATCCCCGACGTCGTCAACGGCTACAACGACGACGTCACCGATTACGCATACGATCCGGAAAAGGCCAAGGCACTGCTGGCCGAGGCCGGCTACCCGGACGGCTTCGCTGTCGACTTCAATTACCCGACCGGCGTCTCCCGTCCGTACATGCCCACCCCGGAGCAGGTGTACACCAACATCACCGCCCAGCTTGAAGAGGTCGGCATCACCGTGAATCCGCAGCCGAACAAGTGGTCCCCGGACTACCTGGACCGCGTTCAGGCCTCGGATGACCACGGCATCCACCTCCTGGGCTGGACCGGCGACTACAACGACACCGACAACTTTGTCGGCGTGTTCTTCGGCGGAGAGAAGCCCGAGTTCGGCTTCAACAATCCGGATATCTTTGCCGCCCTCGAAAAGGCCCGCCAGGTGAGCAGCCTGGAGGAGCAGACCCCGCTGTACGAGCAGATCAACGAGGACATCGCCCAGTTTGTCCCGGCCGTACCGCTGGCCCACCCTGCACCTTCGCTCGCCTTCGCCGAGCGCGTGGAGTCCTACCCCGCGAGCCCGGTCAACGACGAAGTGTTCAACCAGATCAAACTCACCAAGTAGCAGCACCGCGGGCCGGGGTTCCTTTGGAGTCCCGGCCCGCTTTCTGTTCCCCGCCTTCCTCCTCCAGCCGAGGCTTCTCTGCTGAGAAAGGACATCTGTGCTGCAAGTCATCGGCAAACGCCTTCTCATGCTGATTCCCACGCTTATCGGCTTGTCCATCCTGTTGTTCGTCTGGGTGCGCAACCTCCCCGGCGGGCCCGCCACCGCCCTCCTCGGAGACAAGGCGACCCCCGAAGCCATTGCCCGGATCAATGCCGCCTATGGTTTTGACCGGCCTGTGCTTGAGCAGTACTTCACCTACGTCGGCAAGCTCCTGCAGGGCGACTTCGGCGTTTCGACAGTGACCGGACGACCCGTCCTGGAGGAATTCGCCACCCGGTTCCCCGCGACCCTGGAACTTGCCGTGGTGGCCCTGATCTTCGCCATCGGCATCGGCATCCCGCTGGGCTACCTGGCAGCCACCCACTACGGGCGCTTCTGGGACCATTCCTCGGTGGTCCTCTCACTCGTGGGAATCACCGTGCCCGTGTTTTTCCTGGCCTTCATCCTCAAGTGGCTGCTGGCCATCCAGCTCCCGGTCTTTCCCCCGGACGGCCGGCAGGATCCCCGGATCGATGCCACGCACGTCACCGACTTCTACGTCCTGGACGGCTTATTAACCCGGGAATGGGACGCGTCCTGGGACGCCGTCATGCACCTGATCCTTCCGGGCATCGCGCTGGGCACCATTCCCCTGGCCATCATCGTGCGCATTACCCGCGCCTCCGTCCTGGAAGTCCAGGGAGCGGACTATGTCCGGACGGCCCGGGCCAAGGGCCTGATGGAAAAGACCATCCGCGGCCGGTTCGTCCTGCGCAACGCCATGCTGCCCGTGACCACGACCATCGGCCTGCAGACCGGCCTGCTGATTTCGGGCGCCGTGCTCACCGAGACGGTCTTCGCCTTCAGCGGTGTCGGCAGGTTCCTGCGGGACGCCATCTTCAATCTGGACTATCCGGTCCTGCAGGGCTTCATCATTTTCATCGCCATAGCCTATTCACTGATCAACCTGATTGTTGATATTTCCTATGGCTTCATCGACCCGAGGGTGAGGGTGCAATGAGTACGGTTCTCCCACCGGCGCCGGGCGGCGCCATCCGCCCCGACGAACCGGCAGCCGCCGCCGACACCCGCGGCAGCGGGATGTGGCAGTCCGCCTTTGCCAGGCTGCGCCGCAACCCGGCAGCCATCGCCGGGGCCGTGATTGTTGGGCTCTTCATCCTGGTTGCCCTGCTGGCTCCCCTGCTCGCCCCCTTTGGCGGCGACGATCTGCCCGGGCGGACGGCAATCACGCCGACCAGCATTCCCGGGCCGGGAGACATCGCGGATTATCCGCTGGGCCTTGACCGCTTCGGCGGGGATGTCCTGTCCAAACTGATCTGGGGCGCCCGCGCCTCCCTGATCATCGGCATCGTCTCCACCGCCCTCGGCCTGGCCGGAGGCATGCTGCTCGGCGTGATCGCCGGCGGGCTGGGAGGCTGGGTGGACAACGTCATCATGCGTTTCGTGGACATCCTGCTCTCCGTCCCGAACCTGCTGCTGGCCGTGAGCATCGCGGCGATCCTGGGGCAGAACACCTACGCGATCATGATCGCCATCGGCGTGTCCCAGGTACCGATCTTCGCCCGGCTGCTGCGCTCCTCGATGATCTCCCAGCGGAGTGCCGATTACATCCTCTCGGCGCAGTCGCTGGGCCTGAGCCGGCGCACCATCACCATGAGCCATCTGCTGCCCAACAGCATGGGCCCGGTGATCGTGCAGGGAACCCTGACGCTGGCAACCGCGGTGATTGATGCGGCGGCACTGTCCTTCCTGGGCCTTGGCGGCGGCAAGCCGCAGACGGCCGAGTGGGGCCGGATGCTCACCTACGCACAAAACGAGCTGGCCGTGGCACCGCAGCTGGCATTCCTGCCGGGCATCTGCATTGCCGTGACGGCGCTTGGCTTCACGCTCCTGGGCGAGTCGCTGCGCGAGGCGCTGGATCCCAAGACCCGGAAGAAGTAGCCCGCGCAGCAACAACTAAAACAAACACAGCAACACCAACAAAGAGGTGCCGCCCTGCGGGGCGGCACCTCTTTTGGCTGTGCACCTCTTTTGGCTGTGCGGTTCGTTTGGCTCTGCGGTTCGTTTGGTGAAGCTAGGAGGCCAGCTCGCCCTCGTCGATGTTGAGCTCGTTGCCCGGAATCGAGGCCAGCAGCCGCCGGGTGTACGGATGGCGCGGGTTGGAGAAGACTTCCTCCGAGGACGCCGCTTCCACCAGCTCGCCGTCCTTCATCACACAGACGTAGTCCGAGATCAGCCGCACCACGGCCAGGTCGTGGGAAATAAACAGGTAGCTCAGCCCCAGCTCCGCCTGCAGGTCTCCGAGCAGCTTCAGGATCTGGGCCTGGACCAGCACATCCAGCGCGGACACCGGCTCGTCGCAGACAATCAGTTCAGGCTTTAGGGCCAGCGCCCGGGCAATTGCCACACGCTGGCGCTGCCCGCCGGACAGCTCCGCGGGGTAGCGTCCGAGCATGGACTGCGGCAGCGCCACCTGGTCCATCAGCTCCCGCACGCGCGCCGCCCGCTCGGCCTTGGTTCCGCGCTTGTACGTCTTCAACGGCTCGTCGAGGATCCGCTCAATGGTGAACATGGGATCCAGGGAGGAATACGGATCCTGGAAAATCGGCTGCACCCGCTGCCGGAAGTCGCGCAGCTTTCCCTTTTCCAGACCGCCGACGTCGATCCCGTCAAACGTCATGGTTCCGCTGGTGGGCTCAACCAGCTTCAACAGCATCCGCGCCGTGGTGGTCTTGCCGGAGCCGGACTCGCCGACAATGGCCACGGTCCGCCCGCGGGGAATGTCCAGGGTGACGTTCCGGGCCGCGTAAAAGTCCTCGGACCGGCCGCGGATCTTGTACACCTTGGTCAGGTCCCGGATTTCAACGATATTGTCCGGCGCCGCGGTCTCGGAGCTCTCCGGGGCGATGACGGCGTCGTCGTTCGCGTCAGCCGGGCGGGCATGATCGGCGTAGGCCTGTTCGGCCAGCTTCAGCCGCTGCGCGGCCGGAACCGTAAAGGCACCCGGGCTCAGGCGCACGGCGGCCACGCTGGGCGCGGCCTGGACCAGGGACTGGGTGTAGGGATGCTGCGGATCCTCCAGCAGCTGGCGGGCCGGGCCGGTCTCCACCACGATGCCGCGGTGCATCACCACCAGCTCGGAGGCGCGCTCGGCCGCCAGTCCCAGGTCATGCGTAATGAGCAGCACCGAGGTGCCCAGCTCCTCGGTCATCTTGCCGATCTGGTCCAGGATGGTGCGCTGCACCGTGACGTCCAGGGCCGAGGTCGGTTCGTCGGCGATCAGCAGCCGCGGCCGGCAGGCCAGGCCGATGGCGATCAGCGCGCGCTGGCGCATGCCGCCGGAGAACTCGTGCGGGTACTGCTTGGCGCGTTCGGCGGCGTCGGGCAGCCCGGCAGCGGTCAGGACCTCGATGACCTTGCGGTCCACGTCCTTGGACGTCGCCATGCCGTGAACCAGCAGGGTCTCCGCGACCTGGGTGCCGATTTTGGTCACCGGGTTCAGGTTGGACATCGGATCCTGCGGCACGAGCCCGATGGACCGGCCGCGGATAGCCCGCAGCTTGGACTCTGGCAGGCCCACCAGTTCGGTGCCGTCGAAGCGGATGCTGCCGGCGGCCACCTTGCCGTTGCCCGGCAGCAGTCCAATCACTGCCATGGCAGTAGTGGATTTGCCCGAACCCGATTCGCCGACAATTGCCAGGGTCTTTCCCTGGCCCAGAGTGAAGGAAGCACTCTTCACCGCCTGGACTTCTCCGTCTGTGGTGCGGAAATTGACCGCGAGATCGGTCACCTCGAGCTGGGGTGAATCAGCCATAATTTCAGTCATTTCCCTATCCTGCCCTACTGCAGCGCCGCAGTGAGCCAAGTCTCACCGGGCTTTACCGCTTTTTAATCATTTAGACTGGAAATCCACGCAAAATGTCTGGACGCGTCCAGTACGTCAACAGATGCATTGTTAGGCAGAGCAGGGATGGGAGCGTCCCGGAGGAGAACAACAGCTGTGACAGATTCCGGCATTGGCCGCCGCTCCATCCTCAGGGCCGGTGCCCTGCTCGGCGCCCTGGCCCTCGCCGGATGCACGGCCACCCCCGACGGCAAGGCCACCGCATCGGCGACGGCCTCCGGCACGGCCCGCCCGCCGCACGCCACCTTCACCTTTGCCACCGCTGCCCCGCCCTCCGGCCTGGACCCGGCGCTGGCCACGGACACCGAAACGCACCGGATCACGCGGCAGATCATGGAAGGCCTGGTGGGGGCCGACCCGCTGACCTCCGCCCCCACTCCCCTGCTGGCCGAAAGCTGGACCCAGTCCGAGGACGGCCGGACCTACACGTTCACGCTGCGCAAGGGCGTGACCTTCCACGACGGCCAGCCACTCAACGCGGCTGCCGTCTGCGCCAACTTCGACCGCTGGTACAACCTCCCGGTCTCTGCCCGCGGCTCGGACAACCTGGCGTACAAGGCCGTCTTCAACGCATACTCGGACAGCCCGGACCTCGCGGTCTATAAATCCAGCACCGCCGTTGACGAATACACGGTCCGGATCGAACTGGCCACCCGCCTCACCGGGCTCATCCCCGCGCTCGCGTCGCCCGAGTTCGCCATCTCCTCTCCCAAGGCCCTGAAGGATTCCGACGCCAATGCCCTCGGCGTTGAGCACGACGGGCAGCAAATCTCCAAGTATGCCCTCCGGCCGGTGGGTACCGGCCCGTTCAGGTTTGAATCCTGGGAAGGCGACGAGGTCCGCCTGGCCGCCTACCCGGATTATTGGGGCGACCGCGGGCAGATTTCCACCCTGGTCTTTAAAAGCATGTCCAGCCCGGAGAGCCGGCTGCGCGCCCTTAAGAGCGGACAGGTGGACGGTTATGACCTGGTCACCGTGGCCGACGTCGGTGACCTGGCCCGCGCCGGGATGCAGATCATGCAGCGCGATCCGTATTCCGTGCTGTACCTGGGTATCAACCAGGCCTTCCCGGGCATGGACAACCTGCTCATGCGCCAGGGCATCGCCCACGCCATCGACAAGAGCGCACTGCTGGAGGGGCTGTTCCTCAACGGCACCAAGCCGGCCAACCAGTTTGTGCCGGAAAAGCTCGGGGTCAGCTCCGGCAGCGTCACCAACTACGGTTACGATCCGGAAAAAGCAAAGGAACTGTTCAAGGAAGCCGGCTACGACGGCGCCCCGCTTCCCTTCCACTATCCGCGGCACGTGACCCGGGCCTACCTGCCGACCCCCGAACGCGTCTATGCCGAGCTCAGCCGCCAGCTCACCGCTGCCGGCCTGAACATCAAGCCCGTGCCGGTGGACTGGTCCGACGACTACCTGCACGGTGTGCAGGGCAGCGGCGACCGGGCCCTGCACCTGCTCGGACTCAGCGGCACCTACAACGACCCGGACAACTTTGTGGGCACCCTCTTCGGCAGCTACACCGAGGAGTTTGCCAACGACGACGCGCAGCTGCTGAGCAAGATCGACCGCGCCCGGACCCTGGCGGCCGGACCGGAGCAGACCGAGGCCTACACCGCGATCAGCGACCGCATTTCCACCCGGGTGCCGGCCGTGCCGCTGGCGTTCCCGATCTCGGCGCTGGCGTTCTCTCCCCGCGTTGCGGCGTATCCGACCTCGCCCATGCTGCATGAAGTCTTCAACCGGATACAGCTGCGGGAGCAATAAGGCCTGCCTTTCCCAGGGCATTCACCTGCTGCAGGTGATTTTAGGAAGGGCGCTTGGAGCGATACGCTTCTAGGGCTAGCGCCTCGCGACTGGAGATATGAAGTTGACTAATAGCCCGGCGGATCATTCCGCAACAAAGACCGATGTAGTGCTGATCGGCGGCGGCATCATGAGTGCGACCCTTGGGTCGTTCCTGAAGCAACTGGCCCCTGATTGGGACATTTCCCTGTTCGAGCGCCTCGACCGCGCCGGGCTCGAGAGCTCAGACCCTTGGAACAACGCCGGCACCGGCCACGCGGCGCTTTGCGAGCTGAACTACAGCCCCGCAGCCGCTGACGGTTCCGTGGATCCGGCCAAGGCGGTGGGCATCAACGAACAGTTCCAGGTGTCCCGCCAGTTCTGGTCCCACATGGTGTCCTCGGGCCACATCTCGAACAGCTTCATCAACCCGCTGCCCCACATGAGCTTCGTCTGGGGCGACGCGCATTCGGAATACCTGCGCCGCCGCTATGACTCGCTGAGCGCGCAGCCGCTGTTCAAGACCATGGAGTTCTCCGAGGACCACTCCAAGCTCGCGGAATGGGCTCCGCTGACCATGGAGGGCCGCGACCCTTCCCAGCGTGTGGCGGCTTCACGCGTGACAGGCGGTACCGACGTCGACTTCGGCGCCCTGACCCGTGAACTGACCGGTTACATGGGCAACAACGGCGTGGACATGAACTTCGGCCACGACGTCACCGACGTCACCCGCTCCCCCTCCGGCGGCTGGGACGTCAAGGTCAAGAACCGCGCCACCGGCGCCTCCCGCACCGTCTCCGCCCGCTTTGTCTTCATTGGCGGCGGTGGCGGCGCCCTGCACCTGCTGCAGGCCTCCGGCATTCCCGAAGGCAAGGGCTTTGGCGGCTTCCCCGTCTCCGGCCAGTTCCTCCGGTCCACCGACGAGACGATCATCTCCCGGCATAACGCGAAGGTCTACGGCCAGGCCTCAGTAGGCGCCCCGCCCATGTCCGTCCCGCACCTGGACACCCGCTTCGTCAACGGGCAGCGCTCCCTGCTGTTCGGCCCGTACGGCGGCTTCTCCCCCAAGTTCCTCAAGGGCGGTTCCTTCCTGGACCTGCCCGGATCGGTGCGCCCGGACAATCTCCTGCCAATGCTCGCGGTGGGCAAGGACAACATGTCGCTGGTGAAGTACCTGGTGACCGAAGTCCTGAAAACCCGCGAGGGCAAGACGGCGGCACTGCAGGAATTCGTTCCCCGCGCCGTCACCGAGGGCTGGGAACTGATTACCGCCGGCCAGCGGGTCCAGGTCATCAAGAAGGACCCGAAGAAGGGCGGGGTACTGCAGTTCGGCACCGAGCTCATCACAGCGGCCGACGGTTCCATCGGAGCGCTGTTGGGCGCCTCCCCCGGAGCCTCCACCGCGCCGCCGATCATGATCAACCTGCTCAAGCGCTGCTTCCCCGCAGAATTCGGCGGCTGGGAGGCCAAGATCAAGGACATGATCCCGGGCTATGGGGTCAAGCTCAACGAGAACGAGTCCCTCCTGGACGAAATCACCAAGGACACCGACCGCGTCCTCGGCCTGGCTTAACCGCCGCGCCACCCCCGTTCCAAGCCAAGGACCGGGCCAACCCATCCGGTTGGCCCGGTCCTTCGAACAATCTGTGCCGAAAGGTTCCGGATCTCCGGTACGTTTTTGCTCAACGTTAGTTCGGCGCTACTAAGGCAGGCTCATGGACCGGTTGGCCAAGCTGTCCCTCTCGAACAGGGCGCTCATTGCCCTGATCACCGTCTTCACCATGGTGTTCGGCGTCATCTCCATGACGTCGCTGCGGCAGGAGCTGATCCCGTCCCTGGAGTTTCCGCAGATCACGGTGATCACCGCGCTGCCCGGAGCCTCCCCGGAAGTGGTCGACAAGCAGGTCAGCGAACCGCTTGAGGGCGCCCTGACCGCCGTCGAGGGACTGGAGTCCTCCTCCGCCACTTCCCGCTCGTCCATCTCCACGATCAGCCTCACCTTTGCCTACGGGACGGATCTGGACCGCGCCCGGGGGCAGGTGGACCGGGCCATCTCCAACGCCCGGCAGCTGCTGCCCGAGGACACCAATCCGCAATCGCTGGCCGGCAGCATCAGCGACTTTCCGATTGTCTATCTGGCGGTGTCCTCGGATGAGCCGCTCGCCCAGCTCAATGCCAACCTGCAGCGGCTGACCGTTCCGCGGCTGCAGAAAATCGAGGGTGTCCGCACGGCGGAGGTGACCGGTGGTGCCACCCGGAGCGTGGAGATCCTGCCCGACGCCGCCGCGCTGGCTTCCCTGGGCGTGGCGCCGTCGGCGATTTCCGCGGCGCTGGAGAACAGCGGCGCGCTGGTTCCGGCCGGCACCGTGGAGGAAGACACCCGGACCCTGTCGATCCAGGTCGGCAGCCCGCTGGACAGCCTGGACAAGATCGCCGCGCTCCCGGTTGAATCGTCCGCGCCCGCGCCCGGCACGCCCGCAGCGTCCGCGCCCACGCCCGGCGCCGAAGGCACCGGCCCGGTCACGATCGGCGACGTCGCCTCCGTGGAGATTGCCGAGGACGAGGCCACCTCCATCACCCGCACCAACGGCGATCCGACCCTCGCGGTATCGGTGACCAAGACCCCGGCCGGTGACACCGTGGGCATCTCGCACGAGGTGGTGGACCTGCTGCCGACGCTGGAGTCGGAGCTGGGCGGCGGTGCCCGGTTCACTGTCATCTTCGACCAGGCACCGTTCATTGAAGAGTCCATTTCCAACCTGACCACCGAGGGCATTCTCGGGCTGGGCTTCGCCGTCCTGGTGATCCTGGTATTCCTGCTCTCCATCCGCTCCACCCTGGTCACTGCCGTGTCCATTCCGCTGTCCCTGCTGGTGACGTTCATCGGGCTGCTGGCCCTGGGCTATTCGCTGAACATCCTGACCCTGGGCGCGTTGACCATCGCGATCGGGCGGGTGGTGGATGACTCGATTGTGGTGATCGAGAACATCAAACGCCACCTGGGCTACGGCACTGACAAACGGACGGCCATCCTCACCGCGGTCCGCGAAGTGGCCGGGGCCATCACCGCCTCCACCCTCACCACGGTCGCGGTCTTCGCGCCGATTGCTCTGGTGGGCGGGCTGGCCGGCGAGCTGTTCCGGCCGTTCGCGATCACCACCTCGCTGGCCCTGCTGGCCTCCCTGCTGGTGGCCCTGACCATCGTGCCGGTCCTGGCCTACTGGTTCCTGAAATCCGGCCGGCCCGTGGCAGATCCCGCCGCCTACCGGGCCGAGGCCGAGGCCCGGGAACTGCGGACCCCGCTGCAGCGCGGCTATCTGCCGGTGCTGCGCACCACCCAGCGCCAGCCCGTGTACACGCTGGCTGCCGGCGTGGTGATCCTGGCCGCCACCGCGGCGCTGACCCCGCTGCTGCAGACCAACCTGCTGGGCGACACCGGGCAGAACACCTTCACCGTGCGGCAGGAGCTGCCGCCCGGGACATCACTTCAGGCCACGTCCGCGGCCGCGGAGGAGGTTGAGGACGCGCTCAGCGGCACCGAGGGCATCAGGGATGTCCAGGTGACCATGGGCACTTCCACCTCCGGTTTGGCCGCCTTCACCTCGGGCGGCTCAGCGGTGGCGAACTTCACCGTGATCACCGAATCCGGCGTGGACCAGGTGGCGTTGCGGGAGACGGTGCGCGGTGCCCTGGACGGGCTGGACGACGACGCCGGGAACCTCACCCTGGGCAGCACCGGCGGCGGGTTCGGAACCTCCAACACCGTGGACGTCAGTCTCTCCGCCGGTGACCCGGCGGATCTGCAGCCGGCCGCCGACCTGGTGGTTCAGGCGATGTCCACCCTTCCCGGCGCCGGCGAGGTCAGCAGCAACCTCTCTTCCTCGCAGCCGGTGGTCCAGGTCTCGATCGACCGGGCCAAGGCGGTGGCCGCGGGACTGAACGAACAGCAGATCGCCGGGTTGGTCGCCTCCACGATCAGTCCGCTGCCTGCCGGCACCGTGCGGATCGGCACCGACGATTTCCCGGTCCTCATCGGCGAGGGGACGCCGATCACCAGCGTGGAACAGCTCAGTGCCGTTTCCGTGCCGGCCGGGTCCGGCCCGGTGCCGCTGAGCTCGCTGGCCACCGTCGAGGAAGTCGACGTCCCCACCACCATCTCGGCCTCCGGCGGCGAGCGCACCGCCGTCGTCTCCGTTACGCCGGCCGGAGACAACCTCGGCGCCACCATCACCGAGGTGCAGGGGAAGCTGGCCGAACTGGACCTGCCGGCCAGCGTGACCGCCACCCTCTCCGGTGCAGCGACCCAGCAGAACGAGTCCTTCACCCAACTCGGGCTGGCGCTGCTCGCGGCCATCGCGATCGTCTACGTGATCATGGTCGCCACGTTCAAATCCCTGGTACAGCCGCTGATCCTGCTGGTATCGGTGCCGTTCGCCGCCACCGGAGCGATCCTGCTGCTGCTGGTCACCGGGGTCCCGCTGGGCGTGCCCTCGCTGGTGGGCATGCTGATGCTGGTCGGCATCGTGGTGACCAACGCGATTGTGCTGGTGGACCTGATCAACCAGTACCGCCGCCCGCGGGACGGGCAGCCCGGGCTGGACGTGGCCGACGCCATCATGAAGGGGGCCCGCCAGCGCCTGCGCCCGATCCTGATGACCGCCCTGGCCACCGTGTTTGCCCTCACCCCCATGGCGCTGGGCGTGACCGGCGAGGGCGGGTTCATTTCCCGCCCGCTGGCGATCGTGGTGATCGGCGGACTGGTGTCCTCCACCGTCCTGACCCTGGTCCTGGTGCCGGTGCTGTACCGGCTGGTGGAGGGGTCGCGGGAAAAGCGGGCCGCGCGCAGGCAGCGGGAATTCGCTGGCACGGCCCCGCGTTGACACAGCAGTACATGCAAACGCATATACTTGTGTTTGGCAGCCACCGCAGGAACATCGGAGAAGACCATGCAGATCGGCGTATTCAGCGTCAGCGACATCACCCGCGACCCCGTCACCGGGCGGATACCCACCGAGGGTGAGCGGATCAAGGCCGCCGTGGCGATCGCCAAAAAGGTCGAGGAAATCGGAATGGATGTCTACGCCACCGGCGAGCACCACAACCCGCCCTTCTACGCGTCCTCCCCCACCACGCTGCTGGGCTACATAGCGGCCCAGACCGAGCGGATCATCCTCTCCACCGCCACCACCCTGATCACCACCAATGATCCGGTGAAGATCGCCGAGGACTTCGCCACGCTCCAGCATCTTTCGGACGGCCGGGTGGACCTGGTCCTTGGACGCGGCAACACCGCCCCGGTCTACCCCTGGTTCGGCAAGAACCAGCAGGACTCCGTGGAACTGACCGTGGAGAACTACAACCTGCTGCGCCAGCTCTGGGATAAGGAGTCGGTGAACTGGGAGGGAAAGTTCCGCACCCCGCTGCATAACTTCACCGCCACGCCGCGGCCGCTCGACGGCGTCGCGCCCTTTGTCTGGCACGGCTCCATCCGCACGCCGCAGGTGGCAGAGATTGCCGCCTACTTCGGTGACGGCTTCTTCGCCAACAACATCTTCTGGCCGAAGGAGCACTATATGCAGCTCATCAGCCTGTACCGCGAGCGCTACGAGCACTACGGCCACGGCCGCGCCGACCAGGCGATTGTGGGGCTGGGCGGGCAGTTCTTCATGCGGAAGAACTCGCAGGACGCGGTGAATGAGTTCCGTCCGTACTTCGACAACGCCCCGGTCTACGGCCACGGTCCCTCCATGGAGGACTTCACCGCGCAGACCCCGCTGACCGTGGGCAGTCCGCAGGAGGTCATCGAGAAGACGCTTTCCTTCCAGGAGTACTTCGGCGACTACCAGCGCCAGCTGTTCCTGATCGACCACGCCGGCCTGCCGCTGAAGACCGTGCTGGAGCAGCTGGACCTGTTCGGCGAGTATGTCCTGCCGGAGCTGCGGCGCGAGTTTGATTCCCGCCGCCCCGCAGACGTACCCGTTGGCCCTACGCATTCCGCGCGGGTAGCTGCCCGTAGCGCGGCGTCACGTACCTCCGACGCTCCGTCTCTTCAGTAGGCTAGAGGCATGTCCCCGGATACCAGCAGCGTTCCCGTCAAGCAGGCAGCAGAGACCTGGGAGTCTCTTTTCCGGACCCAGGTGGGAGTGATGCGGCGGCTGCAGAAGGACCCTGCGTTCAAGGAACTCTCGATGCGGGAGTACGACGTCCTGTTCAACCTCACCCGCTGCCCCACCGGCTGGACCCGCCTCAATGAGCTCAACGAGCACCTGCTGATCAGCCAGCCCAGCCTCAGCCGCATGGTTGAACGGATGGAAGCCAAGGGGCTGCTCCAGCGCCGTCCGGCCCAAAACGACCAGCGCGGCGTCGAGCTCGCGCTGACCGACACGGGACGGGAGGTCCAGCGCCGGCTCGGCCGGGCCCATGTGCGCGGCATCTACGAACTGCTCACGCCGGCGCTGACCGAAGAGGAGCTCCGGCAGCTCAAGTCACTGACCGACAAGGTGCTCGATACCCTGGCGGCCAACGGCGGCTAGCGGCACGCACCACAACGCGGCGGGAGCCACCTTGGAGCAGTTCAGCACCGACAGCATTCCGGACCTCTCCGGCAAAACCGCCGTCGTCACCGGCGCCAACAGTGGCCTGGGCCTGCAGACCGCCCTGGTGCTGGCGGCCCGCGGAGCCCGCGTGGACCTGGCCTGCCGGGACCTGGAGCGCGGCGCCGCGGCGCAGTCCCGGATCCGGGCGGAGACCGGGAACGACGGCGTGCGGCTGCGGCATCTGGATCTTGCGTCCCTGGCCTCGGTCCGCGCGTTCGCCGGGCAGCAGGACTCCCCGGTGGACCTGCTGATCAACAACGCCGGAGTGATGGCCACGCCGCACCGGCTGACCGCCGACGGATTCGAGCTGCAGTTCGGCGTGAACCACCTGGGGCATTTCGCGCTGACCGGGCTTCTGCTGCCGGCTCTGCGCCTAGCCCCTGCGGCACGCGTGGTGACGGTCTCCAGCCTGGCCCACCGCGCCGGGCGCATCGACTTCGATGACCTGGCCGCCGAACACAGCTACCGGCCGTGGTCCCGCTATAACCAGAGCAAGCTGGCGAACCTGCTGTTCACCGCGGAGTTCACCCGCCGCCTCGAGGCCAGCGGCGAGTCCATCCTGGCAGTTGCCGCCCACCCCGGCTTCGCCGCCACCAACCTCACCTCCGGCATGCATCATCCTGCCACCCTGGACGTGCTCGGCGCCTTCTTCCGGCTCCTCGGACAGAGCGGAGCGGCCGGGGCGCTGCCGACGCTCTACGCTGCAACCGGACCGGAGGTCCGCGGCGGGGAGTTTTACGGGCCGGGCGGCCCGGGACAGCTGCGCGGGCGTCCCGTTCGGGTGACACCCGCACCGCAGGCCTTGGACACCGGCGCGGCGGCCCGGCTCTGGGACATCAGCACCGAACTTACCGGCGTCGTCTTCCCCGGGTTGTAGCGCCGCGGGCGGCAGCGGGCTGCGCTAGGAGGTGCGCGTGTCGGTGTCCGAGGCGGTCAGCGGAACATCGGCGAACGCCAGGCGCGGCACCAGCAGCAGCAGCCCGGCGGCAATGAACCCGGTCACCGAACACACGGTCCAGACGGTCAGGTAGCCGGTGAGGGGTGCAGCGGTTCCGGCCCCCTGCGCGCCGTCGGCCAGGGCATCCGTTGCCGCGCTCATCAGGGCGATACCGAAAACCGCCGAGGCAAAGGACCCGCCGATGGTCTTGGTGGTGTTGGTCAGTCCGGTGGCCATGCCCGTGCGGTTCAGCGGCGCTGCGGCGGCGGCCGCGGAGGGCAGGGCCGCCACCAGCGCACCGGAGCCCAGCCCGGCGACAACCATGTTGGCCAGGGTCTGCGCCAGTGTGTCGTGGAAGGGCAGGAACAGCAGGTAGCCCACCCCCACCAGGGCTGCCGCGCCGCACAGGGTCAGCCGCGGCGTCACGTACCGGGACACCACCGGAAACAGCAGCGCTCCGATCAGAACGGACAGGACGTAGGAGCCGATGATGATGGACACGCTGCCGGCGTCGAGCCCCAGTCCGTAGCCATGGACCGCCCGGTCGGTGCGGGCGAAGGTGGACATGGGTGCCTGCGCGCCGAGCACGGAGATGCCGAACAGGCCTGCGGTGAGCTGGACCGGCCACATGGCCTTGTCCCGCAGCATGGCAAAGTCCACCAGCGGGTCCTTCAGGCCCAGCTCGTAGCGGACAAACGGCACGAAGGCCGCGAGCCCGGCAGCCAGGACCAGCCAGACCCACCAGGTGCCGGGCCCGTTGATCCGCAGGAAACTCAGGCCGGAGGTGATCATCAACAGGCCGATGGCCAGCAGCAGGAAGCCCCGGCCGTCCAGGATGCCGCCGGCCCGTTCGGTGGTTTCCGGAACCCCGAAGTGGACCGCGGCGATGCACGCGGTTACCGCCACGGCCGGGACCATCAGGGTCAGCGTCAGCGAGCCGGCAAACACCTCGACCAGCACCCCGGCCGCCAGCGCCCCGGCGATCACCCCGAACTGCAGGGCGCCCACCAGCAGTCCGGCCGCCTTGCGGGTCAGCGCCGCCCGGCCCGGTCCGGCAGCCCGGCCGAAGATCAGGGCGATCTCCAGCGGCAGCCAGACCACGTAGAAGCCCTGCAGCGACCAGGCGGCCAGGAAGGTCCAGAAGTCCGGGGCGAAGGCCACGCCCCAGGAGGCGGCGGCGGTCAGCACGGTGGAGACCAGCAGGATCCGTTTGTGCCCGTAGATGTCACCCAGCTTCGCCAGCACGGGCACGGCCAGCGCGCTGAGCATCAGCTGGGCGGCCTCGAACCAGTTGACGTCGCCGTCGTTGATGCCCAGGTTGCGGGCAATGTCCGAGAGGATCGGCGTGTAGTAGCCCTGCAGGATGCCGCTGGTGATTTCCACCAGGGCCAGGAACAGGACAACCGGTCCCAGCGTGCGCAGGCTGCGGCGGCCGACGTCGGCGCCCGGCTTCACTGTCCGGCCTTGAGGCTGCGCAGCAGAAAGGCATAGAACAGGATGCCTTCGCCGAAGGCCTGCACGCCCAGATACTCGTTGTCCCCGTGAATGCTGCCCCGGTCCCGGCGGTCCATCCGGAACGGTGCGAAACGGTATACCGCGTCGCAGATGCCGGTGAAGCGGCGGGAGTCGGTGCCGGCGAGCATGATGTAGGGGGCAGGCACGGCGTCGGGGAAGAGTGCGGTGATGGCTTGCTCCAGCAGGGCAAACTGGACGTTGTCTGTGGCGGAGACCGGGGACGGTTCGTTGCCCTCGAGTACGCGCAGGGTCACGGAGGAATCGGCGATGATCCGGTCGAGCCGGGCCACGGTTCCCTGCACGGACTCCCCTACGGCCACCCTGATGTTCGCGGTGGCGGTGGCCCGGGAGGCCAGCACATTGGAAGCCCTGCTGCCCTGCAGCTGGGTCACTGCCACCGTGGTGCGGGTCAGGGCGCCGGGCTCCCCGCCCATCCGGGCCAGCACACGGGTAAGGGGAACACGGAAGAGCCGCAGGTTGCCGAAGACCAGCCGGGCCGGGAACCGGGCGGAGGGGGCCAGCCGCCCGATCATCTCCACCGTTGGTTCGGGCAGGACGGCGGGCAGCGGATGGTTGTCCAGCCGGGTGATGGCCCGGGCGAGGCGGGCAGTGGCCCCGCGGCGGTGCGGGGTGGAGGCGTGGCCGCCCGGGTCCTCGGTGGAGAGCTCCACGTCGAGGATGCCCTTTTCAGCCACGCCAACCACTGCCACCGGCCGGTCCACGAAGGGGAAGGCCTGCGCTGCCACGGCTCCGCCTTCATCCAGCACCAGCCAGGGGCGGATTCCGCGGGAGGCCAGCAGGTCGGCGGCCGCCTGCGCGGTGTCCCCCGCGGTTTCCTCGTTGTTACCGAAGGACAGGTAGACATCGCGGGCCGGCACAAACCCCTCGGCCAGCAACAGTTCAACGGCCTCCAGGATGGCGGCCAGGGACCCCTTGTCATCCAGCGTGCCCCGGCCCCAGATCCGGCCGTCGGTGATCTCACCGGAAAACGGCGGATGGTCCCAGGAGGCCGGGTCTTGAACCGGAACCACGTCATAGTGCGCCATCAGCACCAGCGGGCCGCCGTCGTCGTCCGTTCCGCTGCCCTGCCACCGGTACAGCAATCCGTAACCGTTCACGCGCTCCAGGCCCAGCCGGGCGTGGACGAGGGGGAATAGTTCCGGCAGCGCCTGGACGAAGGCGTCGAACTCCCCGGCCTCGACCTGGTCCGGATCACTGAAGGACACGGTGCGGCAGGTGATGAGGCGGGCGAGTTTCGGGGCAGCTGCTGCCCCCGTCTGCAGCGCGGCGGCAGCCCCGGCCGGGGCGGAAATTGTAGGCATGCCCCCGAGTGTAACGGCGGTCACAGCCGGTTATGCCCATCCGGCCAGATGAAGTTACTGAGAAGTAACTTTTGGCTCTGTGCCGGCCGGCTCCGAGCCGGAGGCGGACTGCAGCAGGGGCAGGGTGCGGCCCTCGAAGTGGGTGTTCAGGACGATCACGGAGGAGCTCCGCACGATGGTCCTGGTGGCCACGATCGAATCGATGACCCGTTGGAGGTCCGAGTTGGACCGCGCCGCAACGCGGGCGAGCAGGTCACTCTCGCCCGAGACCGTGTGGACTTCCTGGATTTCCGGAATCTGCTCCAGCGCCTGGACGACGGCGGCGTGTCCGGTGTCCTGGCTGATGGTCAGCGAGCAGTACGCCACCACCGCGTAGCCCAGTGCGGCCGGGTCCACACGAGGCCCCCAGCCCGAGATGACCCCCTGCCGCTGCATCCGGTCCAGCCTTGCCTGCACGGTTGCCCTGGCCACCTTCAGGGTGCGGGAGGCTTCCAGGACGGACATCCGGGGTTCGTTGCTGAACAGCGTGATGATGCGCGCGTCCAAGGCGTCTGTGGGCATGTTTCCCTCTCCTGCACCGCGAAGGGCTGTGCAAACTGTAAGCATTCTGGCACGAATTCCTTACATTCCTGAGGGTGGGGGCCCGAGGCATAAGATGGATAGGCCACGGCTGCGGCCGCATGTGGCAATCCCCAACCCAAAAGGCGCCTCCCCCATGACCACCCGAACGTCCGCACCCGGTTCCACCGGACCAGATACCGCGGTTCCGGCAGGATCCACCCCCGTGCGGAAGATGCGCGCGCGCCATCTGGTCTTCATGAGCCTGGGAAGTGCCATCGGCACCGGTCTCTTTGTCGGTTCGGGCGCCGGCATCCAGGCAGCCGGTCCCGCCGTCCTGCTGTCCTTCCTTATTGCAGGCACCATGGTCATCCTCGTCATGCGGATGATGGGCGAGATGGCGGCAGCCAATCCCACCAGCGGGGCGTTCTCCGTGTACGCCGAGAAGGCTCTGGGCCGCCCCGTCGGGACCACCATCGGCTGGTTGTGGTGGCTGCAGCTGGTGATTGTCATCGCTGCGGAGGCGACGGCGGCGGCGGCCATCGTGGCCTCCATGTGGCCGGGTTCCCAGCAGTGGGTGCTGGCCCTGGTCTTCATCAGCCTCTTCACGGCGATCAACCTGGGCGGCGTCGCCAGCTTCGGAGAATTCGAGTACTGGTTTGCCCTGCTGAAAATCCTTGCCATCATCGTCTTCCTCGCGATCGGCGTTGCGTTCATCGCCGGCTGGCTGCCGAATGTTCCAGCCCCCGGGCTGAGCAACCTCACCGGCAACGGCGGTTTCATGCCCCACGGCTGGAGCGGCGTGGGAGCCGGGCTGCTGCTGGTGGTCTTTGCCTTCGGCGGCACCGAAATCGTGGCGGTGGCAGCAGCCGATACCGAAAACCCCGGCACCAATATCGCCAAGGCCATCACCTCGGTGGTCTGGCGGATCATCATTTTCTACATCGGTTCGGTCCTGGTGATCATCACCATCCTGCCGTGGGACAGTGAAGCCCTCAGCACCGGCCCCTTTGTCGCCGCCCTGGCCGCGGCACGCGTCCCCGGCGCCGACGTCGTCATGGCGGTGGTGATCGTGGTGGCGCTGCTGTCAGCCCTGAACGCCAACCTGTACGGCGCCTCGCGGATGGTGTTCTCGCTGGCCGAGCGCGGCCGCGCCCCGAAGGCCCTGGCCCGGAAGGGTGCCAGCGGCGTGCCGCGGGCCGCGGTGCTGGCCTCCGTGGCGTTTGGATTTGCCGCAGTAGTCCTGAACTACCTGTATCCGGAGACCGTTCTGATGATCCTGCTGAACGTGGTCGGCTCCAGCTGCCTGGTTGTCTGGGGCGTTTCGATCGTTTCGCAGATCATCCTGCGCCGCCGGGCCGAGGCCGCCGGTGTGGAGCTCAGCTTCAAGATGTGGGCTTTCCCGTGGCTGTCCTACTTCGCCCTTGCCCTGCTGGCCGGCATCGTGGTGCTCGGTTTCCTGGACCCCACGGTCCGCATCCAGTTGCTGGCGACCTTGGCCCTGACCTGCATCTTGGGCTTCGCTGCCTGGCTCCTGGACCGTAAGGAAACCCGGATCCGCGGATAAGCCCGGAGGAATTACGGGTTTTATCGGGATTCCTGGGAATCACGCTTTTTTGCGGCGCTAATCCACACCGTAGTTTCGGAGTCATAAACTCCGGCTGGAATTGCGCCCGACCCGCCGATTGTCCGCTGACCTGCGGATATGTTCTGTTTCGGTTTATTTCCTGGACTGCCCGCCGGGTGCCGGCGTTGGGATTTGCAGTTCGGGGGCGGTGGCCGGAGTGAGCCGGCAGGCCAGAGGGGCAGCCAGAAATCCCACACCGGGATTATCTGGCTGCCGCTGCCTGGCCGCCGGGGTACTGGCCCTTGGCCTAATGCCCCTGAGTTACTGGTTCTTTACTGCTGACCCCTGCTGCGACTGGCACCGAACTTGTTATCGATGCCGCCCTTGTGGCTTGCCAGCTACTGGCCCTTGCGCTTCTTCGGGATCAGTTCTGCGTCGGTGGAGTTCTTGGCCCTTTTTTCCGCCCGCTTGTCCTTGATGGACTTGCCCGGTTTTTTATCGTTTGAACCCTGAGGGGATTTACCTGACAATTTCAGCTCCTCGTGTGAACTATGCGTTGTTGATAGTCCAAGACCATACCCCGTATAAAAATAAAAGCCAGCCCTAAAAAACAGCAGGGATAAAAAGTCCGGCCTGGTAGCGGGGCGGAGCTGATGCCAGGGTTCTAGCGGAGTCCCCACGCACGGCTGCATCGGAGGGCAGGACGCCGAGTGTGGAGATCGTGCCGGTAAGCTCCGCCGATTGTGGAGCAGATGCCGTTTCCGCTACCTGTTTTAGGCATGAACTCCACAGTGGACGAGTGGGTGGGGCATGAGCCCAACACTCGACGAAGGGGTGGGGCATGAGCCCAACACTCGACGAAGGGGTGGGGCATGAGCCCCACACTCGATGGCCCGAAAGCGCCGACCGGGTGCCGCCAGAGGCACCGAGCCGTCACGCCGCGGACCCGGGTTGAGCGGGCCGGGCGATTCGACGTACCGTAGCGCTCGGGCGGCTTTGCGGATGGCATCGTCGGCCGGATCCCGCCCGGGATCCAACGAGCACTTGAGTACCGGCGCGGGTCAGTTACCGATCCACTGCCGATCTGGACGAGGACGAGAACATGGAACTGCACACCCACACCGTCGAGGGCACCGACCCGCGCCTGTTTGCCGAGGTCTTCACACCCGAGGGCGGCTCAGCCAACTTACGGCCGGTCCTCCTCCTGCACGGCTTTGCATCATCCTCGCAGCTGAACTGGCGCGATTCGGGCTGGGTCGACGCCTTGACTGCCGCCGGCCGTACCGTGCTTACCGTCGATCTTCCCGGGCACGGTCGCAGCGCTGCCCCCGCTGACCTCGACGCTTACCGGCCGAGCTGGATCCGGGCGGACCTGCTGCAGCTGCTGATGGATGCGGCCGTCCGTCCGCTGGCCGACGCCGACCCGACTGCCGGAGTGGACATTGTTGGCTACTCGCTGGGTTCCAGGCTGGCGTGGGAGTTCGGCGCCACGCAGCCGGAGCTGGTGCACCGCATGGTGCTCGGCGGCCCCGGCAGCGGAGACCCGCTGGCGGACTTCGACCTGCCTGCGGCGCGGGCCAGCCTGGCCGACGGCGCTGAAATTGCCGACGGGACCACCGCCGAGCTGCTGCGGATGGCACGGCTGGCGCCGGGCAACGACCTGGCAGCCCTGCTGAGCATGGTCGAGGCCGTCAAGGGCGAACCTTTTGTTCCCGCCGATGCGGTTCCGTCGATGCCCCTGCTCCTGGTGGCCGGAGACCAGGACCGGCTGGCGGCAACCGCGCCGGAGCTTGCCGGCTTGTCCGGTCAGGCCGAGCTGCTGCTGCTCCCGGGGCGCACCCACGCCAATGCCGTGACCTCCCGGGCCTTCAAGGACGCGGCCATCCGGTTCCTGGCCTAGAGTTCCCGGGCGCGCCCAGAGTCCCCCCGGGCGCGCCCAGAGTCCCCCGGGCGCGTCCGAAGTACCCTGGCCACCCGAAGTACCCGGGCTGGTGAGCAGGTCCACATCACGTCTTGGTAAAGCCGGGCGCCGTTTGCGCCGGGCCTGCACCCGTCGCGGATAAGATGGATGGGCAAGCAGAGTCCTATCACTTTAATCAGCCTGCTGATGAAAGTGCTTCCCGGGTGGCAGGCAAGGCCAACCGTAGCCTCCTGCCCGCTTTCTTGCTTCTTCGATAATTCCCTCTAGGAGGACTCAGTGGATGTACTCCTGGGGCGGCGATACCGGACCGTTGAACTCATCGGCTCCGGCGGCGCGGCATCGGTCTACCGTGCGGTGGATGAGAACCTTGGCCGCGAGGTGGCCGTCAAGATGTTCCGCCCCAGTGTGAACGAGGATGACGAGAACCGCCGCCAGCAAACCGAGACCCTCCTGCTGGCCACCCTGAACCATCCCGGGCTGGTGACCCTGCTGGATGCCGGCAGCCATGAGGAAGAGGACGGGCGGACGGCTTCGTTCCTGGTGATGGAACTGGTGGACGGCCCTGATCTGCGCCGCACACTGGAGTCCGGCCCGCTGACTCCGGCCGGCACCGCCTCGCTCGGTGCAGACCTGGCAGATGCCCTGAACTATGTGCACTCCAACGGCGTGATCCACCGCGACGTCAAGCCGGCGAACATCCTGCTCTATCCGCAGGCAGAGAACGACACCCGGCTTTATCCAAAGCTGACCGACTTCGGGATTGCCCGGATGACTGAGGCAACCCAGGCAACGGCCCATGGTGCCACAATTGGCACTGCGAACTACCTGAGCCCGGAACAGGCGCTGGGTGGCGCCGTCGAACCGCGCACCGACATCTATTCACTCGGCCTGGTACTGCTGGAGTGCATCACCGGAGTGAAGGCCTTCCCCGGCCCGATCGTGGAATCCGCCGTCGCACGCCTGGTCCGCGATCCGGAGATTCCGGCGGAACTGGGCACCGACTGGGTGGAGCTGCTTCGCGCCATGACCGCCAGGACGGTTGAAGCCCGCCCGGAAGCGCACGACGCCGCTGCCGCCCTGCGTGCGCTGGCCGTCGAACCGGAAGTCCTGCAGCAGTTTGTTGAGCAGGCCGAAGCCGGTCCCGACGACGCCATCACCGGGGGCGTCACCACCGGCAATGTGTTCATTCCGCTGCCGCCGGCGCATGCTCCCAGCCTCGGCTGAGCCGGCTGCGGCACAAGCACCAGCCGCCAGCACGGAGCCAGGCAGCAGGCAGGCAAAACAAAGCCCGGACCGGGAAGTTGATCCCGTCCGGGCTTTGCCGCGTCTGGCGCTGCTGTTACTTGGATCCGCCCTCGGCGGATTCCTGGTCTTCCTCAGGCTCAAAGTTCGAGGGTACGTCGGTGCTTGCAGCCGCCACGCCGTCCTCGGTGTCAGGGATGGTCCCCTCCGGGCCGGTGGTCTCCCCGCTGTCCTTGGCGTGGTCGTTGGCCTTGTTTTCGCTGCCCATGGTGGGTCTCCTCGTCCGCTGCGGCTCCGCCGAATTTCCGGCGCTTCCTTCGATACTAAGCCACCTGAGCACTGCCTCGACAGCGGCGGCATGAACGTCGGCGCCCGCTATACCCGGCGGCGGGCCTTGACGGCCCACTGCGTGCACAGGCTCAGCAGCAGCAGCGTGGCCGCGGCACCGACGCTGACCAGGAAGGCGGCCTGGTGGCCATGGCTGTCTGCCAGCCCGCCGGCAAGGGATGCGCCCAGTGCGGTTCCGGCCACCAGCCCCGAGGCCAGCATGGTCATCACCGTACTCATCAGCTGCCGCGGCGCAACGACGGCGCCGATACCAAAGATGCTCACCATTGTCGGCCCCACGGGGATGCCGAGGACAAAGAGCGCGACCAGCATGGTCGGAATATCCGCCGGCAACAGCAGCAGCAGCGAGAACGCCGTCATCGCCGCTGCGGACGCCACCCAGCGGGTGGCCGGGCCGAAGCGCTCGGGCCAGAAGGCTACGGACAGGGCCGCAGCCGCCGAGCTGATGCCCATGACCGCATACAGCAGGCCGGCTGCGGTGGAAACATTGAAGACCCCACCGAACGCGGTCAGGCTGGTCTGGGTGCCACCGAAGAACGTACCCATGGACACCATGCCCAGCACGGGCAGCGCGATCAGCAGCCAATCGGCGCGCGGCGCCTTTTCCTTCGGTGCGGTATCGGAGGTTTCCTGTCCGGCCGGTGTGGGCGCCTGGGTACGGCGCGCCGGGACGACAGCCCGGACGGTGGGATGCACGGCGAAGGCGGCGACCATGCTGAGCGTCAGCGCTGCGGCAATGGCAAGCGGCAGCCACGGGGCGACGACGGCCGCCAACAGCCCGACCAGTGCCGGACCGAGCACAAAGCTCAGTTCATCGGCGGTGCTTTCGTAGGACATCGCGGTATCCAAATCCCGGGCTCCGACCGTCTTGGATTCCGCCCGGCGGGAAGTCATGGCCATCCACCGCACACGCGCCAGCGGACCCACCTGGGGACAGGTGGCTCCCATGACGAAGGCGGCAACGAGGACACCCAGCGCAGAATCGGCGTCCGGCAGCAGATAGGCCATAAAGAGGACCAGGGCTGTTGCCAGCGGATTGACGACGGCGGCGGCCAGCAATACCGGCCGCTGGCCGATGCGGTCCGCCACGAAGCCCAGCACCGGAGCTCCGATGGCCGAGCCGATGCCGACGGCGCCGGCGGCCAGGCCTCCGGTGGCATAGGAACCTGTGACGCTGGTGACCAGGGTGAGGGCTCCGACGGTCAGCATGGCCAATGGCAGGCGGGCCAGGAAGGCTACGGGAATGAACCCCCGGCCGGCGAGCGCAAAGATCCGTGCGTAACGGCCGGACGTCGGTTCAGGGGATGGCTCCTGCGGCGCCGGTGGCGGGGTGGCAGGAAGCGGGGATGCAGCGGACGCGGACAGAGGCGCCGCCGGGGTTGCCGGGGAAAGGTTGCTCATTTGATTCCAAACACGTTTCAGCGCGCACCGTCCCCCCTCCCGATGCGCCCAACCCGGCTACCCCACAACTTTACCTCCTATCGTGTGCTTAGACGCCCACCGGATCTCCCGCC
This sequence comes from Arthrobacter jiangjiafuii, assembly GCF_018622995.1. Classification (NCBI taxonomy): domain Bacteria; kingdom Bacillati; phylum Actinomycetota; class Actinomycetes; order Micrococcales; family Micrococcaceae; genus Arthrobacter; species Arthrobacter jiangjiafuii. Next base: position 2,506,966 of record NZ_CP076022.1, read on the forward strand.
GAGAACCGCACGGAGGAACCATGCCTGCCCTTGGTGATCTGCAGCTGTGCCCCGATCCGCTGCTTCATTTCGGCGACGTGGCTGACGAGTCCCACCACGCGGCCGCCGTCCCGCAGCCCCTCCAACGCGTCCATCACCTGTTCCAGCGAGCTGTCATCCAGGCTGCCGAATCCCTCGTCCACGAAGAGGGTCTCGATACTGACACCGCCTGCTTCCTGCTGCACGACGTCGGCCAGTCCCAGGGCCAGGGCCAGCGACGCCATAAAGCTCTCCCCGCCGGAAAGCGTGGAGGTGTCGCGGTGCTGCCCGGTCCAGGCATCGGTCACGTGCAGGCCCAGCCCGGCCTTCTTGTTGCCGGAGGTGGAATCGCTGTGCACCAGCGCGTACCGGCCGCCGGTCATGGCCGACAGCCGCTCGGTTGCCGCTGCCGCCACCTGTTCCAGCCGGGCAGCCAGGACGTAGGTACTCAGGGTCATCTTGTAGCCGTTTTCGCCCAGCCCCCTGGCTGTGTCTGCCACTGACCGCAGCAGGTCGTACCGCTGCTCCAAGGGGCGGATGCGTTCGGCCGCCTCGGAGAGTTCCCGGCCGTAGGCCCGGAGCGCGGTGGTGGAGGCTTCCAACAGGCCCAGCTGCACGGCGCACCGGGTGAGCCGGCCCCGCGCTGCTTCGGCTTCATCGGCGGCCAGCACCAGGTCTTCCTCGTCGGGAACCGGCAGCGGCTCGCCTTCACCGTCCAGGGCCGCGGCGGAGTCCACGCCTTCACGGCGCAGCGCCAGCCGCTGTTCCTCCTGGTCGCAGGCGGAAACGGACTCCCGGTAGGAGGCGGCCGTGGGGCCGTCGAGGAGTGCATCGCGCACGGCCTGGGCGGAATCGAAAATCGAACCCTCCAGCGCCGCGGCCAGTTCCTGCCGGGCGGAGGCCGCATTCTCCCGGGCCGTGTCCCGGTCTGCGAGGGCGCGGCGGGCAGCTTCCGCGAGGGTGCGCAGGCCGGTAAGGGAAGCCACCCTCTGGGCAAGGCTCGTGAACCCGTCGCGGGCACCGTCCACCCTGCCGCGCAGATCGGCGATCTGCCGCCGGGCTGATACACACTGCTCTTCGGCCTGGGCTGCAGCAAGCCGGGCCGCTGATTCGGCCTCTGCCAGCCGGTCCAGCTCGGCGGCCAGTTCCGCTGCGCGTTCCAGTGCGGCGGCGAGTTCACCGGCCGCCTCCACAGTGCTTTCCACGCCGGCGGCAGCAGCCTGTTCCCGCGCCTGGGCCTGCTCCGGATCGCCGTCGCCGCCCTGGATCCGCAGTTCGGCAACCCGGCGGTTGAGGTCGTCTGCCTGCAGCCTGGCCGTTTCAAAGTCCTGTTCGGCGGCCTCGGTGAGCAGGCGTGCCTGCTCCTCGTCCTGCTTGCTGACAGCGTTCTCGCCGTCCGGCAGGGAGGCCGGCGCCGGATGTTCGGTACTGCCGCAGACCGGGCAGCCGCAGCCGTCCTGGAGCGTGCCGGCAAGTTCTGCCGCTGCCTGCTCCAGCCTGCGCTGCAGTTTGTCCTGCCATTCCTGGCGCCTGTCCTGGTACGCCCCGCGGCGCTGTGCTGCAACCGTGTCGGCTGCCGCGGCGTCGGCTGCGGCCTGGGCATACTCCCGGACCGCGAGCATCACGGCCCGTGCCTGCTCCAGTTCGGCGCGGGCGGACTCGCCTCGGGATGCTCTCTCCCGCAGGGCCTCCAGCTCCCGGGCCAGCTCCTTCTCTTCGGTCTGCAGCTGGCCAGCTGCCTGGGCGGCGGCGGCGGCTTCAGCGCGGCGGGTTTCACCGCGGCCGACGGCGTCCGCGAGTTCCGCTTCCAGTGCACTGATCCGCTGTTCCTCTGAAAGGGCCGCTTCCGCCGCCCCCAGCTCCGTAGTCAGGCGGGCATCCGCTGCTGCAAGGGCTGCGGCCTGGTCCTCTTCCGCTGCCTCCGCCAAGAACCCGTAGCCGGGTCCCTGCGGATGGGCGGCGAGTGCGTCCAGCGCCTGGGCCGCGGCCTCTTCCCGGGCCTTGAGCCGAAGGTCCGCGCTGTCCGCTGCCCGCAGGTAGCCGTTCAGTGCGTCGGCCTGGGCGTGCTGTGCCAGGGCCGCCCGCAGGGGCTGGACCATTTCACGCTGACCCAGGTGTTCGGCCTCGTCGCGCTCGAGCTGCACACGGGCAATGCCCCGGGCACGCCGTTGCTCAACATCCTGCTGCGCAGCCTCCGCCTCCTGCAGGGCCACGGCAAGAGCGGCATGTTCCTGCCGGGTCCGGGCGGCCCGGGCCGCCAGGGTGCGGCGGAATTCCTCCACCGCCGCGGTGTCACCGGCCTCCGCGTCCGCAGCGGCGGCGCCGCCGTCGTCGTCGCCTTTTGCTTCACCAACATCGGCATCGGCGTCGGCTTCTGCCCAGCGCACCATTTCGTCGCGGGCCCGCCGCAGCACGTGCTCGGACTCGGTACGCGCGTCCTTGAGTTCCTCGGAGGCGGCGGCGAGGTCGTCCTTGAGCTGCCGTTCGATGTCTTCGAAGCGGGTGGTGCCAAAAAGCTTCTGCAGCAGGTCCGCGCGGGTGCCGGCGTCGGCCCGCAGGAAGGCGGCAAAGTCCCCCTGGGGCAGCATCACCACCCGGGTGAACTGCTCCTTGTTCATCCCCATCAGCGCCAGGATCTCGGCCCCGGCTTCATCGTTGCGGGCGGATTTTGCCACCCATTCCCCGTTGATGAGTTCGCGCAGGGTGGTGTGGGCCTGCTCCGGCACGGTCTTTCCGGTGCCGCGTTTGGCCGGCCGGTCCCACGCAGGGTTGCGGACCACTTCCAGGCGGCGCTCCCCGGAGCTGAACTCCAGCAGCACCTCAGGGGCGGTCTCCGGCGCGGCGTGGTCGCTGCGGAGCCGTTTAGCCGTTTGCCGGGCACCGGGAACCCCGCCGTACAGGGCGTAGCAGATCGCATCGAGGATGCTGGTCTTACCTGCTCCGGTGGGCCCGTTCAGCAGGAACAGGCCGTGGGCGCCGAGCTCGTCGAAGTCGATGACCTGGCGGTCGGCGAAGGGGCCGAAGGCCTGGATTTCGAGCCGGTGGATCCTCATTGCGCTGCCTCCGTTGAGGAGACCTTCGTGAGGATCTCCGCGAAGAGGGCCTTCTCCTGCTGATCGGCCTTCCGGGAGCGCACGTGGTCCAGGAAACCGCAGCAGATCTCGAGGTCGTCGGTGGCCTTGGCCAGCCGCTGGCTGTAGGTCTGGTTCGCTGCCCGGGGGCCGGAGGCGGGCTCGAAGGCCAGCACCAGGGTGTCGGGGAACCTGGCACGCAGGGAGTCCATGGCTTTCGCCGGGCGCTCGTCGTCGGTCAGGGTGACCTGGCAGTACGCTTCTTCGGCCCAGGCAAGCTCCGGGTCCGCGAGCAGCTGCGCGAGTGTCCCCCGCAGCACCGCGAGCCGGCGCGGGGCCGGCCACAGGACCGGCTCCACCGAGACCAGGGCTTCACCGTCAAACTCCACCAGCAGTCCGCCCTTCTCCTGCCTCGCTTCCGAGAAGGAATAGGGCAGCGGAGACCCGCTGTAGCGGACCGACGGGCTCAGTTCCTGGCGCCCGTGCAGATGGCCCAGCGCGGTATAGGAAAAGCTGTCGAAGAGATCCAGCGGCACTGCCCCCACTCCACCAACTGTGAGGTCGCGTTCGCTGTCCGAGGTGATGCCGCCGCTGGCGAAGACGTGGGCCATGGCCACCGGCTGCACCGGCAGCCCGTCGTCGGTGCGGCGCTGCACATCGGCGCTGATCCGCCGGAGCGCTTCGGCCACCACGGTGGCATGGTGCGGGTTCTCCACGCCGAGTTCCGGGGCGGCAAGCCGCGGTTCCAGGTACGGAATCCCGTAGACGGCAACGGGAACCCCGCCGGTTTCCAGCAGGACCGGCTCGGCGATCTCGCTGATCCGGGTCCGCAGGTACACGCCGCCGCGTTCGAAGATACGGCTGCCAAAGCCCAGGCGGGCGGCGGAGTCATGGTTGCCGCTGGAGAGGATGACCTTGGCTCCCGCAGCGGTGATCTTCTCCAGGGCCGAGTCAAGCAGGCGCACGACGTCGACGCCGGGCAGTGCGCGGTCGTAAACGTCGCCGGCAATCAGGACCGCGTCCACCTGCCGCTCCCGGACGGTGTCCACGAGGGCGTCGATGAACTGCTGCTGGGCGCCAAGCATCCCCACGCCGTGGAAGGAGCGGCCCAAATGCCAGTCGGAGGTGTGCAGTAATCGCATACCAATAAAACTACCTCCCGGCGCTGACACTCCCGGGACGCGCCGGGCATGAGAACGCCCACCCCCTTCCGCGGCGGTGTGCCGCGGCCGGGGGTGGGCGCCGGTATTGCCCGGAAAGGGCCGAAGGTCAGGCCTTCGGCGTGCCGGGGCGGCCCGATTCGTCGCCGTCGGCGTCAAAGAAGCCACGCGCCTCCGCGTCGGGGTCGCGGCGGTTTCCCGCACCGGCGGAGCCTGCAGTTGCAGCGGAATCGGCGGACGCCGTGGTCGCACCGGCAGTGGACTGAGCAGGCTTGTCCACCTTCATCTTGGCCGGCTTCTGTGCGGCGTGGGCGTCCTCGGCGGTGGTCTCGTCGATGTCGCCGTCGTAGTCCTCGTCGTCATGGTCAATCTCATCGGCCCCGCCGGTTTTGACACTGCCGGCAACGGTGAGGTCGATGCTGCGGTAGATCAGCCCGGCGATCAGGGCGCCCAGGACGGGAGCCGCCCAGAACAGCCAGAGCTGTTCCAGGGCAGTGGTCTCGGAGAAGAGCGCGAAAGCCGTGGAACGGGCGGGGTTCAGGGAACCGCCGGTGAGGGGCGTCAGGACGGTCAGGAGCACCACGTAGGTGACACCCACGGCAAACGCTGCGGTGGAGGCCGCGCGGCGGCCTGAGGTTGCGCCCAGGAATACCGCGGCCAGCAGTCCGGTGGCAACAACCTCGGCCAGCAGGGCGCTGGCGAGCGGGAAGCCGAGGCCGTATTCACTGCCGTAGCCGTTGGCCAGGGCCGTGAAGATCTGCCGGGTTTCGGAGAGCTCGGGGTGGCCCTGGAACACGACCCACAGGATGGCGACGGCCAGCAGGGCGCCGACCAGCTGCGCCAGGACGTAAACGGGCAGGGCCTTCCACGAGGTGCGTCCCGCTGCGGCGCTGGCCAGGCTGATGGCCGGGTTGAAGTGGCCGCCGGAAACATAGCCGAAGCCCACCATGGCCGCAGCTACTGCGAGTCCCACGGCCAGCGGCATCGATATACCGCCGGTGCCGCCGAGGACTCCCACGGAGACCGCGAAGACCAGGACGAAGGAACCTACTGCCTCGGCGGCGCTCCTGCCCAGCAGGCCGTAGTTGTCCAGACGCTTAAGGGGTGCGGTGGCAGGGTGCGCAACTCGTGCGCCGCCTGCGGAGTTGGGCTCAGCGTTCATTCGCAAAAAGTGTCCTCTTCTAGATGGTGTGGCACGGCGGTCTCCCCGGGAGGGGCAGCCGCCGCCGGGCCCGCCGCATGGAAACCATGAGACGGGCAAACTCACCCAGCTTTCCATTGGCTGCTGTGAAGATGCTGAAGGCTCGCTGTGACGGCGGGGCTGGATATGCTTGGAAGCGTGAGCCTGAACCCCGAAAACCCGCCCCGGACCGAACCTTCGGCCCTGGACAGCGGCGAGTCCTCCTTCCATCTTCCCCTCGAGGGACAAGCAGGAAAAGTGTTCGGCGCCTTGTTGGGCGGCGCCTTGGGCGATGCCCTGGGATACGCCGTCGAATTCTCCCCGGCTGCGGAGATCAGCGCGGCCTTTGGCCCGGACGGGCTGCGGGACTTTGCGGCCCTGCCGGCCCCCGTTCCCTTTTCCGACGACACCCAGATGACTCTCTATACGCTCGACGGGTTGCTCGAAGCCCTTGAATGGGCCAATCAGGGCGTGGGCGCCGACGAAACCGCGTGCATCTGGCTGGCCTACCTGCGCTGGCTGAAGACCCAGGGCGTGGCGCTGGACCCGGCCGCTCCGTCGCCTCCGCTGCGGTGGATCGACACGCAGGCTGTGCTGCACCACCGCCGGGCTCCCGGCAACGCCTGCCTGTCCGGGTTGTCCGGGCCGGACATGGGAACCACTTTCCGCCCCGTCAACCCCGATTCGAAGGGCTGCGGCACCGTGATGCGCTCCGCGCCCTTCGGGCTGCTCCCCTATGTGGAGCCGGAAATGGTGTACCGCCTGAGTCAGGACGCCGCTGCGCTGACGCACGGGCACCCCTCGGCCCTGCACAGCGCCGCGGTGTTCAGTGTCCTGATCCACGATCTCCTGGCCCCGGAGGCCTCGCTGCAGGATGCCGCCGAGTCCGCCGTGCGCCGGGCGGGTGAGAGCGGTGTTCCCGAGCTTGCCGCGCGGCTGGCCGACGCCGTCGCGCTGGCCGGCAGCGGTCCGGTCTCTCCCGCGGAACTCACCGCCGCCCTGGGGGCAGGCTGGGTGGCGGAAGAGGCGCTGGCCATCGGCGTGTATGCCGCGCTGGCCACCTCGGGCGCGGGTACGCCGCAGGAGCACTTCCGCGCCGCGGTGGCCCTGGCAGTGAACCACGACGGAGACAGCGACTCGACCGGTTCCATCACCGGCAACATCGTGGGCACCCTCCACGGAGCGGCCGCACTGCCCACTGATTGGCTGGAGGCATTGGAGGGCCGGGAGGTTATCGAGGAACTCGCCCGGCAGTTCCTCAAGGCCACCACCGGCTAAGCCGCCAGCAGCTGGACGGCTGCCGCTCGACGGCTGCCGGCTCGACGGCTACTGGCTGGAGGCGGGCCAGGTGCCGCCGATCATCTGCAGGAACTCCGCCTCGGAGAGGACTTCGATGCGCTGGCCCTTGCCATGCAGGTCAAGGACCCGGCGGGCCTTGCCCGTCAGGACGCCGTTGCGCAGGTCTCCGGCCTCGAAGCCGTCACCCATCACCAGCATGGTGGTGGCACGGGTGACGTTGGAGGCGGGCCGTGCGCCCAGATCGGCAGCGGAGTTCTTGGCGGACTGCCGGGACATCCCGAGGTTGCCGCTGAAGACCACGGTGTGGCCAAAGAGCGGGTGCCCGGGATCGGCCAGCGGATTCGGCGGCGGGTTCTCCCCCTCCGAGGGCCAGCCGGCCCATCCGGTGGCAACGGCCTTGGCCTCCGAACCGGTGCCGCGTTCCAGCGCTGCGCGGGTCGCCTTGGACAGGGTATCGACGCCGGGAACGTAGGCTTCCAGCCGCGACGGCACCATCCCCTGGAGCGCGAAGAAACCGGCCATGTCCGCGGCTCCGCTGCGGCGGACGATGTCCAGCATGATCCCGGCACAGGCGCGGGAGTCCTCGACGGCGTCGTGGTGGTTGCGCAGCGGGACTCCGGCGGCCTCCGCCGCGAAGGGCAGCGAGTGCGAGACCAGACTGTAGGTGCGCCGGGAGTGCACCACGGAACAGGTGTAGTCGTAGGCGGGACCGGGCAGGTTCGAGACTTCAAGGGCCGAGCGGATCACTCCCATGTCGAACGCGGCGTTGTGCGCCACCAGCAGATCCGACCCGATGAAGGCTCCGATTTCCGGAAACAGCTCGCCGAAGCGCGGGGCGCCGGCCACCATGTCTGCTTCAATACCGTGGATCCGCACGTTGCGGCGGTCAAAGAAGTCGTGCCCCTCGGGCGGGCGCATCAGCCAGGAGGCCTCGTCGACGATCGCGCCGTCGCGCACCTTGACCAGCCCCACCGAACACGGGGATCCGCGGAACCCGTTGGCCGTTTCGAAGTCAATGGCCGTGAATTCAATTCCCACGCGGTGTTCGGTTCCTTATGCGGCAGTGCGGATTAATCGGATGAAGCGGATGAAAAGGCAGACCAGCTCAGGCGGGAATGCCGGGCGGAGGCTACTCCCCCTCGACCGGCTCCGGCGGCCGGACGGACTTTTTGCGCCGATAGGAACGGACCTTGCTCACCACGAACCAGACGGCCACCAGGATGCAGGCGACGATCACGATCTTCTGGAAGACACCCGCGTATTCCTCGACGATGTGCCAGCTTTCCCCGAGGTAAAACCCGGAGAAAACGAAGATTGAGTTCCAGATGAGGCTTCCGGCCGTGGTCAGGCCCAGGAATTTCCACACCGGCATGCGTTCGATGCCCGCGGGAATGGAAATAAGGCTGCGGAAGATCGGGATCATGCGGCCGAAGAACACGGCCTTGTAGCCGTGGCGGTTGAACCACGCCTCGACCTTGTCCACGTCCTCGAGATCGACCAGCGGCACCTTGGAGACGAGGCGACGCATGCGGTCCCGTCCCAGCCAGGCGCCCAGGAGATACAGGGCCAGGGCGCCGATCACGGAGCCCAGGGTGGTCCAGATAAGTGCCGCGGGGAGGGAAAAGTTTCCCTGGCTGGCAGCGAACCCGGCCAGCGGCAGGATTACTTCGCTGGGCAGCGGCGGGAAGAGGTTTTCAAGGGCGATGGCCAGGCCGGCGCCCGGGGCGCCGATGGCCTCCATGATGTTGACGGCCCACTCCGCGACCCCTCCCAGCGCCGATCCGTCGGTACTGGCGGTGGCAACTGAGGTAAGGATCTGTGTAGTCATATTGCCCCCAATTCTGCCCTAAGAACCGTCCAGGGCGGAAACCCGGACCCGCCGGCGGGGCAGCCCGGGAGCTTTCCGGAGCCGCTGACCCGCCTGCGGGCCCGGGCAGACCGGTTGGTTACCGGCCGCCCCCTCACGGCTCAGGCCAGGGCATCCACGATGGCCGGCAGCAGGGCCCGGAAGGCTTGTCCGCGGTGGCTGATGGCGTTTTTCTCCTCGGGCGCCAGTTCAGCGGCACTGCGGTTCATCCCCGCCGGCTGCAGTATTGGGTCGTACCCGAATCCCCCGGTTCCCCGCGGTTCTGTGAGAAGCGTCCCACGGAGCTCTGCGCGCTCCACCACGGCGGCGCCGTCGGGCATGGCCAGGGCTGCGGCGCAGACAAATGCCGCCCCGCGGTTCGCCGCCGGGATGTCCGCCAGCTGGGCCAGCAGCAGGTCCAGGTTTGCAGCGTCGTCGCCGTGCCGGCCGGACCAGCGGGCCGAGAAGATGCCGGGCGCGCCGCCGAGCACGTCCACGGCCAGCCCCGAGTCGTCGGCAATGGCGGCCAGGCCGGTGGCAGCTGCCACCGCACGGGCCTTCAGCAGGGAATTCTCTTCGAAGGTGACTCCCGTTTCGGGCACGTCCGGCACTCCGGCGGTCGCCGCATCGATCACTTGGGTGTCGACGTCGAGCCCTTCAATCCGTCCGCGCAGCAGCTCGCGCAGTTCCCGGAGCTTGCCGGGGTTGCGCGTGGCCAGGACCAGCCGGGCGCTGGCGGGAACGCCGCTCATGCGGTTTCCGCCAGGGTGCGGCGCTGGATCCCGGCCAGTTCGGTGGTGCCCAGCAGCGCCAGGTCCAGCAGGGCGTTCAGTTCGTCGCGGTCAAACGGGGCGCCTTCGGCGGTGCCCTGGACCTCGACGAACTTCCCGGAACCGGTCACCACCACGTTCATGTCGGTCTCGGCGCGGACATCCTCCACGTACGGCAGGTCCAGCATCGGCACGCCGTCGATGATGCCCACGCTGATCGCGGAGACGGTGTCCAGCAGCGGCTGCGCGTTGCGGGCGATGAGCTTGTTCTCCTTGGCCCAGGCCAGTGCGTCTGCCAGCGCGACATAGGCGCCGGTGATCGCGGCGGTGCGGGTGCCGCCGTCTGCCTGCAGGACGTCACAGTCCAGGACGATGGTGTTCTCGCCCAGGGCCTTGGTGTCGATGATGGAGCGCAGCGAGCGGCCGATCAGCCGGGAAATCTCATGGGTGCGGCCGCCAAGCTTGCCCTTGACCGATTCGCGGGCGTTGCGGGTGTTCGTGGCCCGGGGCAGCATGGCGTATTCGGCAGTGACCCAGCCGGTGCCTTCGCCCTTGAGCCAGCGCGGCACGCCGGGGGTCAGGGAGGCGGTGCACAGCACCTTGGTGTTGCCGAATTCGATCAGCGCGGAGCCTTCCGCCTGCTTGGACCAGCCGCGGGTGATGGTAACGCTGCGCAGCTGGTCGGGGGTGCGGCCGTCCGAGCGGACGACGGCGGCGGGCGTAGCGGAAACAGGGCTGTTTGAGGCGGTTGTCATGGCCCCAGTCTATCGGCCGGACGGTCTGCGCCGGGCGGGCGGGTTTGGCCATAACCCGCCCCTACCCTTCCCAGCCCGGAGCCTGGGCCCCTAGGGTGTCGCCGTACCATCCAGAGCCCCCAATCCGTCCTGGACCGGGCCGGAGCCGGGCAGCACCTCCTGCAATGACGCAGAAAGGAACGGCCGCACATGCGCAGACTGACATCTTTGGGGGTTGCCGTTTCGCTGGCCCTGGCGGCGGCACCGGCAATGGCCACAGCGGTTGAACCCGCGGTCACGGAAGCCGCCGTCACGGAGCTCGGCGGAACGCTTCCCGGCGGAGCTACGTGGGCAGCGGAACTGCCGCAGGACTGGAACGGCACGCTGGTGCTCTACAGTCACGGCTTCCGGCCCGGACCCGACAACCCGGCCTGGGACCCGGGCTTTGACTCCACTGCCCAGGCACTGACCGACAGGGGGTTCGCGGTGGCATCCTCGTCCTACGCGGCCCCCGGCTGGGCGCTGGGAACCGCGGTGGCGGACCAGCTGGGCACCCTGGCTGCCTTCTCCTCGGCGGCGGGCGAGCCCGCCCGGACCATCGCCTTCGGCACCTCGATGGGAGGCCTGGTCAGCAGCCTGATCGCGGAAACCCCGGACAGCGGAGTGGACGGAGCGGTGAGCACCTGCGGCCTGCTGGGCGGCGGGATCAACCTGAACAATTACCAGTTGGACGGCATTCATGCGCTCGCCGAGCTGCTCCTGCCGGGTACTGCGCTGCAGCTGACCGGGTTCCGCACCGCCGAGGAAGCCGGCGTCACCATCAACGCCCTGATGGGGGCGGTACAGCAGGCACAGGCGACACCGGGGGGCCGGGCCCGGCTGGCGCTGGCGGCGGCCCTGATGAACACGCCGACCTGGTTCAGCGGGGACACGGCGCCGGGCAGGAAGGATTATGCCGCCCAGCAGGAGGCACAGTACAACTGGCTGCTGCAGACCATCCCGTTTGTGGTCGGCTCACGTGTCTCGATTGTCCAAGCCGCCGACGGCGACAGCGGCTGGAACCAGGGCGTGGACTACGGCTCCCTGCTGTGGGACTCGGAGCAGCGGGGGCAGGTCAAGGCGCTGTACCGCAGCGCCGGACTGGATCTGCAGGGTGATCTTGGCACCCTCACCGCCGCAGCGGACATACCGCCGGATCCGCAGGCCCTCGAGTGGATGGACCGTACCTCGACCCCGCATGGGGAGCTCCTGATGCCGGTGCTGACGATGCATACGCTGGCCGACATCCTGGCCCCGGTGGAGTACATGGAGGAATACGAGGAGACTGTCGCGGACGCTGGCGCAGGCCGGCTGCTGCGCCAGGCCTACATCGAGCGGACCGGTCACTGCACGTTCACCGATGCAGAACGGGTCGCCGCGGTGCTGGCCATGGACGAACGCCTGGAGACCGGACGCTGGGCGAACCTGGCTGAACCCCGGCAGCTTGACCGCTCGGCGGAGTCATTGGGACTGGGTGAAGCGGACTTCATCAGGTATCGTCCCGCGGAGTTCGTCAACGATCGTGAATACCCGCAGATTCCGGGCGATGAGGACGGGGACGGGGACGGTCACGGTCATGGTCACGGCCACGGGAAGGGCCAGGGGAAGGGCCATGGTCATGGGAAGGGCAGCTAGCGCGGACTCCTATCCCGCCGGCTGCACTCCGCGCTGCACGGCCAGTGGCGCGGCAAAGGGACTGCCAACGTCGTAGGAGACACCCGCGACGGCGACCGCCAGGTCACCGGAGTAGGTTTCCCTGGCCTCTGCCACCGAGGTGTTCGCGTCGTTCCAGACCGGCAGGTGGGTCAGCAGCAGGCGGCGGGCGTTGGCTGCGGAGGCCGCCGCACCGGCGCGCTTGCCGGTCAGGTGGACGCCGTCGATCGCGTCGTCGCGCCCCTCATGGAAGGCCGCCTCGCACAGGAACACATCGGCGTCGCGGGCCGCTTCCTCAAGGCCGGGGCAGGAATCTGTATCACCGGAGTAGGCAAGGGTGCGGGTGACGGGGTTGCCCTGCGCATCGGTGCCGGCGGCTTCCACCCGCAGCGCATACGCTTCATCCGCCGGATGCCGCACCGGATAGGGCGTGACGGTGAACGGCCCGATGGTGATGGCCTCGCGGCTGTTCCAGTGTTGGAAGTCGAAGTCCTCGTGCATGCCCGGTTCGGTGGGCAGGCCGTAGGCGGTGGCCATCCGGTCCGCCGTGTCCTTGGGTCCCCAGACGGCGATCCGGTCCCGGTTCCAGCCAGCCGGGTCCCAGTGCACGGCCACATGCAGGCCGCACAGATCCATGCAGTGGTCCGGATGCAGGTGGGTGAGCAGGACGGCGTCGATGTCGCGCAGGTCCATGTAGCGCTGCAGTGCGCCCATGGAGCCGTTGCCCAGGTCCAGCAGGATCCGCCAGTCGCGGACGCCGTCGTTGGCGGTCACGAGGTAGCAGGATGCGGGCGATGCCGGGCCAGGAAAGGATCCGCTGCAGCCCACAATGGTCAATTTCATTTAGCTGCCGTTCCGAAGGGCGCCTGGCGGCCTTCCGTGCTCGTGGTGGGTGGAGCGGGCCGCGGCAACCATGTCCGGAGTGATCCGGGCCAGGCTGCCGGTGGGATAGTGCGCCGCCACGTTGGACACGTGTTCGACGCTGAGGACCTCGGGTCCCAGGAAGCGGCGGGCGAGGAGTTCAAACGACGTCGAATCCCCCGTGGCCACAAAGCGGTGTTCGGGAGCGGTGGCGTCCGTGCGCTGCAGGTCATGCGAGATCAGGGCCCGGTACACGTCCTTGGCGGTCTCTTCGGCGCTGGACACGAGCGTCACGCCGTCGCCCATCACATAGGAGATGACGCCGGTGAGCAGCGGGTAGTGGGTGCACCCCAAGACGAGGGTGTCCACCTCCTTGGCCTTCAGCGGGGCCAGGTACTCCTCGGCGGTGGCCAGCAGCTCGGCTCCGGCGGTGACTCCGGCCTCGACATATTCCACAAAGGCAGGGCAGGCCACGGAGGCGATCTGCAGGTGGGGTGCTGCGGCGAAGGTGTCGTTGTAGGCGCGCGAGCCGACGGTTGCCTCGGTGCCGATTACTCCGACCCGTCCGGAGCGGGTGGCGGCCACGGCCCGGCGCACGGCCGGCTGGATGACCTCGATCACCGGGATGCCGTAACGGCGGGTGTAGCGTTCGCGGGCATCGCGGAGCACTGCCGCTGAAGCGGTGTTGCAGGCGATGACCAGCAGCTTGACGCCGGCATCCACCAGCTCATCCATCACGCCGAGGGCATTGGCACGGACTTCGGCAATGGGCAGGGGCCCGTACGGTCCGCGCGCAGTATCGCCCACGTACAGGATGGATTCATTGGGCAGCTGGTCGATCACTGCCCGGGCCACCGTCAACCCGCCAACCCCGGAGTCGAAAATGCCAATCGGGGCGTCGTGATTGGCCTTCAGCGGCCTATCGGGGTCTGAGCTCATAATGTATCGAGAATAGTCCCCCCACACCCCGGGGCGTACTCATCCCGGCGTGCCCTTGGTCACATCAGCGACCGGAGCATGGCCTGCATCAGGGTCTCCTGGAGCCACGTCACGAAGTTGTAAACCAGCGCCAGGTAGCCGTCGACGTCCTGTGCCTGCGAGGGATCGGTGATGTCGTGCAGCGCCTCGGCGTCCTCATCGGTTTCCAGTCCCAGCCGGTCGGCAAGGACCAACCTCACATCATTCAGGGCCCGGGCAAAGTACTGTGCCTGCTCCTGGTTCAGCAGCAGCGGCTTTGATTCGAGCAGCAGCGCAGCCGCCCGCAGCGCACCGATCTTGGTCTCCCGCAGCGAGCGCTCGGTGAGCCGGCGGAACTCCAGCGATTCGTCGTCGTCGCCGTGCACCCCGTCCGGCAGCAGCCGGTGCAATGCCGGGTCCGAGGGCACAAAGGCCTGCGCATCCAGGCCCACCATCGCGGCCAGCGGATCGGCGTCGGCGGGGGTGTCCGGTTCCAGCATTTGAAGCACGTCGGCGAACAGGCTGCGCAGCAGCTCGCGCTCCCCCGCCTCCAGCGATGCCGAGATTCCCTTGCGGGTGGTTTTGAATCCGCTTGCCACGTCTGTCCTATCCGCCGGCCCGGGGCCGGACCGTACCGCTTGGTGTGCTGTGCTGCCGTGCTGGCGCCTGAATCTCAGGGCTGGTCGGTTTTTTGGAAGGTGGCCCACAGTCCGAAGGAGTGCATCGCCACGGTGTCCCGCTCGGCGGATTCCCTGGAGCCCGTGGCCACCACGGATTTGCCCAGCTCATGCACTTCCATCATCAACTTGTTCGCCTTGGCCTCCGAATACCCGAAATAGCTGCGGAAGACATAGCTGACATAGCTCATCAGGTTCACCGGATCGTTCCAGACGATCACCACCCACGGCACGTCGGCGCCGGTCAGGGAATGCGTTTCGGCGCGTTCAAGGGTATCGGCGCCTGGCGCAGTGCTCACAGTCATGACTCCAATTGTAGGTTGGCGCATGTTCCCGGACCGACAGCGGGCCCCTTCTGCCCAATAAGCGAACGGGGGTTAGAGTTTTGACTGTGAACAGCCCTACCGCTTGGCGCCAGCCCAATGCCGCCCTGTATACAGACCACTATGAACTGACCATGCTGCAGGCTGCCCTGCACTCCGGCACCGCCTCCCGCCGGTCGGTCTTTGAAGTGTTCGGCCGCCGCCTGCCCGACGGGCGCCGCTACGGCGTGGTGGCCGGAACCGGGCGCATCCTCGAGGCCCTGGCCGCGTTCCGGTTCGATACGCCGCAGCTGGAATTCCTGGAGAGCACGTCCGTGGTGGACGCTCCCACCCTGGAATGGCTGGCGGATTTCCGGTTCTCGGGGAACATCTTCGGCTACGCAGAGGGCGAGGCCTACTTCCCGAACTCACCGATCCTGACGGTTGAAGCCAGCTTCGCCGAGGCCTGCATCCTCGAGACCTTCCTGCTGTCCGTGCTGAACCACGACAGCGCCATCGCCTCGGCCGCCTCCCGCATGGTCACCTCCGCCGACGGCCGGCCCTGCATTGAAATGGGGTCGCGCCGCACCCACGAGGAAGCAGCCGTGGCAGCGGGGCGCGCAGCGATCATCGCCGGATTCGACAGCACCTCCAACCTGGAAGCGGGCCGCCGTTACGGCCTGAAGACGGTCGGCACCGCCGCCCACTCCTTCACCTTGCTGCACGACACTGAAAAGGACGCGTTCGAAGCCCAGATCGGCTCGCTCGGTGCGGACACTTCGCTGCTGGTGGACACGTACGACGTCGAACAAGGGGTGCGCAACGCCGTCGCCGCCGCGGGCCGCCGGCTTGGCGGGGTCCGGCTGGATTCCGGTGACCTCGTGGCCCAGGCCCGGTGGGTGCGCAAGCTCCTGGATGAGCTGGGCAACACCGAAACCCGCATCATGGTGACCTCTGACCTGGACGAGTACGCCATTGCCGCACTCGCCTCCGCACCGGTGGACGCCTACGGGGTGGGAACCTCCCTGGTCACCGGTTCCGGTGCGCCCACCGCCGGCATGGTCTACAAGCTCGTGAGCCGCGAAGACGACAACCACGAATTTGTGTCGGTGGCCAAAGCCGCCAAGAACAAGGCCTCCCGGGGCGGGCGCAAGTACGCGCTGCGCCGGCTCAACGAGCAGGGCACGGCCAGCGCCGAGGTCATCGGCATCGGCCACCGCCCGCTCGACGACGGCAACGACCGTCCGCTGGTGCACCAGTTCGTCGCCGACGGCGAAGTCCTGCCCGGCTGGACCGGCGCCGAGGCCGTTGTGCGTGCAGCCAAGAGACACACCGATTCCCTGGCCGAACTTCCGGCCTCGGTAAACCGCCTGCAGCGCGGTGAACCGGCCATCCCCACCGACTACGAGGAGTAAGCATGACGCGCGCCCTGATTATTGTTGACGTCCAGAACGACTTCTGCGAGGGAGGGTCGCTGGCGGTTCCCGGCGGTACCGACACGGCGTCGGAAATCACTGACTACCTCGAGACCACGCTGGGCCGCTACGACGTAGTGGCCGCGACGCAGGACTGGCACATTGAACCGGGAACCCATTTCTCCGACACCCCGGACTACAAGACGTCCTGGCCGGTGCACTGCGTTGCCGGCACGCCCGGAGCGAACCTGCACCCGGACCTGGACACCGAACACATTGACGCCTACTTCCGCAAGGGCCAGTACGAGGCGGCGTACTCCGGCTTCGAGGGCGTGCTCGCTCCCGAGGACGAGGTTCCCACCGGCGATCTCGATGCCGCCGCGGTTCCGGCAGACCCGGCCGATACGGTGAGCCTGGACGACTGGCTGCGGGATAACGACGTCGAAGAGGTCGTGGTGGTGGGCCTGGCCGCCGACTACTGTGTCCGGGCCACTGCCCTGGATGCCATTGCCGCCGGCTACGACACGTACGTTATTCCGGATCTGTGCCGCGGGATTGACCGGGCCGAGACCCGAGCCGCCCTGACCGAGCTCGAAGACGCCGGCGTGGAGCTGCTGGACCTCTAGGGGAACCCCACGCCAAAGGGCTGCCGGAGCGTCATGCTCCGGCAGCCCTTCTCGTTTTGCGGCCTATTTGCGGCCGATGAACCAGTCCTGCAGCTTCTTGAGCCGCTGGTTCAGCTGTTCCTCATTGGCCTGGGCCACGGGCGGGCCGCCGCAGATACGCCGCAGCTCGCTGTGCACCATGCCGTGCGGCATGCCCGAACGCGCCGACCAGGCGGACACGTTCTTGGCCAGCTGGCCGCGCAGCTCGGTGAGCCGGCGGTGGTCCATGACCGAGGGTTCCGGTTCCGGAACAGCAGCGGGCGCCTTCTTGCCGCGGCGGGAGAGCTGATCGTGCTGGCGCTGGCGCAGCAGCACACCCATCTGGTCCGCGTCCAGCAGCCCGGGAATACCCAGGAAGTCCTGTTCCTCTTCGCTGCCGAGCTCGCCGCCGGTACCGAACTCGCCGCCGTCGAACAGTACGCGGTCGAAGGACGCCTGGGACTCCAGCGCCTCGAACTTCTGCTTGGTCAGCGAGTCCGAGGCCTTCTCCTCCCGGTTTGCGGCCTCCATGAGGCTGTCCTCCAGCCCGAACCCCTCCTCTTCGAGGTGGTTTTCCGGCCGGTCCAGCGCGTGGTCGCGCTCCATTTCCAGCTGGTTGGCCAGGGCCATCAGGTTAGGCACCGAGGGCAGGAAGACCGACGCCGTCTCCCCGCGCTTTCGGGCGCGCACAAACCGGCCCACTGCCTGCGCGAAGAAGAGCGGTGTGGCGGTGGAGGTCGCGTAGACCCCCACTGCCAGGCGGGGCACGTCCACGCCTTCGGAGACCATCCGCACCGCCACCATCCAGCGCTGGTCCCCGGCGGAGAATTCATCGATCTTGTCCGAGGCCTTGGCGTCATCGGAGAGGATCACTGTCGGGGATTGCCCGGTGATCTTCTTCAGCGTCCCGGCGTAGGCCCGGGCGTCGTCGTGGTCGGTGGCAATGACCAGGCCGCCGGCGTCGGGCACCGCGCGCCGCACCTCGGAGAGCCGCCGGTCGGCGGCGGCCAGCACGGCCGGAATCCATTCACCCGTGGGGTTCAAAGCGGTACGCCAGGCCTGCGCTGTGATGTCCTTGGTGACCGCCGCCTCCCCCAGGGATGCGGCCATTTCATCACCGGCGCTGGTGCGCCAGCGCATCTGCCCGGAATAGGCCATGAACATGACCGGGCGGACCACATGGTCCCGCAGGGCCTCGCCGTAGCCGTAGGTGTAGTCGGCCTTGGAGCGGCGGATGCCGTCCCGGTCCTTCTCGTATTCAACGAACGGAATCGCCGCGGTATCCGACCGGAAGGGTGTACCGGTGAGGGAGAGCCGCTTCACGGCCGGTTCAAAGGCCTCGCGGATGCCGTCACCCCAGGAGAGTGCGTCGCCGCCGTGGTGGATCTCGTCCAGGATCACCAGGGTCCGGGCGGCTTCGGTCTTGGCCCGGTGCAGCATCGGCTTGGATGCCACCTGGGCGTAGGTCACGGCGACGCCGATGAAACCGGCGCCGTGGCGGCCGTCTGCGTTCTTGAAGTTCGGGTCCAGGGCCAGCCCCACCTTCGCGGCGGCGTCAGCCCACTGGCGCTTCAGGTGGTCCGTGGGAGCCACCACGGTGATCCGCTTGACGATCCCCCGGTCCACCAGCTCGGTGGCAACCCGGAGGGCGAAGGTCGTCTTGCCTGCGCCGGGGGTGGCGACGGCGAGGAAGTCGTCCGAGTCGGAGGCGAAGAACTTTTCCAGGGCTTCGGCCTGCCACTGGCGCAGCTTCGGGGCGGTGCCCCACGCGGCTCGTTCCGGATAGGCGGGCGGCAGGGCCGGTCCGCCGAAGAGTGTCTCGGGGCTCACGCTGTGAAAGGCACCTTTCCTGTGTTCGGGGTAACTATTGCGCTGCGGGCGCCGGAGAGGATCCCCAGGCACGCAAAGAGGGCCAGGACAAGCCATATGACGCTGTACACGCCGGTTTGTCCGGAAGCTGACGGGTTGTGGAGCAGGGCAAACAGAATCCCTGCCGCCGCGGTTCCCGCTACCGCTCCCAGCTGGTCCGAAATCTGCAGTGACGCGGAGTTGCGTCCCCGGTCAGCGGAAGTGGACAGTGCCAGCACCATCACTGAGGTGCTGGAGAGGGCCAGGCCCATGGCCGCTCCTGCGAAGGACCACACCACCACGATGACCCAGAAAGGTACCGACGGCGCTGTGAGCAGACCGGTTCCTCCCACTGCCGCGGCCAGTACGGATGCACCGGTCACCAGCATGCGGTGACGATGTCCGCGGGCACGTGCCTGCAGGAAGGAACCCACAGCCCAGCCTACCGCTCCGGCGGTCAGTGCCAGTCCCGCAGTGGCCGGATCCACACCCCTGGTCTCCAGCAGCATCAGCGGCAGGAACGCCTCCGCAGCGACGAATCCGGCGCTGAGCAGCCCGCGCGTGGCGATTACCGAGGGCAGCCCCCGAGCCAGCCGCAGGGTGCCGGCGGGCAGCAGCCGCGACAGGGCCGCGCCAGCCGTGAGGGCACCGGCAACCGCCGCGGCGCCCAGGAGCACGCGTGAGGATCCGGAGGCTACAGCGGCTTCGTTTCCAGCCCATTGGGCCACAAAAACCGCCGCCGCCAGAAGGGAGCCCCACAGCGCCCGGCGCCGGCCCAAGGTGGGGTCCAGAACCGGGTCCTGTGGCGGGCCCAGGGAGCGGATCCTCGGCCAGATCATCAGGTACGCCGCCAGGACCACGGGAATGACGGCGGCAAAGACCCACCGCCAGCTCACATACTGCGCAAGCAGCCCGGCCGCCAGCGGTCCGATCATGGACGGCAGGATCCAGGCCGTGGCCAGCCAGCCAAAGACCACCGGCTGCAGCGCTGGCGGATAGATTTCCCCGATGATCACATAGACAGCCACAATCATGGCCCCGCCGCCGAGTCCCGAGACAGCCCTGCCGGCAGTAACCAGCCAGAACTCACCGGCCAGTGCGGACATCACCAGGCCGGCCGTCATCAGGACCATGCCCGCCGCCAGCGAGGGCCGCGGGCCCTGCACATCGCACCTGCTGCCGGCAACAACGGTGCCCAGCAGCGAGGCAGTGAGGTACATCGAGAACGCCAGGCCGTAGCCCGCCCCGGAGGAGAGCTCCTGCGCCACGACCGGCATCGCCGTCGTGACGGCCATGGCCTCAAAGGCGGAACAGGTGATGATCGCCAGGATGCCCAGGGTCAGGGCCCGGTAGGCTCCGGATAATGCGCCGGCGGGACGCGGCCCCGCCGCCGAACGGCTCACGGGTGCCCCGGAGTTACTTGCCGCCGTCCTTCGGCGCGCTCAGCCCCTCATAGATTTCCTTGCAGGTGGGGCAGACCGGGAACTTCTTCGGGTCCCGGCCCGGCGTCCAGACCTTGCCGCACAGTGCGATCACAGGTTCGCCGGACAGTGCCGACTCCATAATCTTTTCCTTGCGGACGTAGTGGGCAAACCGTTCGCTGTCACCGGGCTCGGTGTACTCGCGCTGCTCTTCACGCTCGATGACGGCGGTGGAGCCGCCGCCGTCGTCCAGGCGGCGGGCGGGGTCATTTTCGAAAGGATCGGGAGGCAGACTCATGGTTCCCATCTTAGTACCCCGGCACCCCCGGCCTGCCGGATGACGGGCCGCGCCACCGGCTCCGGCTCCGGCTCCGGCTCCGGCTCCAGGATGACAGGGAGGGGGTCGGCCGGGGCGGGGCCGGGCACGGACGGCCTATTTGTGCACGGAGACCGCTGCCAACAGTTCCGGCGCCCTGCGGTCCAGCCACTTTCCGCCGATCCTGATTCCCGCCACCAGCAGTCCGGCGCCAAGCAGGATGCCGCCGGCCAGTGTCGCCCAGTCCCAGACAGGGTTATCCGACAGCAGCGCCGTGACTGCCAGCGCCAGGACGGGAAACACGATCACGATTTGGGCGAGCATGCCCAGGCCCTGGACCAGCATGGTGCGTCCGCCGGAACCGGGCGGGGTCTTGAACGCGTTCTCCCCCGGCAGGGGAACGTTGTAGGTGTAGCGGGCCGAGACGACGCTGGAGAGTCCGAAGCCGCCGAGCAGGATAGCCAGGGAAACCCCGAGCAGCACGGGGATCAGGTCGCCTTCCCCCAGCATCAGGCACGGCACAAGGACGGCCAGGACGGTCGCCGGGAGGGCAAAGACGGCGCAGGCGATAACGCGCCCGGCCCGGTCTGCGGTGCCGGAGACACCGGTGCTGATGTGCAGGGCGAACGCCGTGTTGTCGTAGGCCACGTCCGCCGAGATGCCGAAGGCGAGGAGGAAGGCCACCAGCGGGCCCATGACCAGCAGCAGCTGCGGGCCTCCCCCGCCGCTCTGGTTCGTCCCCGCGAAGACCAGCAGGACCACCAGCAGCGGAATGATCAGCAGCGACGCCCCGTAGCGGGGGTCCCGGATCCAGTAGGTCAGGGCACGTGCAGCGACGGCCCCGGCGGGGGTGGGCGGAAAGAGGCTGAAGAACCCCAGCTTCCCGGCCTTCCGCCGGGGCCCGGCATTGTGCGGCGGGGTATGGAGCGCCCGCAGCAGCAGAACTTTCCAGACCCAGACCAGCAGGGCCAGGAAACCGGCGGCGATGGCCATTTTGGCGGCCGCCTGCCCCGTCTGGCCCAGGGCCACGTCCCCGGGAACGGACCAGGCCGCGCCCAGCGGAGTCCAGGACAGGGTGTTGGCCAGGGAGGGAAGGTAGCCCTGGGTGGCACCGATCCCCGAGCTCACACCGGCGATGATCGGACCCAGGAGCATCAGCGGAATGATGGCCACCAGACCGGCGACGTCCTTGAACCGGCGCGAGTTGGACAGGGAGGTGCTCGCGGCCACCGTGACCCGGGCCGCGATCAGGCAGGTGAACACGGCGATCAGGGCGGCCACCACGCCCGCCGCCAGCGCTGCGGGGTTCCGCCACCAGATTGCTGCGGAAGCCAGTCCTGCCAGCAGGGTCACTGCACCGGGAATTCCAATCAGCCCGCCCAGCGCTAGCCCGGTGAGCATCTTGGGCAGCGGGACGGCGAAGGTGACAAAACGTGCCGGGTCCAGGGTCAGGTCCACACCGGTGGCCAGCACCGGTATCAGGGCCCAGCCCAGGACGACGAGGGTCCCGGCGAGGACGGTGGCGGTCCGGGCTAGTTCCGGGTCGTTCAGGCTCAGGAAGAAGAGGCCGGCCAGCAGCAGCCCCAGCATGCCGATTCCGTAGAGGGCACCCAGGACCAGCCCGACAATCTGCCACGGGCTGCGCCGCAGCGAGTTGCGCAGCAGGGTGAGTTTGAGCCTTAGGAGGTGCGCAACCATGGCAGGCCCTCCGAGTGGGTGCGTCCGCCGACCAGCTGCACGAAGCGCTCTTCCAGGCTTTCGCCGCCGCGGACCTCGTCCACGGTGCCGGCGGCCAGCAGATTGCCGCCGGAGACCACCGCCACGTGGTCGCACATGCGCTGCACCAGGTCCATGACGTGGCTGGAGACAATAACGGTGCCGCCGGACGCCACATAGCCGGCAAGGATGTCGCGGATATTGGCCGCCGATACCGGGTCGACGGCTTCGAAGGGCTCGTCCAGGACCAGCAGCCGCGGGGCGTGGATCAGCGCCGAGGCGAGGGCGATTTTTTTGGTCATGCCGGCTGAATAGTCCACCACGAGGGTGCCCGCGTCATCGGTCAGGTCCATGGCCTCGAGCAGGTCCCCCACGCGCTCGGCGACCGTGTCCCGGTCCATGCCGCGCAGCAGCCCGGCGTAGGTGACCAGCTGCTCGCCGGTGAGCCGGTCGAAGAGCCGGACACCGTCCGGCAGCACCCCCATCAGGCGTTTGGCCTTGAGCGGTTCCGCCCAGACATCGGTGCCGTGCACCCAAGCCTGCCCGTGGTCGGGGCGCAGCAGCCCGGTGGCCATGGAGAGCAGCGTGGTCTTGCCGGCGCCGTTGGGGCCCACCAGCCCGTAGAACGAGCCGGCCGGAACGTCGAGGCTGATGCCGTTGACGGCAATCTTCTCCCCGAACCGCTTGCCAAGACCGCGGATGGCCAGGGCCGGAGCCGAGGGAACGGGAGCCGTGGGAACGGCCGGGTTTTCCGGAAGCATGGAGTCGGTCATGTCAGCGCCACTTTCATCATGGCCCCAACATACCCGGCGCCGGCCGGCGCCGGATCGGTCGTAAGGACCAAAACCAGCGGAGCCTGCCGGACCAGTTACCCGCCGCGCGGACTAGGCTAGGCCGGCCGGGCCCGCTCGTACTGCGGGGCCCAGGGCAGCTTCACGTCGAGCTCTTCAGCCGCGTGCAGCCACCAGTGCGGGTCGCTCAGCGCCGCCCGGCCAATGAGCACGGCATCGGCGCGGCCGCCGCGGAGGGTCTCCTCGGCCTCGGCGGCACTGCGGATCAGCCCAACCGCGGCGGTGGGAATTCCGGCGTCGGCGCGGATCGACTCGGCGAATCCGGTCTGGTAGCCGGGCGCCACCGGAATGGCGGCTGCCGGGACGGCTCCGCCGGTCGACACGTCAACCAGGTCCACCCCGCGCCGTCCGGCCTCGGCAGCGAGCCGGGCAGAGGAGTGTTCATCCAATCCCCCGGGCATCCAGTCGGTGGCGGAGATGCGCAGCAGCAGCGGCATGGAGTCGGGGATCACCGCACGGACGGCGTCGATGACTTCCAGGGTCAGGCGGTTCCGGGCCTCTTCGGACCCGCCCCAGCCGTCGGTGCGGGTGTTGACCAGCGGGGTCAGGAACTGGTGCAGCAGGTAGCCGTGGGCTGCGTGGATTTCAATCGTGTCAAACCCCGCCTCGACTGCCCGTTCGGCCGCCTGCGCGAAGTCGGCAATTACCTGAAGGATCCCCGCGTCGTCCAGAGCGGCAGGCGCGGCATAGCGGCCAAACGCCTCTGCCGTGGGGCCTACGGTCTGCCAGCCGCCGTCGTCCACCGGCACACTGCCGCGGCCGGCTGCGAACGGCGGATAGGTGGAGGCCTTGCGTCCGGCGTGGGCCAGCTGCACGCCGATCTTGGTGTCCACCGCGCTGTGCCTGTGGACAAAGTCAGTGATCCGGCGCCAGGCGCCAACCTGCTCCGGAGTGTAGAGCCCGGTGTCCTGAGGGCTGATCCGCCCCTCGGGGCTGACCGCGGTGGCCTCGGTAATGATCAGGGCCGCTCCCCCTGCGGCGAAGGAGCCCAGGTGCATCAGATGCCAGTCGTTCGGCACCCCCGGCGCGTTCACGGCGTCGGCGGAGTACTGGCACATGGCAGCAACCCAGCCCCGGTGGCTCAGCTCAAGCCCCCGCAGGACCATCGGATCAAACAGTCCGGGGGCAGCAGCGTGTCCGCTCATCTCGGCTCCCGCTTAGAAGAGTGCGCGGGCAAGCGCGGACCGGGCCTTGGTGACCCGCGGGTCGGACGTGCCCACCACCTCGAACAGGTCAAGCAGGCGCAGCCGGGCCTGCTCGCGCTCCTCGCCGAAGACCCGGGAAATCAGCCGGACAACCCGGGTGAAGGCGTCTTCGACGTGCCCGCCGGAGATGTCCAGGTCAGCGACCGCAAGCTGCGCCTCGACGTCGTTGGGATTTTCCGCCGCGCTGCTGCGCAGCTGCTCCGCGTCAACGCCCTGGAGGCGGGACATCAGCTCCACCTGCGCCAGCCCTGCCTTGGCTTCGGCGTCGGCGGGCTGTTCGGCCAGTGCCTTGCGGTAGGCGGCCGCAGCGCCGTCGTAGTCCCCGGCGTTAATGGCGTCGAAGGCCTCCTGATGCAACGGAGGCAACGGCGCTTCCTCGGCCGGTTCCGCGGCAGCACCCTCATCGAGGGAACCGGTCACGCCGTTCGCGGCAGCGACCTGCAGCAGCTCGGCGACCAGGGCACGGATCTGCTCTTCCGGCATGGCCCGCTCAAAGAGCGGCACGGGCTGGCCCTTGAGGACAGCTGCCACGGTGGGCACCGCAACGGCCTGGAAGGCCTGGGCAATGTCCGGATGCGCGTCGGCGTCCACCCGGCCGAGCAGCAGCTTGCCGGCAGCCTCGATGACGATGCTCCGCAGCACCGCGCTGACCTGGACCGATTCCGGGCTGCGCGCGGAGTACAGGTCGATGATGACCGGAACCTGCGCGGACAGCTGGACCACCTGCGGGAAGGTCGTCTCCGAGACTTCCACGATGAACGGGCTGGAACCGGCGGCCGGAGCATCCGGAGCCGCCCCGGCCGGGGCTGCCGGCGCGGTGGCCCTGGCCTTCAGCGCGGAAAGGTCGACGGCGCCGCGCAGGTTCATCGAGGGGGCAGGGGCGGGGCGGTGGTTCGGAGTGCTCATGGCTTCACCTTATTACGCGGTCTCGGGTCACCGGCTACCCCGGTTTCCCCTGGTGGAGGGTTGGGGCTATTTCAGGGTGGCGGACAGCAGTTCCTGGACCGCGCCGATGACCTGGATCTGGTCGGTGCTTCCGGCCGGGGGAACGTACATCATCACGCCTTCGCCGTAGTTGACGTCGATGCCGGCCTCGGTGCTCGTTTCCCCGGTCAGCGTCTGGTAGACGGTGCCTTCCAGGTTGATGGAATCGCCGGCTTCACGGGGCGCGCTCGAGTAGGTGTGCCGCATGTAGCCGAACACAATCGCGCCGCCGTCAGCAGTGCGCAGGGCACGGGTGTCCTCCGGCACGCTCGAGTGCGAGAAGGTGATGTTGGCGAACTCGTTTTCCGGATTGGCGACGACGTCGGACTGGAACTTGGTGACTGCCTCGGCAAAGGTGTTGGCCGAGAAGGTGTCCTTGTTGGCGCCGGTGGGGTTGGTCAGCGCATCGGCGAGGTTGTCCACCGCGGCCTGCGGTGCAGCGGCCAGGCCTTCGGCGGAATCCGCCGGTGCCGGGGTAACGCCCTCGCTTCCGGCCGGACGCTTCGGGAAGGAAGTGCCGGGCAGCATCTGGACTGCGGAGACGAGCTTGTAGTTCTCGCGGGCGGAATTCTGGACCAGCAGCAGTGCCTGGGGCACCGGGTTGTCTGCACCCTGAGTGACTGCGACGACGCTGCGCGGGAACTCGGTGCCGCCCATGATCAGGTCGGTCATGAGGGGCTCCGCGGCGACGGGTGCCGGCATGGTGTGGTCGGGGACCTTGGCGGCCGTCGCGTAGCTGGCCTCGCGCAGGCTCGCCGTCATGCCGCCGGTTCGGGCAGCCAGCAGCGACGGGTCCTTCGCGGCATCGGCCGCAGCCACTGACGCGGAGACGGAATTCAGGATGCGCTCCAGCTGTGGTTCCAGGACCACGGGCGGTGCGGCTTCGGCGGATTCAGCCGACGGTGCGGCGGTCAGCGGGACGCCGGCCAGGGCGGGACCGGGAGCTGCGCCGAACACCAGGGCTGCGGTCAGCACCGTGCCCAACGCTGCGGCCGGTCCCCGGCCGGATGCGGGGAGGGTGCGCTGCGCGCGGGTGGTCCCGGCGCCGCGGGGGCCGCGGTCCGTGGGGCCGGCAGCCGGCTCGGATCCGGCAGGGATCGGCGCCGGCAACGTGGTGGTTGCGCCGGTGGGCGCTTCGGTTGCCCGGGTGGCGGGCAGATCGGCCGGGCCGCCGGCCGAGGGGCCGCGGCCGCCGGACCTGCGGCCGCTGTTGCCGCGGCCTGAGACAAAGGCCAACGCCAGCCCCAGCACGGCGGCAAGCGCACCCAGGACGATCAGCGGTACGGCAAAGGGAGTAGCGGCATCGTTGGCGTAGGTGACGGCAACGTCGGCCGGCGCCGCGGCCGTGCCGTCGGTGGCCAGCAGGATCTTCCACTCGCCGTCAGCCGGAGCTTCCCAGGTGTACAGCAATTCCCCGTCCACTTCCTGTTCGGAGACCCAGAGGTCGGATCCGGCAGGACTGGGCACGGTCGGTGTTCCCTCGCTGACCTCAGCGGTCAGGGCGTCGCCGTCGCTGCCGATCCGCAGCGCCGAAGCGTCCGCCACCCAGGCATCGACGTCGTCGGCCCGGCCCACAGCCATGGTGAAGGGGCCATCCGCCGATACCGTGAGATCCACGCCCTCGGGGTGTGCGGTCAGGACATCAGAGCCGATGACGGTCAGCGGCGCCTGCGCGTCCGTGGACGGAGCTGACGCGGTAACGGTCTCGGGCGGAGCCCACAACGTGCGCTGCCCGATGCCCACAAGCATCAGCAGCACTCCGATCACGATCAGCGGAACTGCAATTTTGTTTCGCACAACGTACCTATCTTCAGTCTCGGTGCATTCGCCTCACCTGTAGGCAGGCAGGAACGGGACGTGGATCCCCGTGGCTATCGGTCCGCACGGGGTTTATAACCCAATGGTAACGAAATCCCCAGTCGGGGCACATTCGGCGCCCCGCCGCGGCGCCGATCCGGCGGCAGGAGCACAGCCGGCTGATAATCTGGCGCTTCATGCGCGGGGGCGAAAGCAACTTATGAGGAGACCAACACAAAATGGGTGACAACCAAGGCCAGCCGGCGCAGATGCCGGTGCCTCCCCGGCAGGCCGGGAACACTGCCCCGGGCTCCGCCGCACCGAGGACGGGATTCCTTGCCGCCGCCTCGAACCGGCTGCGGCACACGGTCCTCCCCCGCGTCCCGGGCGCCCGCCCGCGGAGAAAGTTCGAGTTCCCTCCCGAGGCAGTCCTCCCGGCCTCCGCGGAAGAGGCATCCGAAGCAGTCCGGTCCACGCCCGGCGCCACCGACGACAATCCGATCCGCAGCATGAACGCCCACCCGATCCACTTTGGGTTCATGGCGACAGTCGGTGTGGGCTTTGCCCTGCTGGGCTATTTCATCCTTACCAATGTCGGCGAACTGCTGGTCTGGATCGGTGCTGCGCTGTTCATTGCCCTGGGCCTTGATCCCGTGGTGCGCTGGCTGGCGGCCCGGGGCATTCCCCGCCCGGCCGGGATCCTGCTCACCGTCGTAGGCCTTGCCGGAATCGTGGCTGCCTTCTTCGCCACGCTGATTCCCACGATCGTCAGCCAGACCACTGAGATCATCAACAACGCGCCGGGGTACGTGAACACGTTCCTGGAATCCGATTTCTTCGTCAATATCGATGAACAGTTCCATGTGCGGGAGCGCATCGAAGAGGAAGTCAACAAGTTCTTCACCAACGCCGACGCCCTCGGCGGGGTTTTTGGCGGGGTGCTGTCGGTGGGCACCGTCATTGCCAACGGTCTCTTCGGTGCGCTGATCATCCTGGTGCTGACGCTGTACTTCCTGGCCTCCCTGCCCTCGATGAAGATGTGGGCCTACCGGCTGGCACCGCGCAGCCGTCGCCGCCGTGTGGAGGCCTTGTCCGAGGAGATCACTTCCAGCGTCGGCAACTACGTGATCGGACAGGGGGTGGTCGCCGTCCTCGACGCGACCTATGCCTTCATTGTGATGTCCATCGCCGGGGTGCCGTTCTCCGTGCTGCTGGCGTTTGTCGTCGCCCTGCTGGCGTTCATTCCGCTGGTCGGGCCGCCGATCGCCCTGGTCCTGGTCTCCCTGGTGGCGCTCACGGTCAGCTGGCAGACGGCCGTCGTGTTCGCGCTCTTCTACATCGCCTACCTGCAGTTCGAGGCCTACTTCGTCTCGCCCCGCATCATGCAGCGCGCCGTGGCCGTCCCCGGCGCGGTAGCCGTGATTGCCGTTATCGCCGGCGGCACCCTGCTGGGCGTTCTGGGGGCCCTGATCGCCATTCCGACGGCCGCGGCGGTCCTGCTCCTACTCAAGGATGTCTTCATTTCCCGCCAGGACCAGCGCTAGGCAGCCGTCTCCGGCTGGCTGGCGTGTCCGGCGCGCTCTGCCGGTCAGCGCCGGCCCAGCCGCCCGCCGCCCGACCTGCGGGTGCGCCAGCACCGCTCATGCCAGTGCCTGCGGTCCGCGACGGCGGTGTCCCGCCCGAACAGGGAATCCTCCTGCCACACCACCAGATGCGGAAGACCGGGCGGGATCACCATGCCGCATCCCGGGCATTTATAGTCCTTGGCCGCGTTCCGTGCCGTGATCTGCCGCACCGACCAATCGCCGTCGGGCCCGCTTTCACGGGTGGGAATGCCGGCGCGGGTCCGTTCCAGATCCAGCTCTGCGGCGGGCGTTGCCCACTTGCTGCGGGCGCTGCGGCCCAAATTGGCGTTGGCTGCGCCGGGCGGACGGCGGGGACGGTTCGAACGGGGCATGTAAGTCATTTTGCCGCAGCGGAGCCGGTAAAGTGCAACTGTGCGTTTAGTAATTGCCCGCTGCTCTGTTGACTACATCGGCCGCCTCCGTGCCCATCTTCCGCTTGCCGTCCGTCTGCTGATGGTGAAAGCCGACGGTTCCGTCCTGATCCACTCAGACGGCGGCTCCTACAAACCCCTGAACTGGATGAGCCCGCCGGCCACGCTGCGCGTCGCCGAACCGGGCGAGGATGATGCCGAAGCAGGCATCATCGAAACCTGGACCGTGCAAAGCGCCAAGACCGACGACAAACTCGTCATCAGCATCCATGAGCGTTTCTCCGAGACCTCCCACGACCTGGGCGTGGACCCGGGGCTGATCAAGGACGGTGTCGAAGCGGACCTGCAGCGGCTCCTGGCCGAGCAGATCACCAAGCTTGGCGAGGGCTACACCCTGATCCGGCGTGAATACATGACGGCGATCGGTCCGGTGGACATCCTGGCCAGGGACGCCGCCGGCGCCACGGTTGCCGTGGAACTGAAACGGCGCGGCGACATCGACGGCGTGGAGCAGCTGACCCGCTACCTCGAGCTGCTCAACCGCGACCCGCTGCTGGCTCCGGTCAAGGGAGTGTTTGCCGCCCAGCAGATCAAGCCGCAGGCGAGGGTCCTGGCCCATGACCGCGGGATCGAGTGCCTGACCCTGGATTACGACGCGATGCGCGGCGTGGACGATTCGGCCTCGCGTCTGTTCTAGCTGCATTCCCGGTACCGGTTCAGACGTTCGGCAGAATGCAGTTTTGATGCAGTTTCGGGCGTGAATCGAGCCCCTGTTCCGCCGCCCGGAAATACTTGGAAACTTTTTCGAAGGATTCGTTGACCAACCTTGGCGCGTATGTAATCCTGTAACCAGTCTTTGTGTAGGTGTTATTCATGCTCGCAAGACCGTTGCGAGCGTGAAGCTCCTCAAGGAACTGCTGAATGGCAAGGATCTTGAGCCTTCCCGTTTCAGTAACAATAGGCGGCCGCGAAGTGTGGCAGCCCGAAGTTCCACTTATGAGGAGAAACAAAATGGCACAGGGTACCGTCAAATGGTTTAACGCCGAAAAGGGCTTCGGCTTCATCACTCCGGACGATTCAGACGGCGACGTCTTTGTTCACTATTCCGAGATTCAGACCGGCGGTTTCAAGACCCTCGATGAGAACCAGCGTGTTGAGTTCGAAATCGGGCAGGGTGCCAAGGGCCCCCAGGCCACCGGCGTAACCGCCCTCTAAGCATCACCGCACCATAGTCCGGGTCCACCCCCCGGATAGAAACGAAGTCCCCGGCGATTCCCGCCGGGGACTTCGTGGTTAAGCCGGTTGTTTTGCACAGGGTCTGTTTGGCACAGGGGCGGTGACGGCCTAGCTCCGCCGGCGGACGACCGGGGCGCCAAGTCCGCGCAGGTTCTCCATGAACCGCTCGTAGCCGCGGTCGATATGGTCCACGCCCCGCACCTCGGTGGTGCCCTCGGCCGCCAGTCCCGCGATCACCAGCGCGGCACCGGCACGGATGTCGTTCGCCTCCACGGGGGCCCCGGAGAGCCGGGGTACGCCCTGGATCAGGGCGTGGTGTCCATCCAGCCGGATTCCAGCGCCCAGCCTGGACAGCTCGGAGGTAAACCCCCAGCGGGCTTCGAAGACATTCTCGGTGACCATCCCCGATCCGCGGGAAACCGCGTTCAGGGCGACCACAAAGGGCTGCAGATCAGTGGGGAAGCCCGGATACGGGAGCGTGGAGACGTTGATGGGCTCCGGCCGCTCCGGCCCCTTGACGGTAAAGCTGTCTTCCCCCACCGTGACGGTGCAGCCGGCCTGTGTCAGCTTGTCCAGCACCACGGCCAGGGCCGAGGCATCGGCGTCGCGCACCTCGATGGTGCCGCCGGTGATGGCCGCGGCAAAGGCCCAGGTGCCTGCCACGATCCGGTCCGGGACCACCTTGTGGACCACGGGCTCCAGCCGCTCCACACCTTCGATCACCAGGGTATTGGTTCCCACCCCCGAGATCCGGGCACCCATCTCGTTGAGCATCAGGGCGATATCGGTGATTTCCGGTTCCCGCGCGGCGTTGTCGATGACGGTGGTGCCGTCGGCCAGGGTGGCAGCCATCATGAGGTTCTCGGTGGCACCGACCGAGGGGAAGTCCAGGAGGTGGCGGGCGCCGCTCAGTCCCTGCGGCACGGACGCCATGAGGTAGCCGTGGTCGATGGTGATGGTGGTACCCATCAGTTCCAGCCCGGCGCGGTGCATGTCCAACCCGCGCGAGCCGATGGCATCGCCTCCGGGCAGGGCCACCTCGGCCTGCCGGCAGCGGGCCACCAGGGGCCCCAGCACGGAGATGGAGGCGCGCATGGCGCGGACCAGGTCGTAGTCGGCCTGGTGCCCCGGCATTTCGGGGACATCGATGTGGACGGACGCTGCTTCGACGTCGTAGTCGACGGCGCATCCCAGGCGCCGCAGCAGCTCGGCCATGATCCAGACATCCTGGATATTGGGAACGTTGGTGATGGTGGAGCGGCCCTGTGCCAGCAGCGTGGCTGCCATGAGTTTCAGGACGCTGTTCTTGGCCCCCGGGACGCTTACCGCTCCGTTGAGCGTGGACGGACCGGTAACAACAATGACGTCTTCCATCCCTCAATACTAGGGTGGATGAAAGTGGGGCAGTGAACGGCCGCGCGGTGCGCGTCAGCGCCAGGTGCCGATGCCGATGACCGGACCGGCCTCGATCCAGGACGAGAGTCCGGTGTAGACGTCGTAGTTCATGGCAACCAGGAATTCCATGCCCTCGTAGTCGAGGGTGACCACGATTGCGCCCGGCTGGATGCGGGCACGTTCGGTTTCGGTTGGTTCCCTCCAGCCGCCGATTTCCAGCGAGCTGCGCAGGAACCGGTAAGGCGGAATCGGGCTGAGGGAAATGAGGCGCAGCCACTCCAGGTGGGTGTCCGTATAACGACAAACCCCCATCCGCCACCCGCCGGGCGGGAGGCAAATGGAGGCGTCGAAAGTACCCAGGGTACGCCGCAGCTGGCTGCGGCGTACCCCGAAAAGAACTACTGCCAGTACCAGCAGGCCCAGAAGGCCTGCCAGCGCAATGAACACATAGGAGCTGTCCATT
Source organism: Arthrobacter jiangjiafuii (assembly GCF_018622995.1). Classification (NCBI taxonomy): domain Bacteria; kingdom Bacillati; phylum Actinomycetota; class Actinomycetes; order Micrococcales; family Micrococcaceae; genus Arthrobacter; species Arthrobacter jiangjiafuii. The sequence goes on from NZ_CP076022.1 coordinate 2,538,820, forward strand.
GGGAAGGGTCAGCGAGTCCCAGCGTTGGCTGCGTCGTTCATCTGAGCGTTGTCAGCGACAATCACCACGCGGTTGCTGTCGACGGAGAAGAAACCACCGTCAACGTTCACCGTGAAGCGGGCACCGGAGACCGGCTCGATGGCCATTTCGCCCTCAGCCAGGATGGCCAGCAGCGGGGTGTGGCCGGGAAGGATCCCGACGTCGCCCTCGCTGGTGCGTGCCTTGACCATCTTTGCCGCGCCGGACCACACAAAGTGGTCCGCTGCGACAATCTCAACTTCGAGTTCAGCAGTGTTCGCCATGGGGCTTACTTCCCGGTCTGCTCTTGGATCTTCGCCCAGTTGGCCATGACATCGTCCATGCTGCCGACGTTGAAGAAGGCCTGCTCGGCAATGTGGTCGACGTCGCCGTCGCAGATGGCCTTGAAGCCCTCAATGGTTTCCTTGATGGTAACCGTGGAGCCCTCGACGCCGGTGAACTGCTTGGCGGTGTAGGTGTTCTGCGACAGGAACTGCTGGATGCGGCGTGCACGTGCCACAACGATCTTGTCCTCTTCGCCGAGCTCGTCGATGCCGAGGATGGCGATGATGTCCTGCAGTTCCTTGTTCTTCTGGAGGATCTGCTTGACGCGGACAGCCGTGTCGTAGTGCTCCTGGCCCACATACTGCGGGTCAAGGATGCGCGACGTGGAGGTCAGCGGGTCAACGGCCGGGTACAGGCCGCGCGAGGCGATTTCACGGGAAAGTTCCGTGGTGGCGTCCAGGTGCGCGAACGTGGTGGCCGGAGCCGGGTCGGTGTAGTCATCAGCAGGCACATAGATGGCCTGCATCGACGTGATCGAGTGACCCTTGGTGGACGTGATGCGCTCCTGCAGGAGACCCATCTCGTCAGCCAGGTTCGGCTGGTAGCCCACGGCGGAAGGCATGCGGCCCAGAAGCGTTGAAACTTCCGAACCTGCCTGCGTGAAGCGGAAGATGTTGTCGATGAAGAGCAGCACGTCCTGGTTCTGCACATCGCGGAAGTACTCCGCCATGGTCAGGCCGGACAGGGCCACGCGCAGACGCGTTCCCGGCGGCTCATCCATCTGGCCGAATACAAGGGCGGTGTCCTTCAGGACGCCTGCCTCTTCCATTTCAACCCAGAGGTCGTTGCCTTCACGGGTACGCTCGCCGACACCGGCGAATACCGAAGTACCACCGAAGTTGCGGGCAACACGGGTGATCATTTCCTGGATCAGCACGGTCTTGCCAACGCCGGCGCCGCCGAACAGGCCGATCTTTCCACCCTTGATGTACGGGGTGAGAAGGTCGATGACCTTGATGCCGGTTTCCAGCATCTCCGTGGAACCTTCAAGGTCCGCGAAGTTCGGAGCCTTGCGGTGGATGGGCCAGCGCTCGGTGATCTCGAGCTCGTCTTCGGTGACGTCTAGGGGCTTGCCCAGGACGTTGAAGATGTGGCCCTTGACGCCGTCGCCCACGGGGACATGGATCGGTGCGCCGGTATCCTTGACGGCTGCGCCGCGGACCAGGCCGTCGGTGGCCTGCATGGAGATGGCGCGCACGAGGTTGTCGCCGAGGTGCTGGGACGTTTCGAACGTAATGGTGCGGGTCTCACCGTTGAGCGTCAGCTCGGTGGTCAGCGCGTTGTAGATGGTGGGGATTGCGTCAGCCGGGAATTCGACGTCGACAACCGGGCCGATGACACGGGCGATACGGCCGGTGGCACCCGAGGCTACGGATTCAGATCCGTGCTCGACAGTTTGGGCAGTCATCTCTCTCACTTCACTCAGTTAGATGGCGTGTGGACTAAGTTTGCTTCTGGTGGAGCTGTGCGTCTTGGGAACGGGCTAGGACGCGCTGAGCGCGTCGGCACCGGCCACAATTTCGGACAGTTCCTGGGTGATCTCGGCCTGACGGGCGTTATTGCGAAGTCGCGTGTACTTCTTAATAAGGTCGGAGGCGTTGTCCCCTGCGGACTTCATAGCGCGCTGGCGGGCGGCAAGCTCGGAAGCGGCTGCCTGAAGCATGGCTGCGAAGATGCGCGACTCGATGTAGCGCGGCAGCAGTGCGTCAAGAACCTTTTCGGGCTCGGGCTCGTATTCGTAGAGAGGGAGCAGCTCAGTCTCGGACTGGGCTTCTTCCTCCACTACCTCCAGCGGCAGCAGGCGGATCACCGTGGGTTCCTGAACAACCATCGACTTGAAGCGCGTGTAGACAATGTGGATTTCATCCACGCCGCCGTCTTCGTAGTCTGTGTTGAAGTCATCAAGAAGTACCTGACCGATTTCGCGGGCGGTCTCGAAATCAGGTGCGTCGGTATTTCCGGTCCAGACCCGCGCAGATTCGCGGTCCCGGAAGTCGTAGAACGCCTGCGCCTTGCGGCCCACCAGGTACGTCTTGACCTCTTTGCCCTCTTCACGGAGCAATTCGGCCAAGGATTCGCTTTGCTTAAGCACACTGGCGGAGTACGAACCAGCAAGACCACGGTCGGAGGTAAGGACCACCATGGCTGCCCGGCGGATCTGGTCCGGCTCGGTAGTCAGGGGGTGGTCGATTTCCGACTGGGACGCCACAGCAGAAACGGCACGGGTGATCGCATTGGAGTACGGCAATGACGCAGCCACACGGTTGCGCGCCTTTCCAATGCGAGAGGCAGCAATCAGCTCCATCGCCTTGAAGATCTTCTGCATCGACGTCGTCGAGGCGATCTTCTGACGGTAGACCCGAATTTGGGCTCCCATACTTTTCCTTTCAGTTCCTAGCGTTTTACTAGGGGCTAAGGCATAGGCCAAGAGTTCCGCGTCCGGATCAAGGATCCGGACGCGGAACTAAAAGCCGCTAGCGCTTCTGCTTGACGATCTTTTCCTGGTCAACAGCGTCTTCGCCCAGGGCGGAGTACTCTTCGTGGCCGGCGGCAACCATGTGGTTGTCTCCTTCGCCGAAGAATCCTTCCTTGAACGCGACAACGCGCTTCTTGAGTTCGTCCACAGTGGAGTCCTCAAGCTTGCCCGTCTGGGCCAGGGTGGTCAGCACGGACGTGCTGTGCTTCAGGTGGTCGATGAACTCGCCCTCAAAGCGGAGCACGTCTTCCACGGGAACATCGTCCAGGTAGCCGTTGGTGCCGGCCCAGATCGAGACAACCTGCTCTTCAACCGGGTACGGAGCGTACTGACCCTGCTTGAGGAGTTCCATCAGCCGCGCACCGCGGGTGAGCTGCTGGCGGGTGGCTGCATCCAGGTCCGACGCGAACATGGAGAATGCCTGCATGTCGCGGTACTGGGCCAGTTCCAGCTTCAACGTACCGGAGACCTTCTTCATGGCCTTCTGCTGTGCGGCACCACCGACGCGCGAGACGGAAATACCGACGTCGACGGCGGGGCGCTGGTTGGCGTTGAAGAGGTCCGACTGGAGGAAGATCTGTCCGTCGGTGATGGAGATGACGTTGGTCGGGATGTAGGCCGAGACGTCGTTTGCCTTGGTTTCGATGATGGGCAGGCCCGTCATCGATCCGGCACCGAGCTCATCGGAGAGCTTGGCGCAACGCTCCAGCAGGCGGGAGTGCAAGTAGAACACATCGCCCGGGTAGGCCTCGCGTCCCGGCGGGCGCCGGAGCAGCAGGGATACGGCGCGGTAGGCTTCGGCCTGCTTGGACAGGTCATCAAAGATGATCAGTACATGCTTGCCGCCGTACATCCAGTGCTGGCCAATGGCCGAACCGGCGTAGGGAGCCAGGTACTTGAAACCGGCGGGGTCCGAAGCCGGGGAAGCAACGATGGTGGTGTACTCCATCGCGCCCTTGTCTTCGAGGGTGCGCTTGATTTCAGCAACCGTCGATGCCTTCTGGCCGATGGCTACGTAAATGCAGCGCACCTGCTTCGTGACATCGCCGGATTCCCAGTTGGCCTTCTGGTTAAGGATGGCGTCCACGGCAATGGCGGTCTTACCCGTCTTGCGGTCGCCAATGATCAGCTGTCGCTGGCCGCGGCCGATCGGAATCATGGCGTCGATAGCCTTGAGACCGGTCTGGAGCGGTTCGTGGACCGACTTGCGCTGGGTTACGCCCGGTGCCTGGAGTTCCAGTGCACGGCGACCCTCAGCCTGGATCGGGCCCATGTCATCCATCGGCTCGCCCAGCGGGTCGACGACGCGTCCCAGAAAGGCGTCGCCCACGGGTACGGACAGGACTTCACCGGTGCGGTGGACTTCCTGTCCTTCTTCGATCCCGGCGAAATCGCCGAGTACAACGACACCGATTTCACGGGTGTCAAGGTTCTGGGCCAGGCCCAGTGTGCCGTCCTCGAACCGAAGCAGCTCATTCGCCATCACGGAGGGCAGGCCCTCCACACGGGCAATGCCGTCGCTGGCGGTTGTTACGCGGCCAACTTCAACGCGCTCTGCGTTTCCGGGTTCGTAGGACGCCGCAAATTCGTTCAACGCATTACGGACGTCGTCGGCGTTGATGGTCAATTCGGCCATCTGCAGTCCCTGCTCTCCTGTGTTGTGATCATCGCTTGGTGCCGATGACCGGGATTAATTCTCAAATGTTCGTGAACTGGTCTCAACCGCCCCGAAGGGACGGCTAGACCGCGAGCTTCCGACGGAGGTCGGACAGACGGGAGACTACTGATGAATCCAGTATCTCGTCTCCCACTGCGATCCGCACGCCGCCGATAAGTGACGGGTCAACGTCGGCGTTGATCTTCAACTCACGGCCGTAGAGTCCGTTTAGAGAGGACTGCAGACGCGAAAGCTGTTCCTGGGTCAACGGACGGGCGGCCCGAACCTCGGCGATCCACCGCTTCTGGCGCCCGGCAACGAGCTCCAGGAAGCGTGCCACCAAGGCGCTGGGCTTCAGGCCACGCGGATGCGTGACTGCCTGCCGGATCAGCGCCAGTGCTTCGGGGCTGGCCCCGGGCACGAGCTTTTCCGCCAGGACCATCTTGGCCTCAGGCGATGCCTGCGGCTCGGACAAGGCCCGCTGGACTTCGTGGCTGGAAGCTACTGCCCGGCGGAACCGGATCAGGTCGTCTTCCAGCGCGTCCAGGCCGGCGAGGCCCGCTCCCCTGTTTTCTGCCGTTGCCGAAACAACGGTGGCAGCCAGTTCCTCGAGCGCATCACCCAAGTCACGCGGAGACCGCCAACGCAAGGAGACCAGATCGGAAACAATGGCTTCGGCGTCTGCCGAAACCTTGCCGCCGACCAGCTGTGAAACCAGCGCCGCCTTGGCATCGCTTGGACGCGCGGGGTCGGTCAGCGCACGCCGGATACCGGCGTTGCTGTCGAGGACGCCCAGGATTCCAAAGAGTTCCTCGGCCAGTGACACCGAAGCAAAGGGAAGCTTGGCTTCCAGCTGCTCGTGGGCAATGGCCAGTGATTCGCTCGATACTCCTGCCATTACCTAGCTGCACCTGCGTTCTCGTTTTCCAGTTCCACAAGGAAACGGTCAACCACGCGGGCGGCGCGGGCGTCATCTTCAAGCGTTTCGCCGATGATGCGTCCAGCCAGCTCGGTTGCCAGCGTGCCGACCTCAGCGCGGAGCGACGTTACAGCCGCCTGCCGCTCTGCAGCGATCTGCACCTGGGCCTGCTCGGTGATCCGTGCGGATTCCGAAGCGGCCTTTGCCTTCAGTTCCGCGAGGATCTGGGCGCCTTCGGCGCGTGCCTCTTCACGGATCGTGTTGGCTTCGGCACGGGCATCGGAGAGCTGCGCCTTGTATTCGTCCAGCGCTGCACTGGCCTCTGCCTGGGCCTTTTCAGCCTTGGCAATGTTGCCTTCGATGGCTTCGGTACGCTCAGCGAACGTCTTCTCGAAGGCGGGCACCACAAACTTGACGACGATGAACATCAGTATGGCGAAACTGATTCCCGTCACCAGGATTTCCCAGATGTTGGGCATCAGGGGGCTGGCGCCTTCAGTGGCTGCCAATATGACTACCTGATCCATAATGCACCCGTCCTATCTGCTTGGTGGGTCAGTCGGTTCGGACTAGACAATGAACGCGAGAACCAGACCAAGGATAGCGAGGGCTTCGGTCAGTGCCAGACCCAGGAAAGCGATCGGCTGGAGGACGCGCTGTGCCTCCGGCTGGCGAGCAACGCCGCTGATGTAGGCGAAGAACACGAGGCCCACGCCGATGGCGCCACCGATTGCGGAGAGGCCATAGCCGATTGCGTTGAGGCTACCTTCGATTTCCATGTGTTTTTTCCTTTCAAGATGCCCTGATGGGCAGGTTGCTTGGGGTTTCCCCGAGGGGAAGCTTGGGTTTTCCCGGAGGGAAAGCTTAGTGGTCGTCTGCCAGTGCGCCCTGGATGTAAATGGCGGTCAGCAGCGTGAAAACGTAGGCCTGGAGCACCATGATCAGCGCTTCAAGCATGTACATGGCGATACCGCCGCCTAGAACCAGCAGGGAGGATGCCTGGAGCAGGATGTTGTCCTGGAGGACCAGGAGGTATTCGATGCCGGCACCGGCCAGCATGATGATCAAGTGACCGGACATCATGGTGGCGAACAGACGCAGGCTGTGCGTGATCGGCCGGACCAGGAAGTTGGAGATGATCTCGATGGGGACCAGTACGGGGAGGATGTACCACGGCACGCCTGAGGGCACTGTGGCCTTCACGAAGTACTTCATGCCGTGCTTCTTGATGCCAACGCCGATCCACGTGAAGTAGACGATCGCTGCCAGCAGGTAGGCCCCGCCCGGATGGGAGAAGCTGGGGAGCTGGATAAACGGAATGGCACCGTAAATGTTGTTGACAACAATGAAGAAGAACAGCGCGAAGAGGAAGGGAACGAACTTCAGGAAGTCACGCTCGCCGATCACGTCCTTGGCGATGCTGTTGCGGACGAATCCGTATCCCCACTCGCCCAGGAACTGGAGGCGTCCCGGCACGAGCTTTCCCTTGCGGGAGGCAAGGATAAAGAACACAGCGATGATGACAACCGAGATGATGACCAGCAGCATCTGCTTGCCAACACCGGTACCGTACTCGGCGCCCCACGGGAAAATCTCAGGGAGGTGCATATCTGAAATGGCCGGCGGAACGAATCCACCTTCATTAGTGGCCGGGAGTGCAAGCGCGATCAACGCGTTTCCTCTCTGCTGTGTCCTTCATCGGGCGTGTGAATCGGGGCAAAGCTAGTTGCCCGGTCTAAAATCTGTGGCATTACTGTTCGGCTTCTTCACGGTCGTGGGCTGGATGGCCGACGCTGGCTTTCGCAGGTTTGCTTCCGGTCAGGCCGTGCACTTTGGTCAGGTAGAATCCGGCGGCAGCTCCGAAGAGAATACCGACGAGCACCAACCATTGAGTCTCGAACAGATTGTCCAAAAACCACCCTATCAAACCCCAGGCTACGATCCCGCCAATGATGTAGCTGAAGACGCGCATGCCGGAGTCGTAAGTGCCCTCGGGGTCATAGGCGGGTTTTTCAGGCATCCTTTTCCCCTTTTACTGGTGTTGGCGTTGCTGGAGTATCCCGGGGCTCGTCGTCGTACAGCTGGAAACGAATCCGGGAAAAGGCACGGATTTCCGCTATCTGCCACACCACAACGGTTCCCAGCGCGGAGGCAAAGAACCATGTTCCGTCCAGCCACGCCGGCCTGCCAATCAGGAAAAGCACCGCGGCAAAGAGCACTACTTTGACGATGTAGATCAAAGCAAACATTGCCATGGCACCGTGTGGATTGTCGCGTCCCACCACATGGACAATCAGGAGGCTCACGCCGCTGAACGCGATGACCAGCGCCCAACCGAACAGTGCGCTGCCCAGCCCCGGAGACCCGGCGACGGCCAGGGCAGCCACCGCGAGGAGAGCCGCCAGGATCCCGGTCCACTTCATCGCGGCGGCAAAAATGCCGAGCCAGGGATTGGAAGTGGGTCCGGAAGCGACGAGGGGACGTCCAGCCTGGGCACCGTCTACGGGGCTCATAACGCTAGGACATCCTTCGGCACGGGAGCGGGTGGGGCGGCGCGGGAATCCACGACTGATGAAATTCTACAACACATAGAAGTCGGCACCGGCCGCTTGGTTGCCCCAGGCTACCTTCCGGTGCTCCCGACGGTCCTGATCCTGGCCTGCCGGGTGCGGAGAATACGTGGCGACAACAGGTAGAACACCACAACGGCAACAGTGAAAAGACTGCCCGTGAGCTTAACGCCGTCGCCGGCGCCGGCAATCAGCAGTCCGGCAGTGCCGGTCAGCACGGTACACGCGGTCACCACGCCTGCCGACTGAAGGTGGCTGAGCCCGACATCGGTCAGCCGCTGGTAGACATGCTGGCGGTGTGCCGCGTACCAGCGCTCGCCCCGGCTGACGCGCAGCAGGAGGGTGGAGAACGTATCGGCCAGATAGATCACGATCGGGAAGAGCAGGTATTCGACGTCGACCCCGGCGAGGAAGGCCGCCACGGCAATGCCGGCGACCGACGCACCCAGCAGGTAGCTGCCGACGTCGCCCATGAATACCGAACCGCGGCCCAGGTTCCAGGGCAGGAAAGCGGCAAATGCAGCCGCTGTCACCGCCCCGGCCACGGTGAGCCAGATGTGGTCACTGAGCATGCCCGCGATGGCGTACAAGCCGCCCACCGCCACGCCGTGCAGGCCGGAAATTCCGTTGACGCCGTCCATGAAGTTGGCCACGTTGATGTACGCCGCGATGAACAGGCCACCCACCGGCACCCACCAGTAGCTCTGCTCCATGGTCCAGACCAGCGCGGCCGTGCCCAGCAGGCCGATGGCCAGCTGCAGCCCGGCGCGCACGCGCACGGACAGGCCGCGGAAATCCTCAATCCAGCCCAGCAGCGACGCGCAGCCGATGACGGCCACCAGGATCAGCACGACGGAACGGTCCACGGGCACCAGCCCGGTGAGCACGGACAGGGAGAGCCCGAGCAGGACGCCGGCGGCGATGGTGACGCCCACCCCGCGGATGATCACCTTGGTGTGCGAGGACCGCTCATTGGGGATGTCCAGGACACCGAGGCGCCGCAGGAACGGGATAAAGAGGAAAGGCAGCAGCAGGCTGGCCAGGAAAGCCGCAGCGATGCACAGGGCCAGCAGCATCAGCCGGTCCGCCGTTCAGCCGTGCCGCCGTTGAACGGCCGGCGGCCGGTCCGTTCCACCGAGGCTGCTCCGCCGATCCCGGTCACCGGCGGGAGGACCTCGCCGTGGGCGTCGACGCCGCACTTTTTCAGCCAGTCCTCAAACCGCAGGTCGCTGGGGTCGAGCTCGTCCACTGCCGTATGGGAGATCTTCGGATGGAGCGGACGGGAATCGTCCTCGCCGGTGCCCACGAGGATCTCGTGCAGCTTCTCCCCCTGGCGCAGGCCGGTGAACACGATCTCGATGTCCTTGCCGGACATGGCGATCATCCGGTTGGCGACGTCGAGGATCTTCACGGGCTCGCCCATGTCCAGGATCAGGACCTCGCCGCCGCGGCCGATGGCACCGGCCTGGATGACGAGCTGGCAGGCCTCGGGGATGGTCATGAAGAAACGGGTGACGTCAGCGTCCGTCACGGTGACCGGCCCGCCCTGGCGGATCTGCTCGGTGAACAGCGGAAGCATGGAGCCGCGGCTGCCGATCACGTTGCCGAAGCGCACCGACACAAACCGGTCCCCCGTGTTTCCGGCCATCCACGCGGTGAGTTTCTCGGCAACCCGCTTGGAGTGTCCGAGCACCGTGGTGGGGTTCGCTGCCTTGTCGGTGGAGATGTTCACGAAGTAACGGACCTTGGCCTTTTTGGCGGCACGCAGCACATTCGCGGTTCCCAGGACGTTGGTCTTCCAGGCCTCCTGCGGGTACTGCTCCAAAAGCGAGACGTGCTTGAGCGCGGCGGCGTGGAAGACGACGTCGGGCCGCCTGTCGGTGAAGATCTGGTCCAGCGCGTCGGAGTCACGGATATCGGCAAGGACGGTGTCCCTGCCGTTGAGCAGACCGTGTCCGGTGATGGAAAGCTGGGTGAGCTGGAGGCCGGTTTCGTCACGGTCCACCATGATCAGCTCGGCAGGGTCGAAGGCAGTGATCTGCCGGCACAGTTCCGAACCGATGGAGCCGCCTGCTCCGGTAACCAGGACCTTGCGGCCGGTGAGATAACCGGCCACCTCCTCCACATGGATGTCCACGGGGCGGCGTCCGATCAGGTCTTCGACGGCGACTTCGCGGAAGTCGGTCAGCCCGGCACCTGCCCCCTTGCTGAGCATGTCCTTCAGCGGCGGAAGCACCAGCACCCGAAGGTCCAGCCCTTCGGCCTTGTCTGTCACCTGGCGCACCTGGCTGGCCTCGACGTCGGCGATCGCGATGATCAGGACGGTGGCCCGGGTGCGCTGCACCATTTCGCGCAGGTCCTCGAGCCGGCCCAGCACCGGCACCGTGGACAGGCGCAGGTGTTTCTTGGCGGGATCGTCATCAATCAGGCCCACCGGGTAGTACGGGGACTCCGGGTCCTTCATCATCCGGGTGACCAGCGAGCTGCCCAGGAAGCCGGCGCCGTAGACCAGGGTCCGGGAGGCTTCATCGCCCGGGCGGGCCTTGCCCTCGACATACATGCGCTTGAGATAGCGGATGGCGGCCATAAAGAGGCAGGCAAACGGGAACGCGATCATTCCGGTGCTTCGCGGAATGTCGATGGCCAGGCCGAAGATGGCACTGACCAGGACCAGGATGGCTGCGACGACCAGGGTGACTATGGCGAGCAGGCGCATCTCGTGGAAGCTGCCGAAGCTGTACCTGCCCCGGTAGAGGGCGAAGGAATACCCGACGACCAGCTGCACCAGCACGGCGGCGGCGCAGAAGACAGCCACACCCGCAGGGTTGATCTGGTCAACCGTGAGCTCGTAGCGCAGCACCAGGGCCAGGACTATGGCCACGATCCAGGCCAGGGAATCCAGGATGTACTGGGACCACAGCCACAGCGCAGGTTTTTCGTCGCGGATGGGACCGCGCTCGTCCGTGCTTGTCTGCCTCATAATCCTCAACGGGTAGTTCCCCGGTTCTCTTCTCGGTGGTTGCAACACAGTTCGGAAGAATCCGGTGTAATAGACTGGAATCTCATCAGCATTCTAACTGCACACCCTTCTCCGTTCGGCTTGTGCCGCTCATCCGGGTTGCCCCGAAAGGATCATTTTGCCGGACTCCGTGGCCGTAGCAGCAGTAACCTTCGACCGTCCAGACGATGTCGCCACGCTGCTTGGTTCCCTGGCAGCCCAAACCGGCAACATTACGTCAGTTGCCTTGGTGGATTCAGGGAAGACTCCGGTTCAGGATATCGCTGAGTCCTCCGATGCGCCCGTTACGTACATCCGGTCCAAGACGAACCTGGGCGGTGCGGGCGGTTTCTCGCTCGCTATTCTCTCGGCCATGGCCTCTGGTGCGGACTGGATCTGGATCATGGACGATGACGCCCATCCGGAGGATCCCGGGTGCCTCTCTGCCCTGCTGGACGCCGCACGGGAACACAACGTGGACGTGGTGCTGCCGCTGGTGGTTGCCCCCGGACACCCGGACACCCTCTCCTTCCACTTTCGGCTGGACGGCAAGCTCACCCATGAGCGCGCCGCAGTGGAAAAACTGGGCTTCATCCCCGACGTCGGGCATTTTTTCAACGGCGCGCTGATCCGTGCCGATGTGTTCTTCCGCGTCGGCCTGCCCGATCTGCGGCTGTTCATCCGCGGTGACGAAACCGACTTCATGATCCGGCTGCGCCGCGCCGGTGTCCGTTTCGGCACGGTGACCTCCGTGGCTCTGACGCACCCGGCGGCCTGGGCCGAGGTCCAGCCGCTGGCCGGTGACCGGCTCCACGTCTTGGTCCCCGAAAACGCCTTCAAGCAGTTCTACTTCTACCGCAACCGCGGCCACCTGACCTGGAAGTACAAGCGGCTGCGCTCCTTCGCCGCAGACGCCGTGGGCTACCCGGTCCACTTCATCAAAACCCGCGATCCCCGCGGCTTCGCAGCCTGGCTGCGCGCCTACACCTCCGGAATGCGCGGCCGGTTCGGCCCGCCGTCGGACTTTGGGTTCTGAGATGGGCGGAGGGTTTGGGACCCCGGCGGATTCCGGCGCGGCCGGCTCCGGGAGCGCTGCGCCCGCCGCGCTGACGCTGGTTATCACCACCTTCAACCGGTCCGGGTACCTGCGCGGGCTGCTGGACTCCGTGGCGGCCCTGGAGCCTGCACCGGAGCGGATCGTGGTGGTGGACAACGCCAGCACCGATGACACCCAGGACGTGCTCACCGCTGCCGCCGCCCGGCTTTCCGTGCCCCTGGTGAACCTGCGCCTGCCGGTCAACGCCGGCGGCGCGGGCGGGTTCGCCGCGGGTGTGGAACGGGCCCTGGCCGAAGGTGCTGCGTGGCTGTGGCTGATGGACGACGACGTCGTTGTCCTCCCCGGCGCCGTGGCCGCCCTGGCCAAATGGACCGGCACCTACCAGTGCATCCACGGCCGGCGGCTGGACGACGCCGGAAGGCCCTTTTTCTGGCAGCACCGCTTCCTGCCGTTCCTGGGCATCCATGTCCCCGTCCGCGGCAACGTTTTCCAGGATTCACCCGTGTTCGAAACCAACGTGGGCTGCTTCGAGGGCATGCTCATCTCCGCGGATGTCGCACGGCGGATCGGGCTGCCCGACGCCCGCTTTTTCATCAACGGCGACGACGAGATGTACGGCTGGCTTGCCTCCCGGATCACCGACGTGGTGTACGTGAATGACTTTGTGCTGCAGAAGGTCCGTCCGCAGAAGCAGATCGACCTGGGCATCCGGCACCTGAACGATTCCAGCGACCTCAGCCGCTTTTATTCCATGCGGAACCGCGGCTACACAGCCCAGTACCTGCAGGCACACGGCCGGTACCACCGCGCCGGCTTTGCGCTCGGCACGCTGCTCACCGCGGCCAAGGAAATGCTGCGGCTGCTGGCCGTGGAGCACCGGATTTCCGGAGCGGGAAGCCTCTGGCGGGGCTGGCGCGAGAGCCGGATAATCCGCCGCGACACTTCCTGGCAGCCCATGCCCGCCCTGCAGGCCCCGTCCGCCGCTGAGGCACCCTCCCCCACTGATCGGAATGACGCAGTTTGACGCAGTCCTCACCTTCTCCCGTACCAGCACCAGCACAGCAGCCCGCCGATCCGGACGCTCCGGTCTGGGCAGTGCTCGGATCCACCGGCTTCATTGGCAATGCCGTCTGCGCCGACCTGGCGGCTGCCGGGATTACGGTGCGTCCGGTCCCGGCACCGCGCCTGTCCTCGGCGGCCGCGGATGCACCGGCCCTGCTGGCTGAGGCAGTGGAACTGGAGCAGGTTCGAGCCGGGCTCGCTGCCGCTTTCACCGGTGTCCAGGTGGTGGTCAACGCTGCCGGCCTGGCTACCCCGGGCGGCACCGACTCCCCCGCCCTGCGCGGCGCCAACTCACTGCTGCCGCTGGTAGTGGCCGACGCAGCCGATGCAGCCGGCGTGCAGCGTTTTGTGCACCTGAGCAGCGCTGCCGTCCAGGGCCACCGTCCGTTCCTGGACGAGAGCAGCCGTGTCCAGCCGTTTTCGGCCTATTCCCGGTCAAAGGCCCTGGGCGAACGTGCCCTGGCGGACCGGGCGGCCGGATCCTGCAGCATCGTGACCATCCGCGCCACCTCGGTGCAAGGTCCGCAGCGGCCGACCACCGCCAAGCTGGCCCGCCTGGCAGCCTCGCCGCTGGCTTCGGTGGCGGGCAAGGGCACGGCTCCGTCCCCGGTCAGTTCGGTGGACTCGCTGGTGCGGTTTGTCCGTGCCGTAGGGCTGCACCAGGGCCATGTTCCCGCCGTCGTCCTCCAACCCTGGGAGCAGGCCACGGTGGCCGGAGTGCTGGAAGCTGCCGGCGGGCGCAAGCCCCTGCGGCTGCCGGCCTGGCTCTGCCGGAGCACCCTCTGGGCCGGCTACCGGCTCTCCGCCCTGGCCGGTGAGCGGCTCCACGGAGCGCTGCGCCGGGTGGAGATGATGTGGTTTGGGCAGCGGCAGGTTCCAGGCTGGGCCGAGGAAACCGGCAATGTCCCCGAACCGCAGGTGCAGGAAGTCCTGCGCTCGGTCCGGGAACCTGCCAACCGTTAGGGCCGCGGCCCTCTGGTCGAGTGGCGGGACGATGCCGCTCCCCCCGGTCGATTGTCGGGACCATGCCGCTTGGGCGGCGGCGAAGCAGCGCGGACCCGACACTCGGCGGACCGAAACAGCAGGTTCGCCACACTCAAAGCCAAAGCGCGGCGCTAGGCGTCCGGGCCCACCACGCCGGGGACGACTTCCTGCAGCTTCTCCAGGCTGATGGCGCCCAGCCGGACCACGCGCAGCACGTCTGACGTGGCGTCCACAATGGTGGAGGGGACACCGGATGCGCCGTCTGTCGGCCGCGGGCCGGCCTCGAGATAGACCTCCACCGATTCAGCCAGTTGTTCACGGGCCTGCGCGGCGTCCTGTGCTGCGGGCTGGCCGGTGCGGTTGGCAGACGACACGGCCATCGGACCGGTCAGCGCCAGCAGGTCCAGCGCGATGCGGTCATCAGGCATCCGCAGCGCCACCGTGCCCATGGTGTCGCCCAGGTCCCAGGTCAGGGACGGCTGGGAATGGAAAATCAGGGTCAGCCCGCCCGGCCAGAACGCCTCGGCGAGGGCGCGGGCGTCGTCGGACACGTCGACGGCCAGCCCGTCCATGGTCTGCATCCGGGGAATCAGCACGGGCGGCGGCATGGACCGGCCCCGGCCCTTCGCTGCGAGCAGGGTGGCCACGGCCTGCGGGGAGAACGCGTCGGCGCCGATGCCGTACACGGTGTCGGTCGGCAGCACCACGCATGCCTTGGCGGCGATGGCCTGCTGTGCCTTGGCCAGTCCCTCGCTGAGGGCCTGAGGGTCGGTGCAGTCGTAGGTGGTAGTCACGGGCTGGGTGTCCTTCGTCTTCGTCTCGGGCGGTTTAGGTGTGGGCGGCCGTCCGCACCGCGGAGGTGGCGCGGGGGCGGCCGTTGAGGTCGGTGTGGGTGGCGACGTCCCGCCAGCAGGGCTGAGCCGACAGCAGGGCAGCGATTCGCCCGGCCTGGACTTCCGCGTGTTCCATCACAAAGTACCCCGCCGGTTTCAGCAGGCGGGCGGCGGTCCGGGCAGCGGCAAGCGGCAGTTCCAGCCCGTCCTTGCCCCCGCCGTAGAGCGCCATCGCCGGATCGTGCTCGGCCGCCTCGGGTTCGTTGGGAATGGCGTCCTCGGGAACGTACGGCGGGTTGGACACCACCACGTCGAAAGTACCGTCGTGCTCAGGCAGCGCCGTGCGCAGGTCTCCGTGCAGCAGGTGAACCCCGAGGGGATCCAGGTTCCGCTTCGCCCAGGCCAGGGCGAGCGGGGAAAGTTCGACGGCGTGTACTTCCGCGCCGCGCACCTCCGTGGCTAGGGAGGCTGCAATCGCGCCGGATCCGGTGCCCAGGTCCACCACCTTGGGCGTAACCCCTGAGACTGCAGCAGAGCGGGCGGCATCGATGGCCAGCTGGGCCACCGTCTCGGTCTCAGGCCGGGGCACAAACACCCCGGGCCCCACCAGCAGGTCCAGATAGCGGAACGACGCCGTGCCGGTCAGGTGTTGCAGCGGCACGCGGGCGGCCCGTTCGGCGACCAGCTCCGGATAGCCCGGCGGAACGGGCGCGTCGGTGAAGGCCAGGGCCTTCACCCGTCCGCGGGACTCCCCCAGCAGGTGGGCGGCCAGCAGCTCCGCGTCAACAGCCGGAGTGGGGACGCCGGCGCCGGCCAAAATGGCGGCGGCTTCCCGCAGGGCCGCCGCCAGGGTGGTGGATTCCATCGGCTTTGTTAGTTCTCGTCACCAATGGCGTCCAGGCGGGCCTGCTCATCCATTTCGATGGCGGCCTGGACCACGGCTTCCAGGTCGCCGTTCATCACGGTGTCCAGGTTGTACGCCTTGTAACCGGTGCGGTGGTCCACGATCCGGTTTTCCGGGTAGTTGTAGGTACGGATCCGCTCAGAGCGGTCCATGGTGCGGATCTGGGACTTGCGGATATCGGAGTTCGTGGCGTCGATCTCCGCCTGCCGGTGCGCCAGGATGCGGGAGCGCAGCACGCGCATGCCGGCCTCGCGGTTCTGCAGCTGCGACTTTTCGTTCTGCATGGCCACCACGATGCCCGTGGGGAGGTGGGTGATGCGCACGGCGGAGTCGGTGGTGTTCACAGACTGCCCGCCGGGACCGGAGGACCGGTAGACGTCGATCTTCAGGTCGTTCTGGCTGATTTCAACTTCTTCGGGCTCGTCCACTTCAGGCAGGACCAGCACGCCGGCGGCCGAGGTGTGGATGCGTCCCTGGGATTCCGTCACGGGCACGCGCTGCACGCGGTGCACGCCGCCCTCGTACTTCAGGCGGGCATAGACGCCTTCGGCGGGGTCGTTGGAGTTGCCCTTGATCGCCATGGACACGTCCTTGAAGCCACCCAGATCCGACTCCGTGGAGCTGATGATCTCGGTCTTCCAGCCGCGGGTCTCGGCGTAGCGGGTGTACATGCGCAGCAGGTCGCCGGCGAACAGGGCCGCCTCGTCGCCGCCTTCGCCGCCCTTGACCTCGATGATGACGTCGCGGCCGTCATTGGGGTCGCGGGGAATCAGCAGGCGGCGCAGCTTCTCCTGCGCATCGTCGAGCTGCTCCTTCAGGACCGGAACCTCGGCGGCGAATTCGGGGTCTTCCGCTGCCATTTCCGATGCGGCGGCCAGGTCGTCTTCGAGGGCGTGCCACTTGTTGTATGCGTCCACGATGCGGCTGAGTTCGGCGTAGCGCCGTCCGAGCCTGCGGGCCAGGCCCTGGTCCGCGTGTACTGCCGGATCGGAGAGCCGCAGCTGCAGTTCAGCGTGCTCATCCAACAGGCCCTGTATGGACTCAAACATCTTTTACGTTCCTCTTTCGACTGTGGACCCGGTCCAGGGGTGGACGGATCCTTGTTGCACTGGTGCCTGTGGCACACGTTCTTACCTGCCCACCAGCAGTTTAACGGCCGCGGCGCTGACACAAACGCGCGTTAACTGCCAAGCCGCCCAGGCTCCCGCGCTTCCGCAGTGCGGAAACGTGGGGCATGAGCGGCTCGGTAAGGCAGCTAGTCGTCCTTGGTGCCCAGGGTGGTCTTCTGGATCTGCATCAGGAATTCCACGTTGGACTGCGTCTCGCGGATCTTTCCGGTGAGCAGTTCCAGCGCCGACTGGGTGTCCAGGCCGGACAGGACCCGGCGCAGCTTCCACATGATCTTGACTTCATCAGGGGAAAGCAGGTTCTCTTCGCGGCGGGTACCGGACGCGTTGACGTCCACGGCCGGGAAGATGCGCTTGTCCGCAAGGTTGCGGGACAGGCGCAGTTCCATGTTGCCGGTTCCCTTGAATTCCTCGAAGATGACCTCGTCCATCTTGGATCCGGTCTCCACCAGGGCCGTGGCCAGGATGGTGAGCGAGCCGCCGTTTTCGATGTTGCGGGCAGCACCGAAGAAACGCTTGGGCGGGTACAGCGCGGACGAGTCCACGCCACCGGAGAGGATACGGCCCGACGCCGGAGCGGCCAGGTTGTAGGCGCGGCCCAGGCGGGTCATGGAGTCCAGGAGGACGACGACGTCGTTCCCCATCTCCACGAGGCGCTTGGCACGCTCGATGGCCAGTTCGGCAACCGTGGTGTGGTCATCTGCGGGACGGTCGAAGGTGGAGGCAATGACCTCACCCTTGACCGTGCGCTGCATGTCGGTGACTTCTTCAGGGCGCTCGTCCACGAGGACCATCATGAGGTGGACCTCAGGATTGTTGATCGTGATTGCGTTGGCAATCGCCTGCAGAATCAGGGTCTTGCCGGCCTTCGGCGGGGAAACGATCAGGCCGCGCTGGCCCTTGCCGATCGGAGCCACCAGGTCAATGACGCGGGGGCCGATCACCTTGGCGGACGTCTCCAGGCGCAGGCGCTCGGAGGGGTACAGCGGAACCAGCTTGGAGAACTCCACGCGGTCCTTGTTGTCTTCGGCGGGCTTGCCGTTGACGGTGGTCAGACGGACCAGCGCGTTGAACTTCTGGCGCTGGTTGCCGCCCTGGCTCTCGCCTTCGCGGGGGGCGCGGATGGCGCCAACGACGGCGTCGCCCTTGCGCAGGTTGTACTTCTTGACCTGGGCCAGGGAGACGTAGACATCGTTCGGGCCCGGCAGGTAGCCGGAGGTGCGGACGAACGCATAGTTCTCCAGGACGTCCAGGATGCCGGCAACGGGCAGCAGGACGTCGTCCTCTGTTACCTCGACATCGTCGACATCCGGGTTCTGGTTCCGGTTGCGGCGGCGCTCGTTGCGGTCACGGAAACGGTCGTTCCGGTCGCTGCGGTCGTTCCGGTCGTTACGATCGCTGCGGTCATTCCGGTCGCCGCGGTCGTTGCGGTCGTTGCGGTTGCGGTTGCGGCGGTTGCGTCCGCGGCCGTTCTCGTCCGAGTCCTCACGGGAATCCCGCTCGCCGCGGTTGTTTTCCCGCTCACCGCGGTTGTTTTCCCGCTCGTTGCGGTTGTTTTCCCGCTCGTTGCGGTTGTTTTCCCGCTCGCCGCGGTTGTTTTCCCGCTCGCCGCGCTTGTTCTCCCGCTCGCCGCGGTTGTTCTCGCGCTCATTGCGGTTGTTCTCGCGACGGTCCTCGGAAGGTGCCTCCGAGGCGTTCGGGGCGGACTCTGCAGCCTGCTCCGGCTTGGCCTCGGCACGGCCGTTCTCGGCGCGGCTGTTCTCGCGGTTGTTCTCGCGGTTGTTTTCGCGGCTGTTCTCGGAGGTTCCCTCGCTGTCGGCGCGGCGGCTGCGTGAGCGGCGGTTGCTGCGCTCACGCGGAGCATCCTCGCGGGAATTGTCCTCGCGCGGTGCCTCGGCGGCCGGGGCCTGTGCTGCGGGCGCGGCTTCCACCGGTGCTTCAGCGGCCGGAGCAGTGACTACTCCGTCACTGGCGGCGCGGCGGTTGCGGTTGCGGGTCCGGGTGGGACGCTCAGGAGCGGCCTGCTCGGCGGCGGGTGCTTCGACTGCCGGAGCCGCTGCGCGGTCCGAACCGGCCTTGGCGCCCTCGGCCTGTGCACTGTCGGTCTTGGCACCGCGCACCGGGCGGTCGGCAACTGCGCCGCCCCGCTGGTGGTTGGAGATGGCCGTTACGAGATCTCCCTTGCGCATGCGGGATCCGCCGGTGATGCCGAGCTGGCCGGCAAGTGCCTGGAGCTGTGCAAGCTTCAGGCCTGCGAGACCGGAGCTTTTTGAAGTCGCTTCGCCGTTGTTTCCGGCGATTGCTGAATCCACACCTGTTGTCAGGTCAGTGGTGTCTGTCACGAAGGATCCTTCCCCCTCGTCGGGCGGTCCGGCGCAGTGCCGGCCGCGGATGATTTGGCCCTGGTCCCCCTATGGTCAGACATGGGGGTCAGGGTTCGCCGGTACCGGTGAAAGCCCGGACATCGGCGAATCTACAAAGGTGCCTCTTGGAAAAGAATCCACAGGAGTCTGGTCAGCTTCGCTGCCGAACTATGCGGCATTCAAGGGCACTGGCCGTGTCTTGGCAGTACCCGGAAGGCTGCACCGAGAATTGCACTTCCGCACGTGAACAAGTGTCTTCAACACGGTGTTTGGACAAAATATGCCCTGCACAACGGATTTTCAACAAATTTTCAGGGCGGCCCAGAAGCGGACGGCCTGATACGGGAGCACAAAAACGGTTCTACCGAAGACGGTTACTACCGTAGGTGCTCTTCCACTCTAGCACCATCTCGGTCAACGCTCAGCCGTAAAACGCGCCAGGATTGCGTAGTTCCCGCCGCCTCAAGATGCCCGTTGATCAGGGACTGCGCTTCCTGAGCCTGCACCTGGCCCGCAGCCAGCGCCATGACGGTTGGCCCGGCCCCGGAGATCACCGCGGCCACCCCGTTTTCCCGCAGGTGGCGCACCAGCGCGGCACTGGGTTCCATCGCGGCCGCCCGGTAGTCCTGGTGCAGGAAATCGACCGTGCCCGGCAGCAGCATCGCCGGCTGCGCGGCAAGGGCGTGGATCAGCAGGGCAGAACGGCCGGAGTTGGCAGCCGCGTCGGCGTGCGGAACAGTGTCTGGGAGCAGTCCGCGTGCACTTTCGGTGGACAGCTCGTTGGACGGCACCGCGGCCACCGGAATGATGTCCGGGTGCACCGGGGCGGTGACGGAGCGGAACGCTCCCTCTTCTTCCCAGGAGATGGCCAACCCTCCGGCCAGCGCCGGAGCCACGTTGTCCGGATGACCTTCCAGCCGCGAGCACAGATCCAGCAGGGCTGCAGCGTCGAGGCGGTGCCCGGCCGGGAGCAGGGCGTTGCCGGCCAGGACACCGGACACGATGGCCGAGGCCGAGGAACCCAGGCCGCGGCCGTGCGGAATGATGTTTTCCGCGTCCAGTTCCAGCCCCTGCAGCGCATAGCCGGCCGATTCCACCGTGAGGCGGATCGTGCGGACCACCAAGTGGGTCTCATCGGTGGGCAGCGTTCCAGCACCCTCGCCGGTGATGCGGACCAGGGTTCCGGGCTCGCCCGAGGTGCGCACCCGCACCGTGTCGTACAGGCCCACGGCCAGGCCCAGGCTGTCAAAGCCCGGGCCCAGGTTGGCGCTGGTGGCCGGCACCCGCACGGTGACGTCCTGCCCGGGGGCGACGGCGGCGGCGGCGCGGGAGAGTTCCGCGGAGTTACTCACGTGCATGTCTGCTTAGCCCGCAGCCTGTGCTTCCAGGCCCAGCGCAGCGGCGACGGATACGACGTCGAACTCCACCTTGGTGGGCTCCACATCCGAACCATCTGCCGTGCGCAGCGCCCACTGCGGATCCTTCAGCCCATGGCCGGTGACCGTGATGACAATGGTCTTGCCGGTGGGCGCCTCGCCGGCGGCATGCTTCTTCAGCAGGCCGGCCACACCGGCAGCCGAGGCGGGCTCCACGAAGACACCCTCGCGGGAGGACAACCAGCGGTGCGCGTCCAGGATCTCCGTATCGGTGACGGCTTCGATCAGGCCGCCGGACTCGTCGCGGGCAGCGATCGCCTGGTCCCAGGACGCGGGATTGCCGATCCGGATGGCCGTGGCGATGGTGTCCGGGTCGCTGACCGGGTGGCCCTTGACCAGGGGCGAGGCGCCTTCGGCCTGGAAACCCCACATGGCCGGGGTCTTCGTGGCAACCGGTGCCAGCTCGTCCCCGGCAAGGTTCGTGTAGGGCGCGGCGTACTCGGAGTACCCCTTCCAGTACGCGGTGATGTTTCCGGCGTTGCCGACGGGCAGCAGGTGGAAGTCCGGAGCGTCGCCCAGGGCATCCACCACTTCAAAGGCGGCGGTCTTCTGGCCTTCGATGCGGGCCGGGTTCACGGAGTTCACCAGGAACACCGGGTACGCCTCGGCCAGCTTGCGGGCCACGTCCAGGCAGTTGTCGAAGTTTCCGTTGACCTGCAGCAGTTGCGCGCCGTGCGCGATGGCCTGGCTGAGCTTGCCCATGGAGATCTTGCCGTCCGGTACGAGCACGGCGCAGGTGATGCCCGCCTGCGTTGCGTAGGCGGCCGCGGAGGCGGAGGTGTTGCCGGTGGAGGCACATACGACGGCCTTCGCCCCGGCCTCCACGGCAGCGGTCATGGCCATGGTCATGCCGCGGTCCTTGAAGGAACCGGTGGGGTTCATGCCCTCGACCTTGAGGTAAACCTCGTTGCCGGTGAGCTCGGACAGCGCCTTCGCCCGGACCAGCGGCGTGCCGCCCTCCCCCAGGGTGATGATTTCGGTGCTGTCGGTTACGGGCAGACGATCGGCGTATTCGCGGATGACGCCGCGCCATTGATGAGCCACGGTATTAGACCCCTTCTACCCGCAGGACGGATGTGACTGAATTGATGACGTCCAGGCCCCTGATGGCCTCGACGGTGGCTGCTAGGGCAGCCTCGGTGGCGCGGTGGGTGACGAAGCGCAGTTCTGCGGCCGCCTGCCCGCCCTCGCCGTGGATGGTCTGGCGCATGGTTTCGATGGAGACGCCGTGTTCGGCGAAGACCCGGGCCACGGCGGCCAGCACGCCGGGCTGGTCGGTGACCTGCAGCCCGATGCTGTAGCTGGTGGTGACCTTTTCGAACGGCAGTGCCGGCACGTGACCGGTGGGGGTTTCGGCGCCCAGCGGGCCGCCCAGGACCAGGCGGCGGGCGGTGGAGACCACATCGCCCATCACGGCGGAGGCAGTGGGCGCTCCACCGGCGCCCTGGCCGTAGAACATCAGCTCGCCGGCGTTTTCCGCCTCCACGAACACCGCATTAAACGCGCCGTGCACGGCGGCCAGCGGATGCGTGCGCGGCAGCAGCGTGGGGTGCACGCGGACGCTCACGCCCTCGGCGCCGTCGTCGTCCTGGAGCTTTTCGGCGATGGCCAGCAGCTTGATGACGAAGCCTGCCTCCTTCGCGGCAGCGATGTCCTCGGCGGTGACCGCCGAGATGCCCTCGCAGGATACATTCGCCAGGTCGAAGTGGGTGTGGAACGCCAGCGACGCGAGGATGGCACCCTTGGAGGCGGCGTCGTGGCCCTCCACATCGGCGGTGGGATCGGCTTCCGCGTAGCCCAGGCGCTGTGCCTCGGCGAGGGCATCGGCGAACTGGGCGCCGGTGCTGTCCATGGCGTCCAGGATGTAGTTGGTGGTGCCGTTGACGATGCCGAGCACGCGGGTGATGCGGTCACCGGAGAGGCTGTCGCGGATGGGGCGCAGGATCGGAATCGCTCCGGCCACCGCTGCCTCATAGGCGAGCCGGACACCGGCGGCGTCGGCCTTTTCGAACAAAGCGGCGCCGTCTGCGGCCAACAAGGCTTTGTTGCCGGTCACCACCGAGGCGCCGTGGCCGATCGCGTGCAGCATCAGGGACCGGGCCGGCTCCAGGCCGCCCATCAGTTCAATGACGATGTCGGCATCTTCGACCAGCTTCTCGGCATCCGTGGTGAACAGGTCCTTCGGCAGGTCCGTGTCCCGCGGGGCGTCCGGGTTGCGGACCGCAATTCCGGTCAGTTCAAGCCGGGCACCGGTGCGCGAGGCCAGGGCATCGGCGTCGTCAATGAGGATCCGGGCCACCTGGGAACCGACATTTCCGCATCCCAGCAGTGCAACTTTCAGGGTCTTCATTGTGCGTGCCAACTCCTCTAGCAATTCGGCGGTTCTGCGCCTCGTGGGACGCTCGGTGGCGGGGGAAATCTCCGCCTAGGAAACATCCCGGGACAATAGGTCTTCTTCGGTTTCGCCGCGGATAATCAGCCGGGCGGCACCATTGGCCACGGCAACGACGGGCGGCCGGGCAATGTAGTTGTAGTTGCTGGACAGGGCCCAGCAGTAGGCGCCCGTTCCGGGAACGGCCAGCAGGTCCCCGTCTGCGGTGTCTGCCGGCAGATAGACGTCCCGAACCACTATGTCCCCGCTTTCGCAGTGTTTGCCAACCACTCGTGACATAACCGCGTCATCTTCGGAGGCACGCGAGGCCAGCACTGCGGAGTAGTCGGCGTCGTAGAGCACGGGACGGGCGTTGTCGCTCATCCCGCCGTCCACCGACACATAGCGGCGTTCGGCCGTTCCGCCGCCGGCGGTGTCCACGCGCACCGTCTTGATGGTGCCGGTGCGGTACAGGGTGAAGGTAGACGGGCCCGCAATGGCACGGCCGGGCTCGATCGAAATCCGGGGAACGGCCAGGCCCAGCTCTTTGCAGGTCGCGCCGACGACGGCGGCCATCGCCTTGGCGATTTCGGCCGGCGGACGCGGTGTGTCGGCCTCGGTGTAGGCGATGCCGTAGCCGCCGCCCAGATCCAGTTCGGGAAGTTCGATGCCGTGTTCAGCCTTGACCCCGGACAGGAAGCCGAGCAGCCGCTTGGCTGCCAGCTCAAAGCCCTCTGGCTCGAAAATCTGGGAGCCGATGTGGCAGTGCAGGCCCAGCAGGGTGATGCCCCCGTGGCCCAGGGCCGCTGCCACCGCTGCGGCGGCCGGGGACACCCCGGTCTCGGGGTCCGGTGCCATGGAGAGCCCGAACTTCTGGTCTTCGTGCGCGGTGGCGATGAAGTCGTGGGTATGGGCGTGCACGCCGGGGGTCAGGCGCAGCATGACGTTGGCCCGTTCCCCGCGGGAGGCGGCCAGCGCGCCCAGGCGCTCCAGCTCGGGCAGGCTGTCCACCACAATCCGGCCCAGGCCCATGTCCAGGGCACGGGTCAGCTCGGCGTCGGATTTGTTGTTGCCGTGCAGGCCGAGGTTGGCGCCGGGGATTCCGGCACGCCGCGCCACTGCCAGTTCCCCGCCGGAGCAGGTGTCCAGGCGCAGGCCCTCGGAGGCGACCCAGCGGGCCACCTCCGTGCAGAGGAAGGCCTTGCCGGCGTAGTAGACGTCCGCTCCCCCGCAGAGGTCGGCGAAGGCGGCGTCGAAGGAGTCCTTGAAGTCCCTGGCGCGGGCCCGGAAATCGGCCTCGGAGACCACGAACAAGGGCGTGCCGAACTGTTTCGCCAGCGCGCCGGCGCTGACGCCGGCAACCTCGATTTCACCGGCGTCGTTCCGGGTTACGTCGCGGGCCCACATCAGCGGGCGCAGTGCATTGGCATCCGCCGGATGGCTGAGCCATTCGGGGGCCAGCGGGGAAAGCGTCATGGACTACATCCGTTCCGGAGCGGAGACTCCCAGCAGGCCCAGGCCGTTGGCCAGGACCTGGCGGGCAGCGAGGTTCAGCCACAGCCGGGTGCGGTTGACGTCGGTGATCTCTTCGTCGCCCTGCGGGGCGATGCGGCAGGCGTCGTACCAGCGGTGGTAGGTGCCGGCGATGACTTCCAGGTGCCGGGCGACGCGGTGCGGTTCGCGGAAGGCACTGGCCTGCGCGACGACGCCGGGATACTGTCCCAGCGCTGCGAGCAGCGCGCCTTCGGTCGGGTGTGTCAGCAGGGACGCGTCAAAGGCTGAATCGTCGACGCCGGCGGCGGCGGCATTGGCGGCCAGGGCGTGCGTGCGGGCGTGGGCGTACTGGACGTAGAACACCGGGTTCTCGTTGCTGCGCTTGGTCAGCAGGTCCAGGTCGACGTCGATGTTGGAGTCCGCGGAGAAACGCGCCAGCGTGTAGCGTGCGGCATCAACGCCCACGGCATCGACCAGGTCTTCCAGCGTCACCACGGTACCGGCGCGCTTGGACATGCGCACGGGCTTGCCGTCCTTGACCAGGTTCACCATCTGGCCGATCAGCACCTCCACGCAGGCCGGGTCGTGGCCCAGGGCGGCGGCCGCGGCCTTGAGGCGGGCAACGTAGCCGTGGTGGTCGGCGCCGAGCATGTAGAAGTTCAGGTCGAAACCGCGGTCGCGCTTGTTCTGGATATAGGCGATGTCACCGGCGATGTACGCGGCGTTGCCGTCGGACTTGATGACCACGCGGTCCTTGTCATCGCCGAACTGGCTGGAGTTCAGCCACCAGGCGCCGTCCTTTTCGTACAGGTTCTCCGAGCCCTTGAGCTGCTCCAGGAGCTTGTCCACCTGGCCGTTTTCATGCAGCGAGTCCTCGTGGAAGAAGACGTCGAAGTCCACGCCGAAGTTGTGCAGGGATTCCTTGATGTCGGAGAACATCAGGTCCACGCCGATGGCCCGGAAGCGTTCCTGTGCCTCGGCGTCGGGCAGGTCGGTGATCCCGGGCTCCGTCGCGAGCACGCGGTTGGCGATGTCTTCGATGTAGGCGCCGGCGTAACCGTCTTCCGGTGCGGCCTCACCCTTGGCGGAGGCCAGGAGCGAGCGGGCAAAGCGGTCGATCTGCGCGCCGTGGTCGTTGAAGTAGTACTCGCGGGTGACCTCGGCCCCCTGCGACTGGAACACGCGGGCCAGGGCGTCGCCGACGGCGGCCCAGCGGGTGCCGCCCAGGTGGATGGGGCCGGTGGGGTTGGCGGAGACGAACTCGAGGTTGATCCGGGTGCCCTTAAGCACCTCGGACGTGCCGTAGGACTCTCCGGCGTCGACGATGGTCTTGACCAGCTCGCCGGCTGCACCGGCGGCGAGGGTGATGTTCAGGAAGCCGGGCCCTGCGATATCCACCTTGGCCACGCCGTCGATCTTCTCAAGGCGTCCCTTGAGGATTTCCGCGAACTGGCGCGGGTTCATGCCGGCCTGCTTGGACAGCTGCAGCGCGATGTTGGTGGCCCAGTCGCCGTGGTCGCGGTTCTTGGGGCGCTCCACACGCACCTCCCGGGGCGCGTCGATGCTGAAGTCACCGGCATCGATGGCGTCTTGGAGGCAGGCAGTTACGGCGGAGGAAAGTTCTTCAGGAGTCACCGGTTAAGCATAGCCGCCGGGCGCAGGGCGTTCCGCGAACTGTGACGCTGCGGTGCGCGGCCGCCGCAGCGGTGGTGGCCAAGGCAACAGCACGTGCACAGGCAGCCGGTGCTTGGATACGTTGTAATGGATACGGACGCCCTGCCCCAGAACCCCCTGCACCAGGAGAGATCTTGACCCCCTCACGCAAAACCCTGCTGTTCACCGCTGCCTCCCTGACCCTGGTCTCCACCGCGTGCGCGGGACAGGCCGCGGAGGAAGCCCCCGCCGCGCAGGAGCCCGCTACGTCCGCCTCTGCCGCACCGCAGAGCGCTGCTCCCCAGGGGGGCGCCGCGGCCGGCAGCTACGCCGACGGCGAGTACACGGCCTCGGGCAGCTACACGCCGCCGTCGAACCAGACCGAGGAGGTGGACGTGACCATGACCCTCGAAGGCAACACCGTCACGGCGCTTGAGGTCACCACCTCGGGAAACCACCCCACTTCCAAGGCGTACCAGCGCGAGTTCACCTCGGGCGTGCAGGAGCAGGTCATCGGCAAGAGCCTCGACGAGCTCGACGTCGACAAGGTAGCGGGTTCCTCCCTCACCAGCCAGGGCTTCAACAAGGCCCTGGAGACAATCCGGGCCGAAGCCGCGAACTGACCCGCCGGCCCCCATGGCGGACCTGAGCTTCGATGCCATCGGCACCGCATGGACCATCACTACGGCAGCCCCGCTGGCGGCACCGGTCCGCGCGGCAGTGGCCGGGCTGGTCGAAGAATATGACCGCACCTATTCGCGGTTCCGCTCCGATTCGGTGATCGCGCCGCTGGCCCGGACCGCCGGAACCGTGGCGCTGCCGCCCTCGGCCGCACCGCTGCTGTCGCTGTTCGATACCCTGCACCGGCTCACCGATGGGGCAGTCAATCCCCTGGTGGGACATTCGCTGGAAAAGCTCGGGTACGACGCCGCCTATTCCTTTGCCGCCTCCGCCCCGTCACCGGCGCCGGGCTGGCGGGCCGCCGCCTCCTGGGAAACCGCGGGCCGGCAGGTGCAGCTGCACACCACGGAACCGGCCACCCTGGACATCGGCGCCGCCGGCAAGGGCCAGCTCGTGGATCTGGTCTTTGACCTGCTGCAGGCCGCCGGGCACTCGGACGTAACCGTGGACGCGGGATCGGATCTCCGGCATGCCGGTCAGCGGGCACTGCAGGTGGCCTTGGAACACCCCTACGACAGCACCCGCGCCATCGGCGTTGTCCCGCTGCGGGACCGGGCGTTGTGCGGATCCGCAGCGAACCGGCGGGCCTGGGGCGATGGCCTGCACCATATTCTCGATGCCTCAACCGGCCGCCCCGTGCAGGCTGTGGCCGCAACCTGGGTGCTCGCCGCCGACGCCATGAGCGCCGACGGGCTGGCGACCGCCCTGTTTTTCACCGACCCCGCCCGGCTCGCCGAGGAATTCGCCTTTGATTATGTGCGGATGTTCTCGGACGGCCGGGCCACCTTCTCAGATGCCATGGCTGGAGTCCTGTTTTCATGAGCCTTTCCCTGCCCACGCCGGTAACCCGACGGCTGGACGCCTTCACCGGCCGCTGGACAATGTACCGGCTGACGGTGTTCCTGCTGCTGGGCATTACTGCCTGGTCTTTTGTGCTGTCCTTCGCCGGGGCACTCTTCTACACCCCGGCAGCGCTGGCTGCGACCGCCGTCACCGCCGTCGTCTCCGCCCTGGTCGCCAGCCGCGTCATGGGGCTTCTTTTCCGGACCCGGCCGCAGACGGATTCCTCGCTGATCACCGGGCTGCTGCTCTACTTCCTGCTGTGGCCAAGCACCGAGGGCAGTGCCCTGCTCACCGTGGCGCTGGCCGCCGGCGCCGCCACCGCCTCCAAATACCTGCTGGTCTGGCGTGGGCGGCACATCTTCAACCCAGCTGCCCTGGGGGCCGCGGTCCTGGCCCTGACCGGGCTGGGCGCTGCGGCCTGGTGGGTGGCGGCACCGCTGATGCTGGTGGCCGTGCTCCCGGCTGCAGCACTGATCCTGTACCGGAACCGGCTGCTGCCAATGGCCGGGGTGTTCCTGCTGGCCGCCGGAGTCATTATCACGGTGCGGATGATTGCCGCCGGTGAAACCCTCCCCGCTGCGCTGTGGACACTGCTGGCGTCCTATCCGGTGGTGTTCTTCGCCGGCTTCATGCTGTCCGAGCCGCTGACCCTGCCGCCGCGGCGCCTCCAGCGGCTGGCCGAGGCCGCCGTCGTCGGCGTGCTGTTTGCCGTGCCGCTAAGTTTCGGGCCGGTCTTTATGTCCCCCGAGCTGGCCCTGCTTGCCGGAAACCTGCTGGCCTTTGCCCTGGCCCCGCGCACCGGTATCCGGCTGCGCCTGCGGGAGAACCGGGCGCTCACCCCCACCGCCCGGGAGCTGGTGTTCGAACCCGTGCGTCCGCTGCGGTTCCAGCCGGGCCAGTACGTGGAGCTGAGCCTTCCGCACGGCACCGCCGATGCCCGTGGCACCCGGCGGATCTTCAGCCTGACCACTGCCCCGGAAGACCCCGGCACCGTGGCCGTGGGGCTGCGCGCCGCCGAACCGGTCAGCTCGTTCAAGACCGCCCTGCTGAAGCTGAAGCCCGGAGCGGTGGTTTCCGCGACGGCCGTGGCGGGAGACTTCCTGCTGCCCCGGGACCGGGGCGTGCCGCTGCTGCTGGTCGCCTCCGGCATCGGCATCACCCCGTTTATGAGCCAGCTGCGGTCCCTCGCTGCAGGCGGCGGGCCGGACGGCACCGTCCCGCGCGACGTCGTCCTCGTGTATGCGGCCTCCTCCACTGACGAACTGGCGTACGCCGCCGAACTGCTCGGCATGGGACTGCGCGTCCTGGTCTGCACCCCGGAGGATCCGCAGATCAGCGGGTGGACCTGGCTGGGCCCCGGCCTGCCCGATGCCCAGACCCTTGCCCGTGAGGTGCCGGACGTGGCTTCGCGCGCGGCCTACGTGTCAGGCTCTCCTGCCGCAGTGGCCGCAGCCCGGGCCGCGGTCCGGGGGGCCGGCGGGCGTTCGGTGCGGACGGACGCGTTCCTCGGATACTGAGTTGACCGGGCCGGTTTGGGAGTGTTTTCAACTCGGTTTCCGGGGCGTTTTCCCACGGCGCGCCTGACCTGCTAAGCTTCTTGAGTCCCACAGGAGCTGCCGGTTTACCGGCCTCCTTGCCCTCGTAGCTCAGGGGATAGAGCGGTTGCCTCCGGAGCAACAGGCCGTAGGTTCGAATCCTATCGAGGGCACCAATGTGATGAGTCGAGACATCGTTCACGGATGAGTCGCGACATAGGTAACACCCCGGTCTTCGGACCGGGGTGTTTTCTTTTGTCTGGGTTGGTAGTCGCGTGAGGGGTCCAGTGTCAGTTCGCGCAGGATCTCTCCGGTGGCTGTTTCGGTGATGACGATGTCCTGTTCGTGGATGAGCATGAGGATGTGTTTGCCGGCGTAGGCCCGTCCCAGCCCGATATGTCGCAGTCTGCCTGCGTAGCGCAGTGAGACCTTCCCGGTCGTGTCGATCCGGTCCACGCGGACCCGCCAATGACCTCCCTGCCGGGCTGTCAGCGGTACCGCTTTGACGGTGGCGTTGTAGGCCTGGACGGGTGTTTTCCGGTCCAGCGCGCGGTGCGGACGTTCATGGTTATAGATATGGCGGAACTTTTCGAGCTGGGCGTTGAGGTCCTGCAGGGTCTCTGCCCGCGGCTGGCCGCTGAGCCATTTCTTCAGGGTTTGATGGAAGCGTTCAATCTTTCCCTGGGTTTGCGGGTGGCCCGGGGATCCGTTCTTCTGGGTGATCTTCAGGGCGTGCAGGAGGTTCTCGAAGCTGTTGCGGCCGCCTTTGCCGCCGGCGAAGCGGGAGGTATAGACCAGGCCGTTATCGGTCAGGGTGGAGGCCGGCAGCCCGTACTGGTTGGCGGTTTTGAGGAAGGTCTCGCTGACGGCGGTTCCGGTGACGGGCCGGTATGCGGTGCAGGCGAGCAGGTAGCGGGAGTGGTCATCGAGGAAGTTCAGGATCTCGGTATCGGTGCCGTCGGCCAGCGGCCAGTGGGTGAAATCGGATTGCCAGGTCTCGTTCGGTTGGGCGGCTTCGAAGCGGTGAAGTGAGGATTTGGGCCGTTTTCTGGGTGCTGGGGTGATCAGACCGGCGGCGTGCAGGATCCGGCGGATCGTTGAGGTGGAGGGCGCGGTGATGCCTTCCCTGGCGAGGTGCCAGGCGATGGTGACGGGACCGGCGTCCAGGCCCGCTGCGGTTAGGTCCCGGCGCAGGGACCTAATCCGGTCAGCTGTCGGGGGCGGGATGCGGTGTGCGTTGTTGTGCGGGCGGCGGGAGCGCGGTGTCAGGGCTGCTGTGCCGCCGTCCCGGTAGCGGCGGATCAGGACGTGGACCCAGCGGCGGCTCACGCCGTAGCGGCGGGCGGCCTCGGAGATGCTGAGGCCCTGCTCTGTGACGGACAGGACGATGACCTTCTGCTTTGACATGGCCGATTCTGGACCGGGGCCGGGTGTGAAGCATGTCGCGACTCACCGGTGAAGTGGCATCTGTAAACGATGTCCCGACTCATGTGTGAACTATGTCGTGAATCCAGACACTATCGAGGGCACCAAAAAGGATGAGCAACACCCCGATCTTCGGATCGGGGTGTTTTCTTTTGCCTGGGTGCCCGCCGGCCGGACTCTCCAGGGACCCGGCCCGTTTCCGGTGCGGATCTGCCCGTCAGGCTGCCGGGCCTCCCTTCGGGACCATCCCCGGCCTAGCATTGGAGCCACCTTCGGCACACCGGGAGTCGTCATGGCCAAAACGCTCGCCACCCAGCTCGTCGACCAGCTTCGCTCCGCAGGGGTCCAACGCATCTACGGGATAGTCGGGGACAGCCTCAATCCGATAGTGGACGCCGTCCGCCGGACGGGAGGAGCCAAAAAAGGCGGCATCGACTGGATTCATGTCCGGAACGAGGAAACGGCGAGCTTTGCCGCCTCCGCAGAGGCCCAGCTAACCGGCCGGCTGGCGGTCTGCGCCGGCTCCTGCGGCCCCGGCAACCTGCACCTCATCAACGGTCTGTATGACGCCAACCGTTCCGGTGCGCCCGTGCTGGCCATCGCCTCACACATACCGACGGTGCAGATCGGCAGCGGCTTCTTCCAGGAAACGCATCCGGACCGCATCTTCAATGAGTGCTCGGTGTATTCCGAGCTGATCAGCAGCACCGATCAGGCGCCCCGGGTGATGCAGAGCGCCATCCAGCATGCGCTCGCGAAGAGCGGAGTTTCAGTGATCACGCTCCCCGGCGACATCGCCGGACAGGATGCCTCCGCACCGACCCCGGCGCCGGCGCACTTCATGCCGGCCACCGTGGTGCCCGCAGCGCAGAGCGTGCGGGCACTGGCGGACGCGGTGAACCGGGCCCGGAAGGTCGCCCTGTTTGTAGGAATCGGAGTCCAGGGGGCGCATGACGCCGTGACCGAATTCGCCGCGAAGGTCCATGCCCCGATTGGACACTCCCTGCGGGGAAAGGACTTCATCCAGTACGAGAACCCGTCCGACGTGGGGATGACCGGACTCCTGGGCTACGGCGCCGCGGCTGAGGGGATCGAAGACGCTGACTTGTTGATCCTCCTGGGCACGGACTTCCCCTACAACCAGTTCCTGCCCGGGACCACCCCCGCGCAGGTGGACCGGGCCGCCGAGCGGCTCGGGCGCCGCACCGACGTCGATATTGCAGTCCACGGGGATGTATCCGCCACACTGCAGGCGCTTCTGCCGCTGGTGGAGCAGAAACAGGACGATGCATTCCTCACGGAGATGCTCAGGAAACACGACCGGTTGATGAACAAGGCGGTTGGTGCCTATACGCGGGACGTTGAGCGCATGCGGCCCATCCATCCCGAATATGCCGCCTCCCTGCTGGATCAGGCAGCCGCTGAAGACGCGGTCTTCACTGCGGACACCGGGATGTGCAATGTCTGGACCGCCCGGTACATCAATCCGCTGGGGACCCGGCGGCTCATCGGCTCCTACCTGCACGGGTCCATGGCCAACGCCCTTCCCCACGCCGTCGGCGCCCAGTTCGCCTACCCGGGCCGCCAGGTGATCGCTGTCAGCGGCGACGGTGGTCTGGGCATGCTGCTGGGCGAACTCCTGACCGCGCGGATGTATGACCTGCCGTTGACGGTGGTGCTGTTCAACAACTCGACCCTGGGCATGGTGAAGCTGGAGATGCTTGTGGACGGCCTGCCCGACTTCGCAGTGGACGTGTTGGACGTGAACTACGCGGACATTGCCGCGGCCATGGGCTTCCACTCCGTCAGGGTCACCGATCCCGGCGACATCATGCAGGCCTACCGGGACGCGCTGGATAACCCGGGCCCGGCACTGGTGGAACTGGTCACCGATCCGAATGCGTTGTCCATCCCGCCCAAGATCACCCCCGGGCAGGTCCTCGGCTTCGCCACCGCCATGTCAAGGGTTGTCCTGAACCGGGGTGCCGGAGAGGCCGTCAGCATGGCCCGGAGCAACCTGCGGAACATACCCCGCTCCTGACCCGTCGCAAAAGGTCCGTGGGATTATTCTGCGAATCCCCTTGCGCACGGCGATTCTGGCGGTATGGTCTATCACATACCAACCGGTCGGTTCCGCTTGGGCCCGCCACTTTCCACCTGTTAGACACGAGAAACACGGATCAGCGCCCCATGAAAACCATGAACATCAAAGAAGAGCTCACCCGGGTTTCCGTGGAGCTCTTCGCCAGCCAGGGCTACGCGAAGACAAGCGTGCAGCAGATCGTTGACGCGGCCGGCGTCACCAAGGGCGCGCTCTACCACTACTTCAATTCCAAGGATGACCTGCTCTTCGACATCTACGACCGGATCCTCACCCTCCAGCTGCGGAACCTGCATGAAATAACGGACCGCGGGTTGCCCGTCGGCGAGACAGTCCGCCTGGTCTGCGAGGACGTCATCGTCACCTCCATCGAATGGATCCGTGAAGGTGCGGTGTTCTTCCGCTCCCAGCACATGCTCAGCCCCGACCGGATGGAGGACGTCAAAGTCCGGCGGCGCCAGTACAACGAGGTCTTCGGAGCCTTGATTACCCGCGGAAAGACAGAGGGAGTCTTCCGCGACGACATTCCCACCGCCGTGCTCGTAGCCAACTTTTTTGCCAACCCGCACTACCTCTCCTTCTGGTACCAGCCATCCGGACCCCTGACCAGGGAGCAGGTGGCCAAGCAGATCACCGACCTCTACCTCACCGGGCTGCGGCCTGCCCACTCCGAAGGAGCAGCACTATGAAAGCCTGGAACGTCGTCACCAACGCAGAACCCCGGGACGCACTGCGGCTGGTCGAGGCCCCCTCCCCCGCCGCCGGGCCGGGCATGCTGGTACTGGCCACCCGCGCCGTCGCGCTCAATTTCCCCGATGTACTGCTCTGCCGCGGCGAGTACCAGGAAAAACCCCCGCTGCCCTTCGTGCCGGGCATTGAACTGTGCGGCACAGTCATCGGAATCGGCGAGGGCGTCACCGGCTTCCACGTGGGCGACCGCGTTGTCGCCTCGCACCTCGGGGTGATGGCGCAGGAGGTTGCAGTGCCCGCGGCGTCGGCCTTTCCCGCGCCGGAGTCCCTTTCGGACGCCGAGGCGGCAGCCCTGTGCATCGGCTACCAGACCGGATACTTTGGGCTGCACCGCCGCGCACGGATCGCCCCGGGCGAGACTCTGCTGGTGCATGCCGCAGCCGGCGGTGTCGGAACCGCAGCGGTCCAGCTGGGCAAGGCGGCCGGCGCCACCGTAATCGGTGTCGTGGGCAACGAGGCCAAACGCCTGGTTGCCGAAGAAGCCGGTGCCGATCTGGTCATCAACCGCACCACCGGGGATTTCGTCGAGGTGGTCAACACGGCGACCGGCGGCCGGGGCGCCGACGTCATCTACGATCCCGTCGGCGGGAGCACCTTTGACCGCTCCACCCGCTGCATCGCCTTTGAAGGCCGGATTGTGGTGGTTGGTTTTGCCGGGGGCACGCTGCAGACCGCCCGGATGAACCATGCGCTGGTCAAGAACTACGCCCTGCTTGGCCTGCACTGGGCCCTGTACGCCAAAAAGGCGCCGGAACTGGTGTCCGAGGCCCATGAGCAGCTCACCCTCCTGGCGGACAAGGGACTGATCCGCCCGGTGGTCACCGAGACCGTCCCGTTCGAAGACGCACCCGACGCC
The DNA here is from genome assembly GCF_018622995.1 of Arthrobacter jiangjiafuii. Lineage (NCBI taxonomy): Bacteria > Bacillati > Actinomycetota > Actinomycetes > Micrococcales > Micrococcaceae > Arthrobacter > Arthrobacter jiangjiafuii. The sequence continues at coordinate 2,573,278 of NZ_CP076022.1, forward strand.
ATCCAGCGCCTGGGTGACGGCACCACCGCAGGGCGGGTGGTGTTGACCCTGTAGCCTCCGCGCACACCCCTACCCTCGCCACCCTTCCTGCAGTATCCCTTCTTGCCGAGACAACGGAGTCCTCATTGGAAGAGTTACATACCGACCAGTCGGTTTTACCCCGGCTGCGCTTTACCGACATCAGCGTGCGCTTCGGCGGCCTCACCGCCCTGGACGCGGTGTCCTTCGCTGTCCCGCCTGGCGCCGTCGTCGGCATCATCGGCCCCAACGGAGCCGGAAAAACCACCCTGTTCAACGTGGTCTGCGGCTTCACCGCACCCGCCGCCGGAGCCCTGGAGCTGGATGGCAAGCCGTTCCGCCCCCTGCCCCGCCTCCTGACCCGCCATGGGGTGGCCCGGACGCTGCAGGGACTGGGCCTGTTTCCGGGCCTGACCGTGCTGGACAACGTCATGCTCGGCCTGGAAGGCACCGCCACACACACCATGGCCGAGGATGCACTGCTGCTCCCCCGCTCCCGGCGGGGCGAGGTACGGCTGCGGGAGGGCGCACTGCAGGCCATGGATGAGCTGGGCATCGTGACCTATGCCGCCGCCCTGCCGGACACCCTGCCGTACGGGATCCGCAAAAAAGCAGCCCTGGCCCGGGCACTGGCGGGCAGCCCGCGCCTGCTGCTGCTGGATGAACCGGCCGGCGGCCTGGCGCAGGACGATATCGACGAACTGGCGGAGATCATCCGCAGGGTCCCTGCCACCGGCTGCTCCGTAGTACTGGTGGAACACCACGTGGACCTGGTGATGAGCGTCTGCGAGCGCATCGCGGTGCTGGACTTCGGCAAGCTGATCGCCGAGGGGACCCCGGCTGCGGTCAGCGCCAACCAGGCTGTCACCGACGCCTATCTGGGGGTGGAACCGGTATGAGCGCCCTTCTGTCCCTGGACTCGGTCAGCGCCGGCTACGGTCCCGTCCCCGTCCTGCACGGCGTGAGCCTGGACGTGGCAGCGGGCAGCATTACCGCCGTCGTCGGAGCCAACGGCGCAGGCAAGACCACCCTGCTGCGCACCATCATCGGGCAGCTGCGGCCCACCGGCGGCAGCATCCGTTTTGACGGCATGGATCTGGCCGGCACCAAAGTGGAGGACATGGTACGCCGCGGCATCTCCCTGGTGCCCGAAGGCCGCGGGGTCATCACCGAACTCACCGTGGACGAGAATCTCCGCCTGGGCGGGCTGTGGCGCCGCGACCGCGCCGCCGCCCAGGCCCTGCTCGCCCGCATGTACGAGCTCTTCGAGCCCCTGGCCCGGCGCCGCAAGGCCCCCGGACACCAGCTCTCCGGCGGGGAACGGCAGATGCTCGCCCTGGGCCGGGCCCTGATGGCCGGTCCCCGGCTGCTGCTGCTGGATGAACCGTCGCTGGGCCTGGCGCCACGGGTGACCGCCCAGATCCTGGGAATGCTGCGCGGCCTCCGCGACGACACCGGCCTGACCGTGCTGCTGATCGAGCAGAACGTCCGCAGCGCCCTCGCTGTTGCCGACGACGGCGTCGTCCTCAGCCTGGGATCCGTCGTCGCCTCCCGACCCGCCGCCGACCTGGCCGCGGATACCGATCTCCGCCACACCTACCTGGGGTTCTGATGGACAGATTTCTTTTCCTTACCGTCGACGGGCTGGCCCGCGGTGCAGTGCTGGCTGCCTTCGCCCTCTCACTCGTCATCATCTGGCGTGCCGCCCGGATCGTGAACTTCGCCCAGGGTGCCATGGCCGTCGCCACCACCTATGTCGCCTTCACCGTCACGGCCGCCACCGGCAGCTACTGGCTGGGGCTTGCCTCGGCGATTATCTCCGGGCTGGTGCTCGGCGCCCTGGTGGAACGGACCGTGATGCGCTTCGTGGGCAACACCTCCCCGCTAAACTCCGTCATTGCCGGGCTGGGGCTGCTGCTGGTCATCCAGGCGGTGCTGGGCATGGTCTTCGGCAACGGCTACCAGTCTCTGGGCACCCCCTTCAGCACCACCCCGCTGACGATCGGCGGGATCAGCGCTGTCTCCCCCTATGACCTGTTCATCTTCGCCTGCATCGCCGTGATCGTGGCGGGGCTGGCCCTGCTCTTCACCAAGACCTCCCTCGGACTGCGGCTGCGCGCCGCTGCCTTCGCACCGGACCTGGCGCGGCTGCTCGGGGTGCGGTCCTCCCGCATGCTGACCCTGGGCTGGGCGCTGTCCTCCGCCGTCGGAGCCCTGGCCGCCCTGCTGATCATTCCCACCGAACTCGGTCTGAACCCGCACGCCGTGGACACCGTCTTTGTCTATGCGTTCACCGTCGCGGTGGTGGGCGGACTGGATTCCTCCGGCGGAGCCGTGGCCGGCGGCCTGGCCGTGGGCGTGGTGCTCAGCTGGGTCAGCGGCTACCTCGGGGCCACGCTGGCACCCATCGCCGTCCTGGTGCTCCTGCTCGCGGTACTGCTCCTGCGCCCGGCCGGACTGTTCTCGATGACCAAGGAGCGCACGGTATGAGCCCCCTGAAAACACTGCTGGCCGCAGCCGCCGCAGCTGCACTGCTGATCGGTGCCACCTTTGCGGTTGAACCCTTTACCTCCTATCAGCTGGCAACTGTTTGCGCCTATCTGTGCGCCGTCGCGGGACTGACGGTTCTCACCGGAACCGGCGGGCAGCTCTCGCTGGGACAGGCGGCCCTGATGGCCTGCGGGGCGTATTGCTATGCGCTCAGTGCCAATGCGCTGGCCGGGACCGGAATCGAGGGTCCGCTCCTGCTGCTGGGCCCCCTGGCCGCCGCCGTGCTGGGCTCGGCGGTACTGGGGCTGGTGATCGGTCTGGCGGCCGGACGCCTCCACGGACCGTACCTGGCCGGCTTCACGCTGGCCCTGGTGGTGGCCATCCCTGCGGTCACGAGCACCTTTTCGACGGTGCTCGGCGGTGACCAGGGACTATGGATCACGGTGGAGAAGCGCCCGGCTTCCCTGCGCGGCATGGTCAGCAACGAGCAGTGGCAGGCCTGGCTGGCGATCCTGTGCGCCGTCACCGTCATGGTGCTTTTGAACAACCTGCTGCGCGGGCGGTTCGGCCGGCAGCTGCGGGCGGTGCGGGACAACGACGCCGCCGCCTCACTCTCCGGCATCAACGTCGCCAGGACCAAGATCCTCTCCTTCACCGTCAGCGCCGCGGCGGCAGGCCTGGGCGGCGGGCTGCTGGCCTACACCACCCAAAGCGCCAGCCCGGGAGCCTACTCCCTGGTGCTGTCCCTGTATCTGCTCATGGCAGCCGTGATCGGAGGCATCGGGTCGCTGACGGGTGCGGTCTGGGGAGCACTGATCATGGTGTTCCTGCCCTACAGCATCAATTCCCTCACCGCCGGCCTGCCGGTCTCCGCCGACGTCGCGTCGCGGCTGGACGGAAACCTGGCCATCGCGGTGTTTGGCACGGTCCTCGTGCTGGTGATCCTGCTCGCGCCGCGGGGCATCCAGGGTCTGCTGTCAGCGGCCGTCCGCAGGATCCGCGGCCGGCGCTCCCCGGCCGCGGCGGCTGCCGCAGCACCATCCACACCCGCCGCCGTCGTCGTCAATCCCCGTGCCGATCCCGGTGCCGCCGCGTCCACCGGCCCCGGTAACGCCAACCCTGAATCCGCACCATCAGCCCCCAACCCAGCCCCGCCAGAGAATCTATCCACCACGAAAGGTCAGCGATGACTAGTTCCCAGCCCGGTCTCTCCAAGTACACCGCCGTTGCCGCCGCCGTCACGGCGAGTTTCGTCCTCGCCGCCTGTGGAGGGTCCGGTGGCGGTGAATCCGAGAAAGCACAAGATGTTCCAGGCATCACCGACACCACGGTCACGGTGGGCACCCACCAGCCCCTGACCGGACCCGCAGCCGCAGGCTACGCGTCCATCTCCCCCGCCACAAAGGCCTACTTCGACTACGTCAACGCCAACGGCGGTGTGCACGGCCGCACCATCGAATACAGCGTGAAGGATGACGGCTACAACCCGGCCAACACGCAGAGCGTGGTCCGGGAACTGGTGCTGCAGGACGAGGTCTTCGCGATCCTGGGCGGACTGGGCACGCCGCCGCACAGCTCGGTGCTGGATTTCCTGAACGACAACGAGGTGCCGGACCTGTTCGTGGCCTCGGGCAGCCCCACCTGGAACCAGCCCGAAAAGTACCCGTACACCTACGGCTTCATGCAGGACTACGACACCGAGGCCAAGGTCCTGGCCACCTATGTGCAGGAGGAGTTTCCGGACGCGACGTACTGCCTTTTCGGGCAGGACGACGATTTCGGTGCGGACTTCAAGACCGGGCTCGAGTCGGCCCTGGGCAGCGACGGACTCGCCAGCTCGCAGGTCTACTCGACCGCCAACACCGACGTCGCCGCGCAGATCAGCGCCATGCAGGCGGCCGGCTGCGAGGTGAACTTCCTCGCCTCGATCAACGGCTTCAGCGCCCAGGCCATCGGCACGGCAGCGAAGCTGGGCTACTTCCCGAAGTGGGCCGCCTCCTCCGCCGGCGGGGACTACAACACCCTGTCCAGCTACCTCGGGGAGAACACCGACAAGCTGCTCGAAGGCTTCATCAGCGCGAACTACCTGCCCTCCTACTCCGACACGGACGACGAGTGGACGGCGAAGTTCTCCGAGATCAACGCGGAGTACAACCCGGGAGCGGAGTTTGACGGCAACACCATCTTCGGAATGTCGCTGGGCTACCTCTTTGTCGAGGCACTGCAGGAAGCCGGAGAGAACCCGACGCGGGAGTCGCTGCTGGAGGCCCTGGAATCGGGCAATGTCAAAGGCAACGGCCATGTTCCGCTCGGCTTCAGCGCGGACAGCCATGCCGGCTACACCGGTGGCATGATCACGCTGGTCTCGGGCGGCGTGCAGGCCTATACCGGGACGCCGTACTCCGTGGACGGGGACTCCGTCAGCCCCTATACCGAGGACCGCACGACGATGCCGGAAAACGGCATCCCCCAGTAGCGGACAAGCCGCGAGCACAAGGAAAGGGACCTGCCCGTCTTCCGACGGGCGGGTCCCTTCCGCGTGGCCTGGGGTCCGCTCCTCCGGGCCTCAGCCCAGGACGTACAGCGAGATGGATTCCGCCACCGCTGCCGGCTTGTCCACTGCCTCAATTTCCATCGTGACGGTTGAAGTCACCCGGATCCCGGCCCCGGTGCGTTCCACCTTAACCAGCTCTGACACCGCCCGGACCCGGCTGTCCACGGGCACCGGGTGGGGAAAGCGCACCCGGTCCAGCCCGTAGTTGATGCCCATCACGGTGCCCTCCAAGCCGATCCGTCCCGAGGCCAGCGCCGGCAGCAGCGAGAGCACCAGGTAACCATGGGCAATCGTGCCGCCAAACGGCCCCGCAGCAGCACGCACAGGGTCCGTGTGGATCCACTGATGGTCGTCGGTGGCGTCGGCAAACCGGTTGATGCGTTCCTGGTCGATGGTGATCCACTCGCTGGCCTCACGCTGCCCGATGGCTGCTTCCAGCTCGTCCACCGAGGTGAAGTGTGCCATCGTCAGTCCTTCGGTCCGCCGGCGACGTACAGCACCTGTCCGGAGACGAAGGAGGCGTCCTCCCGGACGAAAAATGATGCCGCGGCAGCTATGTCCGCCGGTGCCCCGGCACGTCCCACCGGAATTTCAGCCACGGCGTGCGCAACGAAATCCGGATATGGCACGCCCACGCGTTCCGCCGTCGCCCGGGTCATGTCCGTCTCGATGAAGCCCGGGGCAATGGCGTTGACGGTCACGTTGTAGCGGCCCAGCTCGATCGCCAGGGTCTTGGTGAAGCCCTGCAGCCCGGCCTTGGCAGCGGCGTAGTTGGCCTGGCCGCGGTTGCCCAGTGCCGAAGTGCTGGAGAGGTTCACGATGCGGCCCCATTGCGCCTGCACCTGGTGCGCCTGCACCGCCCGGCTCATGAGGAACGCCCCGCGCAGGTGGACACCCATGACGGCGTCCCAGTCGGTGTCGGTCATCTTGAACAGCAGGTTGTCGCGCAGGATCCCCGCGTTGTTGACCAGGATGGTGGGCGGACCGAGTTCGGCGGCGATACGGCCGACGGCGGCCGCGACGGCATCGGCATCGGAGACATCCGCTCCCACCCCCACCGCTTTGCCGCCGGAGTTGTTAATCGCTTCCACAGTGGCGGCTGTGTCCTCCTCACGGAGGTCCAGGACGGCCACGCGGTGCCCGTCGGCTGCGAGCCGGGCTGCAATGGCGGCACCGATGCCGCGTGCTGCTCCGGTGACGACGGCGGTGCGCTGGTCCGGTGGTGTCGGTGCCTCGGTCATGGCTCTCCTTCAGGCGTGCTCTGGGATGATGAGCCGAGCGTACCGACCGGACGGTACGCAGCGCAATGGGTTCGTCAGGGCGCTGCGCCGGCCGCCCGCCGGCCGGCCCCGCCACGGAAGGTGCGGCGGTACGCTGCGGGGCTGGCTCCGACGTCGCGGTGGAAGTGGTGGCGCAGCAGCTCCGGCTGGCCGAAGCCGCTGATCCTGGCCACATCCTCGACGGAAAGGTCTGTGTCCTCCAGCAGTTCCTGTGCCCGGAGGACCCGCTGCGCGTTGATCCAGGCGGCAGGCGTCGTTCCGGTCTGGGCGCGGAACCGGCGGGCGAAGGTCCGCGGAGACATGGCGGCCCGGGAAGCCAGTTCCTTGACCGTGTGCTCGTCCGCCAGATGCTCGCCCACCCATTCCAGGACGGGCCCCAGGGTCTCGCAGTCCACTTCCGGCACGGCCCGGTCTATGTACTGGGCCTGCCCGCCCTCCCGGTGCGGCGGCACCACCATGTCGCGGGCAATCGCCGCCGCAGCCTTGGCTCCAACCTCAAGCCGCACCAGGTGCAGGGCAGCATCGATGCCGGCCGCCGTCCCGGCGCTCGTGATGATGTTTCCGTCCTGGACGTAGAGCACGTCCTCATTCACGCAGATGGCCGGGTATCTTGCGGCCAGGTCAGCCGAGTACATCCAGTGAGTGGTCGCGCAGCGGCCGTCCAGCAGGCCGGCCTCGGCCAGGACAAACGCCCCCGAACAGATACTCATGACCCATGCCCCGCGGTCCCGAGCTTCGCGAAGAACCTGGTGCACCTCGGGTGGGGCGGCCATCTGGGCAGAACCGGCGTCACCGACCGGAGCCATGACCACCAGGTCGGCGTCAGCGGCGGCTTCCAGGCCGGCGGGCACATTGATGCTGAAGCCGGTCTTGGCCTCCACTACCCCGGGTGTAACGGTGCAGATTCGAAAGTCGAACGCGGGGACGCCGGTCCCCCGCTCCGAACGGTCGATTCCGAAGACTTCGGCGATCACGCTGAGCTCGAACGGAGCAACGCCGTCGAGCACGATCAAGGATACGGATTTGAGCATGGAACAAGGTTGGCAGCATTTTGATGTTAACGGTCGTTTCTGCCACTTATTTGTTTCTTCTCCCGCGCCGACCATGGACACATGGCTACTTTCCTTCTCCTGACCAGCACCATCCTGCTTCTCCTGCTGGTGGCCGCGACCGTTCGTGCCGTGTCACGGGACGGCACCGGCCACCTGCCGTCAGTGCCCTCCCACCATGAATGGAACGAGACCGGCCCCGGAACATCCTTCGGCACCCTGCGCGACGCACGGGACGGGTACATGAAGATGGCTTACCTGCCACCAATCCGGTGACCTGCCTCCTTCCTGCACGCCCCTCCTGAACTCCTGACCGGGCCTGTGCTCCCAACCTGCCTGCATCCCTAGCCGGACAGCGGCCGATGGGCATACAGGTCGCGCAGCAGCGCCACCTCCGCCAGGTGATGGATCATTTCCCGGTTGATATGCAGGATCAGCGTCATCATCGGGGCATCGGCCCAGTGCCGCTCTGCTGCTCCCACCGGGCGGCGAGCGCAGCCTCGTCCATCGCGGACACGGCTCCGATGGCGTAGTACTCATCCAGGAGCCCGAGTGCTTCTGCGGCGGTTCCAGGATAGGCAAAGTCCTCGTAGTTGACCGGCGGGCCGCCGAAGTGCGCGGCGTTTCGGACGCCCAACACCCCCACCAGGAGGTGCCCGATCCGCCAGGCAATGGTCGTCACGGGCGGCGGCACCGGTTCCGGGAACCCGAAGTCAATGGTGAAGTCCCCGTGACCGGCCTGCACCGGAGCCGAGCCCGTGCCCCTGGGCCGCACGCTCCAGCAATCGGCGACCGGCTCCCAGAAATACTCCTCGTCCGTCAGCCCCTCCAGCCGGGGCCGGGCCTGGTTCTCCCAGTGCCAGCGCAGCTGGTCCGCCAGCTCCCCGCCCAGGTCCAATGTCCCCGCGTAGCCAGCGCCGTCACTGCCCGCCTGTGTTCCCCCGTGCTGAGGTGCCGCGTGCTGAGGTCCCTCGTGCTGTTCCATCACGTTCCCGCCTTTCGGAAGAGCCCGTAATCCCGCCAATGGGCAATTCTCGACCCTGACCCGGAGTAATTACAGACGAGGACAGTTCCTGTCCTGAGGCCGGAGTATCTTGGTGTCCATGTTGGAAACCTCAGCCCGACTGCTGCATCTGCTGTCGCTGCTGCAGCTGCGGCGCGAGTGGACCGGTGCCGCCCTGGCCGAACGGATGACCGTTACCGAACGCACGGTCCGCCGGGACATCAGCAAGCTGCGCACCCTGGGGTATCCGATCTCGGCGTCCCCCGGCCTCGCCGGCGGATACCAGCTCGGATCCGGCGCCCAGCTTCCGCCGCTGCTGCTGGACGACGACGAAGCCCTGGCCGTCGCCCTGGGGCTGGCGGCGGTCGCCACCGGGCCGGTTTCCGGCATCGGCGAGGCGTCGGTGCGGGCCCTCGCGAAGCTGGAGCAGGTCCTGCCCGGCCGGCTGCGGCCCAAGTTCTCTGCGCTGCGCCAGTCCGTCAGCGTGCTGGGCGGTAACGCTGCGAGCGTGGACCCGCAGACGCTTACCGCGCTGTCCGGTGCCATTGCCGAACAACGTGTTGTCGCCTTCCGCTACACCGCTGCCGGCGCTTCGGCCGGCCGGCGCCTGGTCGAGCCATACAAGCTGGTCAGTACGGGCCGGCGCTGGTATCTGGCGGCCTGGGACCTGGAACGGCAGGACTGGCGCACCTTCCGCATGGACCGGTGCCAGAGCATCCCGGCGGTCCGTGAGCGGTTCTTCCCCCGTCCCCTGCCCGCCAAGGACATGGCCGCCTATGTCCAGGACTCCATTACCCGTTTCCCTTACCGGTACGACGTCGTCCTTCGGCTGGCGCTGCCGCTGGCCGAACTGCGGGACCGGATTCCCCCGGAGGTTGCCGCCCTGGAGGACGACGGTCCGGGGTCGACCATCCTTCGCGGCGGCTGGGACTCCCTGGACCTGCCGCTGATGCATCTGGCCAGGCTGGGCCTCGAATTCGAGATCCTGGCTCCGGCGGAGCTGCGCGAAAGGGCCAGATCAGCCGCGGCCCTGCTGGCACGCGCCGCTGATGCCCCGCCCTCGGCGGAATCCGGGAAGGGCGGGCGTCCCAGCCATTAGACTGGGAGCAATCATGGCACTGACTATTTCCTATCCCGCGCTCTTGCCCGTTTCGGAGCGCCGCGAAGACATCATGGCCGCCATTGCAGCCAACCAAGTGACGATCATTGCGGGCGAAACCGGCTCCGGCAAGACCACCCAGATCCCCAAGATGTGCCTGGAACTCGGGCTCGCCGAGCACGGCCTGATCGGCCATACCCAGCCGCGCCGTCTTGCCGCGCGCACTGTGGCGGAACGGATTGCCGAGGAGCTCGACGTCGACCTCGGAGCCGAGGTGGGGTACCAGGTGCGGTTCACCGGCGAAACGAGCCGGCAGACCAAGGTCAAGCTGATGACCGACGGCATCCTGCTGGCCGAGATCCAGCATGACCGCAAGCTGAAAAAATACAGCACCATCATCATTGACGAGGCGCACGAGCGCAGCCTGAACATCGACTTCATCCTGGGTTACCTGCGGCGGCTGCTGCCGGAACGGCCGGATCTGAAGGTCATCATCACCTCGGCCACGATTGACCCCGAGCGCTTCGCCGGGCACTTCGCGCAGGACGGCAAGCCTGCTCCGATCATCGAGGTTTCCGGCCGGACCTTCCCGGTCGAAGTCCGGTACCGGCCGCTGAACCAGCCGGCCGACGGCGGCGGCGAGGGCGAGGACTCCGACGACGAACTCGAGGAGGACCGCGACCCGGTGGACGCCGTCTGCGACGCCGTCGAGGAACTCTCCCGTGAGGCACCCGGGGACATCCTGGTCTTCTTCTCCGGCGAGCGCGAGATCCGTGACGCCGCCGATGCCCTGCGTGCTTCGGTGCAGCGGGTCCCCCGGCTGCAGGGCACCGAAATCCTGCCCCTGTTCGCCCGGCTGTCCATGGCGGACCAGCACAAGGTATTCCATCCGGGCAAGGCGCGCCGCATCATCCTGGCCACCAACGTCGCCGAGACCTCCCTGACGGTGCCGGGCATCAAATACGTGATCGATACCGGCACCGCCCGCATCTCGCGCTACTCGCACCGGACCAAGGTCCAGCGGCTGCCCATCGAACGGATCTCCCAGGCCTCGGCCAACCAGCGTTCGGGCCGCTGCGGCCGCGTGTCAGACGGCATCGCGATCCGGCTGTATTCCCGGGAGGACTTCGAGTCCCGGCCGGAGTTCACCGATCCGGAGATCCTGCGCACCAACCTGGCCGCCGTCATCCTGCAGATGGCAGCCATGGGCGTAGCCAAGGGCCCCAAGGACGTCGCGGACTTCCCGTTCGTGCAGCCGCCGGACTCCAAAGCCATCAACGACGGCGCCACCCTGCTCAAGGAGCTCGGGGCCCTTGAACCGGCCGGCGGCATCACCGCGGTGGGGCGCAAGCTCTCCCAGCTGCCGGTGGATCCCCGGCTCGGCCGCATGATCGTGGAGGCCGGAGCCCGCGGCTGTGCCAAGGAAGTTATGGTGCTCACCGCCGCCCTGACCATCCAGGATCCGCGCGAACGCCCAAACAAGGACGACGCCGCCCGGGCCCAGAAGGCCGCCGAGCTGCACAAGCGGTTCGTGGATGAGAACTCCGACTTCACCGGCTACCTGAACCTCTGGCGCTACCTGCAGGACAAGCAGAAGGAACTCTCCTCCTCCGCGTTCCGCCGGATGTGCAAAAACGAGTTCCTGAACTACGTCCGCATCCGCGAGTGGCAGGACCTGTTTGCCCAGCTGCGCCAGATCGCCAAGCCGCTGGGCATCACCCTCAGCGCCGACCCGGTGGATCCGGTGGGCCGCGACAAAGAGATCCACATGAGCCTGCTCGCCGGGCTGCTCAGCCACATCGGCCTGTACGACCAGCGCAAGCGGGAGTATGCCGGAGCACGCGGCACCCGGTTCGCCGTCTTCCCCGGCTCTGCACTGTTCAAGAAGACGCCGGACTGGGTCATGGCCGCCGAGCTGGTGGAGACCTCCCGGCTGTGGGCCCGGGTGGCCGCGAAGTTCGATCCGCTCTGGGTCGAGGAAGTGGCCCCGCACCTGATCAAGCGCAGCTACAGCGAACCGCACTGGTCCAAGAGCCGGGGCTCGGTGATGGCCTATGAGAAGGTCACGCTCTACGGTGTTCCGGTCATTCCGCAGCGCAGCATCAATTACGGCCGGGTTGATCCGGAGCTGTCCCGCGAAATGTTCATCCGCCATGCCCTCGTTGAGGGCGACTGGCGCACCCACCACAAGTTCTTCCACCGCAACCAGGCGCTGCTGGCCGAAGTGGAGGAACTGGAGAACCGGGTCCGCCGCCGCGGGCTGCGGGTGGACGACGAAACGCTGTTCGAGTTCTACGACGAGCGCGTCGGCAAGGAAGTGGTCTCCGAACGCCACTTCGACAAGTGGTGGAAGAGCGCCCGGCACGAGGACCCGGCGCTGCTGGACTTCGACCCCGATGCCCTGCGCACCGACGACGCCGCGGGCCTGGACGAAAACGACTTCCCCAAAGTCTTCACCTACGGGGACTTTGAGCTGCCGCTGAGCTACGAGTTCTCCCCCGGCGTTGCCGGAGCCGGCGACGGCGTGAGCGTTGAGGTTCCGGTGTTGTTCCTGAACCAGCTGGACCCGGAACCGTTCAAGTGGCAGATCCCCGGGCTGCGCGCGGAGCTGTTGACGGCACTGATCAAGTCGCTGCCCAAGGCAGTCAGGAAGAACTTCATCCCGGCTCCGGACGTGGCCCGCGCCGCTGCCGCGGCTTTGGCGGCTGACTTCGATCCGGCACACGACAAGCTGGAGCCCTCCCTGGAACTGGCCCTGCGCCGGCTCAAGGGGCACATTATTCCGCCCGGTTCCTGGAACTGGGATGCCGTCCCCGAACACCTGCGGATGAGTTTCTGCGTGGTGGACAGCTCCGGCAAGGTCCTCGACGAGGGCAAGGACCTGGCGTCGCTGCAGGAGTCGTTGGCCCCTGCCACCCGCCGCGCCATCGCCGAGTCGCTCGGTGCGACCCCCAAGACCGTCACGCCCAAGGCCGCCGGCCAGCGGACAGGGAAGGGCAAGGGCAAGATGACCGCTCCGGGCACTGTACAGGGCCAGCCCGCCGGAGCCGACTCATCCTTCTCCGAGGCCTCCGGACTGACCGAGTGGAGCGTCGGCACGGTCGAGAAGCAGGTGCAGCGCCTGGTGGCCGGACACATGGTCACCGGTTACCCCGCGCTGGTGGACGAGGGATCCACTGCCGGACTTCGCATGTTCCAGAACGCCGGTGAACAAGCCGTTGCCATGCGCGGAGGCGTCATCCGGCTGCTGGTACTGCGCGTTCCCAGCCCCGCCAAATACGTCCTGGAACACCTGAGCAACGCCGAGAAGCTGACCTTCAGCCAGAATCCGCACGGGTCGGTGGCTGCCCTGATCGAGGACTGCACCCTGGCGGCAGTGGACAAGCTGACCCCCGAGGCGCTGCCGTGGACCCGCTCCGAGTTTGACGAGCTGTATGAAAAGGTCCGGGCCGAGCTGATCGACACCGTCTTCACCGTCACGGCGACGGTGGAGAAGATCCTCTCCAGCACCCGCCGGATCACCAAGGCGCTCAAGGGAACGCAGTCCCTGGCACTGATCAGCGCGCTGAACGACATCCGTGCCCAGCTGGATTCCCTGGTCTACCCCGGTTTCGTGGCCCGCACCGGTTACGCCCAGCTCACCCATCTGCCGCGCTACCTGGCCGGCATTGAGCGGCGGCTCGAGAAGCTCCCCACCAACGTGCAGCGGGACGGGCAGCAGATGGCAGTGGTCCAGGCCCTGGAGGATGAGTACGACGACGCCGTGGCGGCGCTGCTGCCCGGCTCCGGAACTCCTCCGGCGCTGACCGAGGTCCGGTGGATGATCGAGGAACTGCGGATCAGTTTCTTCGCCCAGGAGCTGGGCACGGTCCGTTCGGTGTCCGAAAAGCGGATCCGGACCGCGCTGAACGCCGCGCTCGCCCCGGCCTAGGGTTCAGCGCCGGGGCCGGGCCCGCGGGCCCGGGTACCCCGGCCTACTGTTCGGGCACGAACTCTCCGTACCCGGCCGCCCGCAGGGCCTGGCGCAGCTTGTCGGCATTCTCATCCATGCGGGCCGGATCCGGATTCGACTCGGCCCGGCTGAAGTCGAAGTCCGCCATGGAATTGGCCGGCCACACATGCAGGTGCAGGTGATCCACCTCGAAGCCGGCAACGGTCAGCCCGGCCCGGTCCGAGCCGAACGCGGAGACCTGCGCCTGGCCAATGGCCTGCGCCACGGTGGTCAGCTTCTGCAGCAGTTCCGCCGGCGCGTCGGTCCACTTGTCGATCTCCTGCCGCGGCACCACCAGGGTGTGCCCGTCGGCGAGCGGTCCGATGCTCAGGAACGCCGCCACGTCCTGGTCCTTCCAGACAAACCGGCCGGGAATCTCGCCATTGATGATCTTGGTGAACAGGGTGGGCATGGGGGCTCCTTGGGAAGACGTGCCGGCGGCTGGGGATACACGGGCAGCGGCCGTCGCCCCGGGCCCCTGCGCGGGGGCAGGTATCTTCGGGCGCAGGGGCGGAGGGACGGGTCGGCCGGTGATCATTCCTAGACGCTATCGCCTTTGGCCGGTTCCCGGCCATTCCCCCGGCTGCTGGCCGGTTGCCACCGGCGATCCCTTGGTCGATGACCACTGCGACCAGGACCCCGGATAGAGTGCCGCCTTGTACCCGGCCAGTTCCAGCGCCACCACTTCATGGGCGGCGGTGATGCCCGAACCGCAGTACACGGCAACCGGCGCGCCGGAGCGCACGCCAAGGGCTCCAAACGCCGCCCGCAGCTCTCCGGGGCTGCGGAAGGTGCCTTCGGCGCTCAGATTCTCCGTCGCCGGAGCATTCACTGCACCTGGGATATGCCCGGGGATCGGATCCACCGGTTCCCGGTCGCCCCGGTAGCGCTCCTTGGCCCGCGCGTCGAGCAGCCGCCCTGCGGCGAGCTGGGCCGGGACATCCCACATCTCGAGAATCGGCATCCGGTCCCAGGTGAGCTCCACGTCTCCGGGCCGGGGCACCACGGATCCGCCCTCCAGGGCAAGTCCGGCCCGGTGCCAGGCGACCACGCCGCCGTCGAGCAGGTAGACCGATTCCATTCCTGCATGGCGCAGCAGCCACCACGCGCGTGCCGCTGAGGTGCCCGACACGGCGTCGTACACCACCACCGTGTCCCCCGCCGAAATTCCCCAGCTGCGCGCCGTCCGCTCGAATTCCCGGGGGTCGGGCAATGGATGGCGTCCGGCTGTGCCGTTGCCTGCAGGCGCAGCCAGTTCCTTCTCCAGGTCCACGTACACGGCACCGGGAATGTGCCCGCGCTGGTACTGCTTAAAGCCGTCGGTGCTGCCCAATGCCCAGCGCACGTCCAGCAGGACCACCGGCCCGCCGGCTGCCAGCAGCTCCTGCAGGCCCGGAACGTCGATCACGGGCCCGTTCACAGCTGCACCGCTTCGCCCGCGGCCAGGTGCCGGTAGTCGGTTCCGTACAGCTTCCCGATGCGGTTGACGTGCTTTTCGACCGTGGCCAGCCCCTTGTCATTCAGCAGTGCGTCGTGGATCTGGTAGGCACGCTCGGCTCCGGCAGCTATGACGAAGTCCAGCACCTCCCCCACCTTGGACCAGGGTGCGTGGATGGGCAGCAGCAGGGTCTGCATGCTGACCCCGTTGGGAACCACGAAGGAATCCCCCGGATGATAGATCGCGCCGTCAATGAGATAGCCGACATTGGCTACCAGGGGCACCAGCGGATGGATCAGGGCGTGCTGCCCGCCGAAGGACCGGATATCAAAGCCGGCTGCGGTGAAGGCGGTGTCGGGCTCGACGTCGATGATCCTGTCCGCGCCGTCGTCGCCGGACGAGCGCAGCTGCGCGGCCAGCGCCGCAGGTGCGTAAACGACCAGCTCCGGGTTGGCTTTCATTTGTGCCAGCACCCGGTCCCGGTCCAGATGGTCGGCATGCTCATGGGTCACCAGGACGGCGTGGGCTCCGTCGAGCGCCTCTTCCACTTCGGAATACGTGCCCGGATCCAGGACCAGGACCGCGCCATCGCGCTCCAGGCGCACGCAGGAATGGGTGTACTTGGTCAGTTTCATACGGTCAGGGTACTCCGGGGAAGGCACTGCCGGATCCGTAGCCGCGGCATGCGGCGGGTCCTGCCCCGGGCCCGGTGCGATAATCTGGAAGCTGCGCCGGTGAATCCGGCGCAGCCGTTGGGTTTCCGACCGCCGTCCGAAGGCGGCACACCGGTTCCGGCGCCACCGTTCCGTCATCCCCAGGAGTGAGCATGGCATCCCAGACGTCCCAGCCCGCCAAGCGGGCTCCGGAGCAGCGGGTCACGCGCCAGCGGCTGGCGGTGGGCCGCACCCTGGACGAGCTTGATGACTTCGTCAGCACGCAGGAGCTGTACCGGCTGCTGCATGAGAAGGGGGACAGCGTCTCCCTTGCCACGACCTACCGCATCCTGCAGTCCATGGCGGAGGAAAACCAGGTGGATGTGCTCCGCAACGGTGAAGGCGAGGCGCTCTACCGGCGCTGCGCCGTCGAGCACCACCACCATCACCTCGTCTGCCGCAACTGCGGAAAAGCGGTGGAGGTCGAGGCCCCGGCCGTCGAGGCATGGGCAGCCGGCCTGGGCCCGCAGTACGGCTTCACCGATGTGGCCCATACCGTGGAGATCTTTGGGCTCTGCCCGGAATGCAGCGCGCCCGAACCCGGCGCGGCGAACCGCGTTTAGCGTGTTTTAGCGGGCCGGCTGCGCGGGCCTTTCAGCCGCCCGGCGCCGGACCCTGGTCCGCTGCCGCTTGACCAGCCGGCACACCAGATAGATCAGGAACGAGATGGTGGTGACGTAGGGGCTGATCGAGATCCGCCCGCCCAGGGCCAGCAGAATGCCGCCCACGGCCGACGTCACGGCAAACAGCACGCTCAGGGCCACCACGAGCCGGGGCGACGACGTCACCAGCAGTGCAGCCGCCGACGGCGTGATCAGCAGGGCCAACACCAGCAGGGCCCCCACCACCTGGATCGACAGGGCCACGGAGAGCCCCAGCAGGATCATGAACACGATGGAGAGCATGCGCACCGGTACGCCGCGGGCTTCGGCCAGCTCGGGGTCGGCGCTGGCGAAGGTCAGCGGCCGCCAGATCAGCACCAGTCCGGCGATGACAACGACGGCGGTTCCGGCCAGCAGGTTCAGCTGCACGGTGTCCACGGCAACGATCTGGCCGGTGAGCAGCCCGAACTTATTGGCGGACCGGCCTTCGTAGAGCCCCAGGAACAGGATTCCCAGGCCGAGGCCGAACGGCATGATCACTCCCGTGACCGAGTTCCGGTCCCGGGCCTTCAAACCCATGACGGCCAGCAGGAGGGCCGCGGCCACGGAGCCCGCGAGGGAACCGATGACCACGTTGGCGCCGATCAGCAGGGCGAACGCCGCGCCCGCGAAGGACAGCTCGGCGATGCCGTGCACCGCGAAGGCCAGGTCCCGCATCAGCACGAAGGTGCCGATCAGGCCGCCCACGAGGCCCAGAATCGCTGCTGCCCAAATGGAATTGGCCACTAGGGGCAACAGCTGCCCGTAGTCGCTGAAGTTGAAGACAGCGGAGAGCAAATCACGCAGGTCCAAGGTCGTCGCCGCCCTCTCCGTGTACATGGGTGGTGGCATCGGGGATGCCCAGGACAACAATGCGGCCGTGGCTGCGCAGTACTTCCACCCGGCTGCCGTACATTTCCGACAGCACGTCCGAGCGCAGCACCTCGTCCGGGGTCCCGGTGCGGAACGTTCCGCCGGCCAGGTACAGGACGCGGTCCACATACTCGATGACGGGGTTGATTTCGTGGGTCACGAAGACCACGGCCGAGCCCTGTTCATGGCAGCGCCGGTCGATCAGCGCGCTGATGGCCTGCTGGTGGTTCAAATCCAGGGACAGCAGCGGCTCGTCGCAGAGCAGCAGGTCAGGATCGGTGGCCAGGGCCTGCGCCGCGCGCAGCCGCTGCACCTCACCGCCCGAGAGCAGCCCCACCGGCTCGTTGGCGTACCGGGTGGCACCGACCTGTTCCAGCAGGTCATCAACCCGGGTCCGCACGGGGGCACGCTTGAGCCGCAGTCCCCACTTGTTGCCGTCAACACCCAGGCCCACCAGGTCCCGGGCCCGCAGCGGGGTTCCGGGGCCGAAGGCTTTTTGCTGCGGAATGTAGCCAATGTCGGCGCTGCCCCGCCGGGCCGGTTTTCCGTTGATCTCCACGGTTCCCCGGCTCAGCTGGGTCAACCCGAGCAGGACCTTCAGGAAACTGGTCTTGCCGGAGCCGTTCGGCCCGAGCACGGCGAGAAATTCCCCGGCGTTGATATCCAGGTCCAGGCCGTCCCACAGGGTGCGGCTGCCGAAGCTGAGTCCGGCTCCGCGCAGCCTTACTACCGGACCGGTCACCGCAGCACGTCGTCAATCGAGGCCACGTTGGAACCCATCCAGGACAGGTAGTCCTGGCCTTCGGGAAGGGTTTCGGCGAAGTCCAGGACCGGGACGCCGGCCTCCTCGGCGGTGGTGCGGACGGCTTCGGTCTGCGCGGTGGAAGTCTGCGTGTTGTAGGCCAGGAAGGCGATGGTCCCTGAGCGCAGCAGGTCCTGCATCTCGTTCAGCACGGCCGGGGGTACATCGGAGCCGGCTTCGACCGCTGAGGCGAAGGCCGCGGGGGTGGCGTTGTGCAGTCCGGCGGCCTCAAACAGGTATTCCGGCACCGGCTCGGTCGCTGCGACATCGCGGCCGCCGGCGGCTTCCTTGTCCTGTGCCAGTTCGGCGCTGAGCTCCTCGATGCCGCCGTTGAAGGCTGCGGCATTCTCCCGGTACGCCGGCGCGTTGTCCGGGTCCAGTGCCGCAAGCCGCTGCGCCGCAGCCTCGGCCAGCAGCCCCATCGCCTCGGGGCTGTACCAGACGTGTTCGTTGAAGGAACCGTGTGAGTGGCCGCCGTGGTCGTGGGAGCCGGATTCGTCGTCGTGGGTTTCCTCGCCGTGGGCTTCGGCATCGCCTTCGGTCTCCAGCCCGGAGATCTCCACCGCATTGAGGACATCGGCAGGATCGATCCCGGATTCCTGGACCAGCTGCTCCATGAAGACGTCGTAGCCGCCGCCGTTAAGCACCACCAGGTCGGCATCCGAGACGGCCAGCTTGTCCCGGGCCGTGGCCTCGTAGGAGTGCGGGTCCTGGCTGGGGCGGTCGATGACGGCCTGCACGCTGACGTTGTCTCCGCCCACGGTGGCCATGATGTTGCCGTACACGTTGGTGGAGGTGACGACGTCGATGGCCCCCTCCCCGGCGTCCGGTCCGGTTCCGGCGGGGTCGGCGCTGCAGCCGGCCAGGGAAAGGGCGCCGCCGGCCAGCAGCACACCGGCAAGACGGAAGGAGAATCGGCGCATAGGTTTTGGTGTCCCTGTTCCAGCATGGAGTTTAAACGACTGACGGGAGCTCCCGGGGGAACTCCCATCAGCATAACCTAAACGCGAATCATTCGCATCTACGTGTCGGGGGTTGCTACTCGGAGTAGCGCTCCCCGGACCGGCGGAACCCCTGGGCCTGGGTGGCGTCCCGGATCTCGCCCACCAGCTGTTCGATGATGTCCTCCAGGAAGAGCACTCCCCGGGTCTGGTTATCCGGCCCCAGCACGCGGGCCAGATGGGAACCGGTGCGTTGCATCGTGGCGAGGGCGTCTTCGATGCCGGTGTCCAGCCGCAGGTTGGCCAAAGTGCGTACCTTGTTTTCGGTCAGCGGCCGGTCATAGGCGTCTGCCCCGATGGCCACGATGTCCTTCAGGTGCATGTAGCCGGTCAGGTTCCCCAGGTCGTCGATCAGGACGAAACGGGAGAATCCGGTGCGGCCCACCGCTTTTTCAAACTCCGCCGGAGTGGTGTCGGTGCTCAGGGTGACCAGCTCGTCCAGCGGCACCATGACGGTGCCGGCCGACTGCCCGGAGAACTCCAGCGCCCCGGAAATCACTCCGGAGTCATCGGCAACGAGTCCGTGTTTAGTGGACTCCTCCACGATGGACTGCATTTCCTCCAGCGTGAACGCCGAGGCCACTTCGTCCTTCGGCGTGATCCCCATGGCCCGCAGCGCGTGGTTCGCCAGCCAGTTCAGGCTGAAGATCACCGGACGCACCACCTTCGAAATGAGCACCAGCGGCGGAGCCAGCAGCAGCGCCGCCCGGTCTGCCACGGATACCGAGATGTTCTTCGGAACCATCTCCCCGAACGTCACGTGCAGGAAGGTGACGATCAAGAGGGCAACCAGGAACCCGGCGCCGTCGGCGATTTCCACCGGCAGGCCCAGGGCCTCCAGCGGTGCCGCCAGCAGGTGGTGGATCGCCGGTTCTGCCACCGAGAGGATCAGCAGGGAACATACCGTGATCCCCAGCTGGGCACAGGCCAGCATCAGGGAGACGTGCTCCATGGCCCAGAGCGTGGTCTTGGCCCGCTTGGACCCGGCTTCGGCCAGCGGCTCGATCTGGCTGCGGCGTGCCGACATGACGGCAAATTCGCTGCCGACAAAGAAGGCATTGCCAATCAACAGCACCACGAGCCAGAAAATGCCCATCACGTCGCCGCTCATCGCTGCTCCCCCTTGGCAGCGCTGTCCGAGACTGTGGAGCGGTCCGAAACCGGCTGCCCCTCGTCCTGGGCCGCCGGATCGTCGTCGTCCGTGCGCGGAATGAAACTGACCCGGTCCACCCGGCGCCCGTCCATGCGTTCCACTTCCAGCAGGCCGCCCTGGGCCCTGACCCGGTCGCCGACCTCGGCAATGCGGCCCAGTTCAGCCATGATGTAGCCGCCCACCGTCTCATAGCCGGATTCATCCGGGATCTCCAGCTCCGGCACGAGTGCCGAAACTTCATCCGGGCGCATGATGCCCGGGAAATACCAGGCCCCGGCTGCGCTTTGCAGCACGCCGGGCTTGATCTTGTCGTGTTCGTCGGAGACCTCCCCCACGATCTCCTCCACCAGGTCTTCAAGCGTCGCGACGCCGGCGGTTCCGCCCCATTCATCGAGGACGACGGCGAGCTGCAGGTTCGCTCCGCGCAGCTCGGAGAGCAGGCTGTCCAGATGGACGGTTTCCGGCACGCGCAGGACCTCGCTCATGATCGCCCCTGCCGGAAGGTGTGCCCGCCGGTTGCGGGGCACTGCCACTGCCTTCTTGACGTGGACCACGCCCCGGATGTCGTCCGGCGAGTCGCCCAGGACGGGGAAACGGGAGAACCCGGTGCGCCGGGCAGCTTCGATGACATCGGCAACCGACTGCTCGGAGTCGATGGTTTCGAGGCGGATGCGCGGAGTCATCACGTCAGCTGCCGTGCGCTCCGCAAAGGAAAAGGTCCGCGAGAGGAAGTTCGCCGTGCCCTGGTCCAGGGTGCCCATCTCGGCGGAGCGGCGCACCATGGAGGACAGCTCTGCCGGAGTGCGTGCTCCGGAGACCTCTTCCTTGGCTTCCAGCCCGAAGAGGTGCAGCACCTTGTTGGAGAAGCCGTTCAGCAGCAGGATGGCCGGCTTGAACAGGACGGTAAAGGCCAGCTGCGGCCGGGCCAGGGCGCGGCCCATCCGGAACGGCAGGGAAATGGACATGTTCTTGGGGATCAGTTCACCCAGGAGCATGGAGAGGAAGGTGGCCAGGATCATCGCGGCCACCACGGAGACGGAGTCCACCGCGACCGGAGGCAGGCCCAGCCCGGCCAGCGGAGGCTGAAGCAGCCTGCCGACCGAGGGCTCCATGACAAAGCCGGTCAGCAGCGTCGTCAGGGTGATTCCCAGCTGGCAGCTCGACAGCTGGGTGGACAGGGACGTCAGGCAGCGCAGCAGTGGTTCGGCTGCTTTGTCTCCGTTTTCCACGGCCCGGCGGACGGTCGGCTGGTCAAGGGCGACCAGGGAGAATTCCACGGCCACAAAAAAGCCGGTACCGAGAATCAGCACCAGGCCGAAAGCGAGATAAAGCCATTCCATTTAGGCTCCCACCGCCGCGGTGGCGGGGGCTGCGAACCCGCGGCGGACCGTGGGGGGCGTTGTATGGGAACAGGCTGCCGGCAGTGGATTACGGCCGGGGACGGACGGAGGGTGATCGGCTGCAGCCGGTCTGGAAGGCTCCGATACGTCTACAGGGGTTCGGTGAGTCTGGGTACGGGCATGGCCGGCTCTGTGCGTGCGGTCCGCAGTTACTGCGGACGGGGACGCAGGCCGGCGCCTAGAGAAACTGTCCATTAGATTCTCCAGTTTACAGGTTTGGCTTTTCAGCGCCACAGCAGGATTCTCTGTCGCATTCGTCGATCAGCCGCCTGGACGGAGGCCCCGTCCACCCCCACTCCCCACCACGTCCCTGTCCGTGCCGGGCCCTGCCGTCGGAGCGCGACGGCGGGCGGGATTCAGGGCCTGACATGATGAAGTCAATCTGAATTGGCCAGTTGTCCGCGATTGTCACTAGACTGGCATGAAGTCTCGGTCACTGCGCACCGGCCGGGCCGCACCAGTGGTTTTTGAGGCTACAAGCCCTCAGACATGGTGCCAAACAGGGCAAAAGGCAACTCATGGAAGAGGCGTATTAACAGTGCCAGACCAATCCAACCACCGGCTGCCGGAAGAATTCGGCGGCAATGAGTGGCTTGTCGATGAACTTTACGAGCAGTATCTGAAGGACAAAAACTCGGTTGACAAGAAGTGGTGGAGCATCTTCGACTCCTTCAAGGAAGATGAGGCGCAGGTCTCCGGCGCCGCCGCTTCCAATGGGAACGGATCCGCTGCGAACGGGCAGAGTGCCACCCCCTCCACCCGCCAGCTGCCGGTGGTAACGGCTGAAGCAGCCAAGCCCAAGGCTTCGGGGGAATCCCCTGCCGCCACGCAGGAATCCGGCAAGCCCCCGGTGGCCAAGGAGAGCGCCTCGTCCAACTCGGCAGCCAAGGACTCCAAGCCTGCTGAGGCGAAGACCGACGCCGCGGAAAGCAAGACGCCGCCGATTCCCGCCCAGCTGCCCAAGACCCAGCCTTCCAGCGCCGCAGCTGAGGAAGACAAGGTCAACGTCCTGCGCGGTCCGGCCAAGGCCATCGCGACCAACATGGACCTCAGCCTGAGCGTTCCCACGGCCACCACGGTCCGCGCGGTTCCGGCCAAGCTGCTGATTGACAACCGGATTGTCATCAACAGCCACCTGGAACGCGCCCGCGGCGGAAAGGTGTCCTTCACCCACCTGCTCGGCTACGCGATCATCCGCGCTGCGGCCATGTTCCCGTCCCAGAACGTGTACTACGACGTCGTGGACGGCAAGCCCGTTGCCGTCCAGCCCGCGCACGTGAACTTCGGCCTGGCCATCGACATGCCCAAGCCCGACGGCAGCCGCCTGCTGGTGGTGCCGAACATCAAGAAGGCCGAGACGCTGAACTTCTCGGAGTTCTGGCACGCCTATGAAGAGCTCGTAAAGAAGGCCCGCAACGGCAAGCTCACCGCGGACGACTACAAGGGCACCACGATCTCGCTGACGAACCCGGGCGGCATCGGAACGGTCCACTCCGTCCCCCGGCTGTCCAAGGGCCAGGCCTGCATCATCGGCGCCGGCGCCCTTGACTACCCAGCGGAGTTCCAGGGGTCCAACGAGAAGATCCTGGCGCAGAACGCCATCTCCAAGATCATCACGCTCACCTCCACCTATGACCACCGTGTCATCCAGGGTGCCGGCAGCGGCGAGTTCCTGCGCATCATCCACCAGCTGCTCCTCGGCGAGCAGGGCTTCTACGACGAGATCTTCGAATCGCTGCGGATCCCCTACGAGCCGGTCCGCTGGAGCCCGGACATCCAGGTGAACCCGGATGAGCAGATCAACAAGGTTGCGCGCATCCAGCAGCTGATCCACTCCTACCGCGTCCGCGGCCACCTGATGGCCGACACCAACCCGCTGGAATACGTCCAGCGCCGCCATGCGGACCTGGACATCCTGAACCACGGCCTGACCCTGTGGGACCTGGACCGCGAATGGCCCACCGGTGGTTTCGGCGGCAAGCCGATGCTGAAGCTGCGCAAGATCCTCGGCGTGCTCCGCGATGCCTACTGCCGTACTGCCGGGATCGAGTACATGCACATCCAGGATCCGGCGGAGCGCGAATGGTTCCAGGACCGCCTGGAAACCAAGTACAGCAAGCCCACCCGTGAAGAGCAGCTGCGCATCCTGAGCAAGCTCAACGCAGCCGAGGCTTTCGAGACGTTCCTGCAGACAAAGTTCGTGGGCCAGAAGCGCTTCTCGCTCGAAGGCGGCGAGTCCCTGATTCCGCTGCTGGATACCGTTATTTCCGGTGCGGCCGACGACGGCATGGCCGAGGTCGGCATCGGCATGGCCCACCGCGGCCGCCTGAACGTCCTGACCAACATTGCCGGCAAGACCTACGCCCAGGTCTTCCGCGAATTCGAAGGCACCCAGGACCCGCGCAGCGTGCAGGGCTCCGGCGACGTGAAGTACCACCTCGGCACCGAAGGCACCTTCACCTCCGACAACGGCAACCAGACAAAGGTCTATCTGGCAGCCAACCCCTCGCACCTTGAAGCCGGGGATTCCGTCCTCGAAGGCATCGTGCGGGCCAAGCAGGACCGGCTGGACAAGGGCGATGAATTCCCCGTCCTGCCGATCCTCATCCACGGCGATGCCGCGTTCGCGGGCCAGGGCGTGGTCGCTGAAACCCTGAACCTGTCCCAGCTTCGGGGTTACCGCACCGGTGGAACCATCCACGTTGTGGTCAACAACCAGGTGGGCTTCACCACCTCCCCCACCTCCTCGCGCTCTTCGGTGTACTCCACCGACGTCGCCAAGATGGTCCAGGCGCCGATCTTCCATGTGAACGGCGACGATCCGGAGCAGGTAGTGCGCATTGCGCAGCTGGCCTACGACTACCGTCAGCGCTTCAACAAGGATGTCGTCATCGACATGGTTTGCTACCGCCGCCGCGGACACAACGAGGGCGATGACCCCTCGATGACGCAGCCGATGATGTACAGCCTGATCGAAGCCAAGCGCTCCGTGCGCAAGCTGTACACCGAATCCCTGATCGGGCGCGGTGACATCAGCCAGGAAGAGGCCGAACAGGCACTGCGCGACTACCAGGGCCGCCTGGAGCGGGTCTTTGCGGAGACGCACGCCGCCCAGACCTCACCCCTGCCGGTCATCACCAAGGACACCGAAGCGGTCTCCGACCTGGAACGCCCGTCGTCCCAGCAGGAGGGCACCACCATCGTGTCGCCGGCGTCCACGGCGATCTCCGCCGAGGTCCTGGCCCACATCGGCAAGGCACACATCGCCGTCCCCGAAGGCTTCACCGTTCACCCGAAGCTCAAGGCACTGCTGGAGAAGCGCGAGCAGATGTCGCGCGAAGGCGGCATTGACTGGGGCTTCGCCGAGATTGCGGCCTTCGGATCCCTCGTCATGGAAGGCGTCCCCGTACGCCTCGCCGGCCAGGACTCCCGCCGCGGCACGTTCACCCAGCGCCACGCCGTGTTCCACGACCGCGCCACCGGCGCCGAGTGGACCCCGCTGGCCGAGCTGGACCCGAACCAGGCCAAGCTGTGGATCTATGATTCCCTGCTGTCCGAATTCGCCGCCATGGGCTTCGAATACGGCTACTCCGTGGAGCGCCCCGATGCACTCGTGCTCTGGGAGGCCCAGTTCGGCGACTTCGTCAACGGCGCCCAGACCATCATTGACGAGTTCATTTCCTCCGCCGAGCAGAAGTGGGGCCAGCGGTCCTCGCTGGTGCTGATGCTGCCGCACGGTTACGAGGGACAGGGTCCGGACCACTCTTCGGCCCGGATCGAACGCTTCCTGCAGATGTGCGCCGAGGACAACATGATTGTTGCCAACCCCACCACGGGTGCCTCGCACTTCCACCTGCTGCGCCGCCAGGCCTACAGCCGTCCGCGGAAGCCGCTGATCGTCTTCACACCGAAGCAGCTGCTGCGCCTGAAGGCGGCAGCCACCTCGGTGGAGGACTTCACGCAGGGTTCGTTCCAGCCGGTCATCCCGGAACATGCCGAACTCGACGCAAACGCCGTCGAGCGGGTGCTCCTGGTGTCGGGCCGCCTGTACTACGATCTGCTGGCCAACCGCCAGAAGACCGGCGACGAAAAGACCGCGATCGTCCGCGTTGAGCAGCTCTACCCGCTGCCCGCCGCTGAAATCCGGGCCGCCGTCGCCACGTACCCGAATGCGGACGTCGTCTGGGCGCAGGATGAACCTGCCAACCAGGGCCCGTGGCCGTTTATCGGCCTGAACCTGCCGGCTGAACTGGACCGGCCGCTGCGCCTGGTCTCGCGGCCGGCGTCGGCATCCACCGCCACCGGTTCTGCCAAGCGGCACGCAGTAGAGCAGGACATTCTCGTCAAGAAGGCCTTCGAACGTCAGTAGGCTAAGTTTGGGGTGGGGCGCCAATGGTGCCCCACCCCGTTTTTTTGTGACCGGAGAAGGTGACTAGTGGAACAACGCAGAATCAGGCTTGCCGCCGTCGGGGACGAGCTGCTCGCCGGGCACGGCGATCCCCGCGCCCTGGGCTGGCTGGGCCGCGTGCTGGCCCGCACCACGCCCGAGAACGCCAGCGTCCAGGCCTACACGCTGGCCGCCCCCCAGGAGGGTACTGAAGCGCTGGCCAACCGCTGGCTGCAGGAGGCGGGACGCAGGTTTGACGACCACTGCGAGAACCGCCTCGTGATCGGCCTGTCCGACCGCGACCTGGACCTGGACCTGTCCACGGCCCGCAGCCGGCTGAACCTGGCCAACATCCTGGACGGCGCCGCGCAGATGAGCATCAAGGTGTTTGTCGTCGGGCCGCCCCCCGGACTCGACGCTGAACGAAATCGTCGGCTCTCGGACCTTTCGGCGGCCTTTGGCGACGTGACGACCCGGCGCAAGCATGTTTACGTCGATACCCTCACCCCGTTGCTCAATCACGAGCAGTGGCGCACCGATCTGGCCTCCAACGGCGGGACTCCGGGACAGGCCGGCTATGGGCTGATGGCCTGGCTGGTCCTGCACCGCGGCTGGTACCGCTGGCTGGACCTGCCGGACATGAACTAACCGAACCAACCCTTTTTTCGCTGTGCCTCAACAAGGCACCCTGGCATCAGGCCCCGGCTTTTCGCCGGGCCTGATGCCGTTAACCCGGGGATCTATTCCCCATCCCAGGAGTAAACGAGGTAACGATCAGTTAACATCCGCTAACAGTTTTCACACCTGAAACATTTAGTGGCTAGTCTTCTGGACATGTGGCGGTCATCACGGCCGCCTTGGGGGAGCCGCCAGCGGTGGTTCCTGACTACTCATCACCAGTTAGGACTACGAATGCGTACGAAGCGCACGGCAACTTTTGCCGCACTTTCCGTGGGGGCCCTCTTCTTGGGCGCCTGTGGCTCAGCCGGCGGCGGAGAA
Organism: Arthrobacter jiangjiafuii; assembly: GCF_018622995.1. NCBI lineage: Bacteria > Bacillati > Actinomycetota > Actinomycetes > Micrococcales > Micrococcaceae > Arthrobacter > Arthrobacter jiangjiafuii. The sequence continues at coordinate 2,600,169 of NZ_CP076022.1, forward strand.
ACCGCCGAAACCGAGGAAGCCAACCTCGCCTCGTCTATTTCCGTAGCCATCAGCCAGGCTCCGGACTTCTACAACGGCGGTACCTCCAAGTCCAACAGCGTGTACAACACCTATGTGGACAACCTGGTACACAGCAACTTCGTGGAGTACAGCCCCGAAGGCGTGATCCACAACGAGGAGTTCGGTACCTTCGAGAAGGTCAGTGACGAGCCCCTGACCGTCAAGTACACCATCAGCGAAGACGCACAGTGGTCCGATGGAACCCCCATCGACTTCGACGACATCCTGCTGAACTGGGCCGCCTTCTCCGGCAAGGTCCTCGAAGGCGAAGCGGAAATCTTCGAGCCCTCCTCCAACAACGGCTATGAGTACCTGGCCATGCCCGAGGGCAAGGCAGGCGACAAGGAGTTCACGTACGTCTTCGAAACTCCCTACGCCGACTGGGAAAACCTCATGATCGGTTCCCTCATGCCGGCCCACATCGCCGCAGAGCAGGGCGGAATGAGCGTCGAGAACAACGGCGAAGCACTTGTTGCCGCGATCCAGGACAGCGCCATCGCGGATCTGAAGCCCGTCGCGGAGTTCTGGAACACCGGCTGGGGCTACGCCGAAGGCCTTCCCTCGCTGCCCGACGCTGCGCTGATCCCCTCCTCCGGCCCGTACAAGCTGGACAACGCCGCAGGCGGAAACCTGACGCTGACCAAGAACGAGAACTACTGGGGCGAAAAGCGCCAGGGCGCCACCGACAGCATCGTCTTCAAGACCATTGAAGACACCGAGGCAGTCCAGGCCCTGCAGAACGGTGATGTCGACATCATTGAGCCGTCCGGCCCCACCGGAGACACCAAGGACCAGATCACCGCGATCGGCGAGAGCGTCACGATGCTCACCGGTTCCGGCATGACCTTCTCCCACATTGACCTTGACCAGTCCGAGAACGGCGTGTTCAAGGACCTGAAGGTCCGCCAGGCCTTCTCCAAGTGTGTTCCCCGCCAGGACATCGTGGACAAGTTCGTCAAGCCGGTCGATCCCGAAGCCACCGTGGTCAACCTCCGCGAATACCAGCCCTCACAGCCTGAATACGATGAGGTCCTCGAAGGTGCTCCGGCTGCCAGCGAATACGACGAGGTTGACGTCGAAGGAGCCAAGGCTCTCCTGGCCGAGGCCGGCAAGACGGCTCCCGTGGACGTCCGTGTGCTCTTCTCCGCTGCCAGCCAGCAGCGTGCCGATATCACTGCCCTGATCAAGGACTCCTGCGACCAGGCCGGCTTCAACATCATCGCTTCTCCGGATGCCGAATGGACCAAGAAGCTCGATGAGCTCGGATCCTGGGACGCTGCGCTCTTCGGTTGGGCCGGATCCGGCCTGGTCGCGAGCGGCCAGTCGATCTACGACTCCGAGGGTGTCCAGAACTACGGCAAGTACAAGAGCGAAAAGGTCGACGAACTGTGGGACGAGATCGCTGCAACCACTGACGCCGACAAGGTGCTGGAACTGAAGATCCAGCTGGAAGAAGAACTCGCCAAGGACGTCTACAACGTCCTCCTCTTCGCCAACTCGGACATCATTGCCCACAACTCCTCCATGGAGAACGTGGAATACAACCCGGCCCAGAACGGCGTCACGTGGAACGCCTACAAGTGGACCAAGCAGGCCTAACCAAGGCATCACGCCATAACGGTTAAAAAGCGGGATGGGCAGACCACAGGTCTGCCCATCCCTGACTTTTGCCCGCTCACGGCTTTCGTACCATCCCCCTAGGAGCCTTCGGTGTTCTACTTCATCCTTAAAAGAGCGGTGACCTCGTTCTTCATTCTTCTCACCGCCACCGTGCTGATGTTCATTCTTGCCGTCAACTCGGGTGATCCCCTCGCTGACCTCATTGAACTGCAGAGCGCCGAGCGCGAATCGCGCATTGCCCAGCGCACGGCCGCCCTTCATCTGGACCAGCCGGTCGCCGCCCGTTACCTGCTCTGGCTACAGGAAGTGGGCCGCTGCATCATTCCCGGCGGCGCGGAGTGCACCCTTGGCCTGAACCGTGCCGGCAGCCCAGTCATCGAACAGCTGCAGACAGCCATCGGTTCCACTTTCCGGCTCGTTGTTGTCGCCACGCTGATCGCCCTCGTCCTGGGTGTCGGCGTCGGCCTGGTCACCGCGCTGCGCCAGTACAGCGTTTTCGACTACTCCATCACCTTTGTATCCTTCCTGCTGTTCTCCATGCCGCTGTTCTGGCTGTCCACCCTGCTCAAGCAGTACCTGGCCATCGACCTCAACACGTGGCTGGCCGATCCGCAGATGTCCTATCTGGGTATAGCCGCCATAGGGCTGATTGCCGGCGTGGTCGGAGCCGTCGCCCTGGGCGGCGACCGGCGCCGCCGCCTGAAGGTCTTCGGCATCGTCGCCGTCGGCACCTCCGTCACGTTCTATCTGCTGCTCGTGACCAACTGGTTCAAGACACCCGGCCTGGGACCGGTCGGCCTCCTCGTCACAGCCTTTGGCCTGGCACTGGGGCTGACGGCCCTGCTTGCCGGTTTCCGGCGCCGCCGCATCCTCTATGCAGCCCTTGCCACCGCTGCCACGGGCTTCATCGGCTACCTCGTCACGCAGCCGCTCATGCAGGATCCGAACTGGGGCATCATCGCCGCCCTGGCCGCGATCACAGCGGGCGTCTCACTGGCCATCGGGCATTTCGTCGGCGGCCCCTACTCCAAACAGGCGCGAAACCTCACTGTGGTCATCGGGCTGGCCATCGGCTTCTTTGTCTTCATCGACGCCCTGCTCGCCGCGTACCCGTCTCTGGCCCGCAAAAACGGCGGCCGGCCCATCCCCACCACCGGGTCCTCCACCCCGAACCTGCAGGGCACGTTCTGGGAAATCAATCTGGACTATGTCCTGTATCTGGTGCTGCCGACTATCGCGATCATGCTGATCTCTTTCGCGACATACACCCGCTATACCCGCGCTTCCATGCTCGACGTCATGAACCAGGACTACGTGCGCACGGCACGGGCCAAAGGCCTGAGCGAGCGGACCGTCGTCGTCAAGCATGCCTTCCGAAACGCCATGATTCCCATTACCACCCTGATGGCGTTCGACTTCGCCGGAGTCCTGGGCGGAGCAGTGATCACTGAGGCGGTGTTTGGCTGGAGCGGCATGGGCAGGATGTTCACCGACGGGCTCCACAACGTCGACCCGAACGTGATTATGGCCTTCTTCCTGGTGACCGGTGTGGCCGCCGTAACCTTCAACATGCTGGCCGATATCGCGTACGCGTTCCTCGACCCGCGCATTAGCCTGAACTGATAGGCGGACATCATGACTGAGAAAATACCGTCCGGATCGTCCGGCAGCAGCCCCGAGCTGACAAGCATGACCCTGGAGAGCCAGCCGACGGACATCGCCGACTCTCCCGCCACCACCGCGTTAACCGCGGATCCGCAGATCACCGCGGCCAAGAGCCAGGGAACACTGGTCCGGGAGCGTTTCTTCCGGCACAAGGGTGCCATTGCCGGCCTGGCAGGGCTGGTTTTCATCGTTCTGCTCGCGTTCACCTCGATCGGAATCTCCGTCGGTCCGCTGCGCATCCCCGGTTGGTGGCCGCACACCTTCTCATCGGTGATGCCGATGGAAGACGGCGGAGCCCCCACCCTTTCCTGGACCGGGCTGGGGAACCATCCCTTCGGCCAGGACAGCCTGGGCCGCGACTACTTTGCCATGACCATGCGCGGTGCCCAGATCTCACTGATCATCGCGTTCATCGTGGGCATCGTCGGAACCATCGTGGGAACCGTCGTCGGCGCCCTTGCCGGCTACTTCCGCGGCTTCATTGAGGCCGTACTCATGCGCTTCACGGACGTCATCATCACCATCCCGCTGCTGGTGGTCGCGGCCGTCCTGGCCAGCATCGTTTCCAGTGCCGGCATTGTGGTCTTCGCCGTGTTCCTGGGCCTGCTGACGTGGACCAACCTTGCCCGCATTGTCCGCGGTGAATTCCTCTCGCTCCGTGAGAAGGAATTCGTCGAGGCTGCCAAGTCAGTGGGCGCCAGCTCGGCCCGCATTATTTTCAAGCACATCCTGCCCAACACCGTTGGGGTCATCATTGTGTCTGCAACGCTGGCGATTTCCGGTGCCATCCTGCTGGAAACCGCACTGAGCTTCCTCGGGTTGGGCGTCCAGGCCCCGGATACCTCCCTGGGCAAGCTGATCAACGAGAACCGGGCGGCCATGACCACACGCCCTTGGCTCTTCTTCTGGCCCGGCATCTTCATTGTGGCTATCGCCCTCACCGTGAACTTCATCGGTGACGGACTCAGGGATGCGTTTGATCCCCGACAGACAAGGAATAAGCGATGACTACGGCACCCCTGTACAGCGACAAGATTTCACCGGCAGCCGGCGCCCCGATCCTGGAAGTCACCGGCCTGGGAGTCGACTTCATGGTCGACAACGCCTGGGTGATGGCCGCCGAGGATGTGTCCTTCACCATCCGGCCCGGAGAAATCCTGGCCATCGTCGGGGAATCCGGTTCCGGAAAGAGCATGTCCTCCATGGCCCTGCTCGGGCTGCTGCCCGGCAATGGCCGTTCCTCAGGCAGCGCGAAGCTCCAGGGCAAGGAGCTGATCGGCGCTCCGCAGTCGGCCCTGCGGAAAATCCGCGGCAATGACATAGCCATGATTTTCCAAGAGCCGATGACTGCCCTCAACCCGGTGCTGACCATCGGCGAGCAGATCAAGGAAGTGATCGAGCAGCACTCCGATGCTTCCCCGGCCCAGGCCAAGGAGCGGGCCATCGAGCTGCTGCGCATGGTGGAGATTCCCGAGCCGGAACGGCGCTACGGTTCCTACCCGCACCAGTTCTCGGGCGGTCAGCGGCAACGGGCCATGATCGCGATCGCAATTGCCAACGACCCCATCCTGCTGGTGGCCGACGAGCCCACCACCGCCCTGGACGTGACCGTCCAGGCGGAGGTGCTTGAACTCCTGCGCAGCCTGAACCGCCGGCTGAACAGCGCCATCATGCTCATTACCCATGACATGGGCGTTGTGGCAGACCTTGCGGACAAGGTAGTGGTCATGGAGAAGGGCCGGATCGTTGAGGCGGCACCGGTGGCCGAGCTCTTCGGAAATCCGCGTGAGGAATACACCCGGCAGCTGCTGGCGGCGGTCCCCCATCTGGGGTCCAAGGTGGGCGGGGTCCTCTCCGCCGTGGAAGTGGAAGACGACGGGACCCTCCAGATCACTGACGCGCCGCGCGCGGTTCTGCGGGAGTCCGCAGACCTCGCCACCGTCGACGCCGGAGTGGTTCCGGCGCTGCAGCTGAGCGGCGTCTCGATCGAGTACCCGGGCCGCTTCCGGCAGCCTGGCTTCAAGGCGGTGTCGGATGTTTCCTTCGTCATCAACCCCGGCGAAGTGATGGGCCTGGTGGGCGAATCGGGCTCCGGCAAGTCGACCATTGCCCGCGCCGTGACCGGCCTGCTTCCGGTCAGCGCCGGAAGCGTCAACATCAACGGCACCGACATCGCCGGACTCACGCCCAAGCAGATGCTGCCGCTGCGGCGGAAGTTCGCCATCGTGTTCCAGGATCCCGCAGCCTCGCTGAATCCGCGCATGTCGATCGGCGAGTCGATCGGCGAGCCGTTGTTCCTGCACGAGAAGCTCTCCCGGAAGGACCTGGACCGCAGGGTGGAGCTGCTGCTGGAGGATGTCCAGCTGCCCACCAGCTTCCGCAACCGGTATCCGCATGAGCTTTCCGGCGGACAGCGGCAGCGAGTGGGGATCGCCCGCGCCCTGTCGCTGCGCCCGTCGCTGCTGGTGGCGGACGAGCCGACGTCGGCGTTGGATGTCTCGGTCCAGGCCCGGGTCCTGGGCCTGCTCCAGGACCTGCAGCAGCAGTATGGGTTCGCCTGCCTGTTCGTCAGCCATGACCTGGCCGTCGTGGAGATCCTGGCAAACCACATTGCCGTCCTGAACAAGGGCCGCATGGTGGAGCAGGGGTCCACCGAGCAGGTGCTGCGGTATCCCCAGGATCCGTACACCCGCCGCCTGCTCGCGGCCGCGCCGGTGCCCGACCCGGCTGAACAGGCACTGCGCCGCGAACAGCGCAACGCCCTCATGGCGGCCGGCAGCACGACGGAGTAATCCCCCAGTAATCCCCCGTCTCCCGCGCCACCAGGTGGCCCGCCCTGTTTAGGTGCTGGGCCACACGGTGTGGGAGACTGGAGGGCAGAACTTTCAGCAAAACGAAGGAGGCAGCTATGAGCAAGCGTGCACGCAAGCGTCGTGACCGTAAGCGCGGCGGCGCCAATCACGGTAAGCGTCCCAACACGTAAGTCTTGGACTCCCCGTGTGGCCCATCGCCACTAAAGGAAGAACCCCCGGAGCCTCACGGCCACCGGGGGTTCTTTTTTGTGCAAGCGCCTCGCAGCTAATGGTCTGCCGTCTGGATCTGGCTGATTCGGGCGAGGATGCTGGCCTTGAGGGTCTCCGGGGCAGCCTCCGTGCAGGAGCGCTTCACCACCGACCGGATGACACACTCGAGGTCGTGTTCCTCGGCGCATTCGGGACACCCGTCCAGATGTTCCTTGATCTCCACGATGTCATCGTGGGAAAGGGCACCGTCGAGGTACTCGTAGAGCCGTTCGATGCGGGCGTCCTCGCAATCGCCCAGGCTTTGGCAATCGCTCATAGCGTGTTCCCCTGTTTCTTGTTCTGGCTTGCCCCGGCAGCAGCAGGTGCAGCCTTGCCGCGGATTCCGCGTTCGTGTGCATATTCCGCCAGCAGTTCACGGAGCATTTTGCGGCCCCGGTGCAGGCGGGACATTACGGTGCCGATGGGCGTGTTCATGATTTCGGAAATCTCTTTGTATGCAAATCCCTCCACATCGGAGAAATACACGGCCAGCCGGAATTCCTCCGGAATGGCCTGGAGCGCGTCCTTGACATCGGAATCGGGAAGGTGGTCCAGGGCCACAGCTTCGGCGGACCGCAAGCCGGTGGAGCTGTGCTCCGCGGCCCGGGCCAACTGCCAGTCCTCCACGCCGTCCGAGTTTGCCTGCAGCGGCTCGCGTTGGCGCTTGCGGTACAGGTTGATGTAGGTGTTCGTCAGGATCCGGTACAGCCACGCCTTCAGGTTCGTTCCCGGACGGTACTGGTGGAACGCGGAGAACGCCTTGGTATAGGCCTCCTGGACCAGGTCCTCGGCATCGGAGGGGTTGCGGGCCATGCGCATTGCTGCGGAATACAGTTGGTCCACATACTGCATTGCGTCGCGCTCAAAGCGCAGCTTACGGGCCGCTTCCGATTCGGAAGCGACATCCAACTCGGAGTCTTCCACCTGGGGGCTGCCTTCCGGCACATCAGTTCTCATTACCTCCCAGTCTACGGTGCGGGGACCTGCCCCCACTCGTAGCTGGATCGGGGAACCTGCTGCCGCCGGGCCGGCGGCCGTTGCCAAGGCACCTGGCACGTTCACTCTCCTTACCCTGCATTCAAAGGACGCCTCGGCGCCGAAGTTGCGCTTCCCTTATCCGGGACAAACGCCTTATACCCCCACAACGCCTCTCCCGTAGTGCTTATTCCGCTCCGGGCCCGCGGCCCGCCCTGATGCATAAGGTGTGCCTGCTCCGTAAAAGTGCAAAACTAGGAGTATTCTGCCCGGTTATTCCGAGACCGGACAGCCACCAGGAGGTCAATATGTCGATTGTCCGTTTGCTCGCCCGTCCCCTGCTTGCCACCGGCTTCATTGCCGCCGGAGCCGACCGGCTCCGGGATGCCGACAACACCGCCGAGCAGCTGCGCCCCACGCTGAAGCGGGTGGGCGACATGGTGCCCTCCGCCGCGGCCGTCACCGGAAACCCCCAGCTCGTCGCCAAAGTCCTGGGTGCAACCCAGGTGGGCGCCGGCGCACTGCTGGCCCTGGGCAAGCTGCCCCGGCTGTCCGGGCTGCTGCTGACCGGCACTGCCGTCTTGAACGCGGTCGTGGAATACAAGAATGCGGAGATCGACACCCCCGATGAGCGCAAGGCGCGCCGCGCGGGCCTGCTGAAGAACCTCTCCCTCATTGGCGCCGTCCTGCTGGTAGCCGTTGACACCAACGGACGTCCGGGCCTGGCCTGGCGCGCCGGCCACCTGGCCGACGACACCCGCCGCAGCGTTGCCTCCTTGGGCAAGGATGCCGGCCGCAAGTCACGTTCCGTAAAGAAGGACGCGGCCAGGCAGCTGAAGAAGGCCAACAAGACCGTACGTTCCACCGCATCCGGCATCGTGGGTTCCTAGCCGTATGTCCTTCCCCGCTGAACCCCAGAGCATCTCACCCTGGCCCGCCCCGCGGGTTACTGCCCCGCTGGACGCCGACATCCGGATCCCCGGTTCCAAGTCACTGACCAACAGGTACCTGGTCCTGGCCGCTTTGGCTGATGGCCCCAGCCGCCTGCGGGCGCCCCTGCACTCACGCGACACCGAGCTGATGGTCCGGTCCCTGCGGGCGTTGGGGGCCACCGTGACGGAAGTCGACGGCGACGGTGCCTTCGGGCCGGACCTTGAGGTCCGCCCGATGGAGCCGGGAGCCGCGGCCGAGGCTGAGATTGACTGCGGTTTAGCGGGGACGGTGATGCGCTTCGTGCCGCCGCTGGCGGCTTTGAAAAAGGGCAGCACCGCCTTTGACGGCGACCCGCACGCACGCATCCGTCCGATGTCAGCGGCGATCGATGCCCTGCGCGGACTCGGCGTGGACGTGCACGACGACGGTGCGGGTTCCCTGCCGTTCACCGTGAGCGGCACCGGGGAGGTGGCCGGCGGGCGGTTGGAAATCGACGCCGGTGCCTCCTCCCAATTCGTATCAGCGCTGCTGCTGGCGGGCGCGCGGTTCCGGGACGGACTGCACCTGGTCCATTCCGGGGTTGCCGTTCCGAGCCGGGACCACATCGCCATGACTGTTCAGGCCCTGCGCGGGGTCGGCGTCGTCGTCGATGATTCCGTTCCCAACGAGTGGAAGGTGTCCCCCGGGCCCATCCGCGCCTTCGACATCACCATCGAACCGGACCTCTCCAACGCCGGGCCGTTCCTGGCCGCCGCCCTGGTGGCCGGCGGCACCGTCCGCATGGCCGGCTGGCCGGAACACACCTCCCAGGTGGGAGACCGGTGGCGGCAGATCCTGCCGCAGCTCGGCGGCACCGCCGCCCTTTCCGGCGGCACCCTGACCGTCACCGGTACCGGACACATCACCGGCGCAGAGCTGGCAGACACCAGCGAACTCGCCCCGACTGTCGCCGCCCTGTGCGCCCTGGCAGACTCTCCCTCGCGGCTGACCGGCATCGCGCACCTGCGCGGCCACGAAACAGACCGGCTCGCAGCCCTGGCGACGGAAATCAACCGGTTGGGCGGCGACGTGCAGGAAACCGAAGACGGCCTGTCCATCCGCCCGGCAGCGCTGCACGGCGGCCTCTTTGAAACCTACGCGGACCACCGCATGGCCACCGCCGGCGCCCTGATCGGACTGGCCGTCCCCGGTGTCCTCGTCCAGGACATCGACACCACCGCCAAGACACTGCCCGAATTCCCGCAGCTGTGGCAGCAACTCACCGCTACGGTCACCGAAGGAACCCGCTGATGCCCCGCTCCACCGGAAGCTGGGATGAATCCGACGTCCGGATCCGCCCCAACAAAAAAGGCTCCCGACCCCGCACCAAGGACCGTCCCGCCTACGACGAGGCCGTCACCGGACGCATCATTACCGTTGACCGCGGCCGGTATACCGCCGTCGTCGACGAAGACACCCCCACCGAGCGCATCGTCACCGCAGCCCGGGCCCGTGAACTGCGGCGGAACCCGGTGGTCGCAGGCGACCTCGTCTCGCTGGTCGGCGATGTGTCCGGCGGACCCGACACCCTCGCCCGCCTGGTCCGGATCCAGAACCGCCGCACCCTGCTGCGGCGCAGCGCCGATGACACGGATCCGGTGGAACGCGCCGTCGTCGCCAACGCCGACCAGCTTGTGATCGTGGTGGCGGCCGCGAATCCCGAGCCCCGCACCGGTTTCATTGACCGCGCCCTGGTCGCAGCGTACGACGCCGGGATCTCTCCCCTGCTCTGTATCACCAAGGCAGATATCAAGGATCCGGCCGACCTGCTGGCGAACTATGAGCATCTGGATCTGGACGTCATCATTTCCCGCACCGCGTCCGACGACGCCTCCGGCATTGATGCGCGCTCGGACGACGGGCTGTCCGCGAGGCTGCAGGGCTCCGCAGTCGAGCAGCTGCACAGCCATCTGGAGGGCAAGGTATCGGTCCTGGTGGGCCACTCCGGCGTGGGCAAATCCACCCTGGTCAACGCGCTGACCGGTTCCGACCGCGCCACCGGCGGCGTCAACGCCGTCACCGGCCGCGGCCGGCACACCTCGTCCTCGGCCCTGGCGCTGAAGGTCCTGGACGCACCCGCCGGCAGCTGGATCATCGATACCCCCGGTATCAGGTCCTTCGGCCTCGCCCATGTGGACCCCGACCGCATCCTGCAGGCGTTCCCTGATCTTGCCCCGGGAACCGACACCTGTGAACGCGGCTGCCGCCATGACGACCAGGCGCGGGACTGCGGACTGGATCCGTGGGTGGCCTCGGGCCAGGCAGGCGCCGCCGGTCCGGCGCGGCTGGCCTCGCTGCGCCGGCTGCTCAGCTCCGGCACCAGGACCGAAAACCGTGCCTCAGCCAAGGAACTGGGTCTCCAATGAGGCCCGCTGCACAGGCTCCGGCATCCCAACGCTTCGGCGGAACCGCGCCACAGCCAGCCCGGCGCGGTGTCATCCCGGGCAACGACCGCCGAATAAGGATAAGTTGAACAGTATGCCGTTCGCTCAGAACTACAACGATGACCTGCGCCTCGCCCACGTGATGGCCGATTCCGTCGACGACCAGACCATGTCCCGCTTCAAGGCCCTGGACCTCAAGGTGGAAACGAAGCCGGACCTGACTCCCGTCACTGACGCGGACAAGGCAGCGGAGGACGCGATCCGCGGGCAGCTTTCCCGTGCCCGGCCACGCGACGCCGTCCTCGGCGAGGAGTTCGGCTCCACCGGCTCCGGCCCGCGCCGCTGGGTCATCGACCCCATTGACGGCACCAAGAACTTCATCCGCGGCGTCCCCGTCTGGGCCACCCTGATCTCCCTGGTCGACGACGGCGTCCCCGTCCTGGGCGTGGTCAGCGCACCGGCCCTGGGCAAGCGCTGGTGGGCCGCCACCGGCACCGGCGCCTACATGGGCCGCTCCCTGGCCTCCGCCACCCGGCTGCGGGTCTCCAACGTCTCCAACCTTGCGGACGCCTCGCTGTCCTACTCCAGTCTGGGCGGCTGGAAGGAACGCGGAAACTTTGACGAGTTCATCGGCCTGACCGAGTCGGTGTGGCGCACCCGCGCCTTCGGCGATTTCTGGTCCTACTGCATGGTCGCCGAAGGGGCCGTGGACATCGCCTGCGAGCCGGAGCTGAACCTCTACGACATGGCTGCCCTCGTGCCGATCATCACCGAAGCCGGCGGCCGGTTCACCTCGCTGGAAGGCGAGGACGGTCCGTTCGGCGGCAACGCCCTGGTGACCAACGGTGCCTTGCACAGCGAAGTGCTCCACCGGCTGAATCCGGGCCTGGACGACCTGCTCTGAGCATGACAGCTACATCGGCCGGTCCGCGGCTCCAAGCGCTGCGCCGGAAGGAACTGGCACGCAGCTACGAGGACGGCGGAGAGCACTACGACCGCATCCGGCCCGGCTATCCCGCCGATGCCGTGCACTGGTTGTTCGAGGGCATAACCGGACCGGCTGCGGTGGCCGGCGCGCAGGTGGCCGACGTCGGCGCTGGCACCGGAAAGTACACCCGCCTCCTGGTCGCGGCCGGCTACCGGACCACCGCCGTCGACCCCTCCGCCGACATGCTCGGCCAACTCCGGCAGGGCCTGCCGGACGTTCCGGTCATGGTGGGCACCGCGGAGGCGACCGGACTGCCCACGGCCTCCATGGACGCCGTGACCGTAGCGCAGGCCTGGCACTGGTGCGATCCGATCGCCGCCAGCACCGAACTGGCGCGCGTCCTGCGGCCCGGAGGCATCCTGGGGCTTGTCTGGAACCAGCTCGACGTCAGCGTCCCCTGGGTGCACCGCTATTCCCGCATCATCCATGCCGGCGACGTGCTGCGTCCGGGATTCCGGCCCGTGGTCGGCCCTGAATTCCTCCCCCAGGCCTCCCACACAAGTTCATGGACGCAACAGATGACCCCGGAAGACCTGATGGAGCTGGCCAAGTCCCGCTCCTACTATCTTTCCGCCAACGAGGTGACGCGTGCCAAGGTCCTGGCGAACCTCACCTGGTACCTCTTCGATCATCTGGGCTACCAGCCCGGGCAGCCGCTGGATCTGCCGTACCTGACCCTGTCGTGGCGGGTGGTGCCCTCCGCCGCCGTCCCGCCCCTGGACCATGGCTGAGCGACCGGGGACGCTGCCTGCCCCTCTGCCCCGGCTCGATTGGCCGGTGTGGGCTGCCGTTGCGGCCGGCGCCTTCGCCGGCGGCCTTGCCCGGTACGGGCTGTTGCAGCGCTTCCCGCCGGACCCGGCCGCCCTGGACTGGACCACACTGGGGATCAACGCAGGCGCCAGCCTGACTCTGGGTTTCCTCACCTCCTGGTGGGTGACCCGTCCGATGGTCCCGTTCTGGCTGAAGGCGGGAATGGGCCCCGGGTTCCTGGGGTCCTTCAGCACTTTTTCGGCCGTTGCGCTCTCCCTCGAAGTTCCGCTCGCGGCCGGCCGGCACGATTTATGGATCGGCTACCTCGTGCTGACGCTGGCGGGCGGCTTCGGCGCGGCGGCCATCGGTCTCTGGCTGGGCGGACGGGCCGGAGCGGCGACCCGGGGCCGGCAAACGGGTGACGGATCATGACGGCGCTTTGGGTGGGCGCCGCCTCGGTACTCGGTGCCCTGGCCAGATTTGCCCTCGACGCCTGGTTCACGCGTAGGCGCCGCCCAACCGGGGTTTCGTTTCCGGTCGCCACCTTGGTCGTTAATGTGGCCGGCTCATTGTTAATCGGCTGGTGTTACGGGCTGCTGGACGGTGGTGCCCTCGGTGCCCGCGCTTATCCGGTCGCTGCCGCCGGCCTGGCCGGCGGGCTCACCACCTTCAGCTCCTTCAGCGTCGCCAGCCTGACCTTGTTCCTGGATGGTCGCCGATGGGCGGCGGCAGTCAATGTCACCGCCAACCTGGCCCTTGGCGTGGCCGCTGCCGCCCTCGGCCGGCTGCTCGCCGCCTGAGCCGGTCAGCCACCCCCGGGCGCGTCCCTGCCCGTCCCTGTCCCCGGGCGGGTGTCACCTGTAGTCTGATTTTCCGGCGCCCGAGGGGCCCAAACCGTCCAAACATGCTCTCTGCTGCTGCGAACAGGGGTACCACATGGTCACGTTCGGCATCGAAGAAGAATTCCTGCTCATGGATCCGGGCAGCTCGATGCCCAGCGCCCGGGCCGCAGAGCTGGTTGCCAGCCTCACCCCCCAGGACGGCAGCAGTTACACCAGCACCGCCGAGCTGCTGGCCTCTCAGGTGGAGAGCTCCACCCCTATCTGCACTGAGCCGGAGGAAGCGCTTGCCTCCCTGCTCGATTTTCGGGGCCGTCTGGCCCAGGCCGCTGCAGATGCCGGGCTTGCCGCTGCGCCCACCGGCGCAGCACCGCTCATCGACCCCGGCCCGGCCCTCGTGTCCGCCACCGAACGGTACCGGAGCATGGGTGAGATGACCGGGGCGGTAGCCGAGGAGCACTATGTGAACGGGACCCATGTCCACGTGGCCGTCCCCGATAGGGACAGCGGCGTCCAGGTGCTCAACCAGATCCGGCCGTGGCTGGCCACGCTCGGAGCAATCAGCACCAATTCCCCCTACTGGCATGGCCGGGACAGCATGTTCGCCAGCTGGCGGATCATCCATTACCGGCGCTGGTCGGTTCAGGGCTGCCCGCCGTTCTTCCAGGATGCCGCCGACTACGATGCCAGGCTTGCCCGGCTCATCGCCACCGACGTGGTCCTGGATTCGGGCCATGTGGGTTGGATAGCCCGGCTCTCCGACACCTTCCCGACAGTGGAGGTCCGCGTCGCCGATACCCAGCTGGAGGCCCGCGACGCCGTCCTGCTGGCGCTGGTGACCCGCGGGCTGGTGACGACGGCGCTGGCGGAGGACGGATCGGGCATCGAGGGCAGCCCGGATGCCCTCTCTGATCCGGAAATCCTGGACGCCGGCCTCTGGCAGGCTGCCCGGTTCGGGCTGGGCGGAAAGCTGCTGGACCACGGCCCGGCCGGCGGGCATCTCGGCCGCTCCGCTGCCGACCAGGTGGGGGCCCTGCTCGCGTACATCCGCCCGGCCCTGGAGGAATCCGGAGACTATGGCTATGTCCGTGCCGGCCTCGCCCATATGTTTGACAACGGCAGCGGCGCGCAGCGCCAGCGGGCAGCAGTCAGGCAGGGAGGGTTTGCCGCCCTGGGACCGTTGTTCGCGCAGGCATTGACGGCCCAGTGACGCTGATCGGACGGCGTTGCAGCGGCCCTATCGTCTGGGAAGGGTTGCCGGGGCTAGCGTCCGGCTGCCCGACGGCCGGTCGGACGGCTGCCGGTCGAGCTGATGGCGGCTCCGGCGGCAGGATGCCCTGAGGCCAGGTCCCAGACCAGGTTGGCCGCGGCGGCAGCAGCCAGGATCAGTGCGGCCGGCAGGAGCCCGCTGAATGTCAGGGCTGCGGCTCCGGCCAGGAAGGCGCAGGCCGCCACAACCGGCAGCAGGGGCCAGGGCAGCCGCAGCTTCGCCCGTGGGGCCATGAAAAAGCTCCAGAGCCCAACGGTTACGGCCAGCGCAGCGATGGCTGCCAGGGCCCCGTGACCGGGGAAGGCTGCAATCGCCGAATAGGCGACGGCAAACAGGAGGGCCGTTTCCAGGCCGAAAGCCAGGATCTGGCGGACAGCTGCCGGACCCCGCCGGCCACCAACGGCAGCCTTCTCTTCGTCAGGGCCTGCTTGCGTCTTCTGCTCTGTCACAGAGACAACTTTAGCCCCAGCGATTCGAAAGCCTGCTACCCGTTTTCATAGGTTGAGATATCCATGATCCGCGCCTCCCACGGGCGCAGTTGATGGGGGTTGCCCGGGTCGGTGTAGTTGCCGAGGATCAGGTCACCGGAGCCCAGGTTCGAGGGCAGCATCAGCGGATCGGCTGACACATTACAGGTCACCAGGAACTGCTGGTCACCGCGGCTGCGCCGGAACGCATACAGGACCGGGTGGCCCGGATCGAGCAGGTGGAAATCGCCCAGGGCCACCACCGGGGACTCATGCCGGAGCCTGATCAGTCGCTGGTAGTAGCGGTAAATCGAGCGGTCCGAGGCCAGATCCGCCTCCGCGTTGATGGCGGGGTAATTCGCGTTCACCGGAATCCAGGGTGTTCCGGAAGTAAATCCTGCATGGCGTTGCCCGCTCCACTGCATCGGGGTGCGGGCGTTGTCACGGCTCATGGCGCCGAGAGCGCGCAACGCTGCCTTGGCTCCGGTTCCGCGGCGGAGTGCCTCGGCATAATAGTTCAGCGATTCGACGTCGCGGTACTCATCAATGGAGGTGAACCCGGCGTTGGTCATGCCGAGCTCTTCGCCTTGGTAGACATAGGGCGTGCCCCGGTGCAGGTGCAGGAGAGTGGCCCACAGCGTCGCCGACTCGTAGCGGTAAACGCCGTCGTCGCCGAACCGGGACAGGTGCCGCGGCTGGTCGTGGTTGCCCAGATACAGGCTGTTCCATCCGGTTTCCGCCAGGCCGCGCTGCCACCGGTTGAAGCTGGTCTTGAGGTCGCGCAGGTCCAGGTCCCGGTAGTCCCATTTGTTGCCCGGGCGCTGGTCCAGGTTGACGTGTTCAAACTGGAACACCATGTCCAGCTCGCCCCGGTGCGGATCGGTGAACAGCAGGGCCTGGTCCACGGTGGCGCCCGGGGTCTCCCCCACGTTGAGGTAGTCGCCGTCGCGGCCGGCAAAGACCGCGCGCCGCATCTCCTGCAGGAACTCGTGGATCCGCGGCCCGGATGTGAAATGCGGGGACCCGTCGCCCCAGACCCCTCCGGGTTCCACCACGCCGTCGGGCAGGGCAGGATCCTTGGAAATGAAATTGATGACGTCCATCCGGAATCCATCCACGCCCCGGTCAAGCCACCAGTTCATCATGGTGTGGACCCGGGCGCGTACCCGCGGATTCTCCCAGTTCAGGTCCGGCTGCTGGGGTGTGAAGAGGTGCAGATAGTACTGCTCGGTCACCGGATCGTAAGTCCAGGCGGAGCCGCCGAAGTGCGAGCCCCAGTTGTTCGGCTCGGCCCCCGGTTCCCCCGGCTCAAACCCGGGGCGGGGATCACGCCACCAATAGGAATCCCGCTCGGCGTTGTCCCGCGTGGCCGCCGATTCCCGGAATGCCTCATGTTCGCTGGAGGTATGGTTTACCACCAGGTCCATAATGAGCTTCATGCCCCGGGCGTGGATGCCGTCGAGCAGATCGTCGAAGTCCTCCTCGGAGCCAAAGAGTGTATCGATCTTGCGGTAATTGCTGATGTCATAGCCATTGTCGAATTGCGGCGACTGGTGGACCGGGGACAGCCAGATGACGTCCACGCCCAGCTCGGCGAGATAGTCCAGCTTGCCGGTGATCCCCGCCAGGTCGCCTGTACCGCTGCCGGTGCTGTCGGCAAAGCTGCGGGGATAGATCTGGTAGGCGACGGCGTTTGTCCACCAGGCCGGCCGGTCGGGATCGCTCATGCGGTGCCTCTCATGTGGCTCATTCAGCGGGCGGATGCGGGCATTCTACGTCGGCGGGCGCCCCACTGACAGGGCGCCGGCTTGCAGGCGGGCAGTACCACACCGGAACCCCCGGTTTCATTGCCAGCAGGTTGCCGCCGTCGTTATCGTGAACGCTACTTCCCTCCGGTGGTGCCTCCGCGGAGGCTTCCGAATTCCAATCGTTTGGAGCAAACATGGCAACGTTGACCGTATGGAAATTCTCTGATTCAGGTGCTGCGGAGCAGGCAACCGAGACCCTCTCGTCCCTGCAGTCGCAGGGACTCATTAATGTGCAGGATTCAGCCGTTGTCACCTGGCCCCAGGACAAGAAAAAGCCCCGGACCATCCAGGAACACCATCTGGTCGGCGCCGGAGCCCTGGGCGGCGGGTTCTGGGGACTGTTGTTTGGCCTGATCTTCTTTGTGCCGCTCATCGGCCTCGTGGTGGGCGCCGCAGTTGGCGCACTCTCGGCCTCCATGGTGGATGTGGGGATCGACGACGGTTTCATCAAGCAGGTCCGCGCCGAAGTCACCCCGGGCACCTCTGCCCTGTTTGTCCTGACCTCCGATGCTGTGGAGGACCGTGTGCTGGATGCCTTCCGGAGCAGCTACCCCGACGCCAAACTGATCTACACGAATCTCTCCAAGGACCAGGAGGCAAAGCTGCGCCAGGCGTTCGCCGACTAAGGCTACGCAGGCCCAAGGCCCGGTCCGTGTCCCGTATCGTTGATGGGGATGATTACCAGACGCCAGGCCGCACTTGCCCTAGACATTCCCCTTGAAATGGCTACCCGCCACGGAATTCCCGCCCGCCTCTCCGAGGAGGAGCTGGAAGATCTGAAGGCCAACCCGCCGAAGTGGCTCGCCCAGTCCCGGGCCAACCGCACCGGCAAACGGCCGGTATGGGTGGAGCTGGAGTGTACCGTCTGCGGCTACCGTGAAACCGCCCGGCCGAAGAAGTGGTGGCCGGAGTTCGCCTTCCTGGCGTGCGCCGACCACGCCAGCAGCGACCTGCCGCCGCTGGAGGCCGGCAGGGTCCGGGGAGAATACGACGGCATAGGAACCCGGTTTATCGGCTACGTGGATGTTCCCGTCTCCGAAGCTCCGGCGCCCGGAACAGGGCAGGACAACTAGCCGCAGGACAACTAAAAAGCCAGGCACGCTCCCCCAATCCGGGGCAGCGTGCCTGGCTTTTTGTCCTGCCGGTGCCTGCTTCCTGCCGGCGCCTGTCCGGCTTGGTGAAAAGGCTAGCTCTCGGGCACGGCCAGCCCGGTGCGGGCCATGGCGTCCTTGTAGGCAATCCTCATGGTGGCCAGGCCGTCTTCCTGCCGCTCGGCCGTGGCGCCGAATGCCCGGCCGTCCACGGACCGGGCCTTGTAGATCTTGAAGCTGCGGCGGTAGATCATCCGGTTCTCGGTCTTGAGGAAGGCTGCGCAGAGCCGCTGGGCCTCGGTCCCGTGGGCAACGATCGCCGAGGCGCGGGGTACCAGGGCCAGGAAACGCAGCAGGGGCTTGAGGCCTTCCTGGATCTGCTCCTTGGTCAGCTTTCCGTTGGGCTCTCCGGGAACGAACCAGGGGTAGGTGTTCCAGGGCATCACGTATTCCGGGCGAAGGCCCACCTGCCAGTGAACGCCGAGCAGGCGGGCGATGGCGTCGTCGTCGCCTGCCGTAATGAAGCCGGACTTGTGGGCGGTGCCGATATTGGAGAACAGGCTCACAATGCGGGTGTCTCCCACGTCGTGCATCGGATCGACGTAGGGCACCTCGGTGCCGGGCTTCAGCGCCTTGAGCGAATCACACAGCTGATTGACTTCAGCCACATTTTCGTCGTAGCGGCGGTTCCAGAGTTCTTCGGATTGTGTTCCATGGTCCAGGCTTTGCATAAAGTGGTGCGTCTCCTACAGGGGTCTCATCGACCGGTTATAGCTCAGGTGCCCGGACGGAGCGCGTTCGGGCGGATGCTGCCGAACCGCACGCCGATACGCGGCGGCATTTCTCGGACCCGCCGAGGCGGAAGACCGGTGGCCCTGCCTTGCGGACAGGTTTCCGGCTTCCGCCAGTCTACCAATTCCTGCACTCACTCCTCTGCCCGCCGGCGGACCCGGGGCCAAAAACCGTTAACGTGTGACCAACAACTCGCACAGCGGCCCGCAACCGGTCCGGAAAACAAAAAAGCAGGGAAGGTGCCTGATGGCACCTTCCCTGCTTTGAGTTGGTGGAGATGGGGGGAATTGAACCCCCGTCCGATGTCGTGTTGTCAGGGCTTCTCCGGGCGCAGTCTGCGGTGGATTTTCTCGGCCCCAGCTGTCATGCAGACAAGCAGCTGATCCGGGCCCAGCCGTTTAAGAGTCCCGAACACGCCAACGGCGAGCATGTTCAGCAGTGGCCCTCTAAATGACGCCAGGATCCGGGACGAGAGCATTCCCGGGCTGACGGACTATGCCCGCTGCTTAGGCAGCGAGAGCGAAGTCAGTGCGCTTTGAATCGGCACTTATTGTTTTGCAAGGAGCGTTTACGAGATAACCCTGCATCCTCGGCCCGCTTCACCTGTCTCGACTAACACCGTCGAAACCTGTCATCCCCGTATGGAATTACCAACTGTTCAATCACTTACTGCACCGATCCTCAGACCGGTGGATTAAGTGTAGCCCATGTTCCCCGGCAAGGGTGGGCCCGGCGTCGGAACCAGCCCGCCTTCGGTACCGGCCGCCTTCAGCAATGCTCAGGCGCCGCGGTTTTTCTCGCGCATATCGCGCAGGGCTTCCCGGTTGTCCTGCTTCTCGCGCAGGGTCTGGCGCTTGTCATAGTCACGCTTGCCTCGGGCGACGGCGATCTCCACCTTGGCGCGCCCGTCCAGGAAGTACAGCTGGAGGGGAACGATGGTGAACCCGGTTTCCCGGGTCTTCTGCATGATCTTGTCCAGCTGCTCGCGGTGCAGCAGGAGCTTGCGGCGGCGGCGTGCGGAGTGGTTGGTCCAACTGCCGTTGAGGTATTCCGGAATGTAGCAGGCCTCTAGCCAGAGTTCATCGTTGTAGAAGGTACCGAACCCGTCCACCAGGGAGGCCCGTCCCTCACGCAGCGACTTGACCTCTGTTCCCATCAAGACCATGCCGGCTTCATAGGTGTCGAGGATTTCGTAGTTGTGCCGGGCCTTGCGGTTGGTGGCCACAACCTTACGGCCACTTTCTCTGGGCACGGGGCAACTCCTTTTCGACGAACGGAAAACTCTATTGTAGGCCTACAGCAGGCCCATCGGATTAACCGCGGCGCCGTTCAGGATGGTCTCGAAGTGCAGGTGGCAGCCCGTCGAGTTGCCGGTGGTCCCCACGTAGCCGATCAGCTGTCCGGCGTTTACGTACTGGCCCTGCGAGACGACGTAGCTGGTCAGATGGTAGTAGTTCGTGGCCAGCGCGCTCCTGCCGATCACTCCGTGATCCAAGACCACGTAGTTGCCGGCGCCGATCATCTCGCTCTGGTTGGATGCGGGGATCGCCTTCCACACGTTGCCGCCAGCAGGTGCATAGACGGGGGTGCCGCATTGGGCCGCGAAGTCGACGCCGGAGTGCAGGTACCCGCCGTTGCCGTAAAAGTCGATGGTCCCGGCGGGCACGCCGCGCCAGCCGAACCCGGAGGATATCGGTGCATTGACCGGCATGCGCAGACCGAAGGCGGACGGGTTGGTGGGGGTGGTGGAAGGAACCTGCGGTGCCGGCGCGGGCCGGTTGGCACGGGCCGCCTCCGCCGCGGCCTGACGGTTGGCCTCGGCAACGCGGGCTTCCTCTTCCTTCCGGGCCTTTTCCAGCTGCTCACGCTGGCGCTCGGCGATGTCGGCATTTGCCTTGGCCTTCGCCGTCTCCAGCGAAGCCAACTGCGCTTGAACGATCGGTTTCCGGGCCTCCAGGGCAGCGTTCGCTGCTGCCGTCTGCTCAATCAGGGTGTCAACCTTGGCCTTCTCGGCTGCTGCGGCGTCGCGGGCTTCCTGCTCGACCTTAAGCGCAGCCTCGGCCTGAACCTTCAGGCTCGAGATCTCTTCCTCGACCGCTGCCAGGCGCGCTTCCGAGTTCAGGTTGGTGGCGCTTTGCTCTGAGAGCTTCTGCATTGCGGCGTTCTGGCTGCGCATTACCTGTTCGGCCAGACCCATCGAATCGGTCAGGCTTTCCGCGCCCTCGGCTCCGAGGATCAGCGAGAAACTGGAGGGGACCCCGCCGCTCTTGTAAGCCTGGGCGGCAATCTGCCCGATGACATCCTGAGTATCGTCCATGGCCTCTTGGTCCGAGGCGATCTGGGACGTGATCGTGTTGCGGGTTTCCTGGGCGAGGGCAACCCGGTCGGTCAGTGCGCCGACCTTTCCGGCCGCCGTCGAAACGCGGCCTTCAGCGTCCGTAAGGCTCTGCTGGGCGCCGGGCAGCTGCTGCTGGTAAACCGCCAGCTCCGCGACCTTGCGGCTGGTCTCGGCGTCAAGGTACTCGTACGTTTCCTGGGTTTTCTGCTGCTCCGCCTCGATGGCCGCCTTGCGGTCGTCTAGCTCGTCGGCAGTTGCCGTGCCGCTAAACGCCAGTGTCAGGGCAAGCATGGCGGAAGCAACCACGCCGACGGTGGTTTTGCGCAGGGCAGGCTTCGCGGCCGGCCGCGAAGCCGCGCTAACCATTGGTGGAACCGTCCATGGAGTTTGTCCGCTTTCTCTTCAGAGTGCGCATCACTCTAAACCTTTAAGTATCGTCGAAGCGTCAGCAGCGAGGATACGCCTGCCAGGAGCGCCCCGACTATGAGTAGGACCGGGCTGAGCACCAGCACCTGCTGCGCCGAGATGAACGCAGTGGCCGGATAGGCCTTGGCCAGGGCACCGATAAAGAAGTGTGCCACTGCCCACAGCGTACCTGAAGCCAGGACGGCACCAATGAGGGCGGCGATGACGCCTTCGAGGATAAACGGCAGCTGGATGACGACCTTTGACGCTCCAACCAGCCGCATGATGCCGGTTTCCCGGCGGCGGCTGAAGGCCGAGAGCCGGATCGTCGTGGCGATGAGCAGGATCGCGCACACCAGCATCACCCCGGCGATGAACAGCGCGATCAGCGATGCCATGTTCATGAAGGAAAAGACCTTCTCCAGCAGTTCACGCTGGTCGCTGACGGTTTCCACGCCGGGCATCGACGAAAACGCCTCGTTGATGACCTCGTACTTTTCCGGGTCCACGAGGGACACCCGGAACGACTCCGGCAGCTGGTCGGCGGTGACCGAGTCCACCAGCGGCGAGTTGGCGAACTGGTCCCGGAAATGGTTCAGCGCCGTCTCCTGGTCCTCATAGTCCACAGAGGCGACGTATTGGGAAAAGGCGGGGGAAGCGAGCTGCTCTTCGATGGCGGTGCGCTGCTCGTCAGTCACCGGGCCGGAGGCGCAGGACGGCGTGGTGGAGGAATCAACGCACAGGAAGACCGCCACCTGCACCTTGTCGTACCAGTACCCCTTCATCTGGCCGATCTGCAGCTGCAGGAGGCCTGCCGCACCTACGAAAGTGAGCGACACAAATGTCACCAGGATGACCGAGACCACCATGGACAGGTTGCGCCGGATGCCTGATCCGATTTCGCCGAGGACAAATGCGAGCCTCATTCGGCGGCCTCCGTTCCTGCTGCGCCGTTTGCACCCGGGGTGGCCGGAGCACCGGAAGCCTGCGGGCCGCCGTCGTGCTTGCGGACACCGCCCTGCAGAATGATCGACTCCGGCAGAATGATGGCTCCCTGCTGGGTCTGGGGGGCACCCAGATAGATGCCCTCCCGCTCGTCGCGCACGATCTTTCCGTGGTGCAGCTCCACCACGCGCTTGCGCATGGCGTTCACGATGTCGTCGTCATGGGTGGCCATGACTACGGTGGTGCCGTTCTGGTTGATGCGGTCCAGGACCTTCATGATGCCCAGCGAAGTAGTGGGGTCAAGGTTTCCGGTGGGCTCATCGGCGAGCAGGATTCCCGGCTTGTTGACGATGGCGCGGGCAATGGCCACGCGCTGTTGCTCACCACCGGAGAGCTCGTGGGGCAGGCGGTTGTCCTTGCCTTCCAGGCCGACGGTCTTCAGGACCTCGGGCACGGAATCGCGGATTACCGCGCGGCTGCGGCCGATCACCTGCATCGCAAAGGCCACGTTGGCGAACACTGTCTTGTTCGGCAGCAGCCGGAAGTCCTGGAAGACGACGCCGATTCCGCGGCGCAGGCGCGGCACGCGCCAGCTGGGAATCTTTGCGACGTTGGAACCGGCAACGTAGACGGTCCCGCGGGACGCGTGCTCCTCCTTGAGGATCAGCCGGATGAAGGTGGACTTCCCGGAGCCGGAGGCCCCGACCAGGAACACGAACTCGCCGCGGTCCACCTCGAGGTTCACGGAGTTCAGGGCAGGCCTGGAATTGCGGTCATAGACCTTGGTGACGTTATCGAAAGTGATCATGTCTGCTTAGCGCCCATCAGTGCGGCCGGAAGACGGGCCTTGGTTTGGGGTAAGGGCGCCGGCTGTTCGACTATATCGACGGTTCCACCTGTCCGGGCAGATTACCGGCGGTGTGTCGCCGTTGCAGTGCGTTTGACTGGTTGCTTCAGGCCCGCCGCGCGGCAACGGCAGGGCTGCAACGGCTACTTACGCGCCGACACACTGCCGTTGGCACGCCAGCGGATGCCGGCGTCGATGAAGTCGTCGATCTCGCCGTCGAACACTGCCGAGGTGTTGCCCACTTCGTGTTCCGTGCGCAGGTCCTTGACCATCTGGTACGGGTTCAGGACATAGGACCGCATCTGGTCCCCCCAGGAGGCCTTCACATCTCCGGCGAACGCCTTCTTCTCGGCGTCCTCCTGTTCCTTTTTCAGCAGCAGCAGGCGGGACTGCAGCACGCGCATGGCAGCGGCACGGTTTTGCAGCTGCGACTTTTCGTTCTGCATGGACACCACGGTCCCGGTGGGGAGGTGGGTCAGGCGCACCGCGGAGTCGGTGGTGTTCACCGACTGGCCGCCGGGGCCTGAGGAACGGAAGACATCGACCCGGATCTCGTTGTCGGGGATGTCGATGTGGTCGGTCGGCTCGATCAGCGGAATGACCTCGACGGCAGCGAAGGACGTCTGGCGGCGGCCCTGGTTGTCGAACGGGCTGATCCGGACCAGCCGGTGGGTGCCGGCCTCCACGACCAGGGTGCCAAAGGCGTAGGGTGCCTTGACTTCGAAGGTCGCCGATTTCAGGCCGGCCTCTTCGGCGTAGGAGGTGTCCAGGACCGTGGTCGGGTAGCCGTGGCGTTCGGCCCAGCGCAGGTACATGCGCAGCAGCATCTCGGCGAAGTCCGCCGCGTCCACTCCCCCGGCTCCGGACCGGATGGTGACGACGGCTTCACGCTCGTCGTACTCGCCGGAGAGCAGGGTCACCACTTCGAGCTGGGAGAGCGACTTGCGCAGGGACTCCAGCTCGGTGACGGCTTCGGCCCTGGTTTCGGCGTCGGACTCGTCCCGGGCGAGCTCCACCATGACCTCGAGGTCGTCGATGCGGGATTCCAGCTTCTGGAGCCGCTCCAGCGCGGTCTGCCGGTGCGAGAGCTTGGACGTGATCTTCTGCGCTTCAGCGGGGTCGTCCCAGAGATCGGGGACGCCCGCCATTTCGCTCAGCTCTTCGATGTCCTCTTTGATGGCAGCCACATCGGAGACGTCTTCGATGGATGCAAAGGTGGACCTGAGGGCGCGGATCTCCGCGGGAAAATCGATTTCAGCCATGGTATTTACAGCCTACGCCATGAGCCCGGGCCCCTGCTGTCCGCCGTCCGTTGGGTGCGGCCAACGGACGGATATCTGCCCGGACACACCACGGCCGGAGGTTTGCTAGGTGGCCCGCTGGCGGACGTAGATTGGTTCTGTCAGCATCTGCAGAAGGAGCCGAATGTGAGCAACCCGAACGCCGAATCAGCGCAGACCCCGATCCGCCACCCCGAGTCCGGACGCCGCTACTCCCTGGAGGAGCTGGAGGCACTTGCTGGCGAAGGAGACCCCTGGGCGTTGGGGAAGCTGGATGAGTGGGAGCTGCACTTTGCCAACGAGTACAGCATCAGCCACAAGGACCGGTGCCCCGACCCGGGCTGTGACCAGTACGGCGAGCCGGTGACACTTTGCTACTCCGAGAACGGTGAACTTCTCGACGTTGACCACGGCGGCTGGGGACACCCACCTGCGATCGAACAGGCCAAGGCTTCCTAGCCCGCCTGCCCTATTGGCTCAGCGGGCCTATTGGCTTAGGCGGGCCCGGGCCTCGCTGACGGCCATGATCGGAATCCCGTCCGGCACCAGGAAGTTCACCAGCGGCGGATGCACCACCCCGGTCAGCACGACTTTGGCCGTGCGGCCGTCCGAAGTTCCGGTTTCCCGGTCCACTCCGAGACCGGGCAGCCTTGCCGCCGCGTTCGTGTCCGCCAGGTACCGGTTCACCTCCGCCTGGACTGCTGCTGGGGAGAGCACGGCGGCCGGGACGCCGGCTGACCCTGATCCCTGCCCCAAAGAGAAGGTATCCGCGGCGGCGATCGCCGCGCCGTCGGCCGCCGAGAGCAGCTTCTTATGCCCCAGGTACAGGGCAGATGCGCCCATGACCACAGTCAGAACCAGCAGGCTCACCAGGAGATAGCCGATAATCAGTACCCCGATCTGCCCCTCGTCGCCGCTGGCGCTGGTGCGGATTCGGGAACTGATCGGTTGTCCGGCAGAAGCGTGTCGCCGGTGCCACCGGCGTTGGAGCGCCCTCACCCGTACCGCTCCACCATCTGGGTGGCGGCGGAGTCCACCGTGACCGGAGCGAACTCCATGCCGGGGATTCCGGGTGCCAGCGGCAGGGGTACATCGAAGCGGACCTCCGCCGTCACCGTGGAACCGGGCGTCAGGCACTGGGCCGAGCAGGCGATTTCCAGCAGCATTGCCTCGGGTTCGAAACCGAAGTCGGTGAAGGCCAACTCGGCCGCTGCCCGGGCCTGCTGCTCCGCGCGTACCGGGTCGCCCGCGGCAACATAGACCTTCGCTGCCGACTCGGCCGCGCCGACGGCGGCGAAGGAGGCGCCCTGGACCTGGCCCGCCGTCACGATGAGGTAGATGACAGGCACCAGGAGCAGCAGTCCCAGGAAAATGAACTCCACAACGGCGCTGCCTTCCTCGGCGTCGCACTCCTCAGCCGCCGGCAGCGGCGTCGACGCCCAAGTACCCATGGCCTGTTCACCTCCAAACCGCCGCTGGGCCAGACGCTGCTGAGACAAAACCAGGGTGAAGGCCGCCAGTATTGACGACATCAAAGTGCCTGCTGTGCCTACGGTCGGTCAACCGAGTTCTTCCTCAGAAGTATGAACACGCCTGCTATAACGAAGATTCCTCCCAGGATAAACAGCATTGTCGTTCCTATCGCCAGTCCGGTTGTTGCCAGGCTGGCCTCAATACCACTGGCAATCAGATCAGTTGCGTATTCGTACACTTTCTACCCCCTCCGCTTTGTATTGCGCGGCCCACAGGTCACGATCTTTGTGGGTGATCTTCTTGCGGATGACTTCTCCCCAAGACGCAATAATCCATCCACCGCGTATCCAGGCCAGGAACTCCGTAGGGATTATGGTCACGGCCATAAAGATGTCCCACTTGTCCTTGAACGGGATACGAACGGCAGTCTTGAGGTTAATCGCCATGAACAAGAAGGGCACGAGTAGTCCCCACCACACTATTGTCAGGGTGTCTAGGTATAACGCCAGGGTTATCACCGTGACCCACAGCATCCGGATGACCGGTCCGATCAGATTCAGTATCTGGCTTCCCCAGTCCCTGATGGTCAGGCGGTTAACTCCGAAGCGGAGCAGATCCTGGCATGTACCTGCCTGCCACTTCATGCGCTGTCCCCAGAGAGACTTCATGTTCTTCATCCCGTCCGTGTACGCCCGGACTGTACGGGATACATATGTCCTGTACCCGGCTTCCCGCAGGCGGTAGGTCAGCTCGAAGTCTTCCACGGCGCTTTCGTACGACCACGGTCCTTCCCGGTCATCCCGGTCGGCAATCTCCCTCAGTGCAAAACCGGAGAATGCAGACCCGGCACCTGCCAGGACGTTGGTCCACCCATGATTCAACCCCTGTTGGATGTTGTATGCATATTCGGATTTCTGCATCCTGCACCAATAACCTGGCTGCTGGATGGTAAATTTGGAAGTCGATCCTCCGAAGAGACGCTTTTGTGACTCCTTCTCCCAGTCTTCGATGGCATTGGGAGCAAGCACAGTGTCTGCGTCCATGGAAACCACAAGATCGGCGTGTCGGGCATAGATATTCCACCCCCGATTCATGGCCTCCGACTTGCGGTGTTTTAGGCGCGGCAGTTCCATTACTATTACCGGATACTTCCTTGCCACCACCGCCGTCCGATCCGTGCATCCATTTGCGATAATGACGATCTGGTCCGCCTTACGGGTCTGCGCGAGAAGGGACTCGATGGTTTCCCCTATAGTGTGTTCCTCATTGTGTGCCGGTACTAATACAGTGATATTCATTTTTACCTCCTTCCTGTTCGAGCTTGATTGTTTAGATAACGGACACCAGAGGCAGCAGCACAATGAACATGAACGGCGCCGCCTTCCTCAGCGGCGCCCTCCTCAGCCGCCGGCAGCGGCGTCGACTCCCCAGTAGGCATGTCCTGTCACCTCCAACCCATCGCTTGGTCCCAAGAGGCCGATCACGGGAAGCGGGGCACGGACAGTGATTTTCAGCATCCGGGCACCATCCAGCGTCGTTTCCTCAAAGGCCACATCCTCGGCCAGCGAGTCATTGAGGGCGATGCGGATGAGTTCTTCGGTGCGCTCGGCCCCGTCCCCCGGGGAGCGGTCAGCCAGCGTCCCGTACCGTGCACCGGAGGCAGCAGCATCGATCAGGGTGTTCCGGATGTGCAGGACCAGCGCCAACTGGATGATCGACAGGAACAGCAGTGTCAGCAGGGCTCCCACCATGACGAAATCCACGACGGCGGATCCGGCCTCCCGGTCCGGCCACTCCAGTCTCCTTAGGGGTTGTTCACCTTGGCCATCGCCGCCTCGAACATGGCCCCCAGATACTCCTGTGCCATGACCAAGATGAAGGCCACCAGCGTTGCCGACATCAGGGTGATCATCACCCAGCCGGGGACGTCGCCGCGCTCGCGGTCGTCGCCTTTCAGCGCCTGATTCAACCGGAGCGTCAGCGCGGTGCCAAGGAAGAGCAGGAGACGGGACGCGGAATTGGTGTACATGAGGGTTTCCTTTCATCGTGGATGCCTAGAGCGCTATCCCCAGCAGGGACAGCCCGGGGAAAATCGAAAAAAGCACAGTCAACGGAAGCACGCCGAACACGAGTGGGACCATCATCGCGATCTCTTTCCTGCCGGCGCTTTCCATCAGTTCCCGCTTGGCCAGGTCGCGGACGTCCTGCGACTGCGCCCGCATAACGTCCGCCAGCGGCGTGCCGCGTTCGATAGCTACCGTCAGCCCGTCGACGAACCGGGACAGCGGTGCCAGCCGGACCCGGTTGGAGAAGTGCGCCAGGGCAGCAGACAGGGGCACTCCGGACCGGGTCTCCCCGAGGATGCGGGAGAACTCCCCGGCGAGCTCCCCGTGGGCTGTCCGGGCAATGCGTTCCAACGCCCCGTTGGCACTCTCACCGGCACCCACGGCGAGCGCCATCATTTCCGCCAAACTGGGAAATTCCGCCAGCATGCGGGCCTCCCGGGCCCGGATCTGTGCACCGAGCCGGTTATCCCGGAACATAAAGCCCAGCACCGCGCCCAGGATCGTGCCGGCGATGACGCCCGTGACGCCCACCCTGCCGGTGCTGGCCAGCCAAACGGTTACGAAACCGCCCGCCAGCAGGCCCGCTCCGCTCCACAGCACCTGCTCCGCCCGGAAATCCAGGACACTAAGTCCACGTCCTGCTCTTTCCAACCGGTGTTCCAGGTCCCTGCTGACAGGATTCAACCGGTTGAGCCGGCGAACTGCCAGGAGCAGCGCGGGGCGCAGGATCCGTTCCAACGGGCCAAACGGCGTGATGTCCCCCGTCGAGATTGCCAGCAGCCGGGAGGCCTGTCCCCCGGATCGCAGTTGCGGGGCAATACGCTCGCTGAACCGGATCTGACGCATCACAGGGACCCTGACCACCGCCAGCCATAACGCCGATCCCAAGGCCAGGCCACACAGGACGGCAAGGATCCACGGCGCGCTCATCGGAGAACCCGCTCTTCCTCTGGCAGCGCACCGATGCGGAGCATCAGCCGATAGCAGAGCACCGAAATCATGATCCCGGCGACAAGTACCGATGCTCCGGCTGCAGAGTTATAGGCGGCGATGGCTTCGGGGCGGGAAGCCAGCAGCATCAGGACGATCCACGGGGCTGCGACGGCCAGCCGCGCGGCGTTTACCGTCCATGACTGCCTGGCCAACAGTTCGCTGCGCGTTCGGGCGTTGTCCCGGAGGAATTCGTTCAAGGTGCCCAGCAGGCGGCCGAGGTCGGAGCCACCGACCTCCCGGGTCAGGCGCAGCGCTTCAACAATCCGATCAGCTACAGGGTCGGCAAGGCTGGCCTTCAACCGGGTCAGGGCGTGGTCAAACTGTCCGCCGGAGCGGTAATCGGCGGCGAACTCGCGAAATGGCGCCCGCAGCTCTTCCGGTCCGTTTTCGCCCAGCTGGATCAGCGCTTCAGGCAGGGACATCCCCGCGCGGATCGCTGAGCGCAGATGGTCGACGGCGTCGGGCCAGAGCTCGGTCCGGGACGATCGTTGCCGGCGGGCCTGCCAGCGGACCAAAAACAGCGGGACGCCCGCCCCGAAGAGACCGAAGCAGGCGGCAATCGGGAAGCCTCCAGTGCCGGCCAGGACCAGCAAGGCCACCAGGAGGCCTGCGGCGATGCTGCTGGCAACCACGGTGCCCGGCGTCACTCTCTGGATTCCTGCCTGCAGTAGTTCGTCCTCCAGCCGGCTGGTCCGCGGCTTCCGTGCCGGCGGGGCCGGGACCACCCAGCAGGACCGCCAGACCAGAAACAGGCCCAGTCCCAGAAGGAGTCCCGCTGCGGCGCTCATGGCCGCACCTCCAGCAGGTCGGCAACATTGAAACCCGCGCGGGCAAACTTCTCCGGGGCGGGCATGGATGCTGCCGTTACCTCTAGCCGGCCGTCGGTGCGATGGAACAGGGACGATGACTCAATGACGCCGTTTTCGACCCGGCTCCCCAGGGCAAGGATCTCCATGACCTGGCGTTTACCTGCCCCGTTACGCGCGCAGTGAACCACCAGGTCGATGCAGGACGCGACGGTGGGAACCACAAAGGCGCTGGAGATGTTCTCTCCCGCCAACAGCGGGAGCGTGCAGATTTTCGTGACGGCATCGTGTGCACTGTTGGCGTGCACACTGCACATTCCCGGCAAGCCTGAATTCAGCGCGATCAGCATGTCCAGGCTCTCCGCTTCCCTGACCTCGCCGACGATCAGGCGGTCGGGGCGCATCCGCAGGGCCTCCTTGACCAGCCGGCGCAGCGGGATCTCACCGGTGCCCTCCAGATTGGACTGGCGGCACTGCAGGCCCACGACATCACGCAGCGGAAGCTGAAGCTCGAAGATCTCCTCGACCGTGACCACCCGTTCCCGCGGGCCGATCGCCGCGCCGAGGCAGTTCAACATGGTGGTCTTACCGGCCTGGGTGGCTCCTGAGACCAGGATGTTCAGGCCGCTGCCGACCGCTGCACCCAGGAACCTGGCAGCCTGCGGGGTCAGGGTGCCCAGTTCCACCAGATGCTCCAGACGGCTGGCACGGGCGATGAACTTGCGGATGTTGACCGCCCAGTGCCGGCGCGTGATGTCCGGGATAACCACATGCAGGCGGGATCCGTCCGGTAGCGCCGCATCCACGAACGGCGAAGAGAGGTCCAGCCGGCGGCCCGAACTCTTGAGCATCCGCTCCACCAGGTCGCGGATCTGGTCTGCGGAGAGCGCCAGCGCGGTCAGCTCCGACCGGCCGTCCCGCGCTGCGTAGATCTCCGTCGGTGAGTTGATCCAGACTTCCTCGACCGTGGGGTCGTCCAGCAGGGGCTGCAGTGAGCCGAAGCCGGCGACGGCGTCGTACACCCGCCGTCGCGCGTGCTCCAGTACCCCAAGGGGAGGAAGCGAACCGAGGAGGGAGCGCTCGTCGTAATCCGTGACGGCGTCCTCGACCAGGCGGCGCACTTCGGCGAGCTGACTGGCTGGATCCAGTCCGCGCACGCGGATCAGCTCCCGAACCTCGTCCTCGACAATTCCCACGGCATCCACTGGCGGCCCCCGTTAAGCACGGGATGGACCGGCTGCTTCATGCCTCCCGCGACGCTGGCGCAGCCGGGTTTGTGGCTGCCGCGTCAGGCTATGGGCGCGGGAGGGCTTTAGGGAGCGTAGTCCGCGGGCGAATGGATAATCGGGTAGTGCTACCCGCGGCGCCGGGGCGGGGACTCAGTAATCGGAAGCCGGGGGAAGCCCCAGATACTCCTCGAGCGTGGCGATTCCTTGGCTGTGGATACTCACTGCAATGTCCGTTCCTACGTAGCGCAGGTGCCACGGCTCGTACGAGTAACCGGTTGTTTCCGACGCGCCTTCCGGGTAGCGGATGATGAAGCCGAAGCGGTGGGCGTTTGCCGCTGCCCACTGCCCTGCGGCCGTGTCCTTGAAACAGGCCTGCAGGGAACACGTGCCGTCGGGGGAAGCAATGTCTACGGCGAGGCCGGTTTGGTGCTCGCTGTGGCCGGGACGGGCGGAGATCGTATCCGCGACCTCCTGCCCGTACTGCGCCACATAGTTGTTGTAGAGGCCGGCCTGCTTTTCGTATGACCGGTAGCCGCTCATGACACTCATTGCGACGCCGTCGGCGGCCGCAGCATCCTTGAGCTGCTGCAGGGCGGAGGCGGCGTCGCTGCGCAGCTGCTGGCCCTCCACGTTGACCAGGTTTTCCGGTACGTAGGTGACCGGGTTCAGGGGGCGCTGTTTGTTCACGACGACGGCGGCGTCGGCAGCGTTGTCGATGGTCCTTTGGACCGTGGTTTCGCCGGTCCGGGCGCGGGTGATGGCGCCCCGTTCAAAAGTCTGAGTGCAGTTGCCGTCGGTGCAGGTCTGCGCTGCTACCGGATAGCCGAGGGCGCCGGATTCGGCTCCCTCTGCGGCCCATGCGGTCCGGATGGCGCCGCGGACGGGCTGCGAGCCGGTCTCCGGCGACCAGACCATCACGCCATAGCGATAGTCACGGGAGCATCCGCCGTCGCGCAATCCGCAGTTCTCGGGGCCGGTGGGTGCACCCAGGACGATGGAAGGGCCGTCGTTGGTCCTGTCCGATGCATTGCCTGCCTGGGCGGTGAACCCCGTTCCGGCAATCAGGGACAGGGTCAGGGCCAAGAGCAGGGAAGGGCCGGCTGCGGACTTTCTCATACGCGCGATCCTCCTTACTGTGCTCGGGTCTGCGTCTGTCGTCTGCTGAGCTCTATCGGCGCGGGAAGGCCGCTTGTTAGGGGTGCAGCTCCCGCGGGAGCATATTCCACGGTACAGGAGGAGATTGCCCCGTGTTTATGGCCTGGTGCACAGGGCCGCCCACGGTTGAAACCTAGCTGCCCCGTTGCGCTGCCGCGAGCGCGGCACCTAGGGTTTAGTGTCGCCTTCATTACCGGGCTGGTACCGCGGTTCCTATTGCGGCTCATTCAAGGGGTGCACCATGAATGCTGTTGATATCCTCCTCCCCTACTACGGCGAGGAAGAGTTGATGCGTCAGTCCGTCCTCAGCATCAAAGCACAACATCGGACGGACTGGCGGCTGATTGTCCTGGACGACGCATACCCCCACGCGCAGCCGCAGGCCTGGTTCAATTCGCTTTGCGACCCCCGGATATATTATGAGCGGAATACGGAGAATCTCGGTGCCAACCGCAATTTTCAGAAGGCCCTGAATCTGGCACAGGCGCCGGTGGTCGTGATGATGGGCGCCGACGACATCATGCTTCCCACCTACCTGGACGAGGTTCTCGGCTTGTTGGCATCCCATCCGGAGGCAACTGTCATCCAACCCGGAGTCAGGGTGATCGACGGCGAGGGGCTTCCGGTTTCGTCCCTGGCAGACACCGTCAAGTCGCTGGTGAGGCCGTCGTCGGACCGGCCCGTGACTCTGGCGGGCGAGCAGATGGCAGCCAGCCTCCTGCACGCTGGCTGGCACTACTTCCCTTCCCTTGCCTGGCGGCTGGAGAAGATCAGAAAATTCGGATTCAGACCGGAGTACGACGTTGTCCAGGACCTCGCCCTTCTGATGGATATAGCCGCCTCCGGAGGGTCCATGGTTGTTGCATCAAAGAACGTTGTCTTCAGCTACCGTCGCCATGCTGCCTCCGATTCGTCTGTCCGGGCAGTTGACGGCCGGCGTTTTGACGAGGAGCGGCGCTTCTTCCGGGAGCAGGCCGACCGTTTTGCTGGTATGGGATGGCACAGGGCATCGCGTGCGGCAAGGCTCCACTGGACATCGCGGCTGCACGCCGTTTCCCTGCTCCTGCGTTCCCTGCCCAGACCCACGATTGCCAGGACACGGGTGCTCGGCCGCCATGCGCTGACGTAGTCGCCTCGGCTGGGCTTCTGGCTAGTCGTTCCCCAGTCTGTCTCTGCGTGTTTCTTCACCCGCTTGGTGTGGAACTGCCCCATTATCCATCCCTGTCTCCTGCGCTTGCGTGGAGGCACCCGGATTCTGTGCTTCCACGCAGAACTGATCGAACTGAGCCCGAAGGATTGACAGTTCCTCTGCCAGGATGCGGCTTTCGTCTTCCGCTGCAGTCACCTCGAGGGAAAGGTGAAGGCACACGCCCGCCAGAAAGACGATAGCGACGGCGAATAGCAGGTTGGAGGGGACCTGGACGCCGGCGACATCACTGGCCCACCGCAGGATTGCCGGAAACACTGCCAGGAGCAGGACGACGATGCCCACAACCAACCAGAGGAACGTATATTTTTCCCGCAGCTTGCGCCGTCGCAACAAGACAGTGATTGACAGTAAAACGGCGACTGCAGCGGCAATAACCAGGAAGCCGCTCATCGGCCGGCGCTAACTATGATCAACCGCACGGGCTGGTGGTCCTAACCTCTGATGTCTCCTGCTCCCAGATAGTAGAAGATACCCGCTCGGAAAACGAGGGTGGAGCACGGATACTCCGACGGCGGCGTATGTCGGGATCTTCGCTCCGGCATCCCCCGAAAGCACATGTTCTTCCGGTATCCTCTTCTCACCCGCCACTTCTGCATCCTGCGCCACACCGGAGATTCCATGACACGCCCTCATTCCCTCAAATGGCTTCCCGGAGTCGCCCTGGCCCTCGCCCTGACCACTGGTTCCCTCCCTGCTATGGCGCTCGAGCCGGTGGAGGCGGCCGCTCTGCAGCCGGCTCCGGAAGTAAGTCCGGCCACAGTCGCTGAAGACCCCGTTGAACCCGGCGGCGCCGTCGATCCCTCTTCGGTCCCTTTGCAGGAGGTGCCGGCACCCCAAGACCCGGCGGCGTCCCCGCCCCCGGAGCCTTCTCCGGCGCAGGCCCCGCTCCCACCCGCCACTCCGATGGAGACCGGGCCGACCGATCCCCCAGCAGAGGGGACCACCGATTGGCTCGAAGAACTCATCGGCCCTCTTGGGGCAAAGATGGGGCAGGGGTTGGAGCGACTCGAAGAATCCGGCGATGCACAGGTTGCCACGCAGGAAGAAGTCGCTCTGGAAGCAGAAGTGGAGCGGCTCGCTGACGAGGGCGGCATGCCCGTAGCATCGGGCGGGTTCAAAACACCGGCTTTTGGACCCTCATCGTTGAATTCCGCCGCCAGCCCCGTATCCGGGGGTCCCAGTAGCATCCCCGTCATCTCACGGGCCGCGGACATTAAGCTTGCCTCCACCTGGCAGCCTCCGGGAATCCAGGGCATAGATGTCAGCAGCCATCAACTCAACGTCGACTGGCGATCCGCTTGGAATAAGGGGTCGCGTTTCGCCTATGTGAAGGCCACGGAGGCCACCTCGTACAAAAACCCTTACTACAACCAGCAGTACAACGGTTCGGCGGACGTGGGAATGTACCGCGGTGCGTACCACTTTGCCATTCCGAACGTCTCCTCCGGCGCTTCCCAGGCCAACTACTTCGTCAACAACGGCGGCGGCTGGTCCGCCGACGGCCGGACGCTTCCGCCGCTTCTGGACATTGAGTACAACCCCTACGCAGAACTGGGCAACACCTGCTACAACATGTCTGCCGCCCAGATGGTGAACTGGATCAGAGACTTCTCCAATACGGTCAAGGCGCGGACCGGCCGGGTTCCGATGATCTACTCCACCACCGACTGGTGGAACACCTGCACGGGCAGCAGCACCGCATTCGCTGACCATCCGCTCCACATTGCCAATTACAACAAGGTCGGGGCGGGAAAGATGCCCGCTGGCTGGAAGACCTACAACGTCTGGCAATACAGCAGCACGGGGCCCTTTGTCGGTGATTCCAACGTCTTCAACGGCAATGCAACCCAGCTACACCAGTTCGCGCTGCGAACGGATGACTTTGTGGTGGAGACCGATCACCCAATTGGGGCCGCCTGGCTGGCCGCCGGAGGAGCGGCTGGCACGTGGGGCTCTCCGACCAGTAACCAAACGTGTTTCCCGGCGTATTGCACGCAGACCTTCGATCGGACCACAGCGTATTGGACTTCTTCTCAGGGCACGGTTCGGACCGTCTACACGCCCGGGGCAATAGGCCAGGCTTGGAAGGCATCGGGAGCGCTTATCGGCGCCTCATCCTGGGGAATCCCCAGCACCAACGAGACCTGCTACCCCACCTACTGCACCCAAACCTTCGAACGCGCAGTAGCCTACTGGTCCGCCAACCAGGGCGTGACCACCGCAACCCTGCCCAAACCCATCGGCAAAGCATGGTCAGCAGCCGGCGGCATCGGCGGCGCCTCCTCCTGGGGAATCCCCAGCACCAACGAGACCTGCTACCCCACCTACTGCACCCAAACCTTCGAACGCGCAGTAGCCTACTGGTCCGCCAACCAGGGCGTGACCACCGCAACCCTGCCCAAACCCATCGGCAAAGCATGGTCAGCAGCCGGCGGCATCGGCGGCGCCTCCTCCTGGGGAATCCCCAGCACCAACGAGACCTGCTACCCCACCTACTGCACCCAAACCTTCGAACGCGCAGTAGCCTACTGGTCCGCCAACCAGGGCGTGACCACCGCAACCCTGCCCAAACCCATCGGCAAAGCATGGTCAGCAGCCGGCGGCATCGGCGGCGCCTCCTCCTGGGGAATCCCCAGCACCAACGAGACCTGCTACCCCACCTACTGCACCCAAACCTTCGAACGCGCAGTAGCCTACTGGTCCGCCAACCAGGGCGTGACCACCGCAACCCTGCCCAAACCCATCGGCAAAGCATGGTCAGCAGCCGGCGGCATCGGCGGCGCCTCCTCCTGGGGAATCCCCAGCACCAACGAGACCTGCTACCCCACCTACTGCACCCAAACCTTCGAACGCGCAGTAGCCTACTGGTCCGCCAACCAGGGCGTGACCACCGCAACCCTGCCCAAACCCATCGGCAAAGCATGGTCAGCAGCCGGCGGCATCGGCGGCGCCTCCTCCTGGGGAATCCCCAGCACCAACGAGACCTGCTACCCCACCTACTGCACCCAAACCTTCGAACGCGCAGTAGCCTACTGGTCCGCCAACCAGGGCGTGACCACCGCAACCCTGCCCAAACCCATCGGCAAAGCATGGTCAGCAGCCGGCGGCATCGGCGGCGCCTCCTCCTGGGGAATCCCCAGCACCAACGAGACCTGCTACCCCACCTACTGCACCCAGACCTTCGAACGCGCAGTAGCCTACTGGTCCGCCAACCAGGGCGTGACCACCGCAACCCTGCCCAAACCCATCGGCAAAGCATGGTCAGCAGCCGGCGGCATCGGCGGCGCCTCCTCCTGGGGAATCCCCAGCACCAACGAGACCTGCTACCCCACCTACTGCACCCAGACCTTCGAACGCGCAGTAGCCTACTGGAGCCCGAACCTGGATGTCAGCAGCGTGAATCTGCTCGGTCCCATCGGTAAGGCCTGGACAGCGTCCGGGCGCATTCACGGATCTTGGGGCATGTCCACAGGAAACCAAACGTGCTCCGGCACGACGTCCTGCACCCAGCAGTTCGAACGCGTCACCGCAATCTGGACCGCGTCTGCAGGAGTGCGGATAACCCAACGCAAGGCCTAGCAGCGGGTCGGTGAAGTAGACTTGCAGGGGGCATCCAAGGACAAGAGGCAGTAATTTGACGCGACGTAATACCACCCCCACCACGGTAAAAGTCAGTGCCCCCGGCCTAGGCGGATTCACCGGAAAAAGTGCTTCGAGGGTTGGAGTTTCCTCACTGATTTCGGCCTTGGCCGGGATTTTGATTCTCCTAGTGACCAGCCGAACACTCTCCATAGAGGCAAACGCTGAGTTCCTGGCCTTCTGGGCAGCGCTGTTCTTCGTGCAAGGGACATTGGGAGGGATCCAGGCCGAATCCACGCGGGCCACCCACGCCGTCGTACTCGGTGCACCGGCGCACGAAGGCCGTTTCTCCCGGCCGTTGCTTTCAGGCGGACTCACAGGGCTTACCGCGGCAGTGGTCATTCTGGCCCTGTGGCCGCTGGCAACGCACGTCTTCCCGAGCCACACAGGACTTGTGATGGGCGCCCTGGCCATCTTCGCAGTGCTCTACTCCGGACACGCCGCATTGGCAGGCAGTCTGCAGGGCACCGATCGCTGGGGAACGTTTGCAAATCTGGTCACCCTCGAATCGCTCTTGCGATTTGGCGCCATCCTAGTTGCTTCGCTCTTGGCTGCTCCCCTGATTGGCGTGGAGTTGGCGTGTCTGGCCTCTTTGGGCGCCTGGCTCGCGCTAATGATCTCCTCCCCCACTGCCCGGTCAGCTGTCGGCGCCCGCTCCGACGTCGGGCTGGGAAGCACTCTGCGGAAGACTGGCTATGCTCTGCTCTCCGCTGCATCCTCGGCCACGCTTGTGGTGGGCTTTCCGATTCTTGTGAAGTTGACCGCAACGCCCGCCGAGTACGATCTATCCGCTCCCCTTCTGCTCGCAGTCTCGATGACCAGGGCACCCATAATGATCCCTCTGCAGGCTTTCCAAGGCGTTGCGATGAATCTGATCATGCAGGGCGGCGGTCGGATCTCCGCCTATATGAAACCGGCCGGTGCGATACTGCTCGTTGGTATGCTGGGTGCCGGTCTGGCGGCGCTGGTGGGCCCTGCGCTGATGGGCATTTTCGGTCCCGAATATCGGATCTCCGCTTGGATACTGGCTGCCCTGACATTCGCGGCCAGCCTGGTCGCACTGATTACTCTTACCGGGACTGCGGCGATTGCGCTCGGCCACCACCGTGTCTACTCGATCGGATGGATCCTAGGCACAGCCGTCTCGGTCCTCCTGCTTCTACTTCCCGTCGCGCTGGATCTGCGCTGCATCCTCAGCCTGACGCTCGGGCCCTTGGTTGGAATCGTTGTCCATGTCGCCGCACTGCTGCGGCTGCCTGCAAACACCGCCAGGGCACGGATGACGCCCGAGGTGTAGCGCTAACTGTCACCGACGGTTATGAAGGCGCTCGCGGTTCTTAGCTGTTGCGCGGAGTGGGAAGCCAGGAACAGTAACCAAGGGTTCCTGGCTTCTTCGCCCTTAGGGGTTTCGGACACGCGCGTTCGGTGGCCCAGTGCTCGCTTGAACCACTCGAATAACGCGTTGCGGCCGCGAGTAAGGCCGGGTGGATTTGTGCTTGATGCCCGGCCAGAAGCTGCGGCACAGGAGTGTGAGCTAGCGGGATCCGAGGTCCAGCACTCTCGGCGGCTCCGCGCCGAGATCCTCACCGACATGATAAAGACAGCGTGGCCGGGACCAGGCAGCGCGCTCGGGACTTATTTGAGGGCCACGGCATCACCGTGCAGCGCGTACATCCAGAGCCCAACCCTGCAGCCTGGTGCCCCTGGCTCAGGCCTCAAGGATGAAATTCTTCAGCTTCCCGAGCACGATATTCCGCTCAAGGTTTGCGAAGTGGTACGCGCGGCCGGATTCGCCCAACGCAGCCCGCTCAACCGACGTCATGTTGTAGAGCTTCACCACGTTGTTTGCCAAGTCCTGCGCATCCTCGGTTGGCCCCACCAGTCCACACCGGGCCTCGTCCATCACTAGCTTGCGGACCTCTCCGTCCATCGCCAACACCAGGGGTTTTCCCGATGCAATGTAGGAAAGCACCTTGGCCGGGATGGTCGCTTCCAACAGGTCGCTGGTGACGAGGCAGCCCACCAAAGCGTCAGCGATGCCCGTGTACCGGGGCACCTCTTCGACCGGACGCTGTCCCTCAAAGTGGAAGCTGTCGGAGAGTCCCAGCTCGCGGACCTTGGCTTCTACCGCTGAACGGCTCATGCCGTCGCCGACGATGACCCACTGCACGTCCTCGATACCTTCGCCGCGGATCAGCTGTGCAGCCTCAAGAATGGTGTCGAAGGACTGTGCGGGGCTGATGTTACCCGCGAACACGACCTTGAAGCCGTCGGCAAAACGCGAAGCAAGGCTGTCGTCGACAATCTGCTCTTCGTAGAGCTTTTCGCAAGCCTGAGGGATGACAGTAATTTTGTCCGCCGGAAGCCCTGACACCGAAGCCAGACGATCCTTCATCAGATCGGAGAGGACCACGATCTTATCCACGTTGCGGTAGTGCCAGTGCGAGACCTTCTCCAGGATCCGGCGCAGGAACTTGTTCTTCACGTTGATGACCGAATAAAGGTTCTCCGGCCACAGGTCAAGGACGTACATCGTGGTTTCGATCCGCCGGATCTTTCCCACGAGGATGCCGGCTAGGGACATCATCACCGGTGAGAGCTGGTACAGGAAAATCCTGTCGTACTTTCCGAACAGCATCCGGGGAACGTGAAAGAGGCTGAAGAACGGGAAGGAGATGTAGTTCAGGAAGATGCTGGCACTCGTGTTGCCGCGCCGCGGAACCTCGAGTGTCCGGTGGACGTCGACGCCGTCATGGTTCTCACGGAACGGCCCCTTCAACGAGTACCCCGGGAACAGCTCGCCCTTGGGGTAATTCGGCAGCCCGCACAGCACCTCTACATCGAGACCGTTCTCCACGAAGAACGCAGCAATGTCATTGAGCCTGAATCCCTCGGGCCAAAAGTGCTGGCAGACAACCAGGATTTTCTCTTTGCGCATGCTCATGGCTCCTCGCCGATACTCCTGCTCGATTTCTGCCGCGGGGCGGCCGGACTAGCTGACTGCCGGAGCTTCGGCCAGCAAGTCACGCATGTACTCGGTGGAGAGCACCTTCGTCACCACTTCATCGATGGTCAGGCGTTCGGTGTTCTCGGAGGTGTACTCCTCGGGAACGGCTGCCATGTCCTGGCCGTCTTCGAAGAACTTACCGTAGTTCAAGTCGCGGGTATCGGCTGGGACGCGGAAGTAGCCGCCGAGGTCCTCGGACTTGGCGCGCTCCTCACGGGTCAGCAGCGTTTCGTGTGCCTTCTCGCCGTGCCGGGTACCGATGGTCCGGATCTCGACGTCGGCGCCCATGATCTGCTTCATGGCCTGTGCAAGGTCGCCCACGGTCGAAGCGGGGGACTTCTGCACGAATAGGTCGCCCTGGTTGGCGTGCTTGAACGCAAACAGAACCAGGTCGACAGCCTCGTCGAGATTCATCAAGAACCGGGTCATGTCGGGATCGGTGACAGTCAGGTCCTTGCCTGCCTGGATTTGCTCGGCGAACAGCGGGATAACCGATCCGCGCGACGCCATGACGTTCCCGTAGCGGGTGCAGGAGATGAGGGTGTCTTCGGGATCGACGTTCCGCGACTTCGCGATAACGATTTTTTCCATCATGGCCTTGGACGTACCCATTGCGTTGATCGGGTACGCGGCCTTGTCGGTGGAAAGACAAACCACCTTCTTGACGCCTGCGTCAATAGCGGCCGTCAGGACGTTGTCCGTTCCGATGACGTTCGTCCGCACAGCTTCCATCGGGAAGAACTCGCATGACGGAACCTGCTTCAGGGCTGCCGCGTGGAAGATGAAGTCCACGCCGCGGACGGCTTCACGCACGCTGCTGATATCGCGGACATCGCCGATGTAGAACTTGAGCTTGGGGTTGTTGAACGCCCGGCGCATGTCATCCTGCTTCTTCTCATCGCGGGAGAAGATACGGATTTCACGGATATCCGTGTGGAGAAAGTGCTTCAGCACGGCGTTACCGAACGAACCGGTGCCGCCGGTGATAAGCAGAGTCTTGTTCCTGAACAACTGGTCTCCTCAGGTATCGAAAATTTCGTGGGTTCATCCGAAGCTTGGACGCAGAGCCCCCTAGATAATATCAGCGGTTTGCAGTCGCTCCTGTCCGCCCGGCCCCTGGGGGTGTCCCAAGGCAGGCCGGGCTTCGCGGCATGCCGATTAATAACTAGGTGTGTTCCCGAGTAAACTCAAGGTATGTCTTCCCATACTTCCCAGCGCGTCCTGGTCATCATGCCGGCCTGGAATGAGCACGAAACGGTCGGCCGCACTGTTCAGGAGATCCAGGAGGCCGGGCGCGGCTACGACGTTCTGGTGGTGGACGATGGATCCACGGACGGAACCGCGGCCGTGGCTGAGGCCGCAGGAGCGACGGTCCTAAAGCTCCCTTTCAACATGGGTGTCGGAGGGGCCATGCGTGCCGGATTCAAGTACGCCCAGCGCTTGGGCTATGAAACGGTGATTCAGGTCGACGCCGACGGCCAGCATGATCCCGCCGAAATTGAATCGGTACTGGCCGGGCTGGAAAGAGCGGACATCTCGATCGGCGCGCGCTTTGCAGAGAAGGGAACCTATACGGTTTCCGGTCCGCGCAAGTGGGCGATGGTTTTCCTTGCAGCAGTCATCTCGCGTCTGGGGAAAACGAAGCTGACGGATGTCACGTCCGGCTTCCGGGCCGGCAACGCGAAAGCGATAAACCAGTACATCGCCCACTACCCTGCGGAGTATCTCGGCGACACGATCGATTCCCTCGTCGTTGCAATCAAATCGGGCTGTACCGTAACGCAGGTCCCGGTTGCCATGCGTCCACGTCAAGGCGGACAGCCGAGCCATAATCCTGCCAAGGCAGCGGTGTACCTGCTGCGTTCCGTATTCGCCCTTCTCTTTGCGCTCAGCCGCAGCGGGACCAAGCCGCGCCAGCCGGAGGTTGCTGTTAATGATTAACATTGCCGCGTTTATATTTGCCCTGGTTGTCGTTGCGCTGGTTCTCGAGCTCGTGCGACGCAAGCACTTTAAAGAGAAGTATGCCGCCCTGTGGGTCGTGGTAGGAATTGCATCCCTCATCCTTGCCGGCTGGCCCAACCTGCTGAACATCATAAGTTCCGCCATCGGCGTCCAGGTTGGCTCGAACTTCCTCTTCGGCATGTCCTTCCTGCTGTTGATTGGAGTCTGTCTGCACCTCTCATGGGAGCAGTCCGTCAGCGAAGAGGAGATCCGGGTCTTGGCCGAAGAAGTAGCAATCCTCCGGTCCTCGGTCCTGGCTTTGGAAGAACGGACAGCCGCGACGCCTACGGACGCCGCGCAGCTGATGGGTACCGATACCATCCGTCCCGACTAAACGAGGCCTACACCAAAAAGCTCCCCCCGCTGCCTGGCAGCGGGGGGAGCTTTTGTATAACCGGAGGGCCTGGCCTAGCCCTTATCCATGTTCAGGC
The DNA here is from genome assembly GCF_018622995.1 of Arthrobacter jiangjiafuii. Taxonomy (NCBI): domain Bacteria; kingdom Bacillati; phylum Actinomycetota; class Actinomycetes; order Micrococcales; family Micrococcaceae; genus Arthrobacter; species Arthrobacter jiangjiafuii. The sequence continues at coordinate 2,642,737 of NZ_CP076022.1, forward strand.
CGGCACGGCGGTGATGGCTGTGCGCGGTGGACCGGATAAAGTTCACGGTACGACGGGAGGTATCCCGGATCTGGTACTCAGCAGGTGCGTCTGCGAGCCCGTCGGTCTTCGCTTGGTCGAGGACGATCTCGATGGCGTCGACGATCGACTCCGTCTCAACACCGGTGGTGATAATGACACCGGAATCCAGCGATTCCGGACGCTCGATCCAGTCCCGCAGGGTCACGGCCGGGAAGCCCAGGATAGAGGACTCCTCACTGATGGTGCCGCTGTCGGAAAGCACGAGCTTGGCGGACATCTGCAGCTGCACGTAGTCGTTGAAGCCGAAGGGCGCATGAAAACGTAGGCCCTTCTTCAACTCCTCCGGCTGGTCCTCAAGCCGCTTGCGTGTCCGTGGGTGCGTGGAAACCAGGACCGGCAGGCCATAGTTTTCGGAGAGGTGCTGGAGCGCGCCAAGCACCTCTTTCAAACGCTTGGGGTTATCCACGTTCTCTTCGCGGTGCAGGCTGACCAGGAAGTACTCCCCGGCGGTCAGGCCCTGGTCCGCGAGGACCGTGCTTTCGGCAATCTGCGTGGCGTTGGCTTCAAGCACCTCGCGCATCGGTGAACCGGTGAGGAGGATGCGGGAGGGGTGGATCCCCTCTGCCAGCAGGTTGCGACGTGCATGCTCCGTGTATACCAGGTTGTAGTCGGCAACGTGGTCAACCAGCCTGCGATTGACTTCTTCGGGAACGTTCTCGTCGAAGCAGCGGTTGCCGGCTTCCATGTGGTAAACGGGAACCTTCATCCGTCGGGCGATCAGCGCCGAGATGCAACTATTGGTATCTCCCAGGACCACCATGGCGTCCGGCTTTTCCGCCTGCAGCACTGCTTCAAGCTTGGCCAGAATACTCCCGAGTACCGCACCAAGGGAGGTCGTGTCCGCGGCGAGGAAATGATCCGGGCGCCGAAGTCCCAGGTCCTCGAAGAAAACCTCGTTCAACTCGTAGTCGTAGTTCTGCCCGGTGTGCACGAGGACGTGCTCGGTGGAGCGGTCAAGACGGCGGATCGTTGCTGCCAACCGAATGATTTCAGGTCGGGTCCCAACCACAGTTAGGACTTTGAGCTTGCGTGACGGGGTATTCATACTTCCTCCGGGAAGGTATCGGGTGATGCGGGATCGAAGATTTCGCTGATCCAGAAGGCTGTGTACAGCTCGTCGGATCCGACGTTTGTAATGTTGTGCGACCACATTGTCGGCATATCTATGGCGACGGGCTTATCCCCACTCACAGCGTATCGAACCACGTCGTCGGAGAACATTCGGCGCATTGCGATTTCACCGGTGCCCGACATTACGATGAACCGCTCGATCTTGTGCCGGTGGTAGTGCTGTCCGCGGGTTATTCCAGGTTTGGTTGTTGAGAAGGAGCTTTGGCCTTCGCCTCCCTCCGAACGGACCAGCTCGACAAAGGAGCCGCGGGCGTCGGTCTTGAGTTCGAGCGCGTGTGGCAGGTTCTCGCCTGACAGGAACGAGCGGTAGGTATTGAACAGATTCCGTTCAAAGTCAGTGCCCAGCTTGGGGATGGTGCCCGTGGCATAGGTAGCCGCCATGGACTGGATCCCGGCCAGGAGGTCGCTCACCGAACGCTGCACCTCGGCCAGATGCTGGTCCTCGATGCTCCGGACACCAAGCAGGAGCTCGGCGGCATCCTGCGCGTGCAGGAGAGTGAGGACCTTGTCCTCGCTAACAGTCGGCGTCTCGCCGGCCGCCACCAGATGGCAGAAGGTTGCGACGACGGAGTTATAGAAGGGCACTCCGTGCTCGCCGAAGAGGTTCGGCAGAACGACGTCTTTGAACTCCGCGCCCGAGCGGACGGCCGCGGCCCCGAGGACGCCACCGGCTTCGGCTTTGGCACGGCCATAGACCGTACCATTGCCCTGCTGGACAGAGTTGGCGTAGACAACCGTCTTGAGTGCTTCGGTATCGGCTGCTGCCAGCGCCTGTTCCAGCTGGCGGGAAAACTCGAGGTTCCCTTCGGCGACTTCCTTGTCGGTGCCACGGTTCACACCGGCAATGTGAACGAGGACTTCAGCACCGGAAAGCGCGGAAACTGCTTCCTCGAGGTTGAACTTACGTCCCAGGCCAATACTGGTAGTGGCCTGGCCGAGGCTGTGCGCGAGAACGCGGGTGTGCCATCCCAGGAAGCCGTTGCCTCCCGTAATTACGATAGTCATGCTGTTTCCTTCTGCTCGTTCTTCCCGACATGTGCCTGTAGGAGGTACCTACTTACACGCCGTAATCTCATAAAGTTTCGCATCGCCGACCTGGTCGACCAGCCGTGCTGCGCCGGTCTCCTCCAGATCACGCAACCCGACGAAGCCATGGTCTGCACCGTGCACTTCCTGGGAGCCGAAGTCCAGGACATAGTCAACGCTGGTGGATTCCACAGCCCGGCAAACCTCGGGGTCCATGGGAGCATCACGCAGCCGGTTATAGATGGTGTCAACGTCGTCGCCGTACGTTGCCAGGATGTGTAGTTGGAGGGTCTGACGGTCGGACAGCGCATAGGCTAGCGCGCTGCCGGTCCATGGGTTGCCCGCGAGAATGGCGTCCGGCGGGACCTCTTCGCCCAAGCGCTCCAGCAGTTCCAGCTCATCGGTTGAAATGAGGCTCGAATCGGGGGTCACCAGGTAGCTGGCCCGCGCTGACTCAGCCGCTTGGCGGATATTGGCCTTCTGGGTCAGATACGTCGAGACGCCGATAAGGGCCACAGCTGCCACCACTGCCACTGCCGCATAGGCCGGCCCGCTGGCCGTGCGGTGCCGGAACCTGTCCAGCCCCGATGCAACTGCTGGCAGGGTGCCGACCCAGTCCAGCAGCTTCCAGCCGCCGTAAGCGGCCACTGGAACTGCCATAACCGGGACAAGCGCCGCGAGACGCGGGGAATCGTTGTACCAGACCCCCGTGAGGTACATCCTGAGCTCATCCTGCGGGAAGGATGAGACAACCACAAACAGGCCAGCAAGGACGACATACATGAAACCGATCCATCGGGTGCCACGCTGGGCAAACAGGAACGCCAGCCCGGCTGCGGTCAGGATAAACAGCGCCCAGGTGACAGGCCGGCCGAGCGCGGTCCCGGAGATGACTTCACCGATCGCTTGTCCGGTGGACTGAATGGGAACCCACGTCGAGGCGGCCTCCACGGGACGCAAAACGGTCCAGAGGTACGCCACCACTGCGATGTAGGCGACTACGCCGACCCACGGCAACCATGCCTTGCCGGTCCGGAGCGGATAACGGCCGGTGGGGGCACCATTCAGGCCTTTTTGCCAGGCAACGGCGCAGGCTGCCGGAATGAGAACTGCCAGAAGGGCCATCGTGGTGCTGGGATGGGCCAGTGTCATGCCGGGAATCACGGCTATCAGCAGCAGCCAGCGGATGAGGGGGCTGTTTTGGTTTCCGGGCGTCAGGCCAAGCGCGCTGACCGCGGCGCCGAGGGCCACAGGAAACAGTGCAATGGACAGGACATTCGGGTTCAGGACACCGTGATCAAGCATCAGCAGTGGAAAGGAACCAAAAGCCGCGGACAGCACACCCGTCAGCAACACCGGGACTACACGCCTACCGAACAGCTGTTGCACAAGGTAGATGCACCCGAGCGGCCATATGACCGCCCCTGCGAAGAGATTCACCGCGTTAACGGCAACGGGAATGCCTGCTGAGGCGAGTTCCGCGATGAGCGCGACCATGTCATGCCACGCCGCCGGATAATACGAGTTCCCCGCCATCTGTCCCACCTCAAAGGTGGAAGCAGCCCCGGTCTCCAGGATGTAGCGGATCGCATTCAGATGGAAGACGTTGTCGAAGGTCTGGGAGAAGGAATCGGGCTCCCCAAAAGCGAACAGCAGCCTGCGTCCGATGAGGAAGACAGCCACGACGACGGCACCGGCAAGAGCGGCGTTGTAGGCCCCATTGCTCGGATGGCGTTCCGGAGCGCTCCGGCGTCCCACCCACCACCACGCGCCTAACGCTGCTCCCGCAGCCGCCACCATAAGCACGGCGACACCGACAATCCAGTTGAGCCCGGCCAGGGGCGCGAGGATGGCGCCGACCGAGACGATCGTGACAGTCAGTGCCGGGGCTAGGGCCAGGAGCGCGAAGCCCCGGACACCGCCCAGCAGTGCGATCAAGAGGCCAGGAAGCAGGAACACTCCTGTGGTCGCCAGAAACAAAGGAAGCATGGACCACCAGGACACGTATTACCTACCTCTTATCAAGTGTTATCTAGGAACAGCGTAGTGCAGGCCCGTGGCTACTTTTTCTCTGTGCAGCCACTGGCCCGGCGGGGATTGCTACCGCCGCATCCGCGCCACGACGTCCGCAACCGGTGCGTCCATGACCACTTTGCCGCGTTCAAGCAGGACTCCGCGCTCACAGATCCTGGCGACCAGGTCCAGGTCATGGCTGACGACGACGAGCGTCTTACCTTCGTCGGCCAATTCCCTGATCTTGGCCAGGCATTTTTTCTGGAACGGCTCATCACCGACAGCCAGGATTTCATCCACGAGGAACACCTCGGGATCGGTGTGGACGGCCACAGAAAAGGCCAACCGCAGGTACATGCCGGAGGAATAGAATTTCACTTCGGTGTCTATGAACTGACCGATCTCGGAGAACTCGACAATGGAGTCGAACTTCTCGTGGATTTCCGCCTCCGACATGCCCAGGATTGCACCGTTGAGGAAGACGTTGTCCCGTCCGCTTAGATCGGGGTGGAACCCGGCGCCAACCTCAATCAGGCCAGCCACCCGGCCCCGGGTCCCCACAGTTCCCGAGTCCGGAAGCATGACGCCGGAAATCTGTTTGAGCAGCGTTGACTTGCCCGATCCGTTGAGCCCCAGCAGTGCCACGGATTCGCCCTGCTTGATCTCCAGCGAGACGTCCTTCAGTGCAAAGAACTTCTCCGACAGGTCACCCTTGCGGCCCTTAACGAACCAGACAAAGGCCTCCTTGATAGACCGGGTGTGACGAAGGACGAATTCCTTGGAAACGTTGTGCACTTCGATCGCGGTGGTCACGTTTACAGCTCCTGAGCAAAGCGGCCTTCAAGCCGCCGGAAGGTGAATTGCCCCAGCAGAAGGACAAGGGCAGAGGTAACCAAGGCAACGGGCAGCCATAGCGTGAGCAGCGAGGGCGGCATATCGGCCGCCATTCCCGCGGCGTCCCAGCCGGTTGTGGGAAGCCAGAACGCGTAGTGGAACAGTTCCACGGCCGTCGTGAGCGGGTTGATCTGGTAAACCGTCAAGGCAGTCGTACCCAGTGAATCGCGGACCATTTGCCAGTGGTAAAGCACCGGAGACGCCCAGGTAGCAATCATGAGCAGCATGTCCACAAAGTTCTCGGAGTCCCGGAAGTAGACATTGACAGCCCCGAAGAACAGGCCCAGGCCTGTGGCCAGCAGGGCCACGATCAGGAAACCGGCGACAGCGGCGGCCAGTTCCGACAATCCCGGTCGCCATCCTGTTAACACAGCGGCCACGAGGAGGATCAGCAGCTGCGGCAGAAAATGCACCGCTGAGACCCACACCGAAGCTACCGGAAAGAGCTCCCGCGGCAGATAGATCTTCTTGATCAGGCCACCGTTTCCCACAATCGACCGGGACGCGTTCCCCAATGCTTCGCTAAAGAAGTTAATCAGGATGATTCCCGAGAAAAGGTAGATGGGAAAGTTCGGTGTGCTGTCGTTCATACCCAGGAATATGCCCAAGGCAAACCAGAAGACCAGGAACTGCACGCCGGGCTTCACATACGACCAAAGCAGCCCCAGCACCGACCCGCGGTAGCGGACCTTGAGCTCCTTAGCGACGAGCAGTTTCAGGAGGTAACGCGAACGAACCACGTCACGCAGGCCTCCCCCGGAACCCGGGGTGGCAAGTTCACCGGTAGCCAAGGTCTATTTGCTCTCTTCCGAGTGCTTTTCGAAAGTTGCTTTCCAGGCTTCCATGGAGGTGATCTCGGGAAGCGCCTTGCGGTACATATCGCTCAGCTTGGGCCAGTCCTTGAGGATTTCAGCATTAAGCCTCGCCCCCTCGGCCAGCAGGGCCCGCATTTTGCGAGGGTCGCGCTGGTACCAAGAGGCAGCCGTTCCGTCAGCATTGGTTACTACGGCACTGTCGTATTGGGACATACGCCACCAACGGTTGTCTATGTGGGCGACTCGTGCCTGCGGGCGCTCCTTGCTGGCCTTGGTGACCGGCTGCGTTAGCTGCCGGATGATCGTCTTGGCGGCCCAGGGAACCAGCGTCACGTAGGAAGGGGCTTTGAAACCCTGGCCATGACGCGGCGGCTTGCCCATCCCGGGACGGGGGAATGCTTCCGGATCGGCCTCGAACTGGGCCTCGGAGTATTCCTTCCGCATCGACTGAATCGCCGGAAGCCTGTCCGGGAGGATCTCATGCAGCTGTTCCGGTCCAGCAATCAGATCTTTGAGGGCCATGACCCGGCCCTGGGCAGTGAAGTACTGCATAGAGATCAGATGCTTAATATCGATGAAGCTGCCTTCGCGGACCACGCGCCCCCCGCGCGGGTACGGGCTGTGCAGCAGGGCGGTGATGAGGCGGTTGCGGCTGTGGAAATACGCCTGCCAGTCGACGGCGTCATCTTTGTCCGCCCAGGTGATGTGCCACACTGCGGCACCCGGCATGGAGACGGTGTTGTAGCCAGCAGCCTTGGCACGCAGCCCGTACTCGGCGTCGTCCCATTTGATGAACACCGGCAGGGAAAGCCCGATGTTGCGGATGACTTCGGTGGGGATCATGCACATCCACCAGCCGTTATAGTCAACGTCCACGCGCCGGTGCATCCATGATGTCGTTCGGAGGTTGGTCCGGGCGAAGTCATGGCCCAGGATCTGTTCCTTGAACGGGTGGTCCGGCTGGAAACGGAAAAGATTCACAGTTTCGCCGAAGGTATGCAGGACTGACCGGTTGGACAGATCGAACATGTGAGCGCCAACGATGGTGGGTGTTTTACAACGATCGGCAAAGGTAAGCATGCGGGAGATGCTCTCCGGCTCCATCACAATGTCGTCGTCCAGCAGGAGGGCGTAGTCACTCCCGTTTTCCACCGCTTCATACATACCGCGGGCAAAGCCGCCGGAGCCACCCAGATTGCCCTGATGGATCATCCGTAACTTGCCACCCAAAGCAGCCTCAGCCTCTGCGAATCCTTCGGCATCGACCAGCTTCTTCGAGCCCTGGTCGACAATCAGCACTTCGGCGACGTTGTCCAACGCTTCGGGGTTTTCCGCCAGGATTCTCAGGTTATTGAGGCAGAACTCGTTCTTGTTGAGCGTGGTGATTTCAAGCGTGATTGAGCCGGGCTTCCTAGCCTCGCCGGGGGCAAGCCAAGCGGCTTCCACCAGGGCCATCGGCTGCGCCCCTGCCACCAGATCGAACCAGTACCAGCCGCCGTCACCGAAAGGCTTTAGGGTCAGGTCGAAGTCAGATACTGTATCGCCGTCGACGCGCCGGGTTTCGACGTGCTGGAGAGAGCCGCGGGCGTTGGACTTGTAGACGCTGATGGCGCCGGCGCCCTTGGTTTCAACATGGAGCCGGACGCTCTCAACGTCAGTCCAACGGCGCCAGTAGCTTGCCGGGAACGCGTTAAAGTAGGTGCCGAAAGACAAACGCTGTCCCGGTCGGGCAATGGTGGAGGTACGCGACAGGAAGTCCTCGACGTGCACTTCGGCTGCGGCGGCGGCAGCTCCTGTGTCAGCGGCCTTCGATGCCGTCGATTTGGCCATTGAACCATCCATGGTGTTGACCTGCGCGCCCATGGCGGAGCCGCTGTCGACATACAGCAGGGCAGTGTCCATCTGGCTCTGGTCGGGGAAGATGACCCGCTGCAGTGTCTGCCACTGTTCCTGTCCGGCCGAACTCTTCTGCTCTTCTTCTGTCTTCAGTTGGCTCACGCGTCAACTCCTCCGCTTTCAAGCTTTGCCCCACCGGTGAAGTGGGGCTTGATCTTATTGTCGTACATCGACAAGGCCGAGCCGATCGCCATATGCATGTCAAGATACTTATACGTGCCAAGCCGACCACCAAAGAGAACCTCTTTTTCCCCCTTGGCGAGGTCGCGGTAAGCAAGCAGCTTTGCGCGGTCCTCACCCGTGTTGACGGGGTAGTAAGGCTCATCGCCCTTTTCTGCGAAGCGGGAGAACTCGCGCATGATCACCGTGGCGTCCTTGGTGTAGGCACGCTCCGGGTGGAAGTGACGGAACTCATGGATTCGGGTGTACGGAACATCCTCGTCCGGGTAATTCATGACCGATGTTCCCTGGAAGTCTTCGATGGGGAGGACCTCCTGTTCCAGATCGATGGTGCGCCAGGACAGGTCACCTTCGGCGTAGTCAAAGTAGCGGTCCACGGCGCCGGTGTAGATGACGGGCACCTGCCCGCGGGTGGCGTTCCGGGAGAACTCGTGGCCGTCGTCGAAGAAGTCTGTCTTCAGGTGGACCTGAATGTTGGGATGGTCGGCCATCCGCTCGATCCATGCGGTGTAGCCATCGACCGGCAGCCCCTCGTACTTATCGTTGAAGTACCGGTTGTCATAGTTGTAGCGCACCGGGAGGCGGGAGATGATCTCCGCGGGCAGGTCCTTGGGATCTGTTTGCCACTGCTTCCCGGTGTAGTACTTGATAAACGCTTCGTAGAGGGGGCGGCCAATAAGCTGGATACCCTTGTCGTTCAAGTTCGAGGGGTTGGTACCCGCCAGTTCACCGGCCTGCTCCTGGATGAGCGCTTTTGCTTCCGCCGGTCCCATGGACGACCGGAAGAACTGGTTGATCGTGCCGAGGTTGATCGGCATCGAGTACACCTCGCCCTTGTGGCTGGTGTAGACCTTGTGCACGTAGTTCGTGAAGTCGGTGAAGCGGTTGACGTAGTCCCACACACGCTCGTTGGAGGTGTGGAACAGGTGCGCTCCGTAACGGTGGACCTCGATGCCGGTCTGGGCTTCCTTTTCACTGTAGGCGTTTCCACCAATGTGGTGGCGGCGATCAAGCACTGCGACCTTCAGGCCCAGTTCCTTGGCAGCACGCTCGGCTACGGTGAGGCCAAAAAAGCCCGCTCCGACGACGACGAGGTCAACGTTCACAATCCACTCCTGTTTGGTTTAAAACTGCCTCTATGGGCTGTACCCGACGATCTAGGCTATCCGAGTTTCCTGCGGCTGGCATTTCCGTGCGGCTCTACCACCGGACAACGGACATGCGCAGCAGGACACTTCACCATCCGGACACAGCATGGAACCGCGCGCTGAACTCGTCACTCATACTGCCCGCGTAAGTTGCGGTCAGATGATTAGTGTCCATATACACGTTTACGTTTCCGATCACTGGCGGGCATACCCCGGCAGGACAGATCAGATCACTCATGTCCACAAATCCAACGCCGTCAGGCACGCCCCCGGGCCAGTTGAATGGAGCTTCTGAAGCCAGTTTCAGGGACCGGTCCGTAGCGCAGGCCGAAGCACCTTCCGACTGCGAACAGGCGTACATGTTGAACGGATAACGTGGATTGTCTCGGACGCCCACCACAACGATGCCGTGACGAGTTAGCTCCCTAGCGGCGGCTGGCAACCCGTCGACGATGCGTTCTTCAGTGCTGTCCTTGGACGCGGCGGACGCAACGGTGATCACGGCATCCACGTCATGTTCCAAGGCGTAGGCCATTGCGGCTGCGTTGAAGTCGTTGCACCCTTGGCTGCGCCCTTCACTCTCGATACCGAAAGAGCAAGCACCCATCAGAAGGGACACCACTTTGTAGTTGCTCTCCCCCGCCATAGGTTCAACCGCCCCTAGCCACTGCTGGGCATGGGAATCACCGATCACCAAGATGGTCCTTGCAGGATTGTCCGGGGCTGTCACGCGGCAATGGCCGTCAAGGACAGCGGAGCCAGGCTCATCCTCGCCACTGCATGCACTTTCCAGCTCCCCCCAGTCCGCGCTGATCTGTGTCGGACCAGGGATAAGCGAGAGCAGGAATGCAGAGATCAGCAGGAAGACATCGACGCCGCCGGAAACCCGGCCAAACCAGATGTGGTACGTGACGACCATGAGGACCGCGAGTGCCCGTAGGCCCTGTACTTCGGGACGGTAAGCCGGCTTGTCAGTCGTTTGGGGGGAAAGGCCAGCGGATGCTTTGGGGGCTTCCGTTTGAAGCTGTGACACAAAGACCTCTTATCGGGACAGGTAATCCAGCCGTTGACTCCCCCCGGAATCCGCGGCCTTGGCGCGTGCCCGGCACCCCCGCGCCGGCTACTTCGTCTCAATACTAGGCAGAATGGTTCCGGAGACTGAAAACGCCGGATCGCGCCGGGACAGGGCCGTCTGCGTTAAAAAGGGCGGAATAACTGCCGGTGGGCGCGCTGCTGCCGCACGGTGGATTCGACTTCGCTGGACCAAAAACACATCCGCGTGTGGTTCCCTCCACAGTCTCGCGGAGCCCGGAGACAGGTTCGCAGGGTCCAGAAACGGGTTAGAGAACCTTCGGGTCTCCCCCGGAAAGCCTGCTCGTGTGTTCGAGCACCGGCTTGGTAAACAGGAGCACCAGCACGGCCGCAGCCGGCAGCAACAGAAGCAGCCCGGCCAATAGGACGCCGCCCTGGAGGGTGGGCACGGCGATGACGACGGCGAACAGCTGGAAAACGAGTGTTCCGGCACGGGTCCACCGGAATCCGCGATAGAAGAAATGAGCCAGGGCCAGCAGCCAGGCTCCCGCCGCCGCGAGCAGGACGGTGGTGAAGACCGCACCGCCCATCGAAACCGGTGCGGCCGTGAAAAGGTTGTAAATAAACCAGCCCGCAACGCTCAGCAATGCGGCTGCCTCCAGCACGAGTACAACGGATATAACAATGACTGCCGGCGGAACGGCGGCAGACTTGCCAGCCTTCCGGTGCGGCTCTTGGGGTCTTGACACACTGGCACCATACCGGACATAGTCGAAGTGCGCCCACGTCCCGGGGCGCAAACACCGGGGCGCTGTGACGCATCCCTCATGATTTGCGCAAAGTAAGAGCTAATTAACCCTTGTCTGGGTTTCCGTATCGTGGAATCCTAGTAGCTGGGGAAAATCAGGGGCCGGAGCTGGCCCCTTTCGTTTGGAGTTGCTCGTGAATGTTTTCACAAACACGTGGGAGTCAACTATTTAGAGGAGATTGTGATTAGCATGGATTGGCGGAGCCGCGCAGCGTGTCTGGACAAGGATCCGGAGCTGTTCTTCCCTGTGGGCAACACCGGCCCTGCTCTTCTTCAGATTGAGGAAGCGAAAAGTGTATGCCGCCGATGCCCGGTCATGGATACCTGCCTTCAGTGGGCTATCGAAACCGGTCAGGACGCCGGCGTCTGGGGCGGTATGAGCGAAGACGAGCGCCGCGCGCTGAAGCGCCGTGCCGCACGCGCACGACGCGCCTCCTAACACGGGTCTAAGACTTCAGAAGGGCCGCTGCCACGGGCAGCGGCCCTTCCTTTTAATCCCAGCACCGCGCTAAGCGCAGCCCCTCGGTAGACGGGCTGCCGGACGTAGCGTCTGCAGCGCACCCCGCCTAGGCCCGGCGCGACTCCGCATCCAGACCCATTTCGATCCGTACCTGCGTGCCGCCGCCCTCGCGGGCGGACCATTCGATGGTGCCGTCGAGCTCACTCTGGACCAGGGTCCGGACAATCTGCAGCCCGAGCCCTTCCCGGCGCGGTTCCGGCGGCAGCCCGGCGCCGTCGTCGGACACGGTGACGGTCAGGATCTCCTCGGTGTCGGGTCCCATCTGCCGTGAAGCGCTCAGCCGCACGGTGCCCTTGCGGTCCGAAAGCCCGTGTTCGACGGCGTTGGTCACCAACTCATTGATCACCAGTGCCAGCGGCGTGGCGAAGTCGCTGGGCAGCTCTCCGAAGGATCCCTCCTTCTCGGTCCGCACCTGCTGCGTCGGCGAGGCCACCTCGGCCGCCAGCCTGAACTGCCGGTCGATCAGCTCGTCGAAGTTCACATTCTGAGTCAGCCCCTGCGAGAGCGTTTCATGCACCAGGGCAATGGTCGCCACCCGGCGCATCGCCTGCGCCAGGCCCTGCTTGCCTTCTTCGCTTTCCATCCGCCGCGACTGCATCCGCAGCAGGGCCGCCACCGTCTGCAGATTGTTCTTCACACGGTGGTGGATTTCCCGGATCGTGGCGTCCTTGGAGACCAGTTCCATCTCCCGGCGGCGCAGCTCGGAAACGTCGCGGCACAGGACCAGCGCCCCGAATCGTTCCTTCTCGTCCCGCAGTGGAATTGCCCGCAGCGACAGGCTCACGCCGCGGGATTCTATCTCGGTCCGCCACGGCATCCGCCCGGTCACCACCAGGGGCAGTGTCTCGTCCACCATGCGCCGGTCCTTGAGCAGCGCGGTGGTGATCTCCGCCAGCGAGCGGCCTTCCAGGGTTTCCATGTCCCCCAGGCGGCGGAACGCCGAGACGCCGTTGGGCGAGGCGTACTGCACGACGCCGTCGGCATCCATCCTGATCAGCCCGTCGCCCACGCGCGGGGCACCGCGGCGGGAGCCGGTGGGCGTGGCGAAGTCGGGCCAGAGCCCCAGCGTTCCCATGCGCAGCAGGTCGTAGGCGCACTGGCGGTACGTCAGTTCCAGCCGCGAGGGCATGCGGGAGGATGACAGGTCCATGTGGCTGGTCACCACGGCAAGCGTCCTGCCGTTGCGGACGAAGGGAATCGCTTCCACCCGCATGGCCGTCTCTGTCGTCCAGTTCGTTTCGCTGGACCGCTCAATGACCTGGCTCTCCCAGGCCTTGTCCGCCAGCGGCTGCAGATCCGCACGCATCCGCTCCCCGACGAAGTCACTGTGGAAGACAGTGTGCGACGTCGAGGGGCGGGCGTGTGCCAGCGCCACATAGCTGCCGTCTGGCAGCGGGAACCAGAGGGCCAGGTCGGCGAAGGCCAGGTCGGCGACCAGTTGCCAGTCGCCGACCAGCAGGTGCAGCCATTCCGCGTCCCCCGGCCCGAAGTCGGCATGGTCCTTGATCGGATCGGTAAAAATGGCCACAGTCTCTTCTTCTTGTCGGTGTTCTTCGTGCCGCGCTAGCGGCGGACGATGGAGCGCAGCAGCCGCAGGGCAACCGAGAGGGATGCCATGTCGTCACGCTCGAGCTTGTTGACGTCCTCGAACATCGCCCGCGCGCGTTCGAGATTGTCGGCATTCTGCTCTTCCCAGAGGTTTACCCGCTTGTCCGGGGCCTCCCCCGCTTGATCGGCGGTAGCCGTCATGGCCGCCACGGTCATGTCCGCCACGGTGGAGTACAGGTCGTCGCGAAGCGCCGCCCGGGCCAGTGCCTGCCAGCGGTCACCGCGCGGAAGCCGGGTGATCCGCTCCAGCAGATCATCCACACCGAACCGCTCATACAGGGCGAAGTAGATCCCGGCGACGTTTCCGGCCGGCTCGTCCACCCGCTTCGCGGCCAGCAGGACGATGTCCAGCAACCCGAAGCTCTCGAACAGTTCAGCCCAGTACGTCCCCAGATCTTCCGGCAGCTGCCAGTCGCGGGAGCGTTCCAACGCCGTCTGGAACCGTTCCAGGTCCTTGCCCTGCAGGTAGTCCAGCAGGTTGGCGCGCAGCGGCACCAGCATCGGCTTGAACGCTTCGATATCCTCGTCGATGGAGCTGCCGCGGCCCACATGATTGACGAACCAGCGCACGGCCCGGTCCAGCAGCCGGCGCATGTCCAGGTGGATGGTGGTCCAGTTATCCGTGGGGAAGCTGGCCGGCAGGTTGTTCAGCGCCGTGACGACGCCGTCGATCCCGTAGATCTCCCGCAGCGCAGTGAAGGCGCGGGCGACCATCGACTCGGTGGCCGAGGTTTCCTCGATGACGCGGAAGGCGAAGGTGATGCCGCCGATGTTGATGATGTCGTTAGCCACCATGGTGGCGATGATTTCGCGGCGCAGCGGATGGGTATCCAGCTGGTCCTCGAACCGCTCCACGAGCTGCTTCGGGAAGTACCGGCGCAGGGTGCCGCTGAAGTAGGGATCATCGGCGAGGTCGGAGTTGGTCAGCGCCTTGGTCAGTTCAATCTTGGCGTAGGCCGCCAGCACGGACAGCTCCGGTGAGGTCAGTCCCTCCCCCGCAGCCACCCGGGCCCGCAGTTCTTCATTGGTGGGCAGCGCCTCCAGCTCGCGGTTCAGGTCCGCATGCTTCTCCAGCCAGTCCATCAGCCGTTCGAAACTCGGGCTCCACTCGACCACGTGCCGGCGGTCGTTAAGGAGCAGCATGTTCTGGTCCTTGTTGTCCTGCAGCACCAGGCGGCCGACTTCATCGGTCATGGAATGCAGGAACTCCGAGCGTTCGGCCGGGTCCAGGCGTCCGGCAGCGACCATCCGGTCGACGAAGATCTTGATGTTGACCTCGTGGTCGGAGCAGTCGACGCCGGCCGAGTTGTCGATCGCGTCCGTGTTGAGGATGACTCCGGCCCGGGCGGCTTCGATGCGTCCGCGCTGGGTCATGCCCAGGTTTCCGCCTTCGCCGATGACCTTGACCCGCAGGTCGCAACCGTCCACGCGGATCGGGTCGTTGGCCTTGTCCCCCACCTCGGTGTTGGTCTCCGTGGAGGCCTTCACATAGGTGCCGATTCCGCCGTTGTAGAGCAGGTCGGCCGGAGCCTTGAGGATGGCCCGCAGCAGGTCCGGCGGGCTCATCTTCGTCACTGACTTGTCCAGGCCCAGGACCTCGCGGACCTCCGGGCTCAGCGGAATGCTCTTGGACTGGCGCGGGAACACCCCGCCGCCGGCGCTGATCAGCGAGGCGTCATAGTCGGCCCAGGAGGACCGGGGCAGCTCGAAGAGCCGGCGCCGTTCCGCGTGGGACGCGGCCGGATCCGGGTTCGGGTCCAGGAAGATGTGCCGGTGGTCAAAGGCCGCCACCAGCTTGGTGTGCTTGGACAGGAGCATGCCGTTGCCGAACACGTCCCCGCTCATGTCTCCGACGCCGACGGCGGTGAAGGACTCGTTCTGGGTGTCCACGCCCAGCTCGCTGAAGTGGCGCTTGACCGATTCCCAGGCGCCGCGTGCGGTGATGCCCATGGCCTTGTGGTCATAGCCCACGGAACCGCCCGAGGCGAACGCGTCTCCGAGCCAGAAGCCGTATTCGGCGGACAGCTCGTTGGCGATGTCGGAGAACGAGGCAGTGCCCTTGTCGGCTGCGACCACCAGGTAGCTGTCGTCGCCGTCGTGGCGTACCACGCGCTGAGGCGGAACAACCTGCTCCTCGCCGTCGGACAGGACCAGGTTGTCGGTGATGTCCAGCAGGGCGCGGATGAAGGTCCGGTAGCTTTCCTTGCCCTCTTCCATCCACGCTCCACGGTCGGCCGCCGGGTCTGGCAGCTGCTTGGCGTAGAAGCCGCCCTTGGCGCCGGTGGGCACGATGACCGCGTTCTTCACGGTCTGCGCCTTCACCAGGCCCAGGACCTCGGTGCGGAAGTCTTCCCGGCGGTCGGACCAGCGCAGCCCGCCGCGGGCGACCTCGCCGAAGCGCAGGTGGACGCCTTCCACGCGCGGGGAGTAGACCCAGATCTCGTACTTGGGCCGCGGGAACGGAGCGCCGTCAATGGCAGCGGTGTTCAGCTTGAAACTGACATACGGCTTGTCCTGGTAAAAGTTGGTGCGCAGCGTGGCATTGATGAGGTTTGCCACGGTGCGCAGCACCCGGTCCGCATCCAGTGTGGGCACCTGCTCCAGGCCGGCGTCCAGCGCCTCGCGTGCCGCTGCAACGGCGGTGGTGCGTTCGTCGTCGGACAGGTCCGGATTGAAGCGTGCCTCGAACAGTCCCACCAGGGCGCAGGCCACGGCCGGATTGCGGCGCAGCGTGCCGGCCACGAAGCCGTAGGAGTTGGTATTGCCCAGCTGGCGCATGTACTTGGCATAGCTGCGCAGGATGACCACCTGGCGCCAGGACAGACCGAGCTCCAGGATGAGGCGGTCAAAGTAGTCCGACTCGCTGGCGCCGGACATACCGGCGCGGAAAGCCTCGGCCAGGAGCGAGCCGGTCTTTTCCGGATCCATGCCCGCCGGGTACTTGAGCCCCAGGTCGTAGAGGTGGAAGGTGGTTCCGTCTGAACGGTTCACCTCGTAGGGCCGCTCATCCAGGACCTCCAGGCCCAGGTTGTGCAGGATCGGCAGGAGCTGCGTCAGGGACCGCGGCTGGAGCAGATAGAGCTTCAGGCGGGCGTCCTCGCCGCCGCTGCGGCGGGAGGATTCCGGCGTATAGACAAAGAGCTCCGGAGCCGTGTCGGGGTTCGCAGCGCGGTCCTCGAAGCGCGCAATATCCTCCAGCGCACCTTCAACCTCGTAGTCCACCCGGTAGTTGGCCGGGAATGCCTCGGCCCACAGCGCGGAGAGCTTCGCGGCCTCGTCACGGTCAAAGCGGGAGCCCAGGGCTTCGGTGATGCCTTCGCTCCAGGAACGGGCGGCCTGTACCAGGCGCTGTTCGAGCGCGACGGTGTCAACCTCAGTGATCTCTGCGCCGCGGGGCAGCCGGATCCGGAAGAACAGCCGGGCCAGTGCCGATTCGGTCAGCCGTGCTTCAAAGTCGACTGACACGGCGTTAAACGTTGACCGCAGCTCGTCCTGGATACGCAGGCGCACCGAGGTGTTGTACCGGTCGCGGGGGAAGTAGACCAGGGCGGACACGAAGCGGCCGTAGACATCTGCGCGCAGGAACAGCCGCGTGCGGCGTCGTTCCTGCAGCCGCAGGATGCCCTGGGCGGTTTCGAGCAGGGCGTCGACGTCGACCTGGAAGAGTTCGTCGCGCGGATAGGTCTCCAGGATGGAGAGCAGGTCCTTGCCCGAGTGGGAGTCTGCCGGGAAGCCGGAGCGGCGCATGACTTCGCGGACCTTGTCGCGGACGATCGGGATGTTGCGCACCGAGCCGGTGTAGGCGCCGGTGGAGAACAGTCCGATGAACCGGCGCTCGCCGTTGACGTTGCCCTGGGCATCGAAGCGCTTGATGCCGATGTAGTCAAGGTAGGCAGCCCGGTGCACGGTGGAACGGGAGTTCGCCTTCGTGATGACGAGGGCACGCTTTTCCCGGGCCTTGGCCCGCCCGGCGCTGGTGAGGTGCTGGACCCGGCGTGCCGGGGAGGTGCGGCTGAGCAGGCCCAGGCCCTTTTCGGCGCTGACCCGGAGCATGTCTTCGCCGTCTTCGGTGATGAGGTCGTACTCGCGGTAGCCCAGGAAGGTGAAGTTTCCGTTGTCCAGCCAGGACAGCAGCTCACGGGCCTGCTTCAGGTCGGGGATTTCCCCCGAGCCGGAGGCTTCCTCCAGGGAACGGGACACCTCATGGACCTTGGCGCGCATGGCGGCCCAGTCGGTGACGGCCAGGCGCACGTCCTCGAGGACCTTGCGCAGACCGGCAATCAGGTCATTGCGGGCGGTCTCATCGCTCAGGCGTGCCACTTCGACGGCGATCCAGGATTCGATCCGGGTGGTTTCGTCCTGGCCGCCCAGCAGGCTGGAGAGGTTGGGCAGTGCTGCGGTGTCGCCGCTGGAGACCCCTGCCACGGCGGGAACCCGGCGTACCGACTGCAGTGCGCCGTCCTGCCGGCCACGGCTCACCAGGAACGTCGGATGCACCACCAGCCGGATCCCGGCGTTGCGCCGGACGATTTCCGCCGTCACCGAATCCACCAGGAACGGCATATCGTCGGTGACGATGAGGATGACGCTTGCGTCGCCCTGGTCAAAAATGTCCACCGAGGCGGTGCCTTCGGGGCGGTGGGAGGCCAGATCGCGGTGCCGCTGGGCCCTTTCGCGCAGGGTTGACGGAGGATATCCCTCCGCATCCTCTGCTGCCATGTGCTCGTAGTAATTCCCTGTGAATTCGTCCAGGGAATCGTCGGTACCTGGGAGATCCGGAATACGGGATCCAGACGACATGTAATACGCCTCCGTTGTTGCCTGCTTTTGCGGTCCGCGTCATTGCAGACGGCTTTACACGAGCCTATCCCGCAGGAATGAAAAGGTCACTTTGCACCGGTTACAGCCCACCGGCTGCGACGTCGCGACGCGACGCTGACATCGGCGAGCGCGGCGATTGCATGGCGAAGCGGCGACGCCGGCGCCGTTTCCAGCAACGCATTACCGGCCAGCAGCGCGGCGTCGACCGTGGCTGGCTCAGCGGGCAGGAACGCGGTGATTGGAGTCCCGGCCGGGCCGAAGCGGTCCCAGGCATCACGGAGCTGGCGTTCCGGCGAGCGCCCGACGGCGGAGGCCCGGACTTTGTTCAGCACCACCTTGGGCGCGGCTCCCGGCACCGCCGCGGCGAGTTCGGCCAGGGCCCGGACCAGGCGGGGCACTCCCACCGAGTCCGCCGCTCCGACGGCGTAGACGGTGTCGGCCAGCTCGAGTGCGCGCAGCGTTGCCCCGTTGCGGCGCGGCGCCATCGTATCGAAGCTGAGCTCTTCGTCTGCCTCCAGGCTGAATCCGCAATCGATGACCGTCAGGTCCGCGAGGTGCCGTGCCTGCTCCAGCACCACGCCCAATGCCGTGGGACGCAGTTCAATCCACCGGTCCGAGCGCGTGATACCGGTCAGTACCAGCAGCCGCCGGCCCTTCAGCGACACGCCCAGGGCACTGCGGAGCAGTGAGGCCTGATCCAGCAGGCCCTGGTCGGCCAGCCGGCAGGCGTGCGCCACCCCCGCAGATTCATCGAGCAGGCCAAGGCTGGCCGCCACTGATGAACCGTAGGTATCGGCATCAATGAGCAGCACGGTCTTGCCCGCTGCCGCAGCCTCGGCGGCCAGGTTGACCGCCACTGTTGTCCGGCCCGGAGCCCCGGCCGGCCCCCAGACCGCGCTGACTGTGCCATTGGCCCGGACGCCGTCGCCCTCCCCCGGGGCATCCTCCTGTGCGGTGCCGTCTCCTGTGGCGTCCATCCCGAGCCGGGGATCCCCGGCGGCGGCTCCCCGCTGGGCCGTTCCGGTTCGGAGGGCACGGGCAGGGTCTGCCAGCAGCGTGGGAGTGTCCTGGCCCTGCAACTGATGGACAGCCTCGGTGATCAGGCCGGAGAGGACGTCAGCCGTTGAGCCCCTGGGTGCGTGGGCAACCTTCAGGGCGTCCAGCCGCGCTTTGGCCGCTTCCTGGTCGGCGAGGACAAGCAGGGCAACACCCGAGGCGGCGAGCCGGTCTACGAGCGCAGCGGTCACGTCTCCGGCGTCGTCGGCCAGAATCGCTGCCCGGGCGATGCCGCTCTGACAGGCGGCGATCAGCTCGGACAGCTCAGCACAGCGGCGGACCACGGTCACCGGCCCGTGCAGGCGTTCCAGGTCCTGGACGATCGTTCCGACACCGCTGCCCAGTGTCACCACCGGAATGCTCATGAGCCTGCGGCCGGATTAAGGACCACTGCTATCCGGGCGCCGTTGGACTGGGCGCTGAGCAGCCCGGGAAGATCGTCATCTTCCACCAGGACGAGGATCTGGGTGGACCGGTTGGCGCCGAGTACCGATTCGTCGATGCTCAGCTCGGAGATCTCCGCTGCCGCCAGGATCTTCCGGGGCTCTTCGAAGCCGTTGCTCTTATCCGGCATGGCCGCCCAGACATCAACCCGGGAACCGGCCCGCGTGCCGCTGGGGAGCGGGTCATCAACGCGCAGGCCAACTGGCTTCCGGTCCAGTGCGTCTGCCCTGCCCAGATCGCTGTGGGCGAGCAGTTCTCCCTCCCTCAGCGCCGAAGTGGCAACCGCGTTGGCTGGAATGCCCTCTGCTGCGCTCAGGTATGAACCCGTGACGTCACCAAGCCGCACGGGTACGACAATAAAGTCCTCGGCGGTGACGGGACTGCCCAACGGAACAGCGTCGTCGACGGCGAAGACGTCGATCCGCTGGTCGGCGGAGCCCACGAGGGCAACGACTCCGGCGGTGGATGCGAGGACCAGCATGATGCCCAGGATCAGGCGCGGATCTTTCCAGGACGGTTTTTTCAGGCGCGGCGCGTCAGGCTGCTGGGCGGTTGTGAGACTCATTCTTCCCCCTGGTGGCACAACTGATCCGGAGCACAGGCGCCGGGCACGGCAAATCCCTGACATTCTTATCCAGAAAAACGTGAAAGCACACGGTGATTCCATGGAAACTTCAAACTGTGGATAACTTCGCCGCAGAGCGGTCTTCGATGGCAGACTGGACCCGACGTTGCGGCAACCAGTTGGAGGCATCATGGGTGAGAAAAGGTTCCTGACGCTGGCGGATGTCGGCGAGGTCCTGAATATTTCGTCCTCGCAGACGTATGCCCTGGTGCGGTCCGGTGAGCTGCCTGCCATCCAAATCGGAGGCCGTGGCCAGTGGCGGGTGGAATCCCGTGTCCTGGAGGAGTTCATCACCCAGGCTTACCGGCGCTCTGCCTCACAGCGCGCCGACCTGAACGAAAGGGCAGCCGCCGAGCAGTGACTCCGGCCGGTGCTCAGGCCATCGAGGGCGCTCAGCGCCTTGAACAGCGGTCAGTGCATTAAACAGATGGCAGCCACGGCGTGCAGCGGCACCGTGTAGACCGCCAGGACATTGGCCGGTCGCCTCGGTTCGCCCCGAGGCGTCACCGACAGTTCAAGGAAGTCCCTACCCACGCGGTCAATGCTGCCGTCCACCGCGGCATCGGGCTTCTGGCAGGCCGGAAACACCCGCACGGGCGACCGGTCCCGGGAGAGCCCGCGCACGGCTGAGGCCAGTCCCAGCCGCACCAGCGGTGCGGCAACCGTGGAGAAACGGTCCATTCCCTCGATGAACACCGCGTGTTCGAGTGAAACGACGGCGGACTGACGCTCCCCCTCCAGCACGACCCAGCCGCTGCCCACATGCCGGAGCTCCCCGGAAAAAACGCCCGGAAGACCGACCTGGACTTTCAGGTGCCTGCCCGTCTGGCTGCGGAGCCGGTCCGTGAGTTCCACGGCGGCAAAGTCGGTGCGGTGCCGCTCGGAGACCTCCGCTTCCTGCATGGCCAGGCTCGCTCCGGCCAGCTGCGCCTCAAGATCGGCAAAAAGGGCATCCCATCGCATCCGCACAGGCTAACCCCTTCCCCGAGGATCAACCACTGTCACCCGCTGCAAACAACTTCATCGACCACCCTAGACAGCACCTGGCCAGGGATGTAGACAGAGCCCATCAAATGCAGGCGAGTCGACTCAAACTTCATCAAACCGCATCAAACTGCATCAAGTGAAAGACGGAAGACCAAGGAAACGGCGGTTCAATCCGTCATCCGAAGGCCCGGAACACCACGCAGAGGAAAGGAGGCCCCGGTGAGAGAGATCCTGCGCGACCTGCTCACATTCACGGCCGGCGCCACGGTGGCAGCGATCCTCCTCCTGGCCGGCCTGGCTACGCAGCCGGACCCGGCCACGGTACTGCGGGGTCCGGTCTCGTCCCTCGAGGGACTTGCCGGCTTTGCGGCTTCCGCCGCCGGACTGGCGCTGGCCGCGTGGTGGGCGCTCGGGCTCCTGCTGGCCGTACTCTCAGCCGGGCTGCAGAAGGCCGGCCATGCTGCCGCGGCTGCCGCCGCCGGCGCCCTGGCTCCGGCGTTCATGAAGCGGCTTGCCACTGCCGCCCTCGGCCTGAATCTCCTGGCCGGCGTGGCCGCGCCTGCCAATGCGGCCGCGCCGCCCACACCTGCAAGCCAGCAGTCCCTGAGCCAGCCCTCGGGCAGCCAGCTGCTCCCACTGATGCAGGACGGATCAGGCGAGGCCGGCAAAGCGGCGGACGCCCCTGCCAGTCCGCATTGGAAACCCCGCCAGCCACCCACCGGCGCGAACATGCTCATTCGCCCCGGCCGGGAAGAAGCCCCTCCGGCTGGCGCCCAAGCGATCGTCCGCCCGGGCGACACCTTGTGGAGCCTGGCCGCAGAACAGCTGGGACCTCATGCAACCGATGCCCGGATCGCCGACCACTGGCCGCGGTGGTACGAGCTGAACAGGGCTGTGATCGGAGACCGTCCCGACCTGATCTTCCCGGGCCAAGTCCTTGATGTGCCCGAGATTTCCCCGCCCTAGTCTTCACCGTTGTCTGATATCACGCCGTCACATTCGTCCGCTATGCCTCCGCCGGCCACCCGCCGGTGGAGACGGCACTGCAGGAAAGGACAGCTCCATGACCACAGTGATCACCCTTCCGATTCCAGGAGCAGCCGAGGACTTGGCTGCGGCCTCCGGAGCCCCCCGTCCGCTGACAGTGCACCGGACCCGGAGCTCGTCAGCCGCAGCGGAAGTGGCGCCGCCTTTGACGTTCCGCCCCCGGCCTGCGCCGGAGGCGCCGACTGCCCCTGCCGCCGAATCGGGCGCGGCCGCGGATACGGGCTTCGAGCACTGGCACAGCAACCCTGAAGACGACGCCCGCGTGAACGCCATCGCCAGGTCAGTCACCCAAGCGACGCTGGAGGTGCTCGGCGGCACCCGGCCCCTGCAGCAGCTGGCCAGATGGCTGGACCCGCCCAGCTACGAACGCCTGCAACTGCGGGCCAACCTGGTCCGCGGCAGGGAGCAGGCAGCTGCGGACCGGACCGGGAAACCCCAGGCGCCGGTACTGCTGCACCGGCAGGTGCTGATTCGTTGCTGCCGGGTCTGCCCGGTATCGGAGGGGGTTTATGAGGCGGCAGTGGTGGCGGCCGAACAAGACAGAGTCCGCGCCGCAGCTCTTCGCGTGGAGCTGCGGCGCGGACTCTGGAAGGTGACAGCTTTGCAGATTGGCTAGCGCGGGACCAGCGTGCACCCGGCCAGTCTGGCCGGGTTACTTGCGCCGTTTGGCCTTCTTCGCGGCGGGCTTGGCAGCCTTCCGCGACGGTGCGGCAGCAGCGTTCGCCGGCTTGGCGGACGTCGCCCGCTCCACCCGGGTCTCAACCCCGCCCTCAGAGTTCGGTGCGGAGAACTGCAGGCTCGCCGGGCGCTGCGGTGCTTCCAGCCCGGCAGCGGTAATGGTGGGCGCAGCGACAACGCCGCGTGCGTCCTTGAGCCCATTCAGGGCCCCGGGAAGTGCTGCAGCGGGCTGGTTGACCTTGACCTCGGCATTGAACAGGTAACCGATGCTCTCTTCGCGGATGGCTTCGGTCATGGTCTGGAACATGACGAACCCTTCGCGCTGGTACTCCACCAGGGGATCGCGCTGGGCCATGGCGCGCAGGCCGATGCCTTCCTTGAGGTAGTCCATCTCGTAGAGGTGTTCCTGCCACTTGCGGCCGATCACGGAGAGGACCACGCGGCGCTCGAGCTCACGCATGGCGGGGGCTCCCAGTGACTCCTCCCGTGCCTTGTAGGCCAGCTTCGCGTCGGAGAGGATTTCCTCCTGCAGGAACTCGCGGGTGACCTTGGACCGCCCGCCGGCTTCCTCGACGACTTCATCGATGGTCAGGCCCACCGGGTAGAGGGTCTTGAGGTTGGTCCACAGCTGGTCGTAATCCCAGTCATCACCATGGCCTTCGGCGGTCGCCTCGTTGACGATCGCGGAGATCGCATCTTCCAGGAAGAACCCGATCTTCTCCTGCAGGTCATCACCCTCAAGGATCCGGCGGCGGTCGCCGTAGATGGCTTCGCGCTGGCGGTTCAGGACGTCGTCGTACTTCAGGACGTTCTTGCGCTGCTCTGCGTTGCGGCCCTCGACCTGGCCCTGGGCATTCTGGATGGCCTTGGAGACCATCTTGGACTCCAGTGCGACGTCGTCGGGCATGGACGAACTGTTCATGATCCGCTCTGCCGCGCCCGAGTTGAACAGGCGCATCAGGTCATCGGTCAGCGAGAGGTAGAAGCGTGACTCCCCCGGGTCGCCCTGGCGGCCGGAGCGGCCGCGCAGCTGGTTGTCGATGCGGCGGGATTCGTGCCGTTCGGTACCCAGCACGTACAGGCCGCCCAGCTCGATGACCTCGGCCTGTTCGGCGGCCACTGCCTCGCGCGCCTTCTCCAGGGCATCGGGCCAGGCTGCTTCGTACTCGTCCGGGTTTTCACTCGGGTCCAGTCCGCGCCGTTCCAGTTCGGCGATGGCATTGAATTCGGCGTTGCCGCCGAGCATGATGTCGGTGCCTCGGCCGGCCATGTTGGTGGCGACTGTGACGGCGCCCTTGCGTCCGGCCTGCGCAACGATGGCCGCTTCACGGGCGTGGTTCTTGGCGTTCAGCACCTCATGGCGGATGCCTGCCTTGGCCAGCTGCTTGGAGAGGTACTCGCTCTTTTCCACGCTGGTGGTGCCCACCAGGACCGGCTGGCCGGCGGCGTGCCGCTCGGCAATGTCCGCCACGACGGCGTCGAACTTTGCGATTTCGTTCTTGTAGATGAGGTCGGGCTGGTCGATCCGTGCCATCGGCTTGTTCGTGGGGATCGGCACCACGCCCAGCTTGTAGGTGCTCATGAACTCGGCCGCTTCGGTTTCAGCGGTACCGGTCATGCCCGCGAGCTTTTCGTAGAGGCGGAAGTAGTTCTGCAGGGTGACCGTGGCCAGGGTCTGGTTCTCGGCCTTGATGGTCACGCCCTCTTTGGCCTCGATGGCCTGGTGCATGCCTTCGTTGTAGCGGCGGCCGGCCAGGATGCGCCCGGTGTGCTCGTCAACGATCATGACCTCGCCGTTGAGGACCACGTAGTCCTTGTCCCGCTTGAACAGTTCCTTGGCCTTGATGGCGTTGTTCAGGAACCCGATCAGCGGCGTGTTGGCTGCCTCGTAGAGGTTGTTGATGCCGAGGTAGTCTTCGACCTTCTCGATGCCTGCCTCGAGCACGCCCACGGTGCGCTTCTTTTCGTCCACCTCGTAGTCGGTGTCCAGCTTCAGCCGCTGCACCACCTTGGAGAACTCGGTGTACCAGCGGTTGACGTCGCCGCTGGCCGCTCCGGAAATAATCAGCGGGGTGCGGGCCTCGTCAATGAGGATGGAGTCCACTTCATCGACAATGGCGAAGTGGTGGCCGCGCTGGACCAGTTCCACGGAGCTCCAGGCCATGTTGTCGCGCAGGTAGTCGAATCCGAACTCGTTGTTCGTGCCGTAGGTGATATCGGCGTTGTACTGCTCGCGGCGGGTTGCGGGGTCCTGGTTGGAGAGGATGCAGCCGCTGGTCATGCCCAGGAAGCGGAACACGCGGCCCATGAGGTCGGACTGGTATTCGGCCAGGTAGTCATTGACCGTCACGATGTGCACTCCGCGGCCGGTCAGAGCATTGAGGTAGGCCGGAGCGGTGGCGACCAGGGTCTTGCCCTCACCGGTCTTCATCTCCGCGATGTTGCCCAGGTGCAGGGCGGCGCCGCCCATCATCTGCACATCGAAGTGGCGCAGCCCCAGGGTGCGGCCGGCGGCCTCCCGGACAGCGGCAAAGGCTTCGGGCAGCAGGTCGTCCAGGCTCTCGCCGTCGGCGTAGCGCTCCTTGAAGCGGTCCGTCTCGCCGCGCAGTTCGGCGTCGGACATGCCCCTGTACTCATCCTCGAGCACGTTGATCGCATCGGCGTAATTGCGCAGCGTCTTCAGCGTCTTTTTATCGCCTGTGCGAAGAACCCGTTCGAGTAGTGATGCCACCTGATTTGCTCCCAATCTAGTGTTGCCTGATTCTGGCGTCCCCAGTCTACGTGAGAGACGTTTGACGCAGTGCAGGGGTTCCCGCGCTGCGCTATTCCCGGCTTACTGCCAGTTTCAGATCTGTTGCCAGGTCGCCTGCCGGTTTTACAATAACGTCGTCCAGCCCCAGCCAATCTGCCATCATACGTAGTTCCGCGGCAAGCTCAACGGCGGTGTGGCCCGGCGAGCCTTCTTCGCGGTGCGCGGCCTGCACCAGCAGCGCCTTGTTGGACCGGTCCGCTTTCAGGTCCACCCGGGCAGCGAACTCCTCCCCCAGCAGGAAGGGCAGCACGTAGTATCCGTACCGGCGGGCTGCCGGCGGGGTATAGATTTCGATCCGGTACCGGAAGCCGAAAAGGTCCTGGAGCCGCTTCCGCTCGAACACCATCGAATCGAAGGGGCTCAGCAGTGCCCGGGCTGCGGAGGCCCGCGGGATGACCGTATCCGTATGCAGATAGGCCGGGGACTTCCAGCCAGGGACCTGCACGGGCCGGAGGACGGCGCGTTCCACCAGGGTCTTCACGGCTTCGGCGGTCTCGCGCTGGGGCAGCCGGAAGTAGTCGGCGAGGCAGCGGACGGTTCCGATGCCGTGTGCCCGGGCGGCCTGTTCCGTCAGGCGCAGCACGGCTCCCTGTGGATCCGTGGGTTCCAGGGCTGCGGCTCCAGCCGGATGCACGTCGGCGGTCAGTGCGTATTTCCGTTCAAACTGCGGTGTGCGCCCGGCTGTGCTCAGGACACCGGAGGCAAACAGGTCCTCCAATACCCGTTTCGAGGCTTTCCAGTTCCAGCCCCAGTGCTCTCGATCCCCTGCCTGGGCGTCGCCGAGGTGCGCGGCAATTTCCCGGGCCGTCAGCGGCGGTCCCTCGCCCAGCACCCGCAGGATACGGTCGCTGAGCTGCTTTTTCAGCTCCGGGTCAAGTGAATGGGCCCTCATCCATGTCCGGCGCTGGACGGTCCGCAGATCGGCGAAAAGCTCCGGCCGGATGTAGCTGGCCTCGTGGGCCCAGTACTCCACCATTTTGCGCGGGGACTTGGTGGCCAGGGCGTCCAGCGCTGCGGTGTCATACGGGCCGAGCCGTGAAAACAGCGGCAGGTAGTGGCTTCGGGCCAGGACATTCACGGAATCGATCTGCAGCAGCTGCAACCGCGCAACGGTCCGCTCCACTGATCTGGCGCCCGGGACAGCCGGCCTCCCCCTGGCGAGCCCCTGCGCCCCCAGTGCGGCCCGCCGCGCCTGCCCGAGCGGAAGTGTGGGATTCATACGCCCATCCTAGGGGCGCGGTCCGCCGGGAAATGAAAGACCTCCGGGGCGGTGCGCTCTGGTACGAGCTGCACCGCTCCCGGAGGTCTTACGCCTGCTACGGACCGGCAGGTCCGTTCGCTAAGCCCTGGCGGCTAGGCCGTAGCCGCTGCTCCTTCGGAGGCACGGTACGGGCGGGTCTCCTCCCGCAGGTCCTCGCTGCCTTCGGCGCAGCGCGAATCCAGGGTAATGACGCCGTAGGTCCATCCGCGGCGGCGGTAGACCACGGAAGGGGCTCCAGTGGCGGAGTCCACAAAGAGGTAGAAGTCGTGACCGACCAGTTCCATGTTGTCCACAGCGTCGTCAAGGCTCATGGGGGCACCCGGGAAAACCTTGCGCCGGATCAGGACAGGGCAGTCGTCATCAACAGCTTCAACACCGTCATTTTCTGCCGCCTCCGCGCTTTCAGCCGCGGCAGACTCGGCGGCGGCGTTCTCCAGCTGGGCGTACAACGGCTCGGAGGTGCTGGCCGTGTCCAGGCCCGCTGTCGCTACGCGTACCGCCATGGGGGTGTGCCGCCCGTGATGGACCTTCCGGCGGTCACTGGCCCGGCGGAGCCGTTCCATGAGTTTGGCGTAGGCGAGGTCGAAGGCGGCAAATTTATCGCCGGACGTGGCTTCCGCGCGAACCACGGGACCGCGTCCGATGACGGTCAGTTCAACGGTAAGAGAGCTGTCTGCTTCACGGACGTTGGGCTGCTTGGTTACCCTCGCATCGACACGCTGCACTTTGTTGCCCAGGCTCTCGACCTTGCCGATGCGTTCTTCGGCGTACTCCCGGAACCGGTCAGATACTGCAACGTTGCGTCCGCTGATCATGAATTCCATGGTGCCCTCCAATAGATTTCGGTGACACAGCAACGGCCGCTGCCAAAAACCTGCGACCGCTGCCGCAGGACAGCTCCGTTTCTTGAAGCTGTCCATACCAACACGTTAGATCACCCTCCGGCGTTATTCACCTTCGGACATTCCGATTGTTGCTGCTGCCGGTCTTGGACTAGGCTCAGCCATTTGTGTTAGCTGCGTCACGTGCCGGGCCGGGCGTTGCTGCGATCACTGCAGCCGCCTGGACCTGCGCTCCGGCGGCCCTGAGCGCCCGCGTGGCTTCGGCAATCGTTGCTCCGGTCGTCAGCACGTCATCAACGACCAGGCAGCGTATCCCGGCCAGGGAGCCCGGCGCTCCGGCCGTCATCGTTCCGTAAACATTGGCCCGCCGCCCCCTTTTTCCGAGGCTTTTCTGGCCGCCGGGGCGGGGAACGACGACGGCACCCCGCGTTCCGGGCCCTGCGGCGCCCCGGCCCGGCCGGGAATGGACAACCAGTGGCGCCAGGGTTGTCTGTGCGGGCAGCAGCCGCCGGGCACGCAGTGCCCCCAGGAGCAGGTCCAGCGGACTGTAACCGCGTCGCCGCAGGGCCCGCGCCGTCCCGGGGACAGGCACCAGGACGAGTCCGCGCGCTCCGGCGTCCTCGGCGGCCCGGTGCAGCACTCCGGCCAGGACGGGGCGCAAAACCGGGGCGAGGTCGGTGTGTCCGTGGTTCTTGTAGGCCAGCAGAACCTGGGCCAGCCCGCCGGCGTAACGCCCGGCGGCCAGGACCGGAAGGGCCCCGGGCAGGGCCTCGGCTGCCTCGTGGGCGTAGTACGGGCGGGCCGTGCTGCGCCGCAGAAGTGCCCGGCACGGCACGCACAGCGAGTGGTCGGCGCAGCCGCAGACTACGCACGACGTCGGCAGCAGGACGGCGCCCAGGTCGGCGGCCGCGGCGCCGGCGGCAGCAGGCCACGGACGCAGCCGCCAGTGGTCAGCGAGGAGGAGCAGGCGGTCGGTGTAACCAGGTTCCGGCATGCCGGCCAGTCTGCAGTCCCGTACCAGAGGCGCCCGAGCTCCCCCGGCGGAAGTGGAACAACCGCACCGGCGCCCGGCGGGCCGGACCCCGGTGGAGGACGGCTAGCCGGGGAACGCCGGGTCCCGCAGTCCTTCGCCTACCTCGTACCAGCTGTTGCCCATCCGTTTGAACATGGCCGTCGATGTTTGAGCGTAGATATTCTGCTCGCCCTTGCCCGCGCTGAGTCCCGTGATTCCGGCGAGGCCGGCCAGGGCTTCCGGATCTTTGCCCAGGCTCAGGATCACCGGAACCACCTGCCCCTCGGCAGCAGTCTGTGCCACCAGTACGGAGTCCTCGGAAACCCACTTGGCCCGGTTCACCGGAGGTGCCTCGGCGATGCCCGGCCCCGAACCGGCGGAGACCGCCAGCTCCAGCGGAGTGGTCAGCGTTCGGGGAACGCCCCCGGCGTCGCGCACCACACCGGCGACCAGCACGTGGCTGGTTCCGCCCTCGTTGGTAACCAGCAGCGCCCGCGCACCGTCGCGGGAGATCCGCAGTTCAGAAACGGTGACGCCGGCCAGCCAGGCGACCGGCAGGTTCACCATGTCGTCTGCTTCACCGCCCGGAGGCAACGCCAGGACGCCGGCGCCGGATCCGCCGGCGGACGCAGTCCAGGTCCACTGCTGGGGATCGATGCTGGGGGCCGTGAGCGAAGTGCCCTCGGCCACCTGCCGGGTTTCCTGGTTCGGGCCGGTCAGGAACAGGGCGGAACGGTCCGCGTCCAGGAACGCGATCGTCGACAGGTCCAGGGACAGCGCCGGATCACGCGGGGAGTATTCGGCGACGCTGGGCATGCCTTCAATGGCCAGCGGCTGCATGTCCTTGAAATACGCCAGCTCGTTCTGCGACACGGTGATCTGGGTGCCGCCGACTTCCGGATCGGCCATTGCCTCGACGGGGGATCCGTTTTCCTTGCCCAGGTCGACGGCGCGCTGGTTGACGGTCATCTCGACCGAATTCACGTTGTTCAGCTGGGTCAGGTTCTGCGTGAGCTGCAGCGACATCTGCTGCCGGTTCAGGTCGCTGGAGTCCTCCAGGACTTCGGCGGAAAGGTCCACCGCAGCCACCCCCGAGACCACGGGAACGGCTTCACGGGCCAGGGCCGTGCCGGCAGGGAACGCGCTGGTGACTGCGCCCTGGAGATAGGGTGCGGGGCCTTCGAGCATGGCCTTGACGACGTTGGCGGCGATGCCTGCCTTCTGTACGAACCAGCGGGTGTCCGGAACCCAGAAGTCGTAGGTGCTCGAATAGAAGTAGAGGTTATGGGCCAGGAACAGCAGGGAGAAGCTGACCTCGGAGATCATGATTCCGTTGGGCACGGAGCTGATCCGCCATTGCCCGTCCACCTGTTCCAGCGACGCGGACAGCGTTTCGGTGGTGCCCGAGGCCTTGTCCGTCCGGATCCCGCGGGCATCCAGTGCACCCACGACTTCGAGCTGCACGGAATAGCTGTTGCCGTCCGGGTCCGGAACGATGTTCGGATCGGCCCCGTAGATGAGCACCCGGTCCGTGGGCGACCAGGTATCGGCGAGGCTGTCGGTCAGGAATTCGCGGGCAACACTGTAGTCGTCGGCCGCGCCGGTGCCGGCGGTGATGAATCCCTGCAGGATCTGCTGCGGCGTCTCGCCGCCCTCGTCGCTGGGACCGCGCGGCGCCAGCACGAAGGTGTCTACGAGCGCACTGCCGCCACCGCTTTCGGCGGAGGCGGTGCCAACGGGCCCGGTCGTGGGAATGGATGAACATCCGGTGAGCACTGCCAGTAGTGCTGCGGCCATCGCCAGCAGCCTGAGGGGTTTACGGGACATCTCGCTCCTCCTCGGCCGGGGCCGCTGCAGCAGCCAGTGCCCGCGGCCCGCGGCCCGAGTCGTACGGCGAAAGGGGAACCGGTGATTCGGTGAAGGGCACCCCGTTGCGGCGGGGCAGGGTAAGGCGGAAGCAGGCGCCGTCGCCGGGCCGGCCCCAGGCCTGGAGCAGCCCGCCGTGCAGCAGGGCGTCCTCGACGGCGATGGACAGGCCCAGTCCGCTGCCACCGGTGGTGCGGGCGCGGGCGGGGTCGGCACGCCAGAACCGGTCGAAGACGCGGGAGGCTTCGTCGTCGGTCATGCCGATGCCGTGGTCGCGCACGGCGACGGCGACGGCGTCGAGGTTCGAGGCAATGGCAATTTCAATGGGCTCCCCTTCGCCGTGTTCCAGGGCGTTGACGACCAGGTTGCGCAGGATCCGCTCGATCCGCCGGGGGTCGGCGTCGACCATACAGCTGGCCTCCTTCGATACGACGGTGATTTCAGAGCCGATGTTCATGGCCAGCGGTTCGGTGGCGTCGATGACATCGCGGACCACGGTGAAAATGTCGGTGGGTTCCAGGTCCGGAGTGGCAGCGCCGGCGTCGAAGCGGGAGATCTCGAGCAGGTCGGCGAGCAGCGCCTGGAAACGCTCGACCTGGTGGTAGAGCAGTTCGGTGGAGCGGCGGCTGATCGGGTCGAAGCCCTCGCGGGCGTCGTAAAGCACCTCAGCAGCCATCCGCACGGTGGTCAGCGGGGTGCGCAGTTCGTGCGAGACGTCGGAAACGAAGACCTGCTGCATGCGCGAGAGCTGGGCCAGCTGCGTGATCTGGTCCTGCAGGGTGGCAGCCATGTGGTTGAAGGAAGCGGCCAGTCGCGCCACTTCGTCCTCGCCCTTGACCACCATGCGTTCCTGCAGCTCACCGGCAGCCAGCTTCTCCGACACGGAGGCGGCATTACTGACGGCGCCCACCCCTGCTTTCGTCACGATCCAGGCGATGGTGCCGATGATTACGAGCATCAGTCCGCCGGCAATCCAGAGGATCCGGTGGATGTCGTCCAGGGTCTGCTGCATGCTCTCGAGGTCATAGATCAGGTACAGCGCATACTCGGCGCTGTCCGGCGGCAGGGTGACCTTCGTGCCGTAGGCCAGGCCCGGTTCGCCGTGTGCGAGCGCCAGCGGAGACCAGTGGATGGTGTCCTGCTCGTTGTTCACGTCGATGCTGCGGATGGACTCGCTCAGCGCCGGAGGAATGCTCCCCGCGGTGATGCCCTCCCCCAGGGTCTGGGAGACAAACAGGTTCTGGTCCTGGTCCGGCATGGGGGTGAGCAGGTACAGCCGGCGTGCATCGGCGCCCTGGCCCTCCAGCAGCGAGAGGGTGTTGGAGACCAGGCGTTCGGTGCCTTCCCGGTCGGTTGCGGCCGTGGTCCGGAAGTTCTCCTTGGCGGAGTTCAGGCCGGCGGTGGCTTCAGCCTGGAACTGGCTCAGGCGCTCTTCATAGAGGGCACCGGCGATCTGGTGCGAGAGGAAGGCGCCGACGCCGGCGCAGGCCAGGGTGACCAGCAGCAGCGTGGCCACTACCGTCTTGAACAGCAGCGACCGCCGCCACCTCCGGGCGATGCGCTGGAATGTTGCCTTGCGCAGGGCGTCCCGGACCCGTTTCAGGGAAAGCAGTGCCGCCGGCAGGACTTCGGTCCTGAGGACCGAAGCCCGCGGGCGCCTAGCTCTGGCCGGCTTTGTAACCGACACCGCGCACCGTCAGGACAATTTCGGGTGCTTCGGGGTCGCGCTCGATCTTGGAACGAAGCCGCTGCACATGGACGTTGACCAGCCGGGTATCCGCGGCGTGGCGGTAGCCCCAGACCTGCTCCAGGAGCATTTCCCGGGTGAAGACCTGCCACGGCTTCCGGGCCAGGGCCACCAGCAGGTCGAACTCCAGCGGGGTCAGGGAGATGGTGTCGGCACCGCGGGAAACCACGTGGCCGGGCACGTCAATGGCAACCTCGCCGATGCTCAGGCTTTCGGGCGCCTTGGTGTCGCCCGGGCGCAGCCGGGCCCTGACGCGGGCGACCAGTTCCGCCGGCTTGAAGGGCTTGGGCACGTAGTCGTCCGCCCCTGATTCCAGGCCGCGCACGACGTCGGAGGTATCGGATTTGGCGGTCAGCATCACGATGGGGACATCGGACTCGGCGCGGATCTGCCGGCAGACTTCGATGCCGTCGATGCCGGGCAGCATCAGGTCAAGCAGGACAAGGTCCGGTTTGGAATTGCGGAAGATCTCCAGTGCCTTGGACCCGTGCGCGCAGAAGACAGGGTCGAACCCGTCGTTGCGGAGCACAATGCCGATCATCTCGGCCAGTGCTTCGTCGTCGTCAACGACCAATATGCGTGCCTTCATAACTCCCTGTCCCCAGTTGACTGCTCAAGCCGGTTCCTCGTTGCGGTGCGTTCCCGGGCGGCGGCCCTCCCGGCTGTCCGGGTACTCCCGGTGAACCACTGCCAGCTGAACCCGGATGCGGCGCATATGTGTGTCGCGGGACACCGGAACAGCGGACAATATCCCTATCATCCTAGAGGACATAGTTTCTGCCGCTGTTTGCCCGGGACGGCAGGTTTGGTCTGGAACTATAGTCGGGTCAGGGCAAACAACTCTTTTGGGGGCACACCTTGGGTCAGGACAATCACAGCGGCGCCATCCCGCCGGAGCGCCAGGAGCCGTCCGTGCCGGGGTCCGGCCCGGACGACGCCGGCACGTCCGGCACCCGGGATCCGGAGCAGGCTCCCCCGCCGTGGGGACAGTCCCCGTTGCCGCAGCCGCCGTCGGACGCCCGACCCGGGCAGTGGGGCGTTCCATACCCTGCGCCGCAGCCTCCGCAGAACCCCTGGGGCGGGCAGAACCCCTGGAGCCAGGAACCTGCCGCGCCCCAGGCGGACCGGCAGCACGGCGCGCCGCAGCAGTGGGGAGCGCCCCAGCAGTGGGGGGCTCCCCTGCAGCAGGGCGGCTGGTCACCGCCCCCGAAACCCGGCGTCATTCCCCTGCGGCCGCTGCGCCTGGGGGAACTGCTTGACGGCGCCTTCCAGGCCTGCCGCCGGAACGCAGCCGCAACCTTCGGCACGGCGCTGCTGATCCAGGCGGTCGTCGCCCTGCTGACCTTCTTCTTCGCCCGGGACCTCTTCTCCCCCGCAGTGATGGGCGGCGACATGGATGCTGCCGAGGCTGCCGTGGATTCCTCGCTGACAGCCGCCACCCTCCTGGGCATTGTCTCCGCCGTCGGCGTCCTGCTGCTGCAGGGAATCCTCGTGGTCCCCGTGGCCCGATCCATCCTGAACCTGAAAACGGGTTTCGCCCAGACCTGGAAACTCTGCCGCACCAGGCTGCTCCCGCTGGCCGGACTCGGTTTGCTGCTGACGGCGATGATCATCGTCGGGTTCGTGGTTTTCGGATTCCTCCTGATCCTGATCGTGGACACGCTGGGCGCGGCGGGCATTCCCCTGGTCATCGTGGGCGTCCTCGCCCTGGTTGCCGTGTATGCGTGGCTTGCCGTCAAGCTGGCCCTGGCTCCTGCGGCCCTGGTCCTGGAACCGGCAGGAGTCTTCCGGTCGCTGGGCCGTTCCTGGCAGCTGACCGGCCGCAACTTCTGGCGTGCCTTCGGCATCCTGGCGCTGACCACGGTGCTCGTCACCGTCGTCTCCTCGATCATCACCACACCCGTGGCCCTGATCCTGGGCTTCCTCGGCGCCTTCGGCAGCGGCGGTGACGGCGGCGCCGGCACCGCCGTTGCCCTGGTCGCCCTGAACCTGGCCATCACCACCTTTTTCAGCGCCGTGGGCTACGCCTTCCAGGCCGGCGTGACGTCCCTGTTGTACGTGGACCTGCGCATGCGCCGCGAGGGGTTCGATATCACGCTGATGAAGGAGCAGGAACTTTCCGGCCAGGACGACGGCCTGGTTCCGGGCCGCAGGAATCCCGGCATCCCGGGATGAGGCTCCCCCAACCTGTGGCTTTCCAGGGCCTCGTCCCCTTGGAGGTCCCGGTTGTTCCGGACGGCGGGCAGGGGCGGGAGTGGGCTGAACGCGAACTCTCCCGCTCCGTGTACCAGGATGCCAAGCCCGGCCTGATCGAAAGGTTCTGGCAATGGGTGCGGGAGTTTTTCGCTGACCTCCTGGACGGCCTCACCGGCGTGGATCCGTCGCTGGGAGTGCTGCTGATCGCCGGGGGCGCGGCGGCAGTACTCGCAGTTTCCATAGTGCTGGTGCGGCCGCGGTTGAACGCCCGGCGCCGGAAGGAGCTTTTCGACGCCGGCGAACAACGGGTAGCGGTGGACCACCGCAGGCTTTCGGAGGAGGCTGCGGCGCGCGGTGAGTGGGACACGGCGCTGACCGAAAGACTGCGTGCCCTCATCAGGACAGCCGAAGAGCGCGTCATCCTCGATCCGCAGGCCGGCCGGACGGCGGCCGAGGCAGGGCAGGCGCTGGCCGGTTCCTTTCCGGCAGCCGCACCGGAAATCCGCTGGTTGGCCCGGCGCTTCGACGAGGTCCGGTACGGGCATCTCCTGGCAACATCCGTGGATGCCGAGCGCGCCCGGGACCTGGACCTGATGCTGGAACGCTCCGCCCCGGCCGCAACCGCTGCCCCGGCGCGAACCCTGGCGGTGCCCCGGTGACCGCCCCCGCTCCGGCCCCTGCCTCCGCGCGCCCGGCGGCACGCAACGCCCCGTCCGGATCCTTCCGGGCCACCCTCCGCGCCCGCTTGCGGGCGTGGCGGCTATGGATTGTGCTGGGACTGGTGCTGTGCCTGGTCGTGGTCCTGGGCCTGCTCCGCGGCACCGGCGACAACACCGCCTTGTCCCCCGTGAACCCTGCCCCAGCGGGTTCCATGGCAGCGGCCGAGATCCTGGCTGAACAGGGCGTCGAGGTGCTGGTGCCCTCCTCCCACGCCGAAGCCCGCTCGCTCCTGACCGGGCGCGGTGAGGACGCGACCCTGCTGCTGGTGGACCCGTCCGGGTACCTGGGCCCGTCCCAGCTGGAGGAGCTGAACGGGCAGGCCCGGCGGCAGGTGCTCGTTGAGCCCTCCTTTGAACAACTCGCGGCCTTGGCTCCGGGGATCCGGGCCGCCGGCGTCATGCCCGACGACGGCGCTGACGCCGCGCTCAGTCCCGGCTGCGACGCGCCAGATGCGCTGGCCGCGGAGAATATCGACGGCGGCGGACTGGCCTACCGGGCACCTCTGACCTGCTTCACAGCCTCCGGCGGTGACTCCGGCGTGTATGCGGCCGACGGCACCGGCGGCGTCGTCGTGCTGGGAAACGCTGGCCTGCTGGCCAATGAGTCGCTGGCCAGCCGCGGAAACGCTGCCTTGACCCTGCGGACCCTGGGGTCAACCGGCACGCTGATCTGGTATCTGCCCACGGTTTCCGATATCCCCGCCGGACAGGGTCCGGTGGATCCGCAGTCGCTGCTGCCGCAGTGGGTGGATCCGGTGCTGTTGTGGCTGCTGGTCGTGGCACTGCTGGCTGCCTTCTGGCGCGGCCGGCGGCTGGGCCCGCTGGCGGCGGAGCCGCTGCCTGTGGTGGTCCGGTCGGCGGAGACTGCGGAGGGGCGGGCCCGGCTGTACCAGGACAGCAGGGCAACCGAACGCGCCGCAGCCACCTTCCGTGCTGCAACGCTGACCCGATTGGCATCCCGGCTGCGGGTGGGACCGCAGAGCACCGCGGATATGGTGGTACGGGCTGCTGCCGCTGCCACCGGGCGGCGGCAGGCCGACGTCGAAGCGCTGCTGAACGGGCCGCTGCCGGCGACCAACGCGGCACTGGTGAATTGGTCGCAGGATTTGCAAGCCCTAGAGGAAGAGGTCACCGCATCATGAGCCAGCAGTATCAGCCGTACGGAGCGGGCCCGGCCCCGCAGCCTGCCCCGGCCCCGCCCGCTCCCCCGTCAGGATCGCTGGACACTCCGGCGGCCGGCGACCCGGTCCGGGAGGCGCTGCTGGCCGTCCGGCGGGAGGTGGCCAAGGCAGTGGTGGGCCAAGATGCCGCCGTAACGGGACTGATCATTGCCCTGCTGTCCCGCGGGCACGTGCTGCTGGAAGGTGTTCCCGGCGTCGCCAAGACCCTGCTGGTGCGCACCCTCTCAGCGGCCCTGGACCTGGACACCAAACGCGTCCAGTTCACCCCGGACCTGATGCCAGGGGACGTGACCGGCTCATTGATCTATGACGGCCGGACCTCGGAGTTCACCTTCCGCCACGGCCCCGTGTTCACCAACATCCTGTTGGCCGATGAGATCAACCGCACTCCCCCCAAGACCCAGGCCTCGTTGCTGGAGGCGATGGAGGAGCGCCAGGTTTCGGTGGACGGGGTCTCGCTTCCGCTCCCGGACCCGTTCATCGTCGCAGCCACCCAGAACCCGGTGGAGTATGACGGAACCTATTCCTTGCCCGAAGCGCAGTTGGACCGCTTCCTGCTGAAGCTGACCCTGGACCTGCCCGGACGCGAGGATGAAATAGAGATTATCCGGCGCCACAGCGGCGGATTCGATCCCCGCAACCTCGCGGGGGCAGGCGTGCAGGCCGTCGCCACGGCCGCGGACCTCGAACAGGCGCGCCAGGCGGTGGCCCGGGTGGAGGTGGCTCCGGAGGTGCTGGGCTACATCGTGGACCTGGTCCGTGCCACCCGCGCGGCGCCGTCGTTCCAGCTGGGGGTCTCGCCGCGCGGGGCGACTGCACTGCTGAACACCTCCCGGGCCTGGGCCTGGCTCTCGGGCCGCACGTTCGTCACCCCGGATGACGTCAAGGCCCTGACCCTGCCGGCCCTGCGGCACCGGGTGTCGCTGCGGCCGGAAGCCCAGATGGACGGCGTGAGCGTGGACGATGTGCTCGGCAGCATCCTTGCCACCGTCCCGGTGCCGCGCTAGGACGCCGGGCAGCCATGGCGATTTCGGGCCGGCTGGTCTTCCTGGCCGCAGCAGGAACAGTGGCGGTGCTGCTGTTCCCGGGCAGCACCGCGATCTGGCTGTGGCTGCTGCTGCTCACTGCCGCCGTCGCTGCGGACCTTCTGGCTGCAGCACCCCCAGGCGCGCTGCTCCTGGCACGCGCCGAACCGGCGGGCGTTCGCCTGGGTGAAACCGCCGAAGTGGAACTGACCATCACCAACACCGGTCCGCGCATGCTGCGCGGCAGCTTCCGGGACGGCTGGCAGCCCTCGGCGGGCGCGCTCAACCCCGTCCAGCGGCTGCAGATCCCCGGGCGTGAAACCCGGCGCTTCACGGTTACGCTGACACCGGAGCGGCGCGGAGAGCTGGACAGCAAGACGGTAGCCGTGCGCAGCTTCGGCCCGCTGGGACTCGCGGCCCGGCAACAGACCCTGCCGTGCCCGGCGAAGCTGAGGGTCCTGCCGCCCTTCCATGCCAAGGCGCACCTGCCCTCGAAGCTGCGGCGGCTGCGGGAGCTGGACGGGAACGCCTCGGTCCAGTTGCGCGGCGCAGGCACCGAGTTCGATTCGCTGCGCGATTACGTGCGCGGCGACGATGTCCGCTCCATCGACTGGCGGGCCACCGCCCGGCGCCGGGACACGGTGGTGCGGACCTGGCGTCCGGAACGGGACCGCCGGGTCATCCTGGCCCTGGACACGTCCCGCACCTCTGCGGCCAGGATCGGCGAGGAACCCCGGCTCGACACC
The DNA here is from genome assembly GCF_018622995.1 of Arthrobacter jiangjiafuii. NCBI lineage: Bacteria > Bacillati > Actinomycetota > Actinomycetes > Micrococcales > Micrococcaceae > Arthrobacter > Arthrobacter jiangjiafuii. The sequence goes on from NZ_CP076022.1 coordinate 2,680,954, forward strand.
GGGATCGAAGCCGCGCTGCTGCTGGCCATGCTCGCCCACGGCGGTGCCGACCGGGTGGACTTCCTGGCCTTTGACCGCCGGATCCGGGCGCGGGTGCGCTCCGCCGGAAAGGGCAACCTCCTGCACCAGCTGGTCACGGCCATGGCACCGCTGGAAGCCGAACTCATTGAAGCCGATTTTTCGCTGGTCCCCGGCGCGGTGCAGTCCGTCTCCGCACACCGTTCCCTGGTGGTGCTGATCACCGCCCTGGATTCCGGCGCCATTGAAGAGGGCCTGCTGCCGGTGCTGCCGCAGCTGCTGGACAAGCACGTGGTGGTGATTGCCTCGGTGCGGGACCCCGAGCTGGAGGACCTGCGCCGGCACCGCGATACCGCCACCGAGGCCTTCCGGGCCGCAGCAGCCGAGCGCGCGTTGCTGGACCGGGCGGCGGTGACGGCGCAGCTGCGCTCGATGGGCGCGGAAGTCGTTGACGAAACCCCGCATGAGCTGCCGCCCCGGCTCGCGGATCTCTACCTCAGGCTCAAGGCCACCGGGAGGTTGTAAGCATGGAGTCCGTGTACCGCAGTGTCCTCGGTGCCGATTTCGGCCGGCTGCAGCCACAGCTGCAGGAGTACTTCTCGGCTGCGCCCGGCGGAGGGATGTACGGCGAAGGGACAGGCGTCTTTGAAACGGCAGGCTGCCCGCGCGCCTGGCTGCGCCCGTTGCTCGGGCTGATTCCGGTCTCCAACGCTTTTTTCCCCGACTACGGGACACAGATCCCCTTCACGATCCGCAACTATCCGCATCTGGACCCGTGGAACCGGCCGGCGCTGACGGCGGTGCGGACCTTCCGCTTCCCCGGCGGCAGCCGGGTTTTCGAGGACACCACCGTACTGACCGGGCCCGGAAGCCTGACCGACTACCTGGGCCGGAAGCGGAACCTGGCCACCGACCTGATGCTGGCCGTGACGAAGCAGGGGCACCTGCGCATGGATTCGCCCAGCAGCCGGCTCTTCCTGGGGCCGCTGCGGGTCCCGCTGCCGGCGTTCGCCGCCGCTGACGCCCAGGTGGAGCAGTGGCACGACGACGCCACTGGCACCTTTCGGATCACCACCCGCGTCATCCAGCGGCAAGCCGGAACGGTCTTCGTCTATGACGGGAGCTTTCACTACGCGACCCGGACCTGGGACGGGCTGCTCCCGGCTGATGCCCTGCCGGCGCGGTGGGAACGCCGGCTCTAGGCGCAAGTCCCAGCCCGAAAGCGCAGCGCCGGCCAGGAAACCGGCTCAGCCTTCAGCCGCAACCTGGGTCAGGGCTTCGGCGGTCTGAGTGAGGCGGCTAAGTACCCGGCGGGCGGACGACGGCGATGCCTCGGCGAGCTCCCCGGCCGGCGTGAGGCGCAGGGCGGGCAGCGCCGTGGCCGGCAGGCCGATCTTGGACCAAGGCCGCAGCACGTCCTGGACCAGGGCCTTGACCTGCCGCGGCTCGGTATTTGCGGTGTTTCCGTTGTCCCCGCCGGGGACCGGCAGGACGCCCAGCCAAATGCTGCGCCCGCCCTCCACTGCCTCGGCGATCCCCTCCCAGTCCCGGCCGGTGAGGCCTTCGGCGGGCAGGGCCGCGCCGTCTGCGCCGGCTCCGAGGGCCAGGGCGAACGGGCTTTGGGCTCCGGCCCGCAGGGCGCCCGAGCGGGCCGCCTCCGGCAGCCGGAGTACGGTCTGCGCGGCACCGGCCCCGGAAAGCGCCTCGATCATCTGCTGCCAGGCCGAGGACACCTCGGAGGCAGGCACCGAGCGCAGGGTGCGGTAGCCGCTGGCCGTGGGGATGGTCCCGCCGAGCACGTCGGCAATGTCCGGTTCGTCGAGCTGGACAATGATGTCGGCTCCCGGCACGGCCTCCCGGACGCGGGCCACGAAGTCCGCTGCACCGGCGGCCAGGGACTGCAGCAGCTCGCGCCGGGCACCGGCATCGGACAGTGCCCGCTCGCCGCTGTGCAGATACAGTCCGGCGGCCAGGGACAGCGGCCCGCGCAGTGAAACCTTCAGTGCCTTTCCGGGTCTCTCCTCCACGCCGGCGACGTCGGCCAGGGCGTTGATGTCCTGGCCCAGCAGGGACACGGCCCGCCGGTGGTCCTTGCCGGGGCGGGGCACCAGCCGCCAGCCGTGCGGCTGGACGTCGACTGCCAGGTCAACCAGCAGCGCGGCGGTGCGGCCCAGGGCATCGGCTCCGGGGCCGCGCGCCGGCAGTTCCACCAGGAACGGAAGGTGGGGGTCACCGAGTTCGCCCCGGATGATCCGGGTGGCCTCTGCCGGGTCGGTGCCCGGCCAGGAGCCCAGCGCTGTGGCCGTCACCGTGGTGGAAGCCGGCTGGATGTCCGGGGTGTGGGTTTCCCGCTGGTCAGAGTCCCGCTGCATTGCTGTTGCCGCCGTTGTGGTTGTCGGAGATCGCCTGATGGTGCCGGATGACCTCGCTGATGATGAAGTTCAGGAATTTCTCGGCGAAGGCCGGATCCAGGTGTGCGTCTTCAGCCAGGCGCCGCAACCGGCTGATCTGCGCGGCCTCGCGCCCCGGGTCGCCGGCCGGAAGGCTGTGCTCGGCCTTGAGGAAGCCCACCCGCTGGGTTGCCTTGAACCGTTCGGCCAGCAGATAGACCAGCGTGGCGTCGATGTTGTCGATGCTGCTGCGCACGGCGAGCAGCTCCTGCATGACGTCGTCGGATACCTTCCCGGCGAGGGAACTGGCCGTGGGGTCGAACTCTTCTGCGGGTGTCTGGGTCATAGCTCCAGTCTAGGGTCCGGGCCACGCCGGGGCAGAGCACATTACGCCGCGGACCTCAGGAGACGGCGTTGGGATCCCATTCCAGGGACCGCGCCGCGTCAATGGTGGCCTGGCCCAGCACGCGGGTGCCCTGGTAGATCACCATGGACTGGCCCGGAGCGACGCCGCGCATCGGCTCGTCCAGCCGCACCACCAGCTCCTCACGGGTTCCGCCGCCGTCTTCATCGGTGGCCACGTCTTCCATCCAGCCGCGGGCCGCCACGGGATCGCCGTGCGCACGAACCTGCACCATGCAGTCAAAAGGTGCCCGGGCAGCAATCTCAGGAATCGGCAGCCCGGCCCAGGAGATCTTGATCCCGCGCATCTGGTCGATATTCAGCAGCTTCTCCGGGCCCACGATGACCTTGTTTTCCTTGGGCCGGATTTCGAGCACGAAGCGGGGCTTGCCGTCGTCGGCCGGACGGCCCAGCTTCAGGCCCTTGCGCTGGCCCACGGTGAAGGCGTTGGCGCCGGGGTGGGTGCCGATCTTCTCGCCGGAGGCGTCAACGATGTCGCCCTCGGTCATGTCGATGCGCTCTTCGAGCCAGCCGCGGGTATCGCCATCGGGAATGAAGCAGATGTCGTGGCTGTCCGGCTTGTTGGCCACGGACAGCCCGCGGCGCTCGGCCTCGGCCCGGACCTCGGCCTTGGACGGGGTTTCGGCCAGCGGGAACATCGAGTGCTTGAGCTGTTCGTGGGTCAGTACGCCCAGCACGTAGGACTGGTCCTTGGCCCAGTCTGCCGCGCGGTGCAGTTCCGGGTTGCCGTCGGCGTCGGTGATGACCTTGGCGTAGTGGCCGGTGCAGACGGCGTCAAAGCCCAGGGCGAGGGCCTTTTCCAGCAGGGCGGCGAACTTGATCCGCTCGTTGCAGCGCATGCACGGGTTGGGGGTGCGGCCGGCGGCGTATTCGGCAATGAAATCGTCCACCACGTCTTCCTTGAACCGCTCGGAAAAGTCCCAGACGTAGTACGGGATGCCCAGGATGTCGCACGCGCGCCAGGCGTCGCGGGAGTCCTCGATGGTGCAGCAGCCGCGGCTGCCGGTGCGCAGGGTCCCGGGCATGCGCGAGAGCGCCAAATGGACGCCGACGACGTCGTGCCCTGCTTCCACTGCCCGTGCTGCTGCTACCGCGGAGTCCACTCCGCCGCTCATTGCTGCCAATACCTTCATGAAGTAAAACCTGTTCCTGCTGTTTGGATGCTGCTGACGTGGGAGGCCATTCCGGCCTTTTTGGCCCGTTCATAGGCTTCAGGCAAAGCGGCCAACAACGTATCAACGTCTTCGCGGGTGGTTGTATGCCCGAGGCTGAAGCGCTGCGCGCCGCGGGCCTGTGTTTCGCTCAGCCCCATGGCCAGCAAGACGTGGGAGGGCCGCGGCACTCCTGCCGTGCAGGCCGAACCGGTGGAGGATTCCACTCCGGCCAGGTCCAGCAGGAACAGCAGCGAATCCCCTTCGCAGCCGGGGAAGGTGAAGTGCGCGTTGCCCGGCAGCCGGCGGGGCATGCCGTTGGCATGGCTGCCGTCGGTGCCGTCGTCGCGCGGTCCGCGCAGTTGCGCGGCGGGGATGAGGGCCTCGACGCCGGTGACCAGGTCCTGGCGCAGGGCACGCAGCCGGGCTGATTCGGCCGGAAGGTTCTCCGTGACCTCGCGGGCCGCGGCAGCGAAGGCGGCAATACCGGGGGTGTCAAGCGTTCCCGAGCGGATATCCCGCTCCTGCCCGCCACCGTGCATCACCGGTGTGAGTTTGACGGCGCGCCCGACGACGAGCGCGCCGATGCCCACCGGGCCGCCGATCTTGTGGCCGCTGATGGCCATGGTGTCAACGCCCGCGGCGCGGAAGTCCACAGCGATTGCGCCAAAAGCCTGCACGGCATCGGTGTGGACGGGCACGCCATAGGAGTGGGCGAGCGCCGTGATGGCCGGGATGTCCTGGACCGTGCCCACTTCGTTGTTGGCCCACATCACGGTGAGCAGTGCCGTGGTGTCGGCATGGGCTTCCAGTTCCGCGCGGATCGCATCCAGGGGCACCACGCCGTCGGCGTCCACCGGCAGCCACACAACGGTGGCTCCCTCGTGCTTTTCCAGCCATTGGACCGTGTCCTGGACTGCGTGGTGCTCAATCGGAGAGCAGAGGATGCGGGTGCGGGCCGGGTCGGCGTCGCGGCGGGACCAGTACAGGCCCTTCACGGCCAGGTTGTCCGCCTCGGTGCCGCCGGAAGTAAAGATGATTTCCGAGGGATGGCACCCGGCGGCGGCGGCCAGGGCCTCGCGCGATTCCTCCACCACCATCCGGGCGCGGCGGCCTGAGCCGTGCAGCGAGGACGGGTTTCCGCTGCGGCGAAGTTCTGACGTGAGTGCGGCGAGGGCCGATGCCGAGATAGGCGTGGTCGCCGCGTGATCTAGGTACACGGGCACCGTCCAATTCTAACGGTGATTGGTACGGTTGCCGATTCCTCTTCGGAGGGCCTGCGCGGCCGTGGCAGACTGCTGCTGTGACACTCCTGCCTGCCCTGGCCACCCGGCTGGCCGCTGCGGCGCCGGAACGCCGGGTGTTCGTTGCGGTGGACGGCGTGGATGGATCCGGGAAGACCATGTTTGCCGACGCGGTGGCAGCCGAAGTGGTTTCCGCCCCCGATCCGCGGCCTGTCCTCCGGATTTCCCTGGACGACTTCCATCACCGGCGCGCCACCCGCTACCGGCGGGGGCAGCGCTCCGCCGCCGGGTTTCGCCTGGACTCCTACAACCTGGAGCAGTTCCGGTCCTATGTGCTGACCCCATTGAAACCCGGGGGCAGCGGCTCCTTCCGGCGGGCCGGACATGATCTTCGGACTGACGCGGTGCTGGCACCGGAGCCGGAACCGGCCGCCCCCAACGCCGTAGTCCTGGTGGACGGCCTTTTCCTGCACCGGCGCGAACTGGCCCCGGAGTGGGACTTTTCCGTGTTTCTAGACGTTCCGTTTGCCGTGAGTGCCGCCCGGATGGCGGTCCGTGACGGGTCTCCTGCCGATCCGGACCATCCCCTCCTGCAACGCTATGTGGGTGGCCAACGGCTTTATTTCGCCGATTCCGATCCCGCCCTTCATGCCACCGTCGTGATTGAGAATACGGATCCCCAGCGTCCGCGGATCATCAGCGCAACCCAGGCCAGCTACCGCGGGGGCTAGAATCGTGCTTCCGCACAGCGAATCCGCCGGCACCGGGCCTTCCGAGGAAAGGCTGGGAAACGTAGTGGCGCGCTGCGACGTTATACCCGTGTAAGCCTGAGCCCCGCAGGCCCCGCATCTGCAGGACCGCAGGCAAACTGACCCGCCGGCCACGAGACCCGCCGGGCAACCAGAGAGGAACCGCCGTGAGTACGTCGCCCAAAACGCTGTATGAGGTTTTGGGTATCACCCCCGCGGCCACGGCGGACCAGATCAAGGCGGCCTACCGTAAAGCGGCCCGGGCCACCCATCCCGACGCCGGCGGAAGCAGTGAGACCTTCCACATCGTTGCCCAGGCCTACGAGGTGCTGTCCGACCCCGCGCACAAGGCTGCCTATGACCTGCGGCTGGGCCGCGGCACAAGGCCGGGGGCAGGATCGGCAGCCGGGACCGCGGGGCCTTCGCAGGCCCGCACCGCCTACCCGCAGTCCGCTGGACCGGCCCGGGATGCGCTCGCTGATGCGCCGCGTTTTGTTCCCGATTTTTCCCCGGGCTCGCCTCCGGTGCTGCCGCTGGCCCTGGCCGGGCAGCAGGTGCACGGCTCTCCGCGCCGCCCCGGCTTTTTCTCGCGGCTGGGGTCGGGCGCCGCGGCCCGGTACGACGGCGAGGTCCTCACCATCGGTCTGCTGCAACGAACGCTGCTGGCCGATTATCCAGCCGGGCGCCTGGTCAACGGGCTCCACATGCCGGACCGCTCACCGCGCGGCGGGAACCTGGACGTCGGCCATGTGCTGCTCGGCGGGTACCGGATGGCGGTGCTGGAATCGCAGCTGGCCGCACCGGGCAACTACAACTGGGACGGCCGCCACCTGCGCAACCGCGGCCGGGAAGTAAACACTGGACGGCTGGCCGATTCCGTCCGCACGCTGCAGGACCGCTTCCCGGAGTGCAACGTCACCGGGTGGGTCCTGCTGCACAGCCCCAACGGCAACCCTTTCGAGCCCGTGGTGGACTATCCGCCCTCGCTGAGCCGGCGTTCCCCGGCCATGGTCCATGTGGGCAACGCCGGAACCCTGCAGCGCGAGCTCCGGCGTTTCTTCAACGACGGACCCCAGCCCAATGTGGTGCAGCTACCGGTTCTCGGCGGGCTGATTGATGCGTCTACCCGCTAGCGGGCGCGGGCATAGGATGGGGGTGTGTTCCGCATTCTTTTCCACAGCCCTGAAATTCCCGGCAATACCGGCAACGCCATCCGCCTTGCCGCCATCACCGGAGCCGAACTCCATCTCGTTGAGCCGCTGGGCTTCGAGCTGGAGGACTCCAAGCTGCGCCGTGCCGGCCTGGACTACCATGACCTCGCCGTCCTGCACGTCCATCCGAACCTCGAGGCGGCATGGAAGGCGCTGGCCCCGGAACGGGTTTATGCCTTCACCTCGGCCGGTGAAACCTCCTACACCGACATTGCCTACCAGCCGGGCGACGTGCTGATGTTCGGCCGGGAATCGGTGGGCCTGCCCGAGGACGTGCTGCAGGATCCGCACGTCACCGCCCGTGTCCGCCTGCCGATGCTGCCGTCACTGCGGTCCCTGAACCTTGCCAATTCCGCATCCATCGCCGTTTACGAAGCCTGGCGCCAGCAAGGCTTCGAAGGCGCACAGCTCTAAGGACCGCCTCATGCCTGAGACCACTATTGGAACAGCGTTCGACGACGGCGCCGCCGACTTTGAGCGGCTGGCCCCCTCGCTGTGGAACCCGATGGGCAACGCCCTGGTGGCTGCGGCTGAAATCGGCCTGGGCGAGAGCATCCTCGACGCTGGCTGCGGTACCGGGGCGACCACTATTCCGGCCGCACAGTATGCCGGACCGGGTGCACGGGTCCACGGAGTGGATCTTTCCGCCGCGATGCTCACCCTGGCGCAGGCAAAGGCAACCACCCTGTCCCTGGAGAACGTCTCGCTGTTTCAGGGCGATGTCACCGCCTGGACCAGCGATGAACCCTATGACGTTGTCCTCGCCGCCTATTCGATCTTCTTCCTGCCGGACATGGACGCAGGGGCCGCCCATTTGGTCTCCATGCTGCGGCCCGGCGGACGCCTGGCCGTGAGCACCTGGGCGGAAGGCTCGCTGTCGCCGTTCACCGACCTGCTGGTCCAGGAGTGCACCCGGGAAGAGCCCGACCGGGAAAGGAACCTCGCCGCGGCGCGAGCCAGCGTCCGGCGCCTGGAGACCCCCGAGAAGCTCACGGCCTGGCTCGAAGGCCTGGGGCTGGAGGAGGCCAAGGTCCTGTCCACTCCGGCGCAGGTCCAGCTCAGCCCGTCGCTGGCCTGGTCCCTGGTGCTCGGCAGCGGGCTGCGCCACCTTCTTCCGGCCGACCCCGAAGCTGCCGGGAGGGTCAAGGAGCGTTTCCTGGCCCTGCTCGGCGAAGAACACAATTTGAACGCCGATACCCTGATCGCGTCTGCCGTCCGGCCTTAAGGGCAGCGCCGGGCGTCGGACGCATCCGGTCCGGCCCAGTCGGACGCATCCGGTCCGGCCCATCCGCGCAGCCCGTGGCTGCGAAGACCCTGCATGCGAGTACAGGGACAGACCGAGGACACGGCTGCTGCGGCACGCCTGGAAACCCTGATTCCGGTGACGGCATCCGGGCCTCTATGCTGGAGCCCTATGGACACGTCCAATCAGGGCAGGCATTCCCCCTCGCAGGCCTCCGCGGCGCCATCGGCAGGCAAAGCCGCGGGGAACGCCGCCGCGCAGACCGGCCCGCACACTCCGCTCGAGGACCTGCTGGCAGGCATTGCCCGGGGCAGCCAGGACGATTTTGCCGCCTTTTATGCCCAGACCTCCCGGCGGGTGTACGGGCTGGCCCGGCGGGTGCTGATTGACGCCGAACTCAGCGAAGACACCACCCAGGAGGTCTACCTGCAGGTCTGGACCAACGCCGCCCGCTTTGATCCGGCGCTGGGCTCACCGCTGGCCTGGCTCCTGACCCTGGCCCACCGCCGGGCCGTGGACCGGGTCCGGTCCGAACAGAGCTCGGCTAACCGCGAGGCACGCTACGGCGCAGCCATGCAGGAGCCTGACTATGACAATGTGGTGGACACCGTCACCCAGCGGCTGGACGCCGAGGCCGTGACGGCCTGCCTTCAGTCACTGACTGACACCCAGCGTGAATCGGTCCGGCTGGCCTACTACGGCGGGCTGACCTATCGTGAAGTCGCGGAAAAGCTCAACGCCGCAGTGCCAACCATCAAGTCGAGGATCCGCGACGGCCTGATCCGATTGAAGAATTGCCTGGGGGTGAACGCAGATGCCGGAGAACAGCGCTGAGGACACGCTCAACCAGGATCTGGCAAACGGCCGGCTGCTGGAATGGGCCGAAGTCTACGCCTTGGACGCACTCCCCCGCGAAGAGCAGCAGGCAGTGGACAACGCCCTGGAACAGGCGGATCCTGCCCTGCGGCAGGCCTTCCTGCAACGGGTCTGGCGAACGAGGGAAGCCCTCGCCGGGGGCTACCGGGCCGAAGCTGCTCCACCGGCTGACCTGTTCGAGCGGATCGTCGCCCGGCTGCCCGGGCGTGAAGCCGGGACCGGCGGCACCCCGCAGCCGACAACTGCTGCTCCGTCCGCACAGCCCGGGGACGAACTGGCTGCCCGCCGCAGCCGGCGCAGCCCGCTGGGGGCTGCGGGACGCTGGATCCTGGCCGGAGCCGCCGCGGCCGCCATAGTGGTGGGCGGGGTCAGTATTGCCTCCAACCTCGACCCGGATTCCGTGAGCGAGGAAGTGCTGCAGGCCTCGGACCTGCAGCAGCGCGTGATCGAGCTGCCCACCGGCGGAACAGCCGAGGTGGCCCTGTCCAAGGGCGAGGACGCCGCCGTCGTGACCCTCAGCGGGGTTCCCGCCCCGCCCGAAGGCTCCGTCTACCAAATGTGGCGCGTTCCCGCGGACGGCTCGGCGCCGGTTTCGGTGGGCACCATGACCGGCGAGGACGTGTCCGGGTCCAAGGCCACGGAGCTGACCGGTATCGATCCCTACAGCGCGGTGGCAGTCACTGTGGAGCCCGACGGCGGCTCGGTTACTCCAACCCTGCCCGTGGTCCTGGAGATCCCCTTCTCCGCCTAGAAACCTGCGATCGTCTGGTCGGTGTTGACGCCCACCACGTGGAACGCCTCGGCGGGGGCGCCGTCGGGCAGAGAGAACCGGCGCCCGTTCTCCGCGAGCATGCCGCGCACCGCGGTTTCCATTCGGTCGATGTCCGGATGCTGGCTGGCGTGGACGCGGATGGCAGCGAGCTTGGCATCCACCGTGGAACTGATGTCCACCGCGTGGTTTTCGCGTTCCCGCGGGGCGCCATAGAACCACAGCCACGGAACCTTGTAGGCCTCCAGGCCCTGCCCGGCCAGCTCCGGGTAGGCAAAGGGATTCTCCGCCGCCGGGTACACCGCCCGCGTGACGATCTCTCCGCAGGCCAGGTGGTCCGGATGACTGGCCTGGATCCGGTCCCAGTTCCGTTCCGGATGCATCGACAGGACGACGTCGGGACGTACCGTGCGGATGAGGGCCACGGCCTTACCCACCACCTCGTCGGTGACGGCCAGGAAGCCGTCCCGCTCGCCCAGGAAGTGAAGGTCCCGGACCCCCACCAGCGCCGCGGCCGCGGCCTGTTCGCTGCTGCGCAGCTCGGTAATACCCTCCCGGTTCCCCGGTTCAAAGCCCCCGGCGTCCCCGGCGGTCATGATGCAGTAGGACACCTCGGCGCCGGCTGCGGTCCAGGCCGCGATGGTTCCAGCCGCACCGAAGTCGATGTCGTCCGGGTGGGCAGCGAAGGCCAGTACCCTTTTGACGGTCTGCGGGACTTGGGCAGAGATGTGCATTAGGACCTGCGCTTCTTGATTTCCTCGGTGGCCTGCGGAAGTACCGAGAACACGTCGCCAACGATGCCGAAATCGGCGATCTCGAAGACCGGTGCGTCCGGATCCTTGTTCACGGCCACGATCACCTTGGCCGTCTGCATGCCGGCTTTCTGCTGGATCGCTCCGGAGATGCCGGCCGAAATGTAGAGCTGCGGCGACACCGTCTTGCCGGTCTGGCCCACCTGCGCGGAGTGCTCGATCCAGCCGGCGTCGGTGGCTGCACGGGAGGCGCCCACCGCTCCGCCGAGCGCATCGGCGAGGTCCTCCACAGGGCCGAAGTTGCCATCCATGCCGCGGCCGCCGGCCACGATCACGCGGGCCTCGGACAGCTCGGGACGTCCGCTGACGCGCTTTTCCGTGCGGCCGGTGATCCGCGCTGCCGGCCCGGCGTCGACGGCGTCGACCAGCCGGCGCTCGGGCACGGCCGCCGCCTGCGGTTCTGCGGGCTCAACACTGTTGGCCTTGACCGTAATAACCGGAACACCGGTCTGCACCCGGCAGGTGGAGGTGTAGGAGCCGGCCAGGACGGACTTGGTCACGGACAGGTCCGGCGCCACGGCCACGGCGTCGGTAATGACCCCGGAATTCAGTTTCACGCCGATGCGGGCTGCCACTTCGCGGTCCTCGAAGGAATTGCCGAGCAGGACCGCGGCAGGATCCGCGGCGCGGACCGCAGCGGCGAGGAAGGCAGCCTTGGCTGCGATCAGGACATCGTCCAGCGGCTGCGCGGGTTCGTAGACGGCGCGTGCGCCGTACTCCCCCAGGGCTGCCAGGACGTCCGGGTCCAGGGCGCGGGGGCTGGCCACGAGAGGTTCGCCCACCGTGCCGGCGATGGTCAGCAGTTCTCGGCTTGCGCGCGGCAGCGGCAGCCCCGGGACGTCGATAAAGACCAGGACAGAGGCCATGGTGGACTCTCCTTAAAGGCATCGGGCGCAGCCGGAGCGGCGCCGGTTGGAAGGATTCAGATCAGTTTCTGTGCGGCGAGGAAGTCCACCAGGCGGACACCGGCGTCGCCGTCGTCCGTAATAACGGTTCCGGCGGAGCGGGCCGGCCGGGGAGCGGATGCCGCAACCGTGGTCCAGGCACCGTCCAGTCCCACCTGGGAGGGATCGATCCCCAGATCCTGCAGCGACAGGACCGTGATGGTCTTCTTCTTGGCCGCCATGATGCCCTTGAAGTTGGGATAGCGCGGATCGTTGGCCTGGTCGGTGACGGAGACCAGCGCCGGCAGGGGCGCTTCCAGCGTCTCGGAGTAGGAATCACCGTTCCGGCGGGCGCGGACGACGGCGGCGCCGTCGTCGTCTGCCACCTCCAGCTCGGAGGCGAAGGTGACCTGGGCCAGCTGCAGCCGTTCGGCCAGCTGCGCCGGTACCAGTGAGGTCTCGCCGTCGGTGGAGGCCATGCCCGTCACCACGAGGTCGGGGATGCCCGGACCGCCCTCGGGGCCGCCCACCTGGGCCAGCGCGGCGGCGAGCACGAGCGAGGTGGCGGCTGCATCGGATCCGGCCAGGGCTGGGTCGTTTACGTGCACGCCCCGGTAGGCGCCAATCTGCAGGGCCTTCTTTACGGCATTCACTGCGGCGTCCGGCCCCATGGTCAGGGCGGTGACACTGTTTCCAGCGGCCTGTCCTCCACGGGCCTCGGCCAGCTGCAGGGCTGCTTCAAGCGCGTATTCGTCCAGCTCGGACAGGATGGACTCGGAACGGTCCAGGGTGTGGCCCGGCCCGGAGAGGTGCCGGTCAAACTGGGCATCGGGTACGTGCTTCACCAAAACGACAATGTTCAGGGGCCTGCTGGCTGATTCCTGCATGCGGGGCCTTTCTGCGTTGGAAACCTTTCCGGGCGCGGCTGTACCGGGCTCCGGAACCACCCGCGCAGGGCGACTGAATAAGCTAATCACACTGTCAGAGGCTCGGGTGCAGGTTTCGTGGTGGAAGAACCGGGCCGGTGAACGGCAAAGGGACTGCCCTCCCTGTGAGGAAGGCAGTCCCTGTGCCGTCTTGGATGTGCGCTGCTACTGGTCGGCTGAGTTGCCCAGCGTCACATCCGTGCTGTCGGTGCTGGTCCCGCGGGCGTAGTCGATGGTGACTTTGCTGCCCGCTGCCTGCATCCGGATGGCGGCCGTCAGCGACTGTGCGTCGGTGACGGGGATGCCGTTCACCGCGGTGATGACATCGCCGGTTTTCAGGCCGGCCTGCGCGGCGGGGGTGCCGGCCGCGGGGTTCTCGGCCACTTCAGCGCCCACCGTGAAGGTGGAGGAATCGGAGGCCGTGGCGGGGGTGACCGAAACACCGAGGAAGCCGTGCGTGGCCGAACCGTCGCGGATGATCTCCTGCGCCACCCGCTCGGCATAGCTGATCGGCACCGCAAACCCGACGCCGATACTGCCGCTTTCCTCGCTGGCGGAGGCAATGGCGACGTTGACACCGATGATGTCGCCGCTGGTGTTCACCAGGGCGCCGCCGGAGTTTCCGTGGTTGATGGCTGCATCCGTCTGGATGACGTCCAGGTAAATGGAGTTGCTGGCGCTGGTCTGGCTCTGGCTTGAGCCGTCCGGGGGTGCGAAGCGGAAGCCGTTGCCGTCATCCTCGCCGGACCCGTCCGACTCCGATTCGGGTGCCGCCGAGGATTGCACACTGATGGTGCGGTTAAGGGTGGAGACAATGCCGTCAGTAACGGTCCCGGCAAGACCCAAGGGGGCTCCGATGGCAATAACGGTATCTCCGACGTTGAGGTCGTCCGAATCCCCCAGGGTTGCGGGGGTGAGGTTGGGGGCGTCGACCTTGATGACGGCCAGGTCGGACAGTGGGTCGGTGCCCACGATGGTGGCAGCGAACACGCGCCCTTCGTTGTCCTGGACTTCGATGGTCGGAGAAGCCACCGTTCCGCCCAGCGTGACCACGTGGGTATTGGTGAGGATATGTCCGTCGTCGTCCAGGATGATCCCGGAGCCGGTGCCGGAGCCGCCGCTGGCCGAGACATCGATCGTGACCACGCTCGGGGAAGCCTTCACTGCTGCCGCCGTGACGGCGTTGACGCTGTCTTCGTTGTTGACCACCACGGACCGGGGCTGGCCGGAGCTTGAGGCCTGGGAATCGTTATCCAGCAGGGCATCGGCACCGACCGCGACACCGCCGCCCAGGAGCCCTGCAAGCAGCATCCCGGCCACCAGGGTCCCGGCGCCGAAGCGGCGGGGAGCCGATGCCGTGGCAGGGGCGTAGCCGGGGGTTCCGTACTGATGCTGCCCCTGGCCCGAACCGTAGAACGGCTGGTTTTGGGGCTGCGGCTGTGCGCCCGGATGGGCGGGCCCTGAGGGCGACGCGGGATCCGGGAACTGCTGCGTCTGGCGATCGTGCGCGCTGTCCCCTGCGGATCCGTCATTGGCTGAGGCAGGGTTGGATGAGGCAGGAGGGGCAGGCGGCTGGGGCGGCAGCGGACGCTGCGGGCCGTCGGTGCCCCCGTATTGCTCAGACATGTGCTGTCCTTTCCACATCGGTATGCGCGTCGAAGTTGTGCTTTCTCAACTATGACAGCACTTTCTGTGACCTGCGCCAGAGGTTCCTGAACGGTTCCTGAGAGTTAGCCGAAAGCGCAGCAGCGGCGGACGTGGTGGACTGGCTATCAGGCGAACCATAGAATCAAACCACGTGCCGGCCCGCCCGAAAGGGAGCCCCGGGCCCCGGCAGAACGCAGCGGATCGTCAGACGCCACGAGGAACCTGAGGACAATTTATGCGGTTGAAGACCAAGCGGCTAGCTGCCGTACTGGGTTTGAGTATTGCGGTGCTGACGGGTTCGGCCACCGCCGCCACGGCAGTGCCCCCGGTAACCATCCCGCCGGGACAGTTCGTGGTGGACGACGCCGCTGTGCTGGGTTCCGACGCCGCAGAGGTCCGTGAAGCGATCACGGAAACACGACAGGACAGCGGCTACACCCTCTTTGTGGTCTATGTGGATGAGTTCACGAATCCCTCGGATCCCGTTGCCTGGGGCGAGGAGGTGGTGGAGCGCGAGAATATGGGCGCCCGCGAGGTGCTGCTGAGCATCGCCACTGACAGCCGGGAGCTGCGGGTTTCGGTACCCGAGGGCTCCGCGCTCACCGAAGAGCAGGGCAATGCGGTGGTCGAAGCAGCCACCGACGAGCTGTTCGGCAAGGAGAGCATCAGCTCCGAAGACTGGGCTGCGGCAGCGGTCAGTGCAGCCGGCGCCCTCGAATCCGGGCGCAGCGGCAATTCCCGTGGCGGTTCCGCTGGCGGTTCCGGCGGCGGAGCCAGCCTGGCGCCGGTCCTCCTGATCGGCGGCATCGTGCTGCTGGGCGGCGGTGCAGCCTTCCTGTTCTTCCGCAGCCGCAGCAAGGGCGCCGTTACCGCCGGCCCCGCCCGCGGCGAGCCCGCCCCGCCCGTTGATCCGCTGGACGAACTCAGCGTGGCTGACCTGCGCAAGCGGGCAGGGAGTCTGCTGGTGGCGGCCGACGACGCCATCAAGTCCAGCGAGCAGGAGCTCGCCTTCGCGATGGCCTCCTACGGAGACGAGGCGGTGAAGACCTTCACCGAGGACCTGGCCGCGGCAAAGAACCACATGAGCGAATCGTTCAAGATGCAGCAGCAGCTGGATGACCATATTCCCGACACCGAGGCGCAGCAGCGCAGCTGGCTGAAGGACATCATCCGCCGGTGCGAGGCAGTTAACCAGTCCCTGCAGGCACACAAGGAAGACTTCGACGCGCTGCGGGAGCTGGAGAAGAACGCTCCCGCCGCCGTCGCCGAGGCACGCCGGAACGGTCAGTCCGCCGGCGGACGGCTCGATGCCGCGGAACGGTCCCTTGCCGAGCTGCGCCAGCGCTACGCGGATTCCGCGATCACCCAGATCTCCGACAACATCGAGCAGGCCCGCGAACGGCTGGAATTCGTCGAGAACGCCGCTTCCACAGCGCAGGTACGCCTAGATGAAGGCGACACGGCCGGAGCAGTGGTGGCAGTCCGGGCCGCCGAGGAGAGCGTCCACCAGTCCAACGTGCTGCTGGACGCGATCGAAAGAACCGGCCGTGAACTGGACTCCGCCCGGAACGAACTGCAGCGGGCGGTTGCCGATGCCCGGCAGGACCTGGCGCAGGCCCGCGCCGTCGCAGCCAACGGCGCCAACGCCGGCCTGGCCGGCCCGGTGGCCGGCGTGGAGGCAGCCTTGGCCGCCATTGAGCGGGAGGCAACGGTCAGGAACAACCCCGTGGACCTGCTCCGCCGGTTGGAAGCAGCCAATGCGCAGCTGGACACCGCCTTGGAAGGGATCCGGGACCAGCAGGAACAGGAACGGCGGGCGAGGGATTCCCTGCAGCACGCCGTGATGGCTGCGCAGGCTCAGATTTCCGGCACCTCCGACTACATCCGCGCCCGCCGGGGCGGTGTCGGCAGCGAGGCCAGGACCCGGCTTGCGGAGGCCGAGCGTAACCTCCAGCAGGCTATTGCCCTGCAGTCCTCGGACCCGGTCAGCGCGCTGGCCTACGCCCAGCAGGCCAATGCCCTGGCGGCGCAGGCAGCGGATATGGCCCAGCAGGACGTCGATGGGTTCGGCGGGATGGGCGGCGGCTTCGGCGGCGGCGGCATGTACGGCGGACGCGGCGGTGGTTCCGGTCTGGGTGGTGCCATCCTGGGCGGTATCCTCATCGACTCCATCCTCCGCGGCGGAGGCGGAGGCGGCGGCTGGGGCGGGGGCGGCTTCGGCGGCTTCGGCGGCGGTGGAGGCGGCGGCGGTTTCGGTGGCGGCGGCGGAAGCTTCTAGGCAAGGCATGCGGCACGAGGCACGACAATGAGATTTTTCAGCAGGTCCAGTTCGCACAATCGAAAGGCAGACACCGTGGTAAAGCAGTCAATCTTTGGACGTATCACCCAGCTGGCCAAGGCCAACATCAACGCCATCCTCGACCAGGCCGAGGACCCGCAGAAGATGCTGGACCAGATGGTCCGGGACTACAGCAACAACATCGCTGAGGCCGAAAGCGCCGTCGCCCAGACCATTGGCAACCTGCGCATGCTGCAGGATGACTACAACGAGGACATCCAGAACGCGCGAAACTGGGGCAACAAGGCGCTGGCCGCTTCCCGGAAGGCCGACGAATTCCGTGCCGCCGGCAACACCGCTGACGCACAGAAGTTCGACAACCTTGCCAAGGTGGCCATCCAGCGGCAGATGGCATCGGAGAACGAAGCCAAGGGTGCCGAGCCGACCATCGCCTCGCAGGAAGAAATCGTGGAACGGCTCAAGACCGGCCTGGACCAGATGAAGGGCAAGCTGAACCAGCTGCAGAGCAAGCGCGACGAACTGATTGCCCGTGCCCGCAACGCGCACGCGCAGACCCAGATGCACGAGGCCATGAAGAGCATCGACGTCATGGACTCCACCTCCGAGGTGGGACGTTTCGAAGAGAAGATCCGCCGCGAGGAAGCCAGGGTGCGTGGAGCCAACGAACTTGCGGCCTCCAGCCTGGACGCCCAGTTCGAGAGCCTGGAAGACCTGGGCGAGCAGACCGAGGTCGAGGCCCGTCTGGCCGCCCTGAAGAGCGCCGGATCCGGACAGTCTGCAATCGGCCAGAACTAGTCCCTGCTCTCCGGCCCGGACTGACGCCTCCCGCACCGAACGGGCGGCACCCGCTGTACCGGGTGCCGCCCGTTCGGCGTTTATGGTCGCCCTCTCCCCCAGAGGATGGCCAGCCGTTTCGGCCTAGCCGTTTCGACGGCGCAGTGCCCGCGTGCGGATGTGGCGTGGCAGGACCGCCCACAACAGCACCAGGACGATGGTGAAGGTGCCTGCCGCAATGAGTCCGACGCCGGACCCCAGCACCAAGTCGAAGATCAGCCCCAGCGTCCCGACCAGGATCAGGCCGACCAGGACAATGGTGATGCGCAGCAGCACATCGCTGCTGCGCACCAGCTCGGATTTGATCCGTTGTTGGAAAAATGTCCGGTGCATCACCACCGTCGCCATCAGCAGGGCGGTAATCAGCACCGACATGAGAACCAGGCTGAGGTACACCAGGACCTGCACCGGGGTAAGTTCCTGGAACCGGGGCTGGAAGGGAAGGGTGAGCAGGAAGCCGGTGAGGATCTGGATGCCGGTCTGAAGCACCCGCAGCTCCTGCAGCAGGTCGTTCCAGTTGCGGTCGGTTCTCTCCAGTGCGGTTTCCCTGCGCTCCACTGTCGAACCGGCCGGTTCAGCCGGTGTGTGGTCCTTGCCGTTATCTGCAGGCACTGCGCGTCTGCCCATGGTGGGAGTCTAGGCCGGGTGCCGGCCACAATGCAGAAAGTCCCGGTCAGCATTATCGCTGACCGGGACTTCCCGTTTTCTGCTATTTGGTTGCGGGGGCAAGATTTGAACTTGCGACCTCTGGGTTATGAGCCCAGCGAGCTACCGAACTGCTCCACCCCGCGGCGTGATAGTTAACTCTACCCGCCGCGGGGCCCGGCTGCAAATCGGCCCCTGCAACACCCGGCCGGAGCCGGGCCTTAGCCGCCCTCGGTCGGTGCGGGAGTCGCACCCTCCGTGGCACCGGTGGTTCCGCCGTCGGTCTTTCCGGCAGCAGCTTCCATGGCTTCCTGCGCCGCAATGGCGCGCTGGATGGCCTGGTTGAGCTTGTCCTGGGCTGCACCATAGGCTGCGAAGTCGTTCGCGGCCAGTGCGGATTGCCCCTCCTGGATGGCGGCACCGGCGTCGTCCAGCGCGGCGGCCAGATCGGCTTCGGCTGTGGTGTTGCCCGGAACCTCTCCGGTTCCGGTGCCCGGCGTCTGCCCGACATTCTCGGAGTCGCCGGTAATGGCACCGGAGTCTCCGCCGAAGACCTGGTTCAGCGCTTCGTCGAGGGTGGGAGCGAAGCCCACCTTCTCACCGAAGTTGACCAGCACGCGCTGCAGCGTCGGGTACGACGCGTCGCCGGAGGACTGCACGTAGACCGGCTGGACATAGAGCATGCCGCCGCCCACGGGCAGGGACAGCAGGTTGCCGTTGATAACCTCGGAGGCACCCTGGCGCAGCAGGTTCAGCGCATTGGAGACCGTCGGGTCGGAGTTGAACCGGTTCTGGGCCTGGCCCGGCCCCGGAACCACGGTGTCAGTCGGCAGCGACAGCAGCCGGAGCTTGCCGTAGTCCTCGCTCTTGACACCGGCCTCGCCGGTTCCCGCATCCGCCTCGGCGGACAGGAACCCGTACAGCACGTTACGGGCCTCGCCGTTGGGGGAAACGAAGGGAATGAACGGCGTGGTGAGTGAGAAGGCTGTCTCGTCCTGGCCCGGCATCTGCAGGGACAGATAGTACGGCGGCTGCTTCACATCGGAGTTCGCCACCGTCGGGTCGTTCGGAACGCTCCACGCGTCGTCGTTCTTGTAGAACGAATCGGCGTTGGTGACGTGGTACTTGCCCATGAGCTCGCGCTGGACCTTGAACTGATCCTCCGGGTAGCGTACGTGCGCCATCAGGTCCGCGGACATCTCGCTGTACGGCTTCAGCGTGGACGGGAAGACACTCTGCCAGGACTGCAGCAGCGGGTCCTCGTCATCCCAGGCGTACAGGGTCACGGAGCCGTCGTAGGCATCCACGGTGGCCTTGACCGCGTTGCGGATGTAGTTGACCTTATCCGCCGGCAGCGCTGCCGCGCCGGTGGTCAGGGAGTCGGTGGTGGCCGCCTGCAGTTCCTGCTGGGTGGAGTACGGGAAGTACTTGCTGGTCGTGTAGCCATCCACGATCCACTTCACCCGGCCGTCCACGACTGCGGGGTAGGCATTGCCGTCCACGGTCAGGTACGGGGCGACCTTCTCCACGCGTTCGCGCGGATCACGGTCGTAGAGGATCTGGGACTCGGGATTGATGGCATCCGAGAGGAGCAGTTCGGTGGACTGGAACTTGATGGCGTAGACCAGCTGGTTGAACAGGTTGCCCACGCTGGGGCCGCCCTCGCCGTCGAACGTGGTCTGGGACTCGGTATCGGATTCGCCGGTCTGCGGACGGTCGATCTCCTGGGGCGCCGATCCATCGGGTGCTCCCACCACCGAGTAATCGGGCGAGGACTCGCCAAAGTAGATGCGCGGCTCGTAGGTGCCAAGCACACCGGTGGACGGAATCTCGGATTCCATGAAGCTGGGCTTGCCGTCGGCCTGGACCGTGGAGCCGCGGGCCGCAACCACACCGTAGCCGTGCGTGTACAGGATGTGCTCGTTGACCCAGCCGGAGGGGACTCCTTCGGTGTTCAGTTCACGCACCGCAATCACGGTGTCCTGGACCTCGCCGTCGATTTCGTAGCGGTCAACATTCAGGGTTTCCGGGAACTGGTAGTACTGGCGGAACTGCTGCAGCTGCGAGAAGGCCGGGGAAACCACGTTCGGATCCAGCAGGCGGATGTTGGACGTGGTGCCTGAGTCTTTCTCCAGGGCCCGCGCGTTGGCTTCAACGGTGGCCTTGTAATCGATGACCTCGGTCTCGTCCAGGCCATAGGCCTCACGGGTCAGCTCGATGTTGCGCTGGATGTAAGGGGATTCCTTGCTCAGCTCCGAGGGCTTGACCTGGTACTGCTGGACGATCCAGGGATACACGCCGCCGGCCACAATGGCGGTGATGATCAGCATGGCGGTACCGATGATCGGCAGGCGCCACCGGCCGATAAACGCGGAAACGATGAACAGCAGGGCCACGATCACCGAGGCAACGGTGAGAATGGTCTTAGTGGGGATGACCGCTTCAACGTCCGTGTACAGGGCGCCGGTCCAGGTGCCGGAGGTGCTCAACAGGGTATCGAAGCGGTCCAGCCAGAAGTTGGCAGCCTGCAGGAGCAGGAAGGCCGCGGCGATCACGGCAATGTGGATGCGTGCCTGCCGGGAGGTGAAGATGCCCTTTTCCTCGAGGCGGATGCCGCCGTACAGGTAATGGGTGAGCAGGCCGGCAATACCGGAAATGACGACGACGCTGATCAGGAAGCCCACGATGAAGCCCAGGAACGGCAGCGTGTTGAGGTAAAAGCTGAAGTCCAGGCCGAATTCGGGATCGGTCTGGCCGAACTCCCGGCGGTTGAAGAACAACAGCGCCTGCTGCCACATGGACATGGCTGCAGTGCCGGCAAAGCCGCCGACGACGACGGGGATGCCGATCATCAGGAGCTTGCGGACCGGCTCCAGCTGGGCCTGGTAGCGGTTCAGGTTATCCTGCAGGGCGCTGTCCGGAGCATAGACCGGGCGGGAGACATAGGCCGCGCGGATGCTGGCGAAGACGCAGCCGGCCATCACGATGAATGCAGCGGCGAACATGGCGATCCGCGTCAGGTTTTCCTTGACGAAGACCTCGAGGTAGCCCAGCTGGTTGTACCAGAGGATATCGGCGTACACCTGGGAGAAGTAGACGAAGCCCACCACCAGTACGGCCACCACGATCAGGGTGGCAATCAGGGGGCTGGGGCCGCGCCTGTTGCCCTGGCGGGTGCCCGTACGCGGGGTTGGTCGGGAGAATGGGCCGTTTGGTCCGGAAGTCACTTTTACCTCATCGTTCGGTGCGTCGGTCCACGGTGCCTGCTATGGGATGCGATGGACATTTTTTTGTCCCCTTTGCAAGTTGCCGTGCATTTCTCATTCTGCCTTGTCTTCGTTGCGCCGGACCACTGGGACGGGATGACGCTACGAACCTTTTCACGATCGTGATGCGACGCCCGCACGATTCCGGGCCTTCCTAGCCCGCCGCGCACTGCGGCAGGTCCGCCGGATTGGTGCCGGATGCGAGCGCCTGAACCGCGCTGC
Organism: Arthrobacter jiangjiafuii; assembly: GCF_018622995.1. NCBI lineage: Bacteria > Bacillati > Actinomycetota > Actinomycetes > Micrococcales > Micrococcaceae > Arthrobacter > Arthrobacter jiangjiafuii. Next base: position 2,702,563 of record NZ_CP076022.1, read on the forward strand.
GTGCCTCATCCAGCGTGGCAACCCGGACGACGCCGAGTCCGTCGGGGATGTTCCCCACGACCTCCCCGCAGTTGTCCGCCGGGGCCAGGAAGAACTGCGCACCGGCGTCGGAGGCGCCCACCATCTTCTGCTGGATCCCGCCGATCGCACCGATGTTCCCGGCCGAGTCGATGGTGCCCGTGCCGGCGAAGTGCTTTCCGCCGGTCAGCTGCTCCGGGGTCAGCCGGTCCACGATGCCCAGGGCGAACATCATGCCCGCGGACGGACCGCCGACATTGTCCAGGGCAATGGTCACCTCAAAGGGAAACTCGAAACTGGTGGCCAGGAAAATCCCCAGCTGATAGTTGCCGTTTTCCCCCTGCTCCGGGGTGATCGACGCCGACTGCTCCACGCCGTCGCGCCGGAACCCGACCTCGACGGGCTCGCCCGCGCTGTCCTGCAGCTGCGTGCGCAGGGTATCGATCCCGTCAATGTCCGTGCCGTCCACCCGGACCAGGGCGTCTCCTGCCTGCAGGCTGCCGGCGGCGGGGGACCCCTCCACCAGTTCGGCTACGGAGAGCTCCTCGGTGAAGGGGATGTCCAGCTCGCGCAGCGCCGCGGCGACGGCAGCTTCCTGCGAGGAGGTCATCGCTGCGGCGTTCTGTTCGTCCACGTCCTCCCCCGTAGTGCCACGCGGATAGACGAACTCCTCGGGAACGACGGCGTCCTGGGGGTCCAGCCAGGCGCCGACGGCTTCCAGGAAGCCCATGTTGGAGCCGGGGCCGCCGGCCACATAGACAGTGGTCAAATCCAGTTCCCCGTTTGTGGGATAGCTGGTGCGGCCTTCGATCTCGATGAGCGGCGTTTCCCCGCCGGAGTCGTTTTTCACGGTACCCACCGTATTGAAGGTGGGGCCCGGGGACTCCACCACATACGGTGCCGGCAGGAACAGGGCGGCGGCGCCCAGACCCAGGGCCAGCGCCGCGCAGACCGTCATTGCACGGGAGCGCGGGTCGGCCCGGTACGGAGCAGCTTCCCGGAAGGGGGCGGGTGACACGGGAGGGTCATGCGGACGATCTGAGGGGCGCAAGCGGCCAACCCTTTTCTGAGACGGGAAGCCGGGCAGTGCTCTGCGGCGGCTGACACGGCGGATACTGCCACCAGCCTACGCCCCGGCGCCTTCCGGCGGCGGGGATTTGCGGCCCAGGGTCTTTGCCGTCAGCGAACGGATCATCGAATGCAGGACAGGATTCAGGAGCTGCCGGTAACGTGGGGAAACCAGGGCCGTTACGCAACGGCCGTGGTCCGGAGCAGCCAGAGCCCTTACCGAACGCCCTGCCTGCGCCGGATTATGCACATAAATCTTCCACAGGACCGGTGGTATCCATGAGCTCCAACCCTTCCGACTCCGGGGACAACCCCCAGGATCCGCTCTCCGAGATGCTCGCCAAGCTCTTCGGCGGAGCAGGCGCGGGCGGTATGGATCCGCAGGAACTGGCCAAGGCAGCAGGACTGCCCTCGGACCCCAACGCCATGGCGATGATGATGCAGCAGGTTCAGGCCATGTTCACCGCTTCCTCCGAGGGCCCGGTCAACTGGCAGCTGGCCAAGGACAACGCCCGCCGGGTCGCCGCCACCGACAGTGATCCCTCCGTGCAGCCGGCGCAGAGCCGGGAAGTGGACGAAGCGCTGCGCCTGGCCCAGCTGTGGCTCGATCCGGTGACCGACTTTGCCACGACATCAGCGCTGGGCAAGGCCTGGAGCCGGGCGGAATGGGTAGAGGCCACCATGGACTCCTGGAAGCGGTTGACCGAGCCGGTGGCCGTGAGCATCTCCCAGGCACTCTCCAACGCCATCACGACCCAGCTGCCCGAGGAAATGAAGGCGATGATGGGTGGCGCCTCGTCCATGCTGGCCAACATGGGTGGTGCCATGTTCGGCATCCAGCTGGGCCAGGCCGTCGGCGCCCTGTCCAAGGAAGTAGTCAGCTCCACCGACATCGGCCTTCCGCTGGCCGGCGGAACCATGGCGCTGCTCCCGGCGAACGTTGCCAAATTCGGTGAGGGCCTGGACATCCCCGAGGCTGAGATCCGCCTCTACCTGGCTGTCCGCGAAGCAGCCCACGCCAGCCTGTTCGCGAATGCCCCGTGGCTGTCCTCGCACCTTTTCGGCACCATCGAAAGTTATGCCCGCGGCATCCACATCGATGTATCCAAGATCGAGGAAGTCGCCCGGGACCTGGACCCCTCCAATCCGGAGTCCATTCAGGAAGCCCTCTCCGGCGGCGTTTTCCAGCCGGAGCGGACCCCTGCCCAGTCGGCCGCACTGGAGCGCCTCGAAACGGCACTGGCCCTGGTGGAGGGCTGGGTGGATGAAGTCACCGCTGCCGCCACCGTCAACCTTCCGTCCGCGGGCGCCCTGCGGGAAATGATCCGGCGCCGCCGGGCCAGTGGTGGTCCCGCCGAGCACACGTTCTCCTCATTGGTGGGCCTGGAACTGCGGCCGCGCCGGCTCCGTGACGCAGCTGCTCTGTGGTCGCAGCTGCGCGAGGAACGGGGCATCGAAGGGCGCGACGCCGTCTGGGAGCACCCCGACCTCATGCCGACATCCAAGGACCTGGATGATCCGAAGGGCTTCAGCAAGCGCCGCGAACTGCTCGAAGCGTCCGATTCCGACGTCGATGCAGCCCTGACGCGCCTGCTCAACGGTGACTTCGACACCCCTGAGCCGGATGCGGACAGTTCGGATAGCTCCGATAATTCCGACAGCTCCGACACCACCCCCGGCGAGGGGAATGATCCCGGCGATAACGGCAAAGACGACGACGGCGACGCGCCCGAGGGCGGCCGGCCCCAGGCCTGATCCGCAACAGCCCAACTGACGGTGTTGCTGACGGCGGTCGGGAGGTTCCTTACCGGACCTTCCCGGCCGCCGTCGTCGTTCCCGGTAGCGCTTCGTCTGGTCCGCCTAGTCTTCAGGGGGCTCGTCGGCTCCCTGGTCTTCCGTCATGGGGCCTTCCAGGCCGCGGGAGCTGGCAAAGGCCGCGCCCGAGAGGTAGGCCTTGGCTGTTTCCGTCTGCGGGTAGGACGCCAGCAGGCGCCAGAACGCAGCGGAGTGCGACGGCTCGATCAGATGTGCCAGCTCGTGGAGCAGCACGTAGTCCACCACCCATCCGGGCATGCCCTGCAGCTTGTCGGAGAGCCGGATGGTTCCGCGGGCCGGCGTGGCCGACCCCCAGCGCGAGTTCTGGTTGCTGACCCACCGGACGGACACCGGCTGTGCCTCGCCGTTGAGGTAGCGCCGGGACAGCTCGGCCGCGCGGGCGGCGAGTTCTTCCGGAGCGGACTGCGGATCCGCGAGCGGGGAGCGGGCCGTGCGCTGTTCCAGGCGCACCACCATGCGCTGGACCCATTCGGCTTCCTGGGCGTGGGTGAAGTGCGCCGGAATCGAAATGATGGCCTTTCCATCCCGGAAGGCCGCGTTCACCGTGCGCCGGCGCTTGGCCGAACGGCGGACTTCAATGGGAATACCGGTGCTGGTCACCGACGGAACGGCGGCGGCGGGCCGTTGGACGCGGTGTTTCGAGCTAGGCAGATCTCCTGAAGGCATGGCTTAACCCTAGGCGAGGCGCTGCCGGGCCCGTGCGCCTGTGGATAACCCCGGAGCGGCTTCCTTCCGAGGTGCCAAGATGGCGGAGCCGGGGCCGGCGGGCCCGCAGCCGGAGAGCTGCTACGGCATGGCCGGTTTCCGACAGGAGGATTCGCACATGAGGATCAATCCCGGGCTTCACGTGGTGGAGCTCTCCCGGGCAGCCCGCCAGTTCGGGCTGGGGCCGGACGCCCTGGTGCTGCGCGGACTGCAGGATAGCGATCTGGCGTTCCTCGCGGCGCTGCGCAGCGGGCTGCCCGACGGCGCGGAGGCCGCCGCGGCCAGCCGCTGTTCGGTTCCCGCGCAGCGTGCCAGGTCGCTGACCCAGGCCCTGGCCCCGGTCCTGCTCCCCTGTCCGGGCCCCGGCGCACCGGACCGGTCCGGCCCCTCGATTCCCGGCTTGCGCTCGGAACGGCTGGCCGGGGACAGCGACCGCCTTTCGGCTGCGTACCGGCTGGACGGCTCAGTGTTTATGCGCAGCCGGGCACGTGCCGCAGTGGAGGTCTCCGGGCTGGGGCGGATCGGTTCCCTGCTGGCCCGGACCCTGGCTTCCGCCGGGGTGGGCACCCTGGTCCTGTCCGATCCGGGTGTGGTGCTGCCGGTCGACATTGGTCCCGGCTACCCGCTGACGGACCTGGGCATGGGGCGGGCGCAGGCAGTGAAGCGGCAGATCTACCGGCTCGACCCCACTGTCCAGGTCCTGCCGAACGCCGCCCGGACCCCGGGCCTGCAGCCGGCGCACCTGGACCTGGCGGTCAGCATCGGCGGACCGCCGATAGCAGGACGCGCTCCGGGCAGGCCGGCACGCGAGCACCCCCACCTCGCGGTGACGGTCCAGGAGACGGGCGTGGACATCGGCCCGCTGGTGGTCCCCGGGCTCACCCCCTGCCTCGAGTGCCTGGAGCTGGCGCTGGCCGGCGGCGACCTGAACTGGTACGCCGCAGCCGAAGCCCTCGGCCGGGGCGGGGCCGAAGCAGTGCCGGCCGGGGAGGAAGGCGCCGGCGCCGTACTGGCCGCCGGAGCCGCCGCAGTGCAGGTGCTGGCCTTCCTGGACGGCGTGGTGCAGCCGACCACCTGGTCGGCGGTCCTGGCCCTGCGGGCTGCCGACGGGCACCTCGGCCTGAAAAAGCTGCGCTTTCACCCCGAGTGCGGCTGCCGGCTGCAGCTGCAGGATTCCCCGGCCGCTTCGTAGCAGCTGCGGGAATCCATCCCGCAGCGCTAATTGGCGGCCAGCACCTGCAGGACCGCCTCGCCGTAGCGCTCAAGCTTGGACGGCCCCACGCCGGGCAGCGTGGCGAGCCGGTTCAGGGACGGCGGGCGGTCTTCGGCGATGGCCACCAGCGTGGCGTCGGTGAAGACCACGAACGCCGGGACGCCGGCTTCCGCGGCTGCCTCGCGGCGCCACTCCCGCAGTGCCTCAAAGGTGCTTTCCTCGTAGGTCACGGGGCAGTCCCCGCAGCGCCCCACCTTGCGTTCGGCGCCGGTCTCCAGCAGGGATCCGCAGACCCGGCATTTGGCCGGACCGCTGGCCTTGCGCCGCGAGACGGCCTTGGGCGCCACCGAGCGCTGCACGTCGCGGGCAGTCTGCGGGCGCAGGCCGTCCAGGAACCGGGAAGGCTTCCGGTTGGCCCGGCCGCCCGGAGTGCGCGCCGTGGACCAGGACAGGTTCAGATGGACGCGGGCACGGGTGATGCCCACGTACAGCAGCCGCCGCTCCTCATCCACCGCTTCGGGGGTATCCGCGAAGGAGATGGGCATCAGGCCCTCGCTCAGGCCCACGAGGAACACCGCATCCCACTCCAGGCCCTTGGCCGAGTGCAGCGACGCCAGCGTGACGCCCTGGACCGTGGGAGCATGCTGGGCGGCAGCGCGCTCCTCCAGCTCCGCCACGAAATCCATCAGCGTGAAGATGGAATCCGGATCCTGCGTCCGGGTGGTGTGCAGTTCATCGGCCAGCGAGACCAGGGCAGCGAGCGACTCCCACTTTTCCCGCACCGCTCCACCGCCGTCCGGTGCCTCCGGGGTGTAGCCCAGGGACACCAGGATGTCCCGGACCAGCTGGGGCACCGGCTCGTTGCCCACCGAGCGGGAGGCGGAGCGCAGCTGCAGCATCGCGTCGCGGACCTCGCGGCGGGCAAAGAACCGTTCGCCGCCGCGCAGCTGGTAGCCGATGCCGGCGGTGGCCAGGGCCTGCTCATACGCCTGGGACTGCCCGTTGGTGCGGAACAGGATGGCAATCTCGGCAGGCTGCACGCCCTCCTTGATCAGCGCCTTGATGCGTTCGGCCACGGAGGCGGCCTCGGCGTCGTCGTCGGCGCACTCGGTAAAGGTGGGTTCCGGACCGGCCGGACGCTGGGCGATCAGCTCCAGCGGTTTGGGCCAGGGCGGGGCGAACCGCGAGCGCTCGCCCTCGGCGGTGCGGGCGGCCAGGATGCGGTTGGCCAGGCCCACCACCTGCGGAGTGGACCGGTAGTCGCGGACCAGCTTGACGATGGGCGCATCCGGGAAACGGGACGGGAAGCCCAGGAGGTGCTTGGAGGTGGCGCCGGTGAAGGAGTAGATGGTCTGGCTGGAATCGCCCACCACGCACAACTCGTCGCGTCCGCCGAGCCACAAATCCAGGAGCCGCTGCTGCAGCGGGGAAACATCCTGGTACTCATCCACCACGAAGTGCCGGTACTGGTCCCGCACGGTCGCCGCCACGCGGGGGTCTTCCTGCAGGATCCCCACGGTGATCAGCAGGACGTCCTCGAAGTCGATGACGTTGCGGTCCACCTTCACGTCTTCGTAGGCCTGGAAAATCCGGGAGATGGCGATGTGGTCAAAGCCGGCCGGGGCGTCCCGGTCCTTGGCTGCCGAAACGTAACTCTCGGGCGTGAGCATGGAAACCTTGGCCCACTCGATCTCGGCTGCGACGTCGCGGATGGCGGCCCGGTCGGTGGACAGCCGCAGCCGGCGGGCGGCCTCGGCGATGAACTGGGCCTTGTGGCTGAGCAGGTCAGGCATCTGGCCGCCCACGGTCTGCGGCCAGAAATACTGCAGCTGCTTCAGCGCTGCCGCGTGGAAGGTCTTGGCCTGCACCCCGCCGGCGCCCAGGTCCCGAAGGCGGGTCCGCATTTCCGCGGCGGCGCGGGCGGTGAAGGTTACGGCCAGCACGCGCTGGGGCTTGTACACGCCGGTGTGCACACCGTAGGCCATCCGGTGCGTGATGGCCCGGGTCTTACCGGTGCCGGCGCCGGCCAGGACACACAGCGGACCGGTCAGGGAGGTGGCGACTTCACGCTGTTCGTCATCCAGGCCCGCGAGGATGCGGGATTCGACGGTTTCAGCGCTCATGCGCGGGCTCCGGCATCCGGTTCGGCGATGGGGCCGCCGTACCATTGTTCGATCAGGTTCCGGGCAATGGAGATGCCGCCGGCAATGGTGATTTCGCCGCTGGCCACGGCCTCCCCCAGCTCCTGCCGGGTGAACCAGCGGACATCGGAGATTTCGACGCCGTCGGGCGTGGCCGCAGGGTCCTCGGTGCGGGCGGTGAAGCCAAGCATCAGCGAACACGGGAACGGCCAGGGCTGCGAGCCCATGTACTGCGGCGAGTGGACCCTCAGCCCGGATTCCTCGGCGACCTCACGGATGACGGCGCCCTCAAGGGATTCCCCGGGCTCGACAAAGCCCGCGAGCGTGGAGTAGCGGTTGCCCTTCCATGCGGCGGCGGAGCCGAGCAGCAGCCGGTCCGCAGGATCGGTGATCGCCACGATGATGGCCGGATCGGTCCGCGGGAAGTGCTGGCTGCCGTCTTCGGTGCACCGGCGGACCCAGCCGCCCTGTTCGGGAACGGTGGGAGCTCCGCAGCGCGGGCAGTGGGTGTGGGTGGCGTGCCAGTTGGAAATGGCGGCGGCCTCCACGAACAAGGCGGTGTCCAGTTCGCCCAGCAGCACCGCGGCGTCGCGCAGCGATGCCCAGCGGGCGCCGTCGTTCTCCAGCAGCGGATCCTCCTGTGCCAGGGTCACCAGCACGACGTCGGTGCCGGCCGGTTCCTGTGCGTCGGCCAGGGTGCGGCCCAGATAGACGGGAACGGCGCCGAAGCCGGACTCCGCCACCGGGGAAAGCACCACCTCGGTGTCGCTGATCAGTGCCCTGCCGCCGGCCATGTACATGACCCGGGTGGCGGGCCCGGTACGGATCTGTTCAAAGAGATCCGCCGCGATCCGGCGGTCCGAACCGCGGTCCACGGCGGTGCGGGCCAGCGGCAAGATTCCGAGTGGGGGGATGACTGCTACCGGTGCTGGGCTGCTCATGCCTCTACCGTACTGACTTGCGCGCTCGAACCTGTAGTCGGTGCCCGGCTGCCTGCCGCGCGTGAGTTATTGCTCACGCATCCGGCGACTCGCCGCCGGCCTATGGTTATTCACACCACATATACCTCTACCGTTGGAGATGTGAAACGCACCCCCATGGAATTGGCCGCAATGGCCAGCGCCGCCGTCCCCGGGCTCGCCCCGACCGGTGTCGCCGGCTCCCCCGACGACGCTGCCGACTTCGACGCTGCCGTTCTGGTCGACGAAGCCGGTAAGCAATGGCGCGTGCGTTCACCCAAGCACATAGACGCCAGCATGCGCCTGGAGACCGAGCTGCTGGTGCTGCGCACCTTCGTACCCGCAGTCCGGGCGGAGCTGCCCTTTGCCCTGCCCTACGTCGCAGGCACGGTACGGCAGGGAGATCTGTGCACGTTCGTGTATTCGGACCTGCCCGGTTCCACCCGGGACATTGATTCCCTGGTTGCCGAAGGCGGAACGCTCCCCCGCGAGGTGGGACGGGCCATGGCTGCCATCCACAGCCTGCCGCAGGACCTGGTGAACAACGCCGACCTGCCCAGCTACTCGGCCAACGAATTCCGCCAGCGCAAGCTGAACGAACTCGACCAGGCTGCCACCACCGGCAAGATCCCCGCCGTCCTGCTGCGGCGCTGGGAGCATGCCCTGGAAGACGTCACCCTGTGGCGGTTCAACCCTTCAGTGGTCCACGGCGACCTGCACGAAGACAATCTGCTGGTCTCCAACGGACGTATCAGCGCGGTCACCGGCTGGACTGACCTGCGCATCGGCGACCCGGCAGATGATTTTGCCTGGCTGATCGCCGCCAACGACCCCACGTTCACGGAGGCGGTTCATTCCGCCTACAACGCCGCACGCTCCGAAACGCCGGACCCGCACCTGATCCGCAGGGCGGCCCTGTCTGCCGAATTCGCGTTGGCGCAGTGGCTGGTCCGCGGCGTTGCCGCAGAGAATCCTGCCATGATCGCCGAGGCCGAGGAAATGCTCGCCACCCTCGAAGCGGACATCCTGGATCAGGAGGCCGCAGCCAAGGCCGCCGAAGAAGCCGCCACCGCTGCCGCCGCACAAGCCGCGATGGCGGACCAGGCTGCCGCAGATGCTGCTGAAGCCCGGGCAGCCGGAGCCCGGGCGGCAGGCCGCGCTCCGGCCGCTGCCCCGTCCGCCGCGCCCCGGAACGGTGCCGGCTTGCCCGGTGCGGCGTCGGGCAGCACAGCCCTGAAGAGTGCATCTTCGAACAGCGCAGCCTCGGCCAATGCCGGCTCGGCACGGGTCAGCGTGAGCCCCATAACACCCGAAGCCCCGGTGGCACAGGACGCCGCGGCCGAGGACACCGCCGGACCTGACGAAACCGGTTCGCCGGCTGCCGTGAAGGATGAAGTCGTGGCCGGCCCCGAAACCGGAACCCTGGCTGCGGTGACCGTCCTGCCCGTGGATTCCCCGAAACCGGATACCGCTTCCAAGTAGTCGTTCGGCCCCGAAAAAACCCTGCGGTACCCCTTGCCCGGACCCGCCGTCAGTCCTATGGTTCATTACATCACTAACTAACCAACTGACCGCTGAGGCCCTCATGAACTCCACCCCTACGCCATGAGCGTTTTCGATGACACCCGGCCCATCTTCTGGCAGATTGCCGAACGCATCGAAGGGGACATCCTGGACGGTGTGTTGCCCGAAGAGGGCCAGGTGCCTTCCACGAACGAGATCGCCGCGTTTTACCGGATCAATCCAGCAACCGCGGCCAAGGGCGTCAATCTGCTGGTTGACGAGGGTCTGCTGTACAAACGGCGCGGCATCGGCATGTTTGTTGCTCCCGGCGCCCGTGCCATCGTCCTGGCCAAGCGCCGCGGGCAGTTCTACCGCCAGTACGTACAACCCGTCGCCGCTGAAGCACGAAAACTGGGGATCGGCGTCGCGGAACTTACCGAGCTCCTCCACCGCAGTGCCGTTGAACATGAAGGGACCCCGGCACCATGAACGTCATCCAGACCCGCGGCCTCACCCGCCGCTACCGGGACCAACTGGCCCTGGACAATGTGACCCTGAATCTGGAGCCCAACCGCATCTACGGCCTGCTGGGCCGCAACGGCGCCGGCAAGACCACGCTGATGTCCATCCTCACCGCACAGGAATTCGCCAGCTCCGGTGAAGTGCGGGTCTTCGGCGCCGACCCGTTCGAAAATGAACACGTGTTGTCCAGGCTGTGCTTTGTCCGGGAATCGCAGAAGTACCCCGACGACTTCACCATCTGCAATGCCCTGGACGCTGCGGCGCTGTTCTTTCCCCGCTGGAACAAGGACCTGGCGCAGACACTCCTGGAAGACTTCCAGCTCCCCCAACCAAAAAAGCACCGGATCAAGAAGCTCTCCCGTGGCCAGCTCTCTGCCGTCGGCGTCATCATTGGCCTGGCATCGCGGGCGGAGCTGACCTTCTTCGACGAACCGTATCTGGGCCTGGATGCCGTGGCCCGGCAGCTCTTCTACGACCGGCTGCTGACCGACTTCGCGGAGCATCCCCGCACGGTGATCCTCTCCTCCCACCTGATCGATGAAGTGGCCAACCTGCTCGAGCACGTCATCGTCATCGACCACGGACGGATCGTCATGGACGACGAGGTGGACTCCATCACCGGCTCCGCCTTTGCCGTCGCCGGATCCTCCGCCGCGGTGGAGAAGTTCGTGGGCGGAAGACCGGTCCTGCACCGGGACGGACTGGGCGCACTGGCGTCGGTCACCGTGGACACGCCGCTGGGCGACGGCGACCGTGAGCTCGCGCTGGCCCTCGGTTTGGAGCTGGCTCCGGTCTCCCTGCAGCAGCTGGTCGTCCGGCGGACACTGCGGGCCGACGAATCCTACGGCTCCCCGGCGGAGGACAGCGACAAGAACCTGGAGGTCCTGCAATGAACCGCGCATTCGCAGTAGCCCGGATGCAGCTGCTCAACAAGTGGATCTATTTGTGGATCCCGGCAATCATCCTCGTTTCCTCCACCCTGATTGCCCTGGCCATCATCGCCGTCATTCCGGACAGCGGTGCACCCAACCTGGCTTTCTCCGGCCAGGCGGTCATGTGGTATTTCCTCGGGATGGGGGTGCAGGCGCTGACCCTCACGTTCCCGTTTTCCCAGGCGATGAGCGTGAGCCGGCGTTCCTTTTATTTCGGCACGCTTGGCCTCTTCGCGGTAATGGCCTTCGGGCTCGGCGTCCTCTACTGGCTGCTGGGCATCGTGGAGGAAGCCACCAACGGATGGGGCATCCAGGCCCATATTTTCGCCCTTCCCTGGATCGCTGAGGCAGCCTGGTACACGCAGATCCTGCTGTACTTCGCCCTCACGACCCTGCTGTTCATGGCCGGCTTCTGGTTCGCCACGGTCTACAAGCGGTGGCGTTCCACCGGCCTGACGATCGCCTTTATCGGCCTCGCGCTGATTCTGCTGGGAGCGGTCGCAGCAGCCACCTGGACCGAATCGTGGGCAGCTGTTGGGGCATGGTTTGTCCAGCTGACCCCGCTCGTCCTGACCGGCTGGCTCCTGCTGGCAGGCGTGGTGTTGGCTGCCGGATCCTACGGGACGCTGCGCCGGGCCACTCCTTAGTCCGAATGGAAAAGGGTGCCGCCGTCCCAGCCGGGACGGCGGCACCCTTTTTTCAACCGCTAGGATGCAGAGTTCGCCGCCCGGATGATGTCCTCGAGCTCTGCCTCGCCCAGGAGGTTGAACGGGCGGATCAGCTTGTCTGCGGCGACGTAGTAGAACGCCGCGTTGACCTTCTCCAGCGGCACCTGCTTGAGCCGCGCCCAGGCCAGGCGGTACACCGCCAGCTGCACGGAGCGGACCTCCAGCTTTTCCTTTGACGGGGGTGCGCCGGTTTTCCAGTCGATCAGGTCCCAGGTTCCGTCCGCATCCTGGAAGACGGCGTCAATCCGGCCGCGGACCACCACGGCGTCCACGCGGGTCTCCACCGGCACCTCGATATAGGCGGGCGTGCGCTGGGCCCAGGGGGACGATTCGAACGTGGCGATCATGTCGTCGAGCTGGTACGCCTCGTCCACATACGCGTCTGCGGCTCCGGGGTGTTCGTCAATGTCCAGCATCCCGGCGGTACCGAAGAACTCCTCCACCCAGGCGTGGAAGGCGGTGCCCTTGCGCGCCGCCATTCCGGGTTCCCGCGGTACGGGGCGACGCAGCTGGCGGGTGACCTCGTCGGGATCGTCCTTCAAATCCACCAGCAAGGAGGCGGAGATGTGAGCGGGCAGCTCCACCTCCACTACCTCGTTCGGCGGGCGGTGCCGGGCCAGGACCAGTTCCACTTCCCGCGCCCACCGGGTGGGTTCGAACACGCTCGGAGAGGACTCGTGCGGGGGTTCTTCCGACAGTCCGTCCATCCCGTCCAGGATGTCGATTTCCGCCTGGCCCACGCGCCCGGCCTGCCGGGCGGCCGCCTGAAGCACGGCTGACGCTGCGCCTTCCATCGCTGCGCGCCGCCCGCCCAGCGGGTCGATCGGCCAGCTTTGCCGCCGCACGTCCGCGTTGGCCGGGTTGGCGTCCCCTTCATCCTCCGGCTGTACCCAGGACAACAGGGTGAAACCGGGCGCCCCAGCCTCCCCCAGGTCGTACAGGTCCTGCAGATAGGGGGAAACCGCCGTCGGCTTGGACCGCCCGCCGCCCCACACGCTTGAGGTGCAGATGAGGACAAACTTCGCGCGGGTGAAAGCCACATAGGCCAGCCGGCGCTCTTCGCGTTCGGCATGGCCCCGGGCATCTTCGCTGAAGAGCTTTTCACTCTGCACCCAGCTTTTCTGGTCCTCCTGTTCCCAGTCCCACTGCGGCAGGTCCGGGGCGTCTCCGCGCAGCGGCCACGGAATGGATCCCTCGCCGCTGCTCCAGCGGGAGTCGCGGTCGTTCGGGAACTGCCCCTTGTTCAGCCCCGGGACCACCACCACATCCCATTCCAGGCCCTTGGAGGCGTGCACGGTCAGCAGCTGCACCGCCTCGCGGCTTGCTTCGAGCTGGGTGACGGGCAACCCGTTTTCTTCGTCGTTGGCGGCTTCCAGCCAGGCCAGGAAGGCAGTGAGGTCCACCCGTTCGCTGGAGGAGCTGAAGCTGGCTGCCGCGTCGAGGAAGGCGTCCAGGTTCCGCCGGGATTCATGGATCGTGATGCCGGGCTTGGCAGCCACTTCGATGTCCAGCAGGATGCGCCGCTCCACTTCCCCGATCAGGGTGGTGAGGTCTTCACCGACGTAGCCGCGCAGGTCCCGCAGCTCATCGCGCAGCAGCTGCAGCCGGCGCAGGCCCTCTGCCGAGATCGACCGGCCCGCCCCGGACACCCAGTCCGGCCGCGGCAGCGAGTCAACGGCTTCCACCAGGGAACCGGCCTCCACCAGGTCCGCTTCCACTACGGTTTCGGTGCCGGCCAGCTCGTCTGGACGGTGCACGTCGGAGGCATCGGCCACGGAGACGGCCCGTTCGCGGACACTCGCCAGATGGCGCGACCAATCGGCCAGGGCCATCAGGTCCGCCGGTCCGATGCGCCAGCGGGCTCCGGCCAGGATCCGGAGCATGGAATCGGACCGGCCCGGGTCGCCGAGCACCCGCAGCACCGCCAGGACGTCGACCACTTCGGGGGTGGAGAGCAGACCGCCCAGGCCGACAATCTGCACCGGAATCCCGCGTGCCTCCAGGGCTTCACGGATCGGGCCGAACTGTTTGCGGCCACGGCACAGCACCGCCACGGTGGGGTGCAGACGGTTCCCGGCGTCGTCGGTCTCAAACCAGCGGTTGCGGTGTGCGAGCACCTGCTCGGCCACGGCGTCGGCCTCGCCCAGGATGGCCGGGCGATCACCGGCCGCGGCAACCGAGACATCCGCCAGGTAGCGGCCCAGATACACCTCGCCCACGGGGGCCTTGGGTTTGGCCTCCAGTTCGGGCACATGCGGCAGCCGCTGGTGGGTCAGCCAGGGCGCGGTCTTGTTCAGCGGGGCTGACACCGCGTTGGCGGTGGCCAGGATGGCGGTGGAGTTGCGCCAGGCCACGGAGAGGTTGGCGACCGGTGCCAGGGCGCGGGTGCCGTCCGGCAGGAAGAGCGGAAACTGGTCCCGGAAGGTCCCGAGCTGGCCGGCAGAGGCGCCGCGGAACCCGTAAATGGACTGGTGCGGATCCCCCACTGCGGTGACGGCGCGGCCGTCTCCGAACAGCTGCGAGAACAGGACCATTTGGGCGTGGGAGGTGTCCTGGAATTCATCCAGCAGCACCACCTTGTACTTGGCCCGCTCCATCTCCACGGCCTCGGGGATGGTGGCAGCGATCCGGGCCGCCAGTTCCACCAGGTCACCGAAGTCCAGCTGCCGGCGTTCGGCTTTCGCGCGGCGGTACGCGTCAACCAGTTCGGTTACGGAAATCCGGGTCCGCAGCCTGTCAATCAGCTTCTGCACTGCCGCCGGTGCCGCCTTGGGCTTGCCCGCCAGATACGGGAGGGCGGCGACGGCGTCGAGGTGGGCATCCAGGTGTTCCCGGACCTCGGCCGGGCTGCGCAGGTGCTCGGCGCATTCGCCGGCCATCTGCAGGACGCCGTTGACCAGGGTCGACTTGGCTGAGGTGAAGTGCTCGAAGTCCCCCGAATACGCCTCGACGACTTCGGTGGCCAGCTGCCAGGACTGGGCCCCGCCCAGCATGACTGAATCGCGTTCCACCCCCAGGCGCAGCCCGTAGTCGTTCACAATGCCGTTGGCGTAGGAGTGGTACGTGGAAACGGTTGGATCCAGCCGGGCATCGGTGCCGTCGGCGGCATCGGTTCCCGGCGGCACCAGTGACGGGTCGGCGGTGCCGGATGCCTGGACGCGGTAGAGCAGGTCCAGCCGCTGCCGGATGCGGCTGTCCAATTCGCCGGCGGCCTTGCGGGTGAAGGTCACTCCCAGGATCTGCTCCGGGCGCACCAGCTCGTTGGCAACCAGCCACACCACCCGGTCCGCCATGGTCTTGGTCTTTCCGGACCCGGCGCCTGCGATGACCAGCAGCGGTTCCAGGGGTGCCTCGATGATGCCGATCTGATCATCGGTGGGGTACTGCACCGGGTGCGCCGGGTCGGTGTGCAGCAGTTCAGCCAGCTCCCGTGCCGAGTACCGGGGCGCGCCGGGGGTTTCGGCCGGCGGCATTTCGGTCAGGGAGGCACTCATTCGGTGACCTGCTTTCCTTCGGGACACAGCGGGCAGATTTCGGGCAAACGGCAGCCGTGGCCGCCAAATCCGCTGCGGGTGGGGTCGTGGACGGTTTCGAAGCTGGCATCGGACATCAGTGCTGCCGCCTGGCGGACCATGTCGCGGGCACTGGTGTCCTCCGGCTCCAGGGGCGGCTGCTGCTGCACGGCAACACCCTTGCTGGTGGTACCGAGCTGGACCAGGGCGGCTCCGCCCGGCAGCAACGGCGCGGCCGCCGGTTCATCGGCTTCGTCCGGTTTGGCGCGGTTCACGGCGCCTTCGCGGATGGCCTCCTGGTAGGCGGCCAGCTGCGGATGGGACTGAAGGTCTTCGCCCTTGGGCGCGGATTTACCGGTTTTGAGGTCAACGATGAACAGCCGCCCCTCGGCGTCGATCTCCAGCCGGTCGATCTGGCCGCGCAGCAGCGCAGTGCGTTCCACGCCCCTGACCTCCACGGGAACCTCGGCTGCGAAATCACGTTCCACGTCCACAAGGGACCGTCCGTCCCGGCGCATGGCGAGCACGTACTCGGCGAGTTTGCGCACCATGGTCTCGGCCCGCTTGAAGTCCACCTTGCCTTCCCAGTTGTCCTTCATGCCCAGTGCGGGCCAGCGCCGTTGCAGCTCCTGGACGTATTCGCCGCCCGAGGCATCGGGCAGGTCCTGGGCGATCTGGTGTACCAGCGTGCCCAGGGACCGCGCGAAGTCCGTGGCCTGCTCGCCGCCGGCAGCGGAGACGAACCAGCTCAGCGGCGACTTGAGCACGGCGTCGACTTTGGACGGGGAGACCGGAATGGGCGTCGAATCGGGGATCACCGGCGCGGTGGTGGACAGCTCGGCCAGCCCCCACCAGTCCGACGGCGCCGCGCCGGGCACCCGGACCGGATGGTTGAGCATGGTGCCCAGGTGATGGACCGCTTCCCTGGCCAGCTCCGGCTTGTCGGCTGCCTGCTGCGTGTAGGCGCGCAGTTCCGCCACCAGGGAGCGCAGCGTCAGCGGGCGCAGCACCTCGGTGCGCTCCCGCTTCACCGCGTGCGGCGGCAACGGTTCCACCAGGTCCAGGAACGCGGAGGGCTGCTCGTCGTCGGAGGACACGGCCGTGCAGATCAGCGTCTCCTTGGCCCGTGACACGGCCGTGGAGAAGCTGCGCAGTTCATCGTGCCGGATGGCGTGCATCAGCGTTTGCGGGCTGCGGTGTTTGGCGAAGCCGTCGCCGTGCTCGATGGCGGCCACCAGGTCTCCGCTGCCCAGCAGTTCCCCACGCAGGCGCAGGTTGGGCCACACGCCCTCCTGCACCCCGGCGACGATGACCATGGGCCATTCCCGCCCGGCGGCGCTGGCCGGCGTGAGCAGTTCCACGGCGTCGCGGCGCTGGGCACGGGCTGCCAGGGTATCCATCGGCAGTTCCGAGCTGGTCAGGTAGTCCAGGAACTGGGCGGGGGTGGAGCCGGGCAGCTGGTCGACATAGCGTTCAGCGGTCTGGAACAAGGCCATGATGGCGTCCAGGTCGCGGTCCGCGCGGGCTCCGGCGGGTCCCCCGGACAGGGCCGTCTCGGCCCACTTCTTGGACCATCCGGATGCCGACCAGAGTGCCCAGAGCACCGTTTCGGCAGTGGCTCCGGGTTGTTCCGCCGCCGCCCGCCCGGCCCGCAGCATCGCCGCGGTGCGCTGCGCCGAGCGGGCCTCCCAGGACAGGCCTGCGAGCGCCAGGCCGCTTTGGGACAGCGGGTCCAGCAGAGCTTCCACCAGCAGGGCGTCGCTGGTGCGTCCGCCTCCGCCGCGCAGCTCCTCCCGGCGCAGTGACTGGCGCAGCCGGCGCAGTTCAATGGAGCTGGCGCCGCCGATCCGGGAGGTCAGCAGCGACACGGCTGCCTCCGGTGTGAGCAGCTGCGGATCGAGCACGATGGCGAAGGCCTCCAGCAGCGGCCGCACGGCTGCTTCGTCCCGCACCGCCTTTTCCGCGACGGGGACCTTCACATCGATGCCCTGGCCGCTGAGGAAGCGCTGGATCCGGGCGAGCTGGCCGCCGGTGCGTACGATCACTGCCATGTCCTCCAGCGGCCGCCCGTCCAGCAGCTGCGCTTCGAGGATCCGCTGGGCGATGTAGCGCAGCTCGTGCATGGGTGAGTCCACCACATGGGCCTCGGCGCGGCCGGCGGTTCCGTCCGGAACGGCGACGACGGCGCCCTCGCCGGCTGGCTCCACGGCGGGCTCCCCGGCTGGCTCCCCGGCGGCTGCCGGGAGGACCGCCGCACGGTAGCGGGGAAGCTGGCCCACCACGGAGATCCGCGACGCGGTCCGGAGCCATGCGGTGGCGATGGACCCGGTGAGCCGGTGCGGACCGGAGAGCACGAAAGTCTGCAGCTGGTCCCCCAAGGTGTCGCCCAGCTTGCCCAGCAGATCGGGTCGGGCTCCGCGGAACCCCTGGACGACGGTGTCGGGGCAGGCAGTGACCAGGGTGTCCCGTCCGCGGGCGAGCAGCCCGAGCAGGGCGTGGATGGCCGGGTTGGCTTCCTGCAGGTCATCGACCAGGATCAACTGCAGCCTGGCCTGCTCGGCAGCCAGGAACTCCGGGTCTGATTCCAGGATCTGCAGGGCGGTGGTGATGATCCCGGCCGGGTCGAACGCTTCGGGCATCCGGATGTCCAGGACATCGCGGTACTCGGCGTACAGGGCCCCGGCGGCAATCCAGTCCGGGCGGTTGTGCCGGCGTCCCAGATCGGCGACCTGCTCCGCCGGTATCCCGTATTCGATGATGCGGTCAAAGAGCTGGCGGATCTCCTGCCGGAAACCGCGGGTGGGCAGCGCCAGGTCCAGGGACTCGGGCCACGGCAGGGCAGGAACTCCCTGCTGGCCGTGACCCTCAAGCAGTTCCTTGATGATGACGTCCTGCTCGGCGCCGGAGAGCAGCTTCGGTGCCCGGGTGATGTACG
Source organism: Arthrobacter jiangjiafuii (assembly GCF_018622995.1). Taxonomy (NCBI): domain Bacteria; kingdom Bacillati; phylum Actinomycetota; class Actinomycetes; order Micrococcales; family Micrococcaceae; genus Arthrobacter; species Arthrobacter jiangjiafuii. The sequence goes on from NZ_CP076022.1 coordinate 2,720,635, forward strand.
GCAGCCGGCCCTCCGCCTTGGCCCGCCGGATCAGGTCAAAGGCGTAGGAGGCCCAGGTGCGTGCCGGAGAGGTGCTGAGGGTTCCCTGCAGGCGGGCGGAGAGGGCATCACGCAGGGAGGCTGCGGCCAGTCGGGTGGGCGCGAGCAGCAGCAGTCCGGCCGGGTCCAGGCCGCGGCTGATCCGCGCAGCGGCAGCTTCGACCAGCACAGTGGACTTTCCGGTGCCGGGGGCGCCCAGGACCAGCACCGGTCCGCTGCCGGCGGGCAGGTCCACCACGGCCTGCTGGTCCGGGCTCAGGGCCGGAGCCTCGAGGGAACCGGCCGACGGGGCAACCAGGTGCAGTTTTACGCTCATGCCTCTACTTCATCACGTCCCGCCGACATTCCCGTTCCGCCGTGCCAGCCGGGCACGGACCCCCTCGATCACGTTCCAGTCCTGCTCCGAGGGGAACCAGCGGGCCGCTCCGATCCGCACCCGGTAACCACCGCCGTCGTCGTCCGGCTCCCCCGTCAGCGGCGTTCCCTCCGCGCGGTACTCCGCCAGCGCCCGGCCGCCGTGGCCGAGGGGAGGTTCGCCACCGGCACGGATGACCCGCCACCAGGGCAGGTTCGAGCCGTTGCCTGACAGGACGGCGCCCACCTGCCGGGGACCGCCCTCGTTGAGGATTTCCGCGATGTCCCCGTAGGACAGGACACGGCCCGAAGGTATCAGCGCCACCACCGAGCGCACGGCTTCGACATACTCATCGCCCATGCCACCCAGCCTAATCCTCCGGGCACGGGGGCCGGGAATCTTCGAATGTCGGTGCCCGCCGGTACGTTTATTTCATGAACAGCTGGCATGAACTCCCCCACGCGGCCTTCGACCTTGAGACCACAGGCCGGGACCCGCACACCGCACGCATCGTCACCGCCTCCATCATCCTGGTGGACGGCCAGGGGGAGGTCCGCCAGCATCATGAGTGGCTCGCCGCCGTCGAGGAGGACATCCCGGAGGAAGCCGCAGCCATCCACGGCGTCAGCACCGAACATGCCCGCGCCGCAGGCCGCCCCGCTGCCGAGGTCACGGCCGAAATTGCCGGCGTGCTTGGCGGCATGTTTGCCGCCGGCATACCCGTCCTGGCTTTTAACGCCTCCTATGACTTCACGGTCCTGAACCGTGAATGCGAACGCTTTGGCCTGAACGCCCCGATTCCGTCCCCGGTGATCGACCCCTACATCCTGGACAAGCAGGTGGACAAGTACCGGCGCGGCAAGCGCACGCTGACGGCGCTGACCGAGCACTACGGCGTCGGCTTCGAGAACGCCCACACGTCCGCCGCCGATGTGATGGCCACCATCGGGGTTGCCCGTGCCATGGCCGGAAAGTTCCCCGTGCTGCACGGCGACGCCGGATTCCTGCATCAGGCGCAGATCGGCTGGGCCAGTGCCCAGGCGGCGAGTTTCCAGGACTATCTCCGCCGCAAGGATCCCGAAGCAGTGGTCGACGGAACCTGGCCCGCCCGCGCCTGACGAGGGACCGGCATCCACGCCGGACGCCGCCGGAGCGCGGCTTCATGCAGAGTCCCCAAGTCATGTCCTTGGCCCCGTACATGAGATACTGAGGGCTGTGTCAGGCGCTGATGGCGCCCCAGGCGTTCCGAAGGAGATTCCTTCCAAGGCTCCTTAAAAGGGACCAAGCGTCTCGTGCCACGCGATTGGCAGACACCCCCAGTTTGGCCCGGCACACTGATCTGCCCAGCACCTCCCCTGTGCCCGGCGACTGCCCGCTGACCAGCACCGATACGTAGACCACGAGGATCAATGATCACAGTTACCGACCTGCGCAAGGTATACCGCCAGGGCGACCGCGATGTCACCGCGCTTGACGGCGTCAGCCTGAGCGTGCCGAAGGGATCCATTCACGGGATCATCGGACACTCCGGCGCCGGCAAGTCAACGCTGGTGCGTTGCCTCACGCTGCTGGACCGGCCGACGTCGGGCTCGGTAACCATTGACGGCCGGGAACTGACCGCGGTGAAGGACTCCGAAATCCGTACCGCGCGCCGCCGCATCGGCATGGTGTTCCAGCACGCGAACCTGATGGATTCCCGCACCGCTGCAGCGAACATCGCCCATCCGCTGGAGCTCGCCGGAGCCAAGAAGCAGGTCATCCAGGACAAGGTCGCTGACCTTCTGCGCTTGGTCGGGCTGGAGAGCTTCGCCGGAGCTTACCCGGCCCAGCTGTCCGGCGGGCAGAAACAGCGCGTGGGCATCGCCCGTGCACTGGCCTCCGACCCGGACATCCTCCTCTGCGATGAACCGACGTCGGCCCTGGATCCGTCCACCACCGACGACATCCTGGACCTGATTGCCGATCTGTCCCACCGCCTGGGTCTGACCGTGCTGATCATCACGCATGAAATGAACGTGGTGAAGCGCATCTGCGATTCCGTCTCCCTGCTGGAGGCCGGACGCGTGGCCGAACACGGACCCCTGAACGAAGTGGCTTCCAATCTCGGCGGCCGCCTGGCCAAGGCACTCATTCCGCTGCCCGCCACGCCCATCCTCCCCGGGGATCCCACCGGCCCGGTCCTGGAACTGCTGCTGACCGGATCCAGTGCCACGGATCCGGTGCTCTCCGCCCTCACCCGGCGCTTCGACACCGACGTGAACGTCCTCGCCGGCAGCGTGGAAACCCTGGCCGGCCGCCGCTTTGGACGGCTGAGGATCCAGCTAGATGTCCATACCGATATGACCGCCGTGACCGACTACCTCGCCGCACAGGGCGTCGCCGTGGAGGTGGCAGCATGAATTTCCTCACCGAACTCCTGAACAACCCGGGCATCACCAAGGCCCTGCCGGACGCCATTGTGGAAACCCTGCAGATGGTCGCCATCTCCGGGATCGTGACGCTGCTGATCGGCGTGCCGCTGGGCATCTTCCTGCACACCAGCGCCCCCGGCGGGCTGCGCCCGATGCGGGTGACCAACCGGATTGTCAGCGACATCATCGTGAACATCACCCGTTCGGTGCCGTTCGCGATCCTGATGGTCACGCTCATTCCGCTGGCCCGGCTCATCACCGGCTCCTCGATCGGGCCGATCGCTGCCTGCGTCGCGCTGAGCATCGGCACCATCCCGTTCTTCGCCCGCCTGGTCGAAACCGCCCTGCGCGATGTTTCCGGCGGCAAGATCGACGCCGCACTGGTGATGGGCTCCACCAAGATGCAGGTCATCACCAAGGTCCTGCTGCCCGAAGCGCTTCCGGGCCTGGTCTCGGCGCTGACCACTACCATGGTCACCCTCGTGGGCTACTCGGCCATGGCGGGCATCGTGGGTGGCGGCGGGCTGGGAAAGCTCGCGTACAACTACGGCGTCCAGCGCTTTGACAGCGGCGTCATGGTGGTCACGATCATCGTCATTGTCGCGATCGTGCAGGTCATCCAGATCGTCGGCGACACCATCGCCGGCCGCGTTGACCACCGCTCGGCCGACGGCGGAGCCAAGCGGCGCCGCCGCGCAGCCGCAGCAGCCCCCGCCGCCGCAGCCCCCGCCGTCCTCCCCCGCGAAAACGGTCCCCGGGACCACGCCACAGAATCTGCAGCCAGTAGCCGCTAGCTGCCCCTGTCCGGACCGGAAGTCTCCCGGCCCGTGTCACTTGAAAGGAACGCATCCAATGCGTAAATCACTGACCCTCGCAGCCACCGCCGTGGCCGCAGCCCTGACGCTGTCGGCCTGTGGAGGCTCCGACGCCTCCACCAGCGTGGACATCCTGGATCCGGCAAACCCCGTGACCCTGACCGTCGGCGCCAGCCCGATGCCGCACGCGCAGGTCCTGGCGTTCGTGGCGGACAACCTGGCAGCGGACGCCGGCCTGGAGCTGGACATCAAGGAATTCGACGACTACATCACGCCGAACATCGCCCTCGATGACGGATCCCTGGACGCCAACTACTACCAGCACCTGCCCTATTTCGAGTCCCAGGTCCAGTCCCAGGGCTACGACTTCGAGCACGGCGCCGGAGTGCATGTGGAGCCGTACGCGGTGTTCTCGGAAAAGCACGACGACGTCACCGCCGTCGGCGAGGGTGCCCGCGTGGCCATCACCAATGACCCCTCCAACCAGGCCCGCGCCCTGACGCTGCTCGAAGAAGCCGGGCTGCTGAAGGACATCGACGCCGATGCCTCGGTGCTCGCCCTGACGGACGAGCAGAACCCCAAGGGACTGGACTTCGTCGAGAACCAGCCCGAACTGCTGGTCAACGACCTCAGCGATCCCACTGTGGACCTGGCCATCCTCAACGGCAACTACATCCTGGCTGCCGGCCTGAGCACCGATGACGCCCTGCTGGTGGAATCCGTGGAGAACAATCCGTACGCCAACTTCCTGGCTTGGAAGACCGGCAATAAGGACGCCCGGATCGACAAGCTCGAAGAGCTGCTGCACTCCCCCGAGGTGAAGGCCTTCATCGAAGAGACCTGGCCGAACGGTGACGTGACCGCAGCCTTCTAGGCCCGGTTCCCGCCGCAAAGCACATAAAAGTACCCCGCACCGGTGACCGGTGCGGGGTACTTTTTTGCCTGCGGGAAACCCGCTCCTACGGCTGGGCGTCGGCAGCAGCCCGGGCCGCGGCCGGCAGTGCGGCATAGATGCGCTCCATGGCGGCGTCGTCGTGCGCGCCCGACAGGAACCAGGCCTCGAAGACCGACGGCGGCAGGTACACCCCGGCCTCCAGCATGGCGTGGAAGAACGGCTTGTACCGGTACGCCTGCTGCGCCTGGGCCTGCTCGTAGTTGTGGACTCCGGTGGCCGAGGTACCGAAGGCGACACTGAACAGGTTCCCGGCCCGCTGGATGCTGTGGTCCACACCCGCGGCGTCCAGCGCTGCGGACACAGCGGCGGAAAGCTCGGCGGAGCGGGCGTCAACGGTGGCGTAGACCTCTGGCGTTGCCGCCTTGAGGGTGGCAACACCGGCCGCCATGGCAATCGGGTTACCGGAGAGAGTGCCGGCCTGGTAGACGGGTCCCACCGGGGCGAGGTAGTCCATGACATCGGCACGGCCGCCCAGGGCGGCAACGGGCATGCCGCCACCGATGACCTTGCCGAAGGTGAACAGGTCCGGAGTCCAGCCCTCGACGGCGCCGGTCAGGCCCCAGTAGCCGGCCGGGCCGGTACGGAAGCCGGTGAGGACCTCGTCCAGGATCAGCAGTGCGCCATGCTCGGCGGTGATGCGGGACAGCGCGGCGTTGAAGCCCGGTTCCGGCGTGACCACGCCCATATTGGCCGGAGCCGCTTCGGTGATGACGGCGGCGATGTTCGGTCCGTGCTCGGCGAAGGCTGCCTCGACCGCGGCAACGTCGTTGTACGGCAGCACCAGGGTTTCCGCAGCCGTGGCCTCGGTGACGCCGGCGGAGCCGGGCAGGGCCAGCGTGGCCAGGCCGGAGCCGGCGGCGGCCAGCAGCCCGTCCAGGTGGCCGTGGTAGCAGCCGGCGAACTTGATCACCAGGTTGCGGCCGGTGAAGCCGCGGGCCAGCCGGATGGCGGTCATGGTGGCTTCGGTGCCGGTGGAGACCATGCGCAGGCGCTTCACGGCCGGAATCCGGTCCATCACCAGCTGGGCGAGTTCCGCCTCGGCCGGGGTGGAGGCCCCGAAGGACAGGCCGTTGTCGACGGCGGCGTGGACTGCCGCGAGGACGTCCGGATGGGAGTGCCCCACCAGGGCCGGCCCCCAGGAGCAGACCAGGTCCACGTATTCCCGACCCTCGGAGTCGGTGATGTACGGGCCTTTGGCGGAGACCATGAACCGCGGTGTGCCGCCCACGGAGCCAAAGGCGCGCACCGGCGAGTTCACCCCGCCCGGCATCAGCGCACGGGCGCGGTCGAAGAGCTCCTGCGAGGAGGTAGTGGAAACTGGTGTTACGGAGGCCATTACTTGCTTTCCTTCAGCCAGGTCGCCAGTTCGGCGGCCCAGTACGTGAGAATCATGTTCGCGCCGGCCCGCTTGATGCCCAGCACGGACTCTTCAATGGCCCGGCGGCGGTCAATCCAGCCGTTGGCGGCGGCAGCTTCAATCATCGCGTATTCGCCGGAGATCTGATAAGCGCCCACGGGCACCGGGGACATGGCGGCGACGTCGGCCAGTACGTCGAGGTAGCTCATGGCGGGCTTGACCATCACCATGTCGGCGCCTTCTTCGAGGTCCAGCTCGACCTCCAGCAGCGCCTCGCGGCGGTTGGCGGCGTCCATCTGGTAGGTGCGGCGGTCGCCGGTGAGCTGGGAGTCCACGGCTTCGCGGAACGGGCCGTAGAACGCGGAGGCGTACTTGGCCGCATAAGCGAACAGTGACACATCGGTATAGCCAGCCTCATCCAGGGCGGCGCGGATGACGGCGATCTGGCCGTCCATCATGCCGGACGGACCCAGCACGTGGGCACCGGCGCGGGCCTGCTCCACGGCCATCCGGCCGTAGATCTCCAGGGTCGCGTCGTTGTCCACGCGGCCCTGGGCATCCAGCACGCCGCAGTGTCCGTGGTCGGTGAATTCATCCAGGCAGACATCGCTCATGATGACCAGTTCGTCGCCCACTTCCTCCCGGACCGCGGCGATGCCCCGGTTCAGGATTCCGTTTGGATCGGTGCCGGCACTGCCCACGGCGTCGCGCTCCGCGGGGATGCCGAAGAGCATGATGCCGCCCACGCCCAGTTCAGCTGCTTCCGCTGCGGCCTTCTTCAGGGAATCCAGGGTGTGCTGCACGACGCCGGGCATGGAGCTCAGCGGATTGGGTTCCGTGATGCCCTCACGGACAAAGGCCGGAAGGATCAGCTCGGCCGGATCCAGGCGGTATTGCGCGGTCAGCCGGCGCATGGCGGGCGTGGTGCGGAGGCGGCGGGGACGGTGCTGGGGGAAACTCATGAAAAGTTCTGCCTTCCGGATCTGGGGAAAATTAGGTCAAGGGGCCAGTAGAGACAGCAACGGCAAGGGCCCGGGCTATTCCCGCCGGGGTCGGTTGGGCCGCCACGGCATGCGGGGAAAGGCCCTGCTGCTCCATCTGGGCTGCGGTACTGTCACCGATCGCCACCAGCAGGGTCTGCGGCGGCACCGGGGAGCACAGCCGCAGGAAACGGCGGACGATGCTGGGTGAGGTGAGGACGACGGCGCGCGGGCCGGCTGGCGCGGCGGCAAAGGCCTCCGGGGTGAGCAGGTCTTCGGAGGCGGGAACCTCGGGGGTGAAGCGCACTCCGGTCGCCGGATAGTCGACGGTGCAGTACGCGGTGACGGCGTGGACGTCCCAGCCGAGACCGTCCAGGTCGGTCCGCAGCGCGGGGTCGGCCAGGTCGGCCTGCGGCAGCAGGATGCGCAGTGCCGCGCCCTCCGGATCGGAGTCCTCGGGGTGCGGCCAGGAAGCGGCCAGGCCGCGGGCGGAGTGGTCGCCCTCGGGCATCAGGTCAACATCCAGGCCGATCTCTTCCAGGGCCTGCCGCGTTCCGGTTCCGACGGCGGCAATCCGGGTTCCGGCCGGCACCGCGGTGGCGGCCGGAACGCCGAGTGCGGCGCAGCGCCGGACCATCGCCCGCACAGTGGTGACGCTGGTGAACACCACCCAGGCGAACCGTCCGTTGCGCAGCGACTTCAGTGCCGTGTCCAGCGCGGCTGTGTCGGCCGGGAACTGAAAGTCGATCAGCGGCATCAGGGACACCGCTGCCCCATGCCGGCGCAGCTCGTCCACCATGGGCGCCGCCCGGTCCGGTGTCCGTGGCAGGATCACCTGGAGCCCGGCCAGGTCCGGCCCGGTTTTGCGTTCTGCCACGTCAGCGGCTCTGAAGCAGACGCATCAGCGCACCGGCAGGTCCGTCAGGGACGCCGCGCCGGCCGCGAGCAGGTCCTCGGCGAGGCGCACGCCCAGGGCGCGTGCGCCGTCTTCGTCCAGTTCGGCCGTCGCGGCGGAGCGCCGCATGACCTGCGTGCCGTCGTCGCTGCACACCACGGCTTCCAGGTGCAGGCGGGATTCAGTCAGCGAGCCCAGGGCGCCGATCGGTGCTGTGCAGCCGGCTTCCAGCCGGTTCAGCAGCGAGCGTTCGGCAGTGACCGTCAGCCGGGAGGCGTAGTTGTCATAGCCGGCCAGGGCCCGGCTGAGCGGACCCTCGGCAGCGTCGGCGGTGCGGCATTCCACGGCCAGGGCGCCCTGCCCGGGGGCGGGCAGCATAACGGAGGGATCAAGGAATTCGCTGACCATCCCCAGCCGGCCCAGGCGGGCCAGCCCTGCGGCGGCCAGGACGACGGCGTCGAGGTCGCCGGGGGCGCCCTCCACCAGGCCGGCAACGCGGCCCAGGCGGGTGTCGACGTTGCCGCGGATGTCCACGATCTCCAGGTCGGGGCGGGCAGCACGCAGCTGCGCGGCCCGGCGCGGGGAGCCGGTGCCCACGCGCGCTCCGGCCGGCAGCTGGGCCAGGGTCAGCCCGTCACGGGCGCAGAGGGCGTCCCGGACATCCACCCGGGCCGGAATAGCGCCAATGGTCAGTCCTTCGGCGGGCCCGGTGGGCAGGTCCTTCAGGGAGTGAACGGCCACGTCGCAGTCCGTGCGCAGCAGCGAATCGCGCAGTGCCGCCACGAAGACGCCGGTGCCGCCGATCTGCGAGAGCGCGGCGCGGTTGATGTCGCCTTCGGTGCGGACCCGGACCAGGTCAACCTCGAACCCGCCCAGCTCGGAGAGGGCGTTGGCCACCGTGGTGGTCTGGGTGACGGCCAGGGCGCTGCCCCGGGTACCGATCAACACCGGCGAATGCGCCACTACTGCACACCCACTGTGGAATCGGCGCCGGCGATGGTCGGCTTCTCGCCGCGCAGGTTGGCGCAGCAGCCGGGGCGGCAGACGTCGTACCAGGGACCCAGCTTGGTCACGGCCGGACGGTCGGAAATGTTGTTTTCAACGGTGCGCTCGGTCAGCAGGTCCACCAGCCCGGCCACAAAGGTGTCGTGGATACCGGGGGTGGGTGCGCGGTGTGCCGCCAGGCCCAGGTCGGTGCAGGTGGCCATGGCTTCGGTGTCGAGGTCCCAGAGGACCTCCATGTGGTCGCTGACGAAGCCCAGGGGGACAATCACCACGCCCTTGACGCCCTTGGCGGGCAGCTCTGCGATGGCGTCGTTGATGTCGGGTTCCAGCCACGGGGTGTGCGGGGATCCGGAACGGGACTGGTAGACCAGCTGCCAGTCCAGGCCTGCGGCCTCGGGGATGCGGTCGATGATGGCCCGGGCGTTGGCGAGGTGCTGCGCCACGTAGGCGCTGCCCTCCTCGAACTCACGGTCGCGCGGGCCGGAGGCCTCGGCGTCGGCGGTGGGAATGGAGTGGGTGGAGAAGAGGATCTCGATCTTGCCCTCGTCGTCACCGCGCTCAGCGAGCTGTTCGCGCACCTTCGCCAGCGAATCGCGGACGCCTTCAACGAAAGGCTCCACGAAGCCGGGATGGTCGAAGTACTGCCGGACCTTGTCCACCTGCAGTTTCTTGTCCAGCCCGGTGGCGAGCAGGTTCATGCCCAGGTCTTCGCGGTACTGGCGGCAGCTGGAGTACGAGGAATAGACGCTGGTGGTGACCATCAGCAGCCGGCGGTAGCCAGTGTCGTAGGCCTCCTGCAGCACGTCCTTGATGTACGGCGCCCAGTTGCGGTTGCCCCACAGCACCGGAGTGTCGATGCCGCGGCGCTTCAGCTCGGCCTCGAGGGCAGCCTTCAGTGCACGGTTCTGCTCGTTGATGGGGCTGATGCCGCCATTGGCCCGGTAGTGCGTGGCCACTTCTTCAAGCCGCTCGTCCGGGATGCCCCGGCCGCGGGTGACGTTGCGCAGGAAGGGAATGACGTCTTCCTGGCCTTCGGGGCCGCCGAAGGAGGCCAGCAGGATGGCGTCGTAATGCTTCGGTGCCATCCGGCCGTTTTCGTCAACGCCCTCAAAGGGGTCGAACGCTGCGGACTCGTTGGGAGCGGTGGTTGTCATTTCAGTACCTCGGCAACTTCGGCGGCGGCAATACGCCGGCCGGTGTAGAAGGGGATTTCCTCGCGGACGTGGTTGCGCGCCTCGGTGGAGCGCAGGTGGCGCATCATGTCCACCAGGTCAGTCAGGTTGGGGGCTTCCAGGCCCAGGATCCATTCCCAGTCGCCCAGGGCGAAGGAGGCCACGGTGTTGGCCAGGACCTGGGGGAATTCGCGGCCGAGCATGCCGTGGTCGCGGAGCATCTTGCCGCGTTCCTCGGCGGGCAGCAGGTACCACTCGTAGGAGCGGACAAACGGGTAGACGCAGATCCAGGCTTCGGGATCGATGCCGCGGGCGTAGGAGGGCCAGTGGTTCTTGGAGAACTCGGCATCGCGGTGCACGCCCATCGCGGACCAGGCGATCTCGGTGCCGGCGAACAGGCCCGAGCGGCGGATGTCGCGGATGGCGGACTGCAGGTCTTCGGCGCGGCCGCCGTGCAGCCACACCATGATGTCGGCGTCGGCGCGCATCGCGGAGACGTCGTACAGCCCGCGCAGGGTGACGTGCCGGTCCGCCAGCTGTGCGGTGAGGGCCTCGAAGGCCCGGGTATCCTCTTCGGATCCGGCCGCCGTAGCGCCCGCTCCACCCGCAGCGGACCGCTTGAAAACGGTCCAGAGGGTAAAGAACTGTTCTTCGTTTGCGGCTGTTGCTTCGGTGCTCTGACCCATGGGCTCACTCATGATTAACAGTCTGCCCTTCCGGGCAGGCTTAGACGAAATACTCCACTTCTACTTCTTGTAGAAAGTGGTAAATGTCACAGCTTCCTACAGCTGCTCCACCAGGCCCCGGATCCGGGCGCGGGTATCGGTGGTGACGGCGGCCAGTCCGGTGCCGGCCAGCCAGGCGCCGACGACTTCCAGGCCCGGAACCTGCTCCACCGCGGCGCGGACCGAGGCCACCCGGTCCCGGTGCCCGACGGCGGCCGAGGGTAGTGCGCCCACCCAGCGCACCACGTCCCAGCCGACGACGTCGTCCACGCCCAGGGGAACCTGCAGCAGCACGGAGGCGTCGGCCAGCGCCTGGGCAAAGAGGTCGTCGTCCTCCCGGTCCACCGGGCCGGGCCGGGTATCGCCGGCCGCCGCGGCAGCCGAGAGTGCCCGCCCGTACGACAGGCGCAGCACGTGCGTTCCGGGGCCGGTGGAGTCCGCCAGCCACTGCCATTTGGCGGTGGCGTGGGTCAGGGCTTTGGCGTCGACGGCGTCGACCTCCGCTGCCACGAGTACTCCGGTGCCACGGGGATGGGCATCCAGGTCCGGCTGGTCCACTACCAGGGTCACCAGGGCGACGCCGGGGCCGGGGCCCGGGCGGGCTGCCGCCAGTTCCGGGACAGTGGCGGCCAGCAGGTCCACGGCGGCGGGGCCGTCGGTGGCCATGACGAGCGCATCAGCGCTGAAGGTCCGCCCGGAGGCGCTCACGGTCCAACCGTCGCCAGCGCGGTCAACGGCGTCGACGGCGGTGCCGGTTTCGAGCTTCACGCCGCGGGCCAGCAGATCCTCTTCAAGGGCACGGCTCAGCATCCCCATGCCGCCGGCCAGGCCGGCAACAGCTGACCCTGCGGGCGCGGCGGCGCGCAGGGAGCCCACCGCGGCGGCCAGTGAGCCGTGCTTGGCCAGGGCGGCACGCAGTCCCGGCGCCACGGAATCGACATCGAGGACATCCGGATCGGAGGAGTAGACGCCGCCGACCACCGGGCTCACCAGCCGGCGCAGCACCGCCTCACCCATCCGGGCGCGGACCACCTCGCCCAGGCTGACGCTTTCCCGGCGGGCCAGGCCGCCCACCGGCAACACCTTGTCCAGGGCGGCACGGGCGGCCCCGGCACGGCCGATTGCCTTGACGATTTCGGGCCCGCGCAGATCCGCGGGGATCCCGAGCATCCCGCTCTGCGGCATCGGCTGGGCCGCAGCGGCAACGTCCTCGCCCGGAAGCTGCAGCCAGGCGCCGCCGGGGATGGGACTGACGACGGCGTCGGCCAGGCCCAGCTCGGCGACCAGGTCGGCAACGGCCGGCGATCTGGTCGCGAAGGACTCAGCCCCGCTGTCCAGTGCCAGGCCGGCCACGCGGTGCGTTCCCACGCAGCCGCCGAGCTCCGGGCCGGCTTCCAGCAATGTCACGGACAGCCCGCTGCGAGCCAGGTCGCGGGCTGCGATCAGGCCGGAGATCCCGCCACCGATGACCACCGCAGTGCGGACAGGGACGGCGGTTTCCGTGGGGTCCGCGCTTGGGGCGGGCTTGCGTCCGGCGGCGAAATGGGGAAGGACCGGGCGATGCGGCATGGTTACGGCTCCACCGAGTGGATGAGCTTGACCACCCGCGTGAGGACGTCCGGGTCGGTGTCCGGGGGGACGCCGTGGCCCAGGTTCACCACGTGGCCGGGGGCCCCTGCGCCGGCGGCGAGGACGTCGCGGACATGGGCTTCGAGCACCGGCCAGGGCGCATTCAGCAGGGCCGGGTCGATGTTGCCCTGCAGCGGGGTGCTGCCGCCGAGCCGACGGTTGGCCTCATCCAGGGGCAGCCGGTAGTCGACGCCTACAACGTCCACGCCGACGTCGCGCATGGCGACCAGCAGTTCGGAGGTGCCGGTGCCAAAGTGCACCAGCGGAGCCTGCAGATCCCGGACATGGCCCAGGGCGCGTGCGGAGGCAGGGGCAACGTGGCGGATGTAGTCATCCAGTCCCAGCGATCCGGCCCAGGAATCGAACAGCTGGCCGGCGCTGGCGCCCGCTTCGAGCTGTGCGCGCAGGAACATGCCCGAGGCATCGGCAGCCCAGGAGGTCAGTGCCTGCCAGGCATCAGGATCTGCATGCATCATGGTGCGCGGGCCAAGGTGGTCGCGGGAGGGCTTGCCCTCCACCATGTAGGCGGCAAGGGTGAAGGGTGCTCCGGCGAAGCCGATCAGGGGCGTCTTTCCCAGTTCCGCCACGGTGAGGCGGACGGCTTCGCGGATCGGTTCCAGGGCCGCGTCGGTCAGCACCGGCAGCGCGGCGACGTCGGCGGCAGTCCGCACCGGCGTCCCGAGGACGGGGCCGACGCCGGGAACGATGTCCACGTCGACGCCGGCCAGCTTCAGCGGGATCACAATGTCCGAGAAGAAGATCCCCGCGTCGACGTCGTGCCGGCGGACCGGCTGCAGGGTGATCTCGGAGGCCATGGCCGGGTCCAGGCAGGAATCCAGCATCGCGGTCCCCTCGCGGAGCTTGCGGTATTCGGGCAGCGACCTTCCGGCCTGGCGCATAAACCAGACCGGCCGGCGGGACGGGGTTCCACCCCGGTAGGCGGTGATCAGGGGGGAATCGGCCGTGCGGCCATCCATGAGCGGATGAGAGGCGCTAAGAGTCATACCCTGATTCTCTCCAAAATCGGCGCCAATGGATAACCGAACGTGCCCAGAGCGTGGCCAGGCGCTCCACTAGTGAGGTGAAACACGCCCAAATGTGATGTGAGTTAGGGCTCCCTATTGGGGTGAACACAGCCGCGGTGGCTACTATTGAGGCACTGTGGTTCTACTTTCCCTTATTGCGACCCATTCCGATGTTGATCTGGAAACTGTTGCCCGCCTCAGCGCCGGCGCTTCCCAGGTCTCCTCCTCCCTGCTTGAAACCGGATCGGCGGTGTCCGGATCAGTGGTCCTGGCAACGTGCAACCGGTTCGAGGTCTACTGCGAGGCGAAGTCGGAGGCGGACATTGAAGCCGCCCGCTCCGCCGTCGTCGCGGAGATAGCACGGCACTCCGGCCTGGCCAAGGATCTGGTGTCCCGATCCTTCACCACCAATACCGGCGAATCCGTGGCCAAGCATCTGTTTGCCGTGGGCGCGGGGCTGGACTCCGCCGTCGTGGGCGAACGCGAAATTGCCGGCCAGGTCCGGCGGGCGCTGATCGAAGCCCAGGAAAAAGGCACCGCCAGCGGCGGCCTGACCCGGCTTTTCCAGACTGCCTCCCGTACAGCCAAGGACGTTGGCGCCCTGACCGCGCTGGGCAAGCGGGGGCTGTCCATTGTCTCTGTGGCCCTTGAGCTGGCCACCGACCTTTCCGTGGACACCGACTGGCGGAACAAGGAAGTTGTCGTCTTCGGAACCGGCGCCTACGCCGGCGCCACCATGGCCCTGCTGAAGGAACGCGGCTGTGCCAACATCAGTGTCTATTCCTCCTCTGACCGCGCCGAATCCTTCACTGCGTCGCGCGGAGGCACTCCCCTGACCCGCGATTCCCTGCCCGCCGTACTGGCCGCAGCCGACGTCGTCATCGGCTGCAGCGGCAGCGACAGCCAGGTCAGCGCCGCTGACATCCGCCGGGTGCGGGCACAGTCCACCCAGCCGCTGATCATCATCGACCTGGCCCTGACCCATGACTTTGAACCCGCAGTGCGGGAAGTGGACGGCGTAGACCTGATCACCCTGGAATCGGTCCGCCTCGCAGCACCCGCCGAGCAGGCCGAGTCCCTGAAGCAGGCCAGCGGGATCGTCGCCGACGCCGCCAAGGCCTTCTCCGAACAGCAGCTCAGCCGGCAGATGGACTCCGCGATCGTGGCCCTGCGCCGCCACACCCTGAATGTCCTGGATTCGGAACTGGAAAAGGTCCGCGCCCAGCACGGCTGCACCGGCGCTGCAGACGAAGTCGAGTTCGCCATGCGCCGCATGGTCAAGCAGCTGCTGCACGTGCCCACCGTCCGGGCCCGTGAACTGGCCGCCAGCGGCCAGCAGGACGACTACATCAAGGGCCTCGAAGCGCTTTTCGGCATCACACCGGACCGGCCGGTCCAGCGCCACCGCCCCGCCGCCCCGGAGCACGGCCACCCCGGACACGGCGACCTTGCTTCAGACGAAGCAGAGTCCGCCTAGCCAGACCCGGCCCAGTACACTTCCGGCTCAGTATCGGGGTTCCCCGGTACAGGTTCCGTTCAGTACGTTCCGTTCAGTACAAGGGTTTCGCCGGTTCGATTTCCCGCACCCACTCCACCACGCCGCCGGCCACGTTGAACACGTCGGTATAGCCCTGGCCGCGAAGGAATCCCGCGACTTCCGCTGACCGGACACCGGACTTGCAATGGATATAGAGCGTTCGTCCGCGCACCGGCACCGCCTCCCCCGACAGGATGCTTCCCCGCGGCATCAGCACCGACCCATCGATCCGGACCACGGCGTGTTCCCCGGGCTCGCGGACATCCAGCAGATCAAACTCGCCGGCGCCGGCGGCGCGGTCGGCCAGCAGCCGGGCCAAGTCATGGACACCAATCTCGGGGACGCCGGCGTCGGCACCCTGCGCGCCGGCTGCGGGCAGTCCGCAGAACGCCTCATAGTCAGCCAACCCGGTGACCGGCTGCGCTGTGGGGTCCTTCCGCAGCCGGATCTCCCGCCAGGCCATGTCCAGGGCGTTCAACACCAGGACCCTGCCCAGCAGCGTCCTCCCGGTTCCGGTGATCAGCTTGATGGCCTCATTGACCATGACCGCACCAATCTGTGCGCACAACACGCCCAGCACACCGCCCTCGGCACAGGAGGGAACCGAGCCGGGCGGCGGGGCCTGCGGATACAGGTCGCGGTAGGTCGGGCCGTGCCGTCCCCAGAACACGCTTACCTGGCCGTCAAACCGCAGGATGGACCCCCAGACATAGGGCAGGCCCAGGATTTCCGCGGCGTCATTAACGAGGTAACGGGTGGCGAAGTTGTCGGTGCCGTCCAGCACCAGGTCGTAGCCGGCGAAAATCTCCAGGGCATTGGAGGCGTCCAGGCGCACGGGATGCAGCTGCACCGACACATGCGGGTTCAGTTCCAGGACACTGCGCCGGGCCGACTCGGCCTTGGAACCGCCAATGTCCGAGACACCGTGGATCACCTGGCGCTGCAGGTTGGACCCCTCGACCGTGTCGTCGTCGAGGATCCCCAGGGTGCCCACCCCCGCCGCGGCAAGATAGAGCAGCGCCGGCGACCCCAGGCCGCCGGCTCCGATGACCAGGACGCGGGCATTCTTCAGCCGGAGTTGGGCCGGGAGCCCGAACTCCTCCATGATCAGGTGCCGTGAATAGCGCAGGGTCTCCTCGCGGGTCAGTTCCGCGGCAGGGGCGACCAGTGGTGGCAGTGTCCTGTTGGCCTCAGTCATAGGTCCCAATCTAATGCCCCATTTCCGGCGCGGAAGCTGCCGCTTTTATTACCCGCGGGTAAACTGGGCAACATTGCCCGGGCGCCTTGTCCGGGAACGTTGAGAGGTCCATACCCGTGAGCAACCAGCAAACCGGCAAGTCAACCCGGCTACCCCGGGAAGAACGCCGCCGCCAACTGCTGAGCGCCGCGCAGGAGGTCTTTGTCAGCAACGGTTTCCACGGCGCGGCCATGGATGACATTGCCGAAGCAGCCCAAGTCAGCAAACCGGTCCTGTACCAGCATTTCCCCGGCAAGCGCGAGCTGTACCTGGCGCTGCTGGAGAACCACTTGGGGACGTTGACGGAGTTCCTCACCACCGCGTTGAACTCCACCACCGACAACAAGCTGCGGGTGCGGGAAACCATGCGCGCGTATTTCCGCTTCGTGGCCCAGGACAGCCAGGGGCACCGGCTGGTGTTTGAATCCGACCTCACGTCCGACGTCGAGATCAGTGCCCGGATCGAGGAGTTCAATGCCTTGTTCGCCAGCAATATTGCCGGGGTGATTGCCGAAGACACCAAACTCTCCCCTCTGGAGGCCACCCTGCTGGGCCGGGCCCTGGCCGGAATGGCTCAGGTGAGTGCCCGCTACTGGCTGGAGACCGACGGAGACCTGGACATCGATGCGGCGTCCGAACTTGTCTACCGTTTAGCTTGGCGCGGAATCAGTCGGTTCCCGAAAGAGATCTAGAGTAGATTTCGAACCGGATCCGTTCTTACATCCGGATACGTTCATTAATACAGGAGGCCTCACGGTGGAAGTAAAAATCGGTATTCAGAATGTTGGCCGCGAGATTGTCTTTGAGTCGAACCAGAACGCCGACGCCGTTGCCGATCTGGTGGCCGAAGCCATCAGCGGGTCGAAGGAACTGCGCCTGAAGGACGAGAAGGGCCGGTTGATCCTGGTTCCGGCCGGCGTCATCGGCTACGTGGAAATCGGAGCCGAAGAGGTCCGCCGCGTCGGTTTCGGCGCGCTCTAGGCCCTCACCGGAAGGCAGGAAGATGATCACTCTGGTTGTGTCCGCGCTTGCCTCGCTGGCAGCCGGCTTCATCGTGTGGGGTATCGACAAGCGCCGCTCGCGCTACGGCATCTTCCTGCTCCCCGGCCTGGCCATGGCCGCCGGCCTGCTTCTGTGGCTGGTCCTGCAGCTGATCGGCACCGGTTCCGACCCTGATCTTTTCTGGCTGACGTGGGCGGCGCCGCCCCTCGCCGGTGCTGTCGCAGCCGTCGCTGCCGCCCTCATCGTGGGTCCCCGGAGACGGGATGAAGACGACGCCGCGCTGGAAGCGATCCTGCGTCTCTAGCCTGGGCCTGGGCCCGCGCCTTCAAGCAGTCGCCCCAGTTCCGTGGCGAAGACCGTCCCGGCTGCCTGGTGTCCCGCGGCGGTGAAGTGCCGCCCGTCAGGCTGCAGCAACGGTCTCAGCGAGTACCGGTCCCACCAGTCCCCCACGCTCAGAAACTCCACTCCTTCCTGTGCCGCCACGCCAGCCAGCACCTGGTCCACCTCAGCGCGGCGGATTCCGGCGGATGTTCTCTTG
This sequence comes from Arthrobacter jiangjiafuii, assembly GCF_018622995.1. Classification (NCBI taxonomy): domain Bacteria; kingdom Bacillati; phylum Actinomycetota; class Actinomycetes; order Micrococcales; family Micrococcaceae; genus Arthrobacter; species Arthrobacter jiangjiafuii. The sequence continues at coordinate 2,738,312 of NZ_CP076022.1, forward strand.
GTGGAGATGACCCCCACCATCACCAGCCTCGAGTGCGGATAGGTGCGGCGCATCTCCCGGACCAGCCCGGCTGCGGCCTTGGCGATCTCGGAATCTGCTGCGCGTCCGGCGTCGTTGCCGCCCCCTTGCAGGATCACCAGCTTCGGGTTTCCGTACGGCAGCAGCCACTGCTCCTTGACAAGGGCCGTGTAATAGCTGCCCACTGTGCCGTTTCCCACGGTGTAGCCCGTGCCTCCCGCACCCCGCAGGACCGTCCGGAAGCCCAGTTCTTTGAGTCCGCGGTCCACCCACGTATCCGGCCCCGTCTGTGAATCGCCGATGACGACAGCTGAGCGGGCGATCGCCGCGTCATACGTCATCATCCTTTCCAGGCCCGGCACCCGGATCAGGGAACCGTGCCCATGTACTGATACCGCTGCACACACCCGGGAGGACCGCTCGATTCCGCCGAGCGCCTGGCGGCAGCCAGTGCCGGCCGGAGTTCGGTCCGGGGCCTGGGACGACGGCGGCTGGTCCCACGAGGCCGGCTCGGCCCCGGTGCCAACGCCGGCGCCGGACACCAGCAGGATCCCGGCGCACAGTGTCAGGGCAACGCGCCGCAGCGCTGAAGAACCTGCCTTCAGCTGCTTGACGAAAACCATAGAGGCACCCCCCACGAGGTTCCGCCCCTGGCGGACACCGTTTCTTCGCAGCGGACTACGTTCCGGCTGCGGCCGGCGATCAGCCCGGCGAGCACAGCGTACAACCGGTGTGCGCCCTGCCGGTTCGGCTGCGGGCGTGTCGCGGCCGCGGCTTAGGCGGTAAGTCCCAACCGGTTCATCCGCCGGGAGTGGCTGCGGGTCAGGGCGGCGAAGAGCATCTTGACTTCGTCTTCGTAGATCCCCTGGACCGTGCCTTGAAGCAGCCCGCCCAGGACGGCGCGTTCCAGGAGTACCCGCTGGGCCTGGGTCAGTGCTTCGCCGACCAGCCGGCGGCCCCACAGGGCCAGCCGCGACGCGAGCCGCGGGTCATCGGCCAGGGCCTGCTGCAGCCGCGCCTCGAGCACCCCGCCGGTGGGCTCGGCTTCCTGCAGGCCCAGGACCAGTGACGCTGTTTCGGGGTCGAGCCGGGCCGCGACAGCCTGGTAAAAGTCATCCGAAATGGCATCGGTGACGTAGAACTTCATCAGCGACTCGAACCAGTCAGCGGGCTTGGTCCGGTCGTGGAAGGCATCCACCGAGGGCTGGAATGGACGCATGGCTTCCTCCGGGTCCAGGCCCAGCTCCTGCAGATGGGCGCTCACGCGTTCAAAGTGCTCGTACTCGCGCACCGCCAGAGCGCCCAGCACCGTGCGGTCATGCAGCGTCGGTGAAAAACGGGCATCGGAGGACATCCGTTCAAACGCCGAAAGCTCTCCATAGGCCATGACGCCAAAGAGGTCTGCAAGGAAGCGGCGGTAAATATCGGCCGGGGAATCGGCGCCGAGAGGGGAAAGGGGCTCGGTGGGTGTCCGCTCAGTCATGGACCCCAGCGTACCTTCGGCCCCGCGTCAGGGCCGCACCGGGCCGGGGTGGGGGGCACCTTGTCCCCAAGCGGCCCCGCGCGCCGCGCGCACCAATGCGATGGCACCGGCACCCACCGGGTAGACTTGGGTGGTAGTAAATGGATGCCCGGTCGTCTGATAGACCCAGACCCGCAATACCTACGCGATCTTGATATTTTCGGCCGCCGGCGAAGGCCCTATGCCCCGCGGCCGGCCTGCAGTTGTTAGCCCGCGATCGGCTTCCGCTGGACGCATCATGCGCGCGCCATCCGCTCCGGTATGGGCTGTTACAGCCACTCGTCGAGCCTGGTGCCGCGATGCCTAACTGAACGGTATTTAATTGAACACTGAACTTTCCCAGGTGGACGACTCCCGTCACCTCACCGCCGATGACAGCAACGAAGCTTTGCACGTGGCCGAGACCCTGGCCACCACGCAGGCAGCAGCCGAAATTCCCGAACTGACCTTCGCCGATTTCGGTGTCCGCTCCGACATCGTCGAGTCGCTGGCGGAGGCCGGGATCACGCATCCGTTCCCCATCCAGTCCATGACGCTGCCCGTAGCGCTCGGCGGCCATGACATCATCGGCCAGGCCAAGACCGGTACCGGCAAGACGCTGGGCTTCGGCATTCCCGCGATCCAGCGTGTGATCGCGCCCGACGACGAGGCGTACGCCACCCTCGCCGTACCCGGCGCCCCGCAGGCCCTGATCGTGGTCCCCACCCGTGAGCTTGCCGTGCAGGTCGCCGGCGATCTGTCCACGGCTGCAAAGCGCCGCGGCGCCCGCATTGTCACCATCTACGGCGGCCGTGCCTACGAGCCCCAGCTCGAAGCCCTCACCGCGGGCGTGGAGATCGTGGTCGGCACCCCCGGCCGCCTGATCGACCTTTACAACAAGAAGCACCTGTCGCTGAAGAACGTGCGCATTGTCGTGCTCGACGAGGCCGACGAGATGCTGGATCTGGGCTTCCTGCCCGACGTCGAAACCCTGATGGCCGCCACCCCGGCCGTCCGCCAGACGCTGCTCTTCTCGGCCACCATGCCCGGCGCCGTCGTCGCCATGGCCCGGCGCTACATGACCAAGCCCACCCACATCCGCGCCGCCGATCCGGATGACGAGGGGATGACCAAGAAGGACATCCGCCAGGTTGTCTACCGCGCCCACAACCTCGACAAGAGTGAAGTGGTTTCGCGCATCCTGCAGTCCAAGGGCCGCGGCCGCACCATCATCTTCACCAAGACCAAGCGCACCGCCGCCAAGCTCTCCGAAGAGCTGGCCGACCGCGGCTTTGCCGTTGCCGCCATGCACGGCGACCTGGGCCAGGGTGCACGCGAGCAGGCCATGCGCGCCTTCCGCAACGAGAAGGTCGACGTGCTCGTGGCCACCGACGTCGCCGCGCGCGGCATCGACGTCGACGACGTCACGCACGTGATCAACTACCAGTGCCCCGAAGACGAAAAGACCTACCTGCACCGGGTGGGCCGCACCGGCCGTGCCGGCAACAAGGGCACGGCAGTGACGTTCGTTGACTGGGACGACGTTCCCCGCTGGGGCCTGATCAACAAGGCACTGGGCCTGGACCAGGCCGAGCCCGTGGAAACGTACTCCTCCTCGCCGCACCTGTACACGGACCTGGATATCCCCGAAGGCACCAAGGGCCGCCTGCCGCGCAACAAGCGCACCCTGGCCGGCATCAATGCCGAGGAAATCGAAGACCTGGGCGAAACCGGCAAGAAGAACACTGCGGCGTCGTCCTCCCGGGAAGGCTCCCGCGACGGCGCCCGCAGCGGCGACCGTTCGCGTTCCGGCGGCACCCGGGGCGACCGTCCCCGCGGCGGCGACCGGGGCCGCTCGGACAAGCGCGAAGGAACCCGCCGTTCCGCGGAGGCCCCTGCTGCCCCCGCGAAGGCTGAGAAGACGCCGGTGGCAGCTGAACCCGCTGCCGACCGTCCCCGCCGCAGCCGCACCCGTACCCGCCGCCGCAACGGCGAAGTGGTCGACAACAGCGCAGCCGAATAGCCGGGCAGTCACCACAGCCCATGAGCACACCCCTTTGGTCGCCGGACGGCAGGTCGCTGGTGGTACACGCGGACAACGCAGTGTTCCTGCCTACCCTGCCGGACGGCGCCTTCACCATGATCTATGTGGATCCGCCGTTTAACACCGGCCGGTCCCAGCGCCGCCAGCAGACCACCATGGTCCGCAGCGCCGACGGCAGCGGCGACCGCGTCGGTTTCAAGGGCCGCAGCTACAGCACGGTCAAGGGCCTGCTCTCCAGCTACGACGACGCCTTTGACGATTACTGGGCGTTCCTGGAGCCGCGCCTGGCCGAAGCCTGGCGGCTGCTGGCCGATGACGGCACCCTGTACGTGCACCTGGACTACCGCGAAGTGCACTACGCCAAGGTGATGCTGGATGCCCTGTTCGGCCGGGACTGCTTCCTCAACGAAATCATCTGGGCCTATGACTACGGCGGACGGGCGAAAAACCGCTGGCCGGCCAAGCACGACAACATCCTGGTCTATGTGAAGAACCCCGCCGCGTACCACTTCGACAACGCCGAAGTGGACCGTGAACCGTACATGGCCCCGGGGCTGGTGACACCGGAAAAGGTCGCTCTGGGGAAGCTGCCCACCGACGTCTGGTGGCACACCATTGTCTCGCCCACGGGCAAGGAAAAAACCGGCTACCCCACGCAGAAACCCGAGGGCCTGCTCCGGCGGACCGTGGCTGCCAGCAGCCGTGAGGGTGACTGGGTCCTGGACTTCTTCGCCGGTTCCGGCACCCTGGGCGCCGTGGCAGCGAAACTGAACCGGAAGTTTGTCTGCGTGGATGCCAATCCACAGGCAATCGACGTGATGTCCAAGCGGCTGGGGCATGCCGCCGACATCGTTTCCGCGCCGGGCGCTGCAGCTCCCCTGCCGGCCGACGCCGTCGGCTAGCAGGGAAAGTCAGGCGAAGAGGATCGGCGTTCCGGTGGCCAGTTCGCCCATTTTCTCCAGGACGGCGGGGTCAGTGGTGAATTCCCCCAGCAGGTTCGGCTTGCCCGTGCCGTGATAGTCGCTGGAGCCGGTGACGAGCAGCGAGTTATCCGCAGCCAGCTGCCGCAGCCAGACCCTGCCCTCGGCAGGGTTGTCCCGGTGGTCGGCCTCCACCCCGAGCAGGCCGGCGTCGATCATGTCCCGGAAGGTCTTCTCCCCCACCACCCGCCCCCGCGAGGAAGCCACCGGATGGGCAAACACCGGAACTCCCCCGGCGCGCCGGATGAGGTCGACGGCGCGGGCCGGGTCCGGTGCGTAGTGCGCCACGAAGTAGCGTGAACGGGCGGTGAGGATGCCCGAGAAGGCAGCGGAGCGGTTGGGCACCACACCCGCTGCGACCAGGGCATCGGCAATGTGCGGCCGGCCGATCGTTGCCCCGGGCGCCACGTGTTCCTGCACCAGCTCCCAGTTAATCGGATAGTCCTCCGCGAGCCGCTGGACCATCAGCTCGGCGCGCGAGACCCGGGCGGTCCGGGATTTGGCAATTTCAGCCAGCAGCTCCGGATGGGTCGGATCGTGCAGATAGGACAGCACGTGGACGCTGATCCCCTCTTCGCTGCGGCAGGACACCTCCATGCCCCGCACCAGGCCCAGGCCCAGTTCCTGCGCCGCCTCGGCCGCCTCGTCCCAGCCGGCGGTCGAATCGTGGTCCGTCAGTGCCACCACGTCGAGTCCCGCCTGGCGGGCGGACCGCATCACCTCCGCCGGCGGCTGGGTTCCGTCGGAGACTGTTGAGTGCGTGTGCAGGTCGATTCTCACCTGCTCAATCTACTTGGTCCGGCACGGGGGACCGGAACCGGCACGGGTACAGGCGCCCCGGGATGTTTGGCTGCCCAGCCCGGGCGGTGAGACCATGGAGGGGTGACTACTGATGCGAATCCACTGACCACCGCCAACACGTCGGGACTCGAGGAGCCCTCGGAAGGGCAGCCCTTGGATGACCGCGTGAACAACCGCTCGCAGAAGCCCTCCAACGCAGCCTACAAGGCGTTCATGGCCACCGGCTGGGCCGACGACGAAACAGCCCTTCCGGCCACCGCCGAAGTGGCCCCCCATGCCGCCCGGCGCCGTCGTGCGCTGTCGGAGCGTTTCCCGGGTGAACGCCTGGTGGTTCCCGCCGGACCGCTGAAGGTCCGTTCCAATGACACCGACTACCGCTTCCGGCCGCACTCCGGCTTTGCGCACCTGACCGGGCTGGGCCTGGACCAGGAACCCGACGCCATCCTCATCATGGAACCGGTTGAGCCGGGAACTGGCGACGACGGCGGCAACCACACCGCGGTCCTGTACTTCCGCCCCCTCGCCGGCACGGACAGCGAAGAGTTCTACTCCAACGCCCGCTACGGTGCCTTCTGGATCGGGTCCCGGCTGGGCCTGGAGCAGGTCAGCGCCCTGCTGGACCTCCCGACCCGCCACCTGGACGAAGCCGAAACCGCCATCACGTCCAACGTCGGAGACCCGCAGTTCGGCGGCGTCTCCGTTCGCCTGCTGCGCAAGGTTGATGAGATGGTCGACGCGCTGGTGGACACTGTCCGCTACAACACCGCCATGGACCCGGAGAACGTTGACCTGGGTGCACTTGATGCCCTGGACGGGGAACTGACGGAGGCGCTGTCCGAGCTGCGCCTGATCAAGGACGCCTGGGAAATCAAGCAGATGGAAGCCGCAGTGGCTGCCACGGTCAACGGCTTCACCGACGTGGTCAAGGCCCTGCCGCGGGCCATTGCCCACCCGCGCGGGGAGCGCGTGGTGGAGGGTGCTTTCTTCGCCCGGGCCCGTGAAGAAGGCAACGACCTCGGCTACGACACCATCGCCGCGGCCGGCAACAACGCCACCGTGCTCCACTGGATCCGCAACAACGGCACCGTCAACGCCGGTGAGCTGCTGCTGCTGGACGGCGGAGTTGAGGCCGACAGCCTGTACACCGCCGATGTCACCCGCACCATCCCGGTCAACGGCACGTACTCCCCCGTGCAGCGCAAGATCTACCAGGCCGTGCTGGATGCCGCAGATGCCGGCTTCGCCGCCGCAGTCCCGGGCGCAAAGTTCCGCGATGTCCATGCCGCCGCCGTCCGGGTCCTGGCCGAGCGCCTCGACTCCTGGGGCCTGCTTCCGGTACCGCTGGACGAGGCACTTTCCGACGAAGGCCAGCAGCACCGCCGCTGGATGCCGCACGGCACCAGCCACCACCTTGGCCTGGATGTTCACGACTGTGCCCAGGCGCGGAAGGAACTCTACTTGGACGGCATCATCGAAGAAGGCATGGTCTTCACGATCGAGCCCGGCCTCTACTTCAAGAACGAAGACCTGACGGTTCCCGAGGAATACCGGGGCATCGGCGTCCGGATCGAGGATGACATCCTGATCACCGCCGAGGGGCCGGTCAACCTCAGTGCGGCCCTGCCGCGCAACCCGGAGGACGTCGAAAACTGGATGGCAGGCATTTACGCCGCCGAGTAGGCAGCAGTTTGCTAGGCAAGCACCTTCATACACAAGAGGCTCCGCACCCCATCGGGGGTACGGAGCCTCTTGTTTGAGCCAATTGTGTGGCGGCGTGGCTACCGGCTGTCCCGGGCGCCGGCGTCCTTGGCCTGTGCATCGTTGCTCTGTGCATCATTGCTCTGTGCATCATTGCTCTGTGCGTCCGGGTCCACATCGGTGCCGGGACCGCCCTCGCCGGGACCGCCCCCGCCGATTTCGGCGGTGCCGGCGGCCGGCTGTTCCTGCGGGGACGGAAGCCGCACCCCATACTGCGGGCGGCCGTCCGGCAGATCGGCGAACTGCCCGCGGGGTACGCTTCCCTGTCCGGCAGTGGAGGCTCCCGGCGCCTGCGCGCCCTCGGCAGGCGCGGACGCGTCAGCACCCGGCTGGTTGCCTGTGGCTGCACCATACGGGTTGGCCCAGGTTGCGGGACGCTCGGGAGCAGTGCCGGGTCCGCCCGGCTGGCCCTGATACGGCGGCTGGCCCTGGTACGGCGGCTGGCCCTGATACGGCTGGGGATGGCCGTGCTGGCCGACCATCGGGAGCTGCCGGAGCAGGTGCCGGGCGTCGTTTGCGGCGTTGGCTGCAACAATCACGTCGTAGCTGGTGGCCACCACCTGGCTGGTGGAGGTGAAATCGCGCCGTCCGCGCTGCAGCGCGTAGGCCAGGATTCCGAACAGCAGCCAGAACACCGCGCCCAGGGCCATCGACGGAATCAGGGAGATGTAGGACTCGCCGCCGGCGAACAGCATCAGCGCCAGCCCAACGAACAATCCAAACCAGGCGCCGGTTGCCGCTGAGGACAACGCCACCCTCGGATAGGACAGCCTGCCGGTAACCCGTTCAACCGACTTCAGCTCGTTGCCGATGATGGAGACCATCTGGACCGGGAATTTGCTGTCCGCCAGATAATCAACGGCCTTCTGGGCGTCCAGGTAGGCGGTGTACCGGCCCACCGTTTCACCTTGGGGCAGGCTGCGGCCTTCATCGCGTGGCGGCTTTGAACCGAAGAGGTTTGACATTCCTCCATTCTGTCCCACATCCGGCTCCGTCGGTGCCCTTATCGCTTCCGGTGAACTAAGGAACACCCCGGGTACCTGCACCGTTGCGGCAGGTGTGAGGGTCGGCCGCCGGGGCTGCGGACCCTCACCCGGATACGCCGGATATACCAGCCACCACGTAGCCTAAGAATGTGAGCAAAAATCCTACCCGTGTCTTTATTGCGCGCCTGCTCGGCCTCGACGTCTTCGACCCGCTCGGTGACCGGCTGGGCCGGCTGCGCGACGCCGTCGTGCTCGACCGCGGGCCGGGGCGTCCTCCGCAGGCCGTCGGCATCGTGGTGGAGGTCCCCGGGAAGAAACGCGTGTTCGTGCCGATTACCCGCATCACCTCGATGGACCCCAGCCAGATCATCTGCACGGGGCTGGTGAACCTGCGCCGCTTCGAACAACGCGGTGCGGAAATGCTCGTGGTGGCCGAGCTCTTCGACCGCAGGGTCCTCCTGCGGGACGGCAGCGGCGAAGCCACCATTGAGGACATCGCCATTGAGCAGAACAGGGCCGGCGACTGGCATGTCTCCAACCTGTTTGTCCGCCGGGGCGCCGCTGCGCCGCGGCTGCGGTCCCTGCGCCGCCGCGGAGAGCCCGTCATCATTGATTGGGCTGACATTTACCACTGGGATATCAGCGGACCGCAGGCAGCCACTCAGTTCGTTGCCCAGAACGATGACATGAAGGCCGCCGACTTTGCTGAGGCGCTGCACGAGATGAGCGGGAAGCGCCGCATCGAGGTGGCCAGTGAGCTGCAGGACGAACGCCTCGCGGATGTGCTGCAGGAGCTGCCCGACGACGACCAGGTGCAGATCCTGCAGTCCCTGGATGTGGAACGTGCCGCGGACGTCCTCGAGGAGATGGATCCCGACGACGCCGCCGACCTCCTGAACGAGCTGCCCGAGGAGCAAAAGGAAGAGCTCCTGCAGCTCATGGAACCCGAGGATGCCCGCGACGTGCGGCGCCTCATGGAATATGAGGAGGACACGGCCGGGTCGCTGATGACGCCGGTGCCGGTGATCCTCCCGCCCGAAGCGACGGTGGCTGAGGCCCTTGCCCACGTCCGCAGGGAGGAGCTCACCCCCGCCCTGGCGTCCTCCATCTATGTCTGCCGGCCGCCGCTGGAGACGCCCACCGGACGCTACCTCGGCGTCGTGCACATCCAGCAGCTGCTGCGGTCGGCACCTCCCGAAGCACTGGGGAATATCCTTGATACAGACTTGGAGCCGGTGCGGGACCACGCGAGCATCAGCGAGGTCTCCCGGATGCTCGCCACCTACAACCTCAATTCGCTCCCCGTCGTGAACGACGGCGGCCGGCTCGTGGGGGCGGTGACAGTGGACGATGTCCTGGACCACCTGCTCCCCGATGACTGGCGCGCCTCCGACGACACCGCCACTGATGCTAAGCAGGGAAGGACCCATGGCTGAAAAAGTAAAGTCCCAGACCAGCGGCCTGGATACGCCCCGTACCGCCCGCACCCGCTGGCTGCCGCGGCTCTCGCCGAACCCTGACGCCTTCGGCCACGCCACCGAGAACTTTGCCCGTTTCATGGGCACGCCGACGTTCCTCGTCTACATGACGATTTTTTGCGTGGTCTGGCTGGTCTGGAACACGTGGGGGCCGGAGCCGTTGCGCTTTGACAGCGTCGCCCTGGGCTTCACGCTGCTGACCCTGATGCTCTCGCTGCAGGCCTCCTACGCTGCACCGCTGCTGCTGCTGGCCCAGAACCGGCAGGATGACCGCGACCGGGTGTCAGTACGCCAGGACCGCGAACGCGCAGAGCGCAACCTCATGGACACGGAATACCTGACCCGGGAGATCGCCGAACTGCGCATCGCCCTGCGCGAAGTGGCAACCCGTGACTATGTGCGCTCCGAACTCCGCAGCCTGCTCGAGGAGCTGCTGGAAGCCAATGATCCGCCCGAGGACGGCCATGCACGGCGCGGAAACCGCCGGCGCGATTCAGCCGCCACGGAATCCATGCCGAAACTCAATCCCGGCGGGAGGGAAGGCTAGGGGCGTGGTTATGCAATCAACAGCAGACCGTGCCCTGGCAGCCCTGGATTCCGTTTTGGATCCGGAGCTGCGGCGCCCCATCACCGAGCTGGGGATGGTCGCCGGCGTGTCAGTGGACGACGACGGCGCCGCCTCAGTGGGCATCCTGCTCACCATCGCCGGGTGCCCGCTGCACCAGACCATCACCGCCGACGTCGAACGCGTCCTGGCCGGTGTCGAGGGCATCACCGACGTTCGGGTGGACCTGGGCGTCATGAGCGCCGACCAGCGCACCGCGCTGAAGGAAAAGCTGCGCGGTCCGGGCGGGGCCAAAGACATCCCGTTCAACCGTCCGGGCTCCCTGACCAGGGTTTACGCCGTGGCCAGCGGCAAGGGCGGGGTGGGCAAGTCCAGCGTCACGGTGAACCTCGCGGCGGCCATGGCTGCTGCCGGCCTGCGGGTCGGGATCGTGGATGCCGACGTACACGGGTTCTCCGTGCCGGGCCTGCTGGGCATCACCGCGCCGCCCACCCGTGTGGACGAGATGATCCTGCCTCCCGTGGCCTACGGGATCAAGACCATCTCCATCGGCATGTTCGTGGACGGCAATGCTCCGGTCGCCTGGCGCGGTCCGATGCTGCACCGGGCCCTGGAGCAGTTCCTGACGGATGTCTATTTCGGCGATCTGGACGTGCTCTTCCTGGATCTGCCCCCGGGCACCGGCGATATTGCCATCTCCGTGGCCCAGCTGCTGCCGCAGTCCGAAATCCTGGTGGTCACCACGCCGCAGGCGGCAGCTGCCGACGTGGCCGAACGTGCCGGTTCAGTGGCTTCCCAGACGGGCCAGAGCGTAGCCGGCGTCATCGAGAACATGTCCTGGCTGCAACTACCCACCGGTGAACGGATGGAGCTGTTCGGTTCCGGCGGCGGGGATATTGTCGCCAAGCGGCTCAGTGCGGCATTCGGCAAGGACATTCCCCTGCTCGGCAGCATCCCCCTGGACGTGGACCTGCGTACGGGCGGAGATGCCGGTGCGCCGGTGGTGCTTTCCCGTGCGGCGTCGGTGGAGGGGTCGGCCGGGGCGGAACTGCGGCGGATTGCCGGTGTCCTTGCCCGGCGTCCGCGCGGGCTCTCCGGCCTGAAATTGGACGTCAGTCCGCGGTAGCCTAGGTCGCTTCGGTGTCGAACGGCGCCGGCGCGCCGCTTTCCAGCCGCACCAGCGGCGTGACGGCGGGCGGCTGCGTTCGGGCCGGACCGGCATCTTGTGACGGGGTTCCCGGAGCAGGAGCAACGCCGGCTGCAGCGGAACTGCCGGCAGCCGGGGTGCGGGCGGCAGAAGGCTTGGCGCTGACAGGTTTGACGGCGTCTTCGAAATCGTCCAGCAGGGCTTCCTTGATGATCCGGCGCGGGTCATACTGGCGCGGATCAAGCTTCCGCCAGTCCACCTCGTCGATTTCCGGTCCCACCTCTTCGCGGAGCTGGTCCCGTGCACCGGAGGCCATCCGCCGCAGTTCGCGGATTAGGCGGGCCAGTTGGGAGGCATACTCCGGGAGGCGTTCGGGCCCGAGCACGGCCACGGCAAGGATCGCCAGGACGAGCAGCTCATAGCCATTGATTCCGATCACTTGTGAAGACTACCTTTTCCGCGTTGCAAGGAGCCACTTGGGCTGGGGGTCACCTGTTGTTTCCGTTGCCGGCCATAATTGCCAGTCCCCGCTGGATGCGGTCCCAGACGCCCTGGGCGCTTTCGGGCGGGTGCAGCACCAGCCGGGATGATTCGGTCAGCGAAATCTCGCGCACCGCATTGTCGAGGACCTCTCCGGGCGGCGCGGCGTCCACGGTGTAGGCCACTCCCTCGGCCGCCAGCACCGCCTGTTGCGGGCGCTGCGGATGCAGCCATACCTGGGGTCGGCCCGGCTCCTGTTCCTGCAGAACAAAACCCTCGTCCTTAACGGCACGTCCGGTCACGCCATCCACAACCGGGGCATTGGAGCTGGAACCGGCCGGCCGGGTCTCGTAGATGGTCACGGTGCTGCCCTGGCCTTGAAGGGTCATGACCACTGCCGGTTGGCCGTCAATCCGTGCTGCCTTTGCCGCAACCAGGGACATGCCGGTTGAGCGCAGTTCCGGACATGCCCAGCCGCGGGCCCGCAGGTCGGTGATCTGGTCGGCGGAGAGGGTGCCGCCGGCACCATCGGTTACCTCGGTCCAGCCTGCGGCCAGCCCCGGTGCGGCGTTGTTCAGGGATTCGCCGTTGTTCCAGCTGCCCAGCAGATAGGCGGTGGAAAGCACCAGCCCGACGGCTGCCGCAACTGCTCCCGCTGCGCTGATGAGCCGGTGGCGCCGCCGGTGTGCGGCTGGGTCCGGCTCTGCTGCATATCCGCCGGCGTCTCCCCCGGCAGCACGCCGCGCGGCAAGGTCGGTATGCTCGCGCAGTTCCGGTCGGGCAACGGGAACCTCCGCGGTTCGCAGCCTGCTGCGCAGCCGGCGTTCACGGGCGGCCTCGGCACGGCAGGCAGCGCAGCGCGCGAGGTGGGCTTGGACGGCCGCGGCCCGGGAGGGTGTGGCCTGGTCATCCAGGTATTCCTGAAGGAGGCGTTTGGGATGGCGCATCAGCTTAGTTGGCGCCTGCCACGCGGGGAAGGGAGAGCCGCGGTGCGGCAGGGCGGCGGGCCTGCGGGTCCCGGTGCGCCAGCTTCTCCTTGAGCATGGTCCGGCCGCGGTGGATCCGGGACCTGACCGTTCCAAGTTTGACTCCGAGGGCGCGTGCCACTTCGTCGTAGGACAGGCCTTCCAAGTCACAGAGGACGACGGCGGCGCGGAAATCCGGGGGAAGCTCCTCCAGGGCGCGGGCAATGTCCACGTCAAGGTTGTTGAACTCGAAACTGCGTTCCGGGCCGGGTCCGTTGCTCGGCAGCCGGCTCTCGGTCTCCTCGCTCATGCCGTCAAACCGGATCCGGCTCTTGCGGCGCGCCTGGTCGAGGAAGAGGTTGGTGGTGATGCGGTGCAGCCAGCCGTCGAGGGTGCCAGGCTGGAAGTTAGCCAGGGAACGGAAGACGCGGACGAACACTTCCTGGGTGAGGTCCTCGGCGTCGTGCCGGTTTCCCGTCAGCCGATAGGCCAGCCGGTATACTTTGGCAGAATGGGCAGTCACGACTTCCTCCCATGAGGGTCGCACCCAAACGGAGTCTTCCGGCGTGCCGGCTGCCGCAGAGGACGTCGTCGTCATTGTCTTCCTCCTTCCCTTCCGCGTCGCTGTCCCGCCGTAGGCGTGACGATTCTCCGTGCTGTTTCTGCTTTTCGTTAATGTTGGCCCATCAATCTGGGAGTTCTCTGTTAGCACGGTTGGTGCAGGCAGGCAAGGTTCGCATCCGCGGCCTTGGGTTGGCGCCCTTGTGCAGATAGGCGCGTTTCCGGCGTGGCGGACTGCACTAAGAGGCCGGACGGGGCCCCGCTGGGCCTTAAGCTTGACTGAGCACGGTTCCCTCCTATGAAAGTGACATGAATGAGCGCCGACAAGCAGACCAGCTGGTCCTACACGGAGGGACTGCCCTTCGAGGACGAAGTGTTGCTGCGGGCGCGGGACCGCTCCTATGAGCTGGGTGTCACTCCGGTGTCCACGGGCGTGGGTGCGGCGCTGACCGTGCTTGCTGCTGCCTCCAAGGCCCAGACCGTCGTGGAAGTGGGAACCGGCGCCGGGGTATCGGGTGTGAGCCTGCTGCGCGGCCTGGGGCGGGCCTCCGTCCTGACGACCATTGACTCCGATGTGGACCACCTCCGGGCCGCCCGCGAGGCCTACCGCGAGGCAGGGGTGGCGGGCAACCGGACCCGCACTATTTCCGGCCGGGCCGCCGAGGTCCTCCCCCGGCTGACCGACGGCGCCTATGACATGGTCTTCATCGACGCCGACAAGCCGAACTTCCCCCTGTACGTCATCCAGGCCGTGCGCCTGCTCAAACGGGGAGGAATGCTGGTGGTCAATGACGCACTGGACCATGGCAAGGTTTCGGACCCGGCCATCCGGGACGCGACCACCACCACCATGCGCAAGGTCGGCAAGGCCATCCGCGACAACGAGGAACTGGTTTCCTCGCTGCTGCCCACCGGCGACGGCCTGCTGCTGGCCGTCAAGACCAACTACTAGGGCCGGCGCCTAAGGCGCGGACTGTCCTAGCCGGCGTCCTGCGCCTTCGGCGGAAATGTTGCATTACGCAGGAACGAAATCAGCAGCCGGGTGCCAAAGCCCGTGGCACCCTTGGCGGTTTCATGGTTGTCCGATCCGGCCCGCATGGGTCCGGCAATGTCCAGGTGGGCCCACGGAACGCCGTCGACGAACTTCTCCAGGAACAGTGCGGCCACGATGGCCCCGGCACCGAATTTCAGGGCCGGCGGCGCCACATGCGCCAAGTCCGCGGTGTCTGATTCCAGGGCGTATTCATATTCGTGCACCAGCGGCAGCTGCCAGATCCGGTCGCCGGATACCTGCCCGGCCTGTTCCATGGCCCTGAGCAGCCCGGGCGTGTTGGAGAACAGTGCCCCGTGCTGCTGGCCCAGGCCCAGGGCCGCGGCACCGGTCAGCGTGGCAATGTCCACCAGGACATCCGGGGACAGTTCGGCCGCGGCGTAGGCGAGGGCATCTGCCAGCACCATCCGGCCTTCGGCGTCGGTGTTGCCGATTTCAACCGTGGTGCCGTTATAGGTCCTCACCACGTCCCCGGGGCGGTAGGCCGAGCCGCCGATGGCGTTTTCCGCCAGCGCCAGCACACCAGTGACACGGTGTTCAAGGCCCAGGGCTGCAGCAGCCTCGACGACGGCCAGGACGACGGCGGCGCCGGCCATGTCCATTTTCATGCTCATCATGGCGTCGCGCGGCTTCAGGGAGATGCCGCCGGAATCGAAGGTGATGCCCTTGCCGGCCAGGACAACGTGCGCTCCGGTCTCCGCTGCCGGGCGGTAGGAGACCTGGACCAGCCGCGGCGGGTTCGCGGACCCAGATCCGACGGCAAGCAGGCCCCCGAAGCCGCGGCGTTTCAGCTCCGCCTCGTCCAGGACAGTGATTTCCAGCCCGGCGCGGGCGGCGGCAGCGCGGCTCTGCGCTGCCATCCACTCCGGGGTGGCGACATCGGGTGGCAGGTTGGTGAGGTCGCGGGAGAACCAGACCGCGCGGGCGGTGATTTCCGCCAGGCGCAGGGCGTCGGGATCAAGCCCGGTAAGTTCCATTTCCCGGGCCATGGGCGGACCCGCGGGCGTCTTGCCCAGTCTCGGGGCACGGTAGCCGCCGAGGAAAAAGCCTTCAAGGAATGCCTGCTGCGCCTCAGCGCCCAGCCCGTCGAGGACTGCCGCCCGGACCTTCGCGTCTCCCCGGGTTGTCCGGGCCAGCGCGGCGCCGGCCTTGCGCATGCCCTGGACCGACTCGTCGCCGACGCCCAGGTAAATCAGTTTGCCCGGCAGCTCTTCAGCGCGGCCCGACGGCGGCTGGACCAGGAGCGTTTCCCCGGCCTTGCCGGTAAAACCGGCGGTGGCAGCACGGGCTGCCACGTCCACACCGTAGGCCAGCGCCGTTTCCACGGCGCCCCTGCGGGGCGCCGGAGTGGGGTGCAGTGCTTCCTCCGTGTCTTCCCGGGCGCTGGTTTCTGCTGCGGCAGCCAGTGCCACGACCAGGACATCAACACCTTCGGAGGCAGCAGGGTGGAGCCCGGTCCCGGCGGTGGGGGCGCCGGTCCGTGCATTTAGCTGCCCGATTGCGGACACAGCGGTCATCGCCGTGCCCGGCAGATCAGGCCCGGGGGCCGCCCTGTTCTTCGGGGCGGCCTTGGCGGATCCATTGGAAGGCAGCTGCATGGTTTCGCTTCCTAGCTGCTCGTGACGCCCAGCAGGCAGTCTTTGAGCATGCCGGCTTCCTCGGCGTTCAGTTCCACGACAAGGCGGCCGCCGCCGTCGATCGGTACCCGAAGGATCAGGCTCCGCCCTTCCTTGGTGACCTCCATAGGCCCATCCCCTGTGCGCGGTTTCATTGCAGCCATGTTCCAGTTCCCCTTTCACAGTGCGCTGCGGGCGATCCCCCAGTCACACATGTAATCCTCTGTCGCACGGCCTCAAACCAGCTCCGGCGGCAATTGTCCTTCATTATTCCGTACAAACACGAAGCAAACGAAATTTCATGTGTTCCGCGACACAGAGTCAGGGTGGATAATCGCCTCCGCCGGGCAGCGGAGTCCACCGCCAGAGCCATGTGACCCAGACAATCTGCAGGACCAGAAATGCCACGGCCACGCTCCACCGGTAGGCCCGCGAACCACTGAGGGAAGCCAGGGCCAGGCCCAGCGGGAACAGCGGCAACAGCAGCCGGAAGGTGCTGGTCAGCGGATTCAGGAACGCCAGAAGGTACAGGAAGTAGGCCCCGCACCACACCTGCAGCTCTACCCCAATCCGGCGGACGGATCCGGAATTCAGATAGAGGGCGGCAAAGGCCACCAGCAGCAGCAGCACAACCGGGCCCCAGACCGGCCCGAAAAGCCGTTCAGCCTCCACGAACCAGGGCTTGAACAGTGCCAGGCTGTCACCGCGCCAGGCAGTTTCGGTGTCCGTGTAGGCCCGCAGTTCCCCCGTGGCGGCCCAGGCGAGCGCCGGCCAGGCCAGGGCGCCGATACCGGACGCCAGGCCGAGCACAATCATGCGCCAGGCCTCGGTTCCGGGAAACGGCTCGGCGCGGTGCCGGATCCAGCGGCGGATGAACAGCACCGCCATCATCAGGGCGAAGGCAACTCCCACGGGGCGGGAAAGGCACATCACCAGCACCACCGGCACAGCGGTGAGGTAGCGGCGCTGGACCAGCAGGTACAGGGCCGCCGCCAGCAGCAGCAGGTTCAGGGATTCCGCGTAGGGCACCTGCAGGATCGGGGACACCGGGCAGACCGCCACGAACACCACGCCCCACAGTGCGGTGCCCGCCGGAGCCCGCAGTGCGAACAGCCGGTAGACCATCAGGGCTGCCGCGAACCCCGCTGCCGTGGCGACGAGCGGGCCGAGCACCTGCCAGCCCAGCCCGGTGACCGCATCCAGTGCCCGGACCAGGCCGGGAAAGAGCGGGTAGAACGCCCACTCGTTCTCCAGGGCGCGGCCGGTCGCATCGCGGGGAATCTCCGTTGGGTAGCCGCCCGCGAAGATCTGCTGATACCACTCGCTGTCCCAGGCGCCGATGAATTGCAGGTACGACGGCGGTCCCGCCCAGCCCCAGGGGTTCAGTCCCTGGCGGGCTGCCACCGCCACAAAAACGCCGAAGGAGAAGACCCGGGCCAGTGCCCAGACCAGCGCGACCCGGGCATACCAGGGCCAGCGGGCAAAGGCACCGCCCAGGGAGGCGGCGATGCCTGCCAGGGCGGCGTTGGGGCCCGACGGCGGCGGCGGGTCCACGCGCTCCGTTGCTGCCCTACCCTCCATGCCGCACCCAACAGTTCTCCAGATGGTCGTTGACGTAGCCGGTGGCCTGCAGCATGGCGTACGCAGTGGTGGGCCCGACAAAACGGAAGCCCCGCTGTTTCAGGGCCTTTGCCAGTGCCGTGGACTCGGGCGTGATGGCCGGAACATCGGAGCTGTCCACCGGTGCCGGGCGTGCCGGATCGGGCCGGTGCGCCTGCAGCAGGCCGCCCAGGCTCTCGCCGTCGGGCAGCTCCAGCAGCGCCCGGGCGTTGGTTATGACGGCGTCGATCTTGGCCCGGTTACGGACAATTCCGGCGTCGGCCAGCAGGCGCTCGCGGTCCGCATCGGTAAAGCGTGCAACCGCGGCGGGGTCGAAACCGGCAAACGCTGCCCGGAAGGCCGGCCGCTTGCGCAGGATGGTGATCCAGCTCAGCCCGGATTGGAAGGCTTCGAGGCTCAGGCGTTCAAAGAGTGCCGTTTCACCGGTGACCGGCCGGCCCCATTCCTCGTCGTGATAGCGCTGGTAGTCGGGGCTGGCCCCTGCCCAGGGGCAGCGAAGCCGTCCGTCTGCCCCCTTCACAACGCTCATGCCTGGCCCGGCCGGCCGGGATCGGCGGCGGGAGGGCGCCGTGCGGCGGCGAGCGCGGCATCGCGATCGGCCACGGCTGCATCGCGTTCGGCGAGCGCCGTGGCCAGCCGGTCCAACACCGCGTCCACCTGGTCCATGCGGTAGCCGCGCAGCCCTACGGAAAACCGCAGCCTGCCAATATCGGATGGCCGGGGATGCTCGGGCAGCAACACCGG
Organism: Arthrobacter jiangjiafuii; assembly: GCF_018622995.1. Classification (NCBI taxonomy): domain Bacteria; kingdom Bacillati; phylum Actinomycetota; class Actinomycetes; order Micrococcales; family Micrococcaceae; genus Arthrobacter; species Arthrobacter jiangjiafuii. The sequence goes on from NZ_CP076022.1 coordinate 2,756,627, forward strand.
CGGCAGGCGCGGATCAGGCTCAGCCAGGCCGGGGTCGGCGGGCACGGCCGCCCCTGTGGCAGAACGACGGGACGGCCGGACCCCGGGGAGCACCCGGGAGAATCGGGAGTCCGGGAGTCCGGTTGCCGCCAGGGCCACTGCCCCGGCGGCCAGGACAGCTACGAAGACCAGGAAGGTTGTCACCTGTCCATCGTGCCAGATGGGTCGCCGCCTCCCCTGCTCCCAGTCCCGCTCCCTGTCCCGGGTCCCGCTCCGGCTAGGGGGAAAGGTGCCCGGCACTGTCGGCGATAATCAGCCGGACGGCCTCCGCGGGGTCGTCGACCACATGGATCAGCTCCAGGTCCTTGGCCGAGACCATGCCTTCGGCGAGCAGCGTGTTCCGGACCCAGTCCAGGAGCGGCGTCCAAAACGCCGTACCGATCAGCACGATCGGGAAGGACGTGACCTTCTGGGTCTGGACCAGCGTCATGGCTTCAAAGAGTTCATCCATGGTGCCGAATCCGCCCGGCAGGACGATAAAGCCCTGGGCGTACTTCACGAACATCGTCTTGCGGACAAAGAAGTACCGGAAGTTGATCCCCAGATCCACCCAGTCGTTCAGGCCGGTCTCAAACGGCAGTTCGATGCCCAGTCCCACGGACACCCCGTCGGCTTCCACCGCACCCTTGTTCGCTGCCTCCATCGATCCGGGCCCGCCGCCGGTGATCACGGCCAGCCCTTCAACCGCGAGCAGCCGCCCCACTTCCTCGCCCAGCTTGTAATAGGCGGAGCCGGGCAGGCTCCGCGCGGAACCAAATACGCTGACCGCCGGGCCAAGCTCCGACAGGGAGCCGAACCCCTCCACAAACTCGCTCTGGATCCGCATCACCCGCCAGGGGTCGGTGTGCGTGAAATGGGTCTGGTCCTGGGTGTCCAGCAGATAGGCGTCCGACTGCGGCGAACCGGCCTGGGCGCGGCGCAGTTCCACGGGTCCCCTCTTACGCGGGCTGACGGCACGGGCAGGCGAAGTGTTGTCGCTGAATTCCATGGTTCAAGGGTAGCCATTTGCAGGTGTGCGGGCTCACAAGGCGCCAAGGTGGAGTCGTTTGGTTGCTCTTGCGTCACGATTGACGCGTAATTGTGCCCCCTGACACATAATGGACACAATCTTTGGATAATCTTCACTTATGACCCGTGACACATCCGCAGGCGCGACGCCTGATACTGCCGCACCACTCGTTTCACTGAAAAACGTTAACAAGCACTTCGGCGACCTCCATGTCCTCCAGGACATCAACCTCGATGTTGCCCGTGGCGAAGTGGTAGTGGTAATCGGACCGTCAGGTTCCGGAAAATCGACACTCTGCCGTGCCATCAACCGGCTGGAGACCATCGACGACGGCGTAATCGCCATCGACGGCAAGGTCCTCCCGGCGGAAGGCAAGGCGCTCGCAAAGCTGCGTGCCGACGTCGGAATGGTCTTCCAGTCCTTCAACCTCTTTGCGCACAAGAGCATCGTCGACAATGTGTCGCTCGGCCCGGTCAAGGTCAAGGGTATGAAGTCCGCCGAGGCCAAGAAGCTTGCCATGGACCTGCTGGAGCGCGTGGGTGTGGCCAACCAGGCCAACAAGCTTCCCGCGCAGCTCTCCGGCGGCCAGCAGCAGCGTGTGGCAATTGCGCGCGCGCTGGCGATGAAGCCCAAGGTGATGCTGTTCGATGAGCCCACCTCGGCCTTGGATCCGGAAATGATCAACGAAGTCCTGGACACCATGGTGGGCCTGGCCAAGGAGGGCATGACCATGATCGTGGTGACCCACGAAATGGGCTTCGCCCGCAAGGCCGCCGACCGCGTGGTCTTCATGGCAGACGGCCAGATCGTCGAGCAGGCCTCTCCGGAGGAATTCTTCACCAATCCCAAGAGCGACCGCGCCAAGGACTTCCTGGGGAAGATCCTCGCCCACTAACCACCTTCCGCTTCACCAGTTGTACCGGCCGGGGGTTTCACCGCTCCCGGACCACATTTTCACCAGCGTTCCAGTTTCACCAGTTCGTTTCACCAGTTGGGGGCAACCCCTTGAAGCAAGGCCATCCCCGTCCGGGAGGCCGCTAAACAAGGAGACATCATGCGCAAGACCCGCTACGCAGCAGTGGCATTCGCCGCCGCCGCAGCACTGACCCTGTCCGCCTGCGGAAGCGACGCCGGCAACGAAGCCAGCGGAGACTCCACCGGTTCCGGAGAGAAAATCACCATAGGCATCAAGTTCGACCAGCCGGGCCTGGGCTTCAAGGAAGGTGCCGAGTACACCGGTTTCGACGTCGACGTCGCCAAGTACGTCGCCCAGGAGCTCGGCTACTCCGAGGACCAGATCGAGTGGAAGGAAACCCCTTCCGCACAGCGTGAGAACGTGCTGGAAAACGGCGAAGTGGACATGATCTTCGCTACCTACTCCATCACCGACGCCCGCAAGGAGCGCGTGGCCTTCGCCGGACCGTACTTCATCGCCGGCCAGGACCTGCTGGTCAACGCCGACAACTCCGACATCAACGGCCCGGAGGACCTGGACGGCAAGACCCTGTGCTCGGTCACCGGTTCCACGTCCGCGCAGAAGATCAAGGACACCTACGCCGCAGGCGTGAACCTGCTGGAGCAGGGCGGCTACGCCAACTGCGTCACCGCCATGCAGGGTGGCCAGGTTGACGCCGTCACCACCGATGACATCATCCTCGCCGGCCTTGCTTCCACTGAAGCCAACGCCGGCAAGTTCAAGGTCGTGGGAAACCCGTTCACCGAAGAGCAGTACGGTGTCGGCATCTCCAAGGACAACGAGAAGTGCGAAGACATCAATGCGGCCATCACCAAGATGATCGAAGAAGGCGCCTGGGAAGAGGCCATCAAGGCCAACACCGAGGGTGCCGATTACACCTTCAACGCCGAGCTGAACCCGCCGACCCCGGCGGCCTGCGCCTAGCCAGGCAACCGGCGGCTGACCGGCCGCTGTAACCTCCGGTGCGTGTGCGCAGAAGGGAGTCCCTTCTGCGCACACGCACCGGTTCTTTCCATCACAGAAGAGGTACATCATGGGTGGTTTCTTCGCCCTCTTCGAGGATTACGACGTCGTCGCTGCGTTCTGGGTCAACATCCAGCTGGCGTTCTGGGCTGCCATCGCGTCGCTGGTGCTCGGCACCATCCTCGCCGTCATGCGGATCTCGCCGATCGCCAGCCTGCGCTGGTTCGGCACCGCCTACGTCAATATCTTCCGCAACACCCCCCTGACCATCATCATGGTGTTCTCCGTCCTGGGCCTGTGGGGGCAGCTCCAGGTCAATTTCACCAAGGACTTCGAGCTCAATTTCTTCCTGCTGGCCGTGCTGTCGCTGAGCATTTACCACGCAGCGTTTGTCTGCGAAGCCATCCGGTCCGGCGTCAACACGGTGCCGCTGGGACAGGCTGAGGCCGCGCGTTCCATCGGGCTCTCCTTCCTCCCCGCCGCCTGGCTGATCATCCTGCCGCAGGCATTCCGCGGCGCCGTCGCCCCGTTGGGCAACGTGCTGATCGCCCTGGTGAAGAACACCACCGTGGCCGCCGCGGCCAGTGTGGCCGAGGCCTCCGGCCTGATGAAGACCATGATCGAATTCCGGCCCGACGTCATGACCCAGGTCTTCCTGACCTTTGCCATCGGATTCGTCGTCATTGTGATCCCCATCGGCCTGCTGACCACGTGGGCCTCGAAGAAACTGGCGGTGGCCCGATGAGCACGCAGGCTGTTCTGTTCGATGTCCCGGGGCCCAGGGCCAAGCGCCGCATCCTGGTCTTCAATGTCCTGGGCGCGCTGCTGGTGCTGGGTATCCTGGCCGTTGCCGTCAACGGGCTGGCGGCGAAGGACCAGTTCGAGGCTGCCAAGTGGACGCCTTTCCTGGAGTGGGAGACCTGGCAGTACACCCTGTTGCCGGGCCTGCTCGCAACCCTGAAGGCTGCCGGCGTCGCCGTCATCACCTCCATTGCCTTCGGGCTGGTCTTCGGCTTCGGCCGGCTGTCCCAGCTGGCTCCGCTGCGCTGGGTGTGCGACGTCGTCGTTGAGTTCCTGCGCGCCGTGCCGGTGCTGCTGATGATGATCTTCCTGTACCAGTTCTTCGCCAAGTCCACTCCCATGGAGGCTTCGGACGCACCGTTCTGGGCCGTGGTGGTGGCGCTGACCCTGTACAACGGATCAGTCATCGCCGAGCTCGTACGCTCGGGCGTCTTCGGGCTGCCCAAGGGACAGCGCGAGGCAGGCCTGGCGATCGGGCTGACACCGTCGCAGTCACTGCGCAGCATCGAAATCCCGCAGGCCCTCGTGGCCATGCTGCCGGCGCTGCTGGGCCAGTTCGTGGTGATCCTCAAGGACTCCGCGCTGGGCTACATCATCGGGTACACCGATCTGCTCGCCAACGCCCAGCGCTTCGGCGCAGGCGCCGGCAACATGCTGCCGTCCCTGCTCGTGGCGGCCTTGATCTTCATCCTGATCAACATGCTGCTGACCTTCACCGCGCAGCGCCTCTCGCGCCTGCTCGGCGCGCGGGCCGGAAAGCTGCTGGAGCGTGAAGACGCCATCGATCCCGAAGGTGTCGAAGCGCCGGTGAAATAGCGCCGGCGGATATCCGCGGCACCCGAAGCTGCACCAACAAAGGGGAGGACAGGCGACGCCTGTCCTCCCCTTTGTCATGCCGGTTACTAGCTCAGCCAGGTCCGCAGCGCAGCCAGGCAGTCGCGGATGTCCTGCGCCCGCACATGCTCATTGTCGGTGTGGGCCAGCAGCGCGTCGCCCGGGCCGAAGTTCACGGCCGGGATACCCAGCGCGCTGAAGCGGGCCACGTCGGTCCAGCCGTATTTGGGCTTGGGTTCCTCGCCGACGACGGCGACAAAGCTGGCGGCGGCCGGTTGGTCCAGGCCCGGCCGGGCCCCCGCTGCGGCGTCGGTCCGGACCAGGTCAAACCCGGCAAGCAGGTTCCGCACGTACGCATCTGCTTCGTCAATGGACTTGTCCGGCGCGAAGCGGTAATTGATTTCGACCGTCGCTGCATCGGGAATGACATTCCCCGCAGTGCCTCCCCAGATCTTCACCGCGTTCAGCGACTCCCGGTAATCCAGTCCTTCGACCGTCACGGTGGCCGGTTCATGGTCGCGCAGCCGGGTCAGGATTTCGGCCGCCGCGTGGATGGCGTTCTCCCCCATCCACGCCCGGGCCGAGTGGGCTGCCCTGCCCGCGGTGCTGGCGTGGAAGCGCATGGTGCCGTTGCAGCCGCCTTCCACCGTGCCGTTGGTGGGTTCCAGGAGCACGGCAAAGTCCGCCTGCAGCCACTGCGGATGACTGTCCTGCAGCCGGCCCAACCCGGAGAGCGAGGCTTCGACTTCCTCATGGTCGTAGAACACGAACGTGACGTCCCGTGACGGTTCGGCCAGCCCTGCGGCCAGGGCCAGCTGCACGGCCACCCCGCCCTTCATATCGGTCGCGCCGCGGCCGTACAGAACGTCACCGTCCCAGGAGGAGGGAACCGTTCCACGCGATCCTTCAACGGTGGGCAGCGGCACGGTGTCCAGGTGCCCGGCCAGGATCACCCGCTCGCTGCGGCCCAGCATGGTGCGGGCGATGATGGAGTCGCCGTCGCGCACCACTTCCAGGTGCGGCAGGGTACGCAAGGCCGCCTCCACTGCATCGGCGATGCGCTGCTCGTTGCCGGACACGCTTTGGATGTCCATCAGCTCGGCGGTCAGCGACGCAACATCTTGGGTCAGGTCAAGGGCAGGGGATGGCGAAACAGTCATTCCTCCACCCTACCGATTCCCCCGCGGCCGGATCCGCCCGCACCGGTGGAAGCAGCGGGGCGCTCGGTAGACTGAAGAACATGACTTCAAGCACCTCCCCCGCTCCGACCACCCGCACCGCCTCCGGCCTGGGCCTGGCTACCGTTACCGAGAACGGCACCGTCCTGGATGTCTGGTATCCGAGCCCTGCCCTCGCGCCCCTGGCCTCCGCTGCGGATGATGCGCCGGACGGCCTCGCCGCCGAGCTCTCGGCCGCTGCCGCCGCCATGACCGACACAGCCCGCGGGACCCGCGGCGAGGTCCTGCGCACCGAGATTGACCTGGACGCCCCGGTCTCCTCCACCGCAGATGCCTATCTTCGGCTGCACCTGCTCTCCGCCCGCCTCACGGCACCGAACAGCCTGAATCTGGACGGCATCTTCGGCCAGCTGCCGAACGTGGTGTGGACCAGCTTCGGGCCCTGCGCCGTGGACGGCTTTGAGGCCGTGCGGCTGCGGCTGCGCGCCCGCGGACCGGTTACCGTGTTTGGCGTGGACAAGTTCCCGCGCATGACCGATTATGTGGTGCCCTCCGGCGTCCGGATCGCCGACGCGGGCCGGGTCCGCCTCGGCGCACACCTGGCGGAAGGAACCACCGTGATGCACGAGGGTTTCGTGAACTTCAACGCCGGCACACTGGGCGTCTCCATGGTGGAAGGCCGCATTTCGGCAGGCGTAGTGGTCGGCAACGGGACCGACGTCGGCGGCGGGGCCTCGATCATGGGCACCCTCTCCGGCGGCGGCCGGGAGAAGATCACCCTCGGCGAGCGGGTGCTGCTCGGCGCCAACTCGGGGGTGGGCATCAGCATCGGCGACGACTCAGTGGTGGAGGCAGGCCTTTATGTCACGGCCGGCACGCGGGTGGCAGTCCTGGTGCCCGGCGAGGAGCCGCAAACGGTAAAGGCCGTGGAACTCTCCGGCGTCCCGAACCTGCTCTTCCGCCGCAATTCGCTCACCGGTACCGTTGAAGCACTTGCCCGCAGCGGAGCGAGCGTGGAACTGAACGCCGCTCTGCACGCCAACTAGCATCTGTGGCCCTCTGCCTATGCCCCTGAATTCCAGCTCACGCCGCACCGGGTTCCTGCCGGTGCTGGCGCTGATAGTGCTCTTCCTCGTCGCCGTCACCGTTTACGCGGTGTCGGTATTGCGCGAGCCCGAGGATGAGCCGCCGGCCGCCGCCGAGTGCACCGCGACCGCCGACGGGGTCCAGTACTCGCTGACTCCGGGCCGGGCGGCTACGGCAGCCCTGATCGCGGGGATCTCGGTGGAGCGGGGCATGCCCCCGAGGGCTGCATCCATAGCCATCGCAACAGCGATCCAGGAGTCCGGGCTACGCAACCTCGATTACGGGGATGAAGCCGGCCCGGACTCCCGCGGCCTGTTCCAGCAGCGCCCGTCCCAGGGGTGGGGCAGCGAGGAACAGATCATGGACCCGGTGTATGCCTCCAATGCGTTCTACAACGCCCTGGAAAAGGTGCCGGACTATCTGAACCTGCCGCTGACCGTTGCCGCCCAGACCGTGCAGCGCAGTGCCTTTCCCGATGCCTACGCCGACCATGAGCCCGAGGCCCGGGCCTTCGCGTCGGCGTTGACCGGACAGTCGCCGGCGTCGCTCACCTGTACCTTGGGGCCGCCGTCGACCTCCGGGAGCCCCGACGCGGTGCTGGCGTCCCTGACCGCGGTCTACGGCCCGGTGGATGCAACGGTGGAGGGGAACCGCATTACGGTAGCCGGAACGGGTTCCTACGGCTGGTCCGTGGCACAGTGGGCGGTGGCCAACGCCGAGGCGCTGTCCCTGGACTCGGTGGCGTTCGACAAGCAGCGGTGGACCCGGGCCACCGGCACCTGGGATCCGGCGCCGACGTCGGACAATGCCGTGGTCATGACCGTCTTCGAAGTCGCCGAACAATCCTGAGCCGAAAACACGCTGCGTAAATCCACTACTCTGGCTCTATGCGAATACTAGTTACCGGAGGCACGGGATACATCGGTTCCCACACAACGCTGGCCCTGCTGGAGGCCGGCCACGACGTGGTGGTGCTGGACAACCTGGCCAACTCAAGCGAAGAATCCCTGAAGCGGGTCCAGGACCTGGCCGGCCGTACGGCGGACTTTGTGCACGCCGATCTGCTGGACGAGGCAGCGGTGGATGCCGTGTTTTCCCGTTTCAGCATTGATGCCGTCATCCATTTTGCCGGGCTCAAGGCCGTGGGCGAATCGGTGGCCAAGCCCCTGTACTACTACCACAACAACGTGGGCGGGACCCTGACCCTGCTGCGGATGATGGACAAGCATGATGTCCGCACCCTGGTGTTCAGTTCCTCGGCCACTGTGTACGGCGCGTCCGAAGAGGTCCCGCTGACCGAAAAAATGCCGATGGACGCCGTCAACCCCTACGGCCGCACCAAAGAGCAGATCGAAGACATCCTGGCGGACCTGGGTGCGGCCGACGGGCGCTGGAACATTGCCCTGCTGCGCTACTTCAACCCGGCCGGCGCGCACGAGTCCGGCCGCATCGGCGAGGACCCCACCGGAGTCCCGAACAACCTGCTGCCGTTCGTGGCGCAGGTGGCAGTGGGCCGGCGCGAGAAGGTCATGGTTTTCGGCAACGACTACCCCACCCCCGACGGCACCGGCGTGCGTGACTATATCCACGTGGTGGACCTGGCCGCCGGGCACCTCGCGGCGCTGCAGTACATCACAGTGAAGTCCGGCGTGCACCGCTGGAACCTTGGCACCGGCAACGGCTCTTCCGTGCTCGAAGTGCTGGCAGCATTCTCCAAGGCCGCAGGCAAGGAGATCCCCTACGAGATCACCGCGCGCCGGCCCGGTGACGCCGCCGTGAGCTACGCCGATCCCTCGGCGGCCCTGGCAGACCTGGGCTGGTCGGCGCACCGCAGCCTGGAAGCCATGTGCGAGGACCACTGGCGCTGGCAGAAGAACAACCCGCAGGGTTACGCCTCCTGACCTGCGCGTCCTGATCAGCAGGTCCTGACCGGACAGCAAAGGGCCCCCGGAATCCGCAAAGGATTCCGGGGGCCCTTTTTTACTGCCGTCGGCTCTAGCGCGTCGGGTAGTTGCGCTCGGGGACACCCGTGTACAGCTGGCGCGGGCGGCCGATCTTGGTCTGCGGGTCCTGCATCATTTCGCGCCACTGGGCAATCCAGCCCGGCAGGCGGCCGATGGCGAAGAGGACGGTGAACATCTTCTCCGGGAAACCCATGGCCTTGTAGATCAGGCCGGTGTAGAAGTCTACGTTCGGGTAGAGCTTGCGCTCGATGAAGTAGTCATCGGCCAGTGCCTTCTCTTCCAGGCGCATCGCGATGTCCAGCAGCTCGTCGTTGCCGCCGAGCTTGGCCAGGATGTCGTGGGCGGTGGCCTTGACGATCTTGGCGCGCGGATCGTAGTTCTTGTAGACGCGGTGCCCGAAGCCCATGAGCTTCACGCCGTCTTCCTTGTTCTTGACCTTCTCCATGAACGTCTCGGGCGCCATGCCCGTGGACTTGATGTCGCGGAGCATGTTCAGCACTGCCTCGTTGGCACCGCCGTGTAGCGGTCCGAAGAGGGCGCTGATCCCGGCGGAGACGGAGGCGAACATGTTGGCGTTGGAGCTGCCGACCAGGCGCACGGTGGACGTGGAGCAGTTCTGCTCGTGGTCTGCGTGCAGGATGAGCAGCAGGTCCAGGGCCTTGACCAGGTCCGGGTCGATTTCGTAGGGCTCGGCCGGCAGGCCGAAGCTCAGGCGCATGAAGTTCTCCACGAGGTTCATGGAGTTGTCCGGATAGAGCATCGGCTGGCCGATGCTCTTCTTGTGCGCGTAAGCAGCGATGACGGGCAGCTTGGCCATCAGGCGGACGGTGGACAGTTCCACCTGCTCGTCGTCGAACGGGTCCAGCGAGTCCTGGTAGAACGTCGACAGGGCGCTGACGGCGGAGGAGAGCACCGGCATCGGGTGCGCGTCACGGGGGAAGCCGCCGAAGAAGCCCTTGAGGTCTTCGTGCAGCAGGGTGTGGCGGCGGATCCGCTGGTCGAAGGCATCCAGTTCGGTGGGCGTGGGAAGGTTCCCGTAGATCAGCAGGTAAGAGGTCTCCAGGAAGGTGGAGTGCTTGGCCAGCTGCTCAATCGGGTACCCGCGGTACCGCAGGATGCCGGCATCGCCGTCGATGTAGGTGATTGCGGACGTGGTGGCCGCGGTGTTCATGAAGCCGGGGTCGAACGTGACGGTTCCGGTCTGCTTCAGCAGCTTGGAAACGTCGAAGCCGTCGTTTCCTTCCGCCGCGGCGACGCGGGGAAGTTCCAGACGGTCGTCGGTGTTTTCCCCATAGTGCAGCTGTGCACTGGGACGCTCAGTCATTAAGTCTCCTTCAGGAGTTTGAAGAAACCAGAGCTACGGGCGTCGCATGGAGTGGGGAGGCGCCCATAGAGTCAATTCCGCTAAATCTATTCAGGCAAAACGCTACCCTTTTGGCAGGCTTTACCACTAATCGGTAACCGGGTTGTTGTCGAAGCGAAACATGGAACTCCCCCGGTGAAGGAGTTATGCGTTGGCGCCGGAGAGCCGGGCGGCGGCTGCTGCCACGCGCTCGTCGGAGCCTGTCAGCGCGATCCGGATGAAACCGGCTCCCGCGTCGCCGTAGATGACTCCGGGACCCGCCACGATGCCGAGGTTGGCGAGCCGCTCGATCGTGGCCCAGGTGTCCTCGCCGGTGGTGGCCCACAGATACAGGCCGGCTTCAGAGTGGTGGATGGTCGCACCGAAGGCCTGCAGGGCGGGCACCAGCAGCTCACGGCGTGCCCGGTACTTATCCTTTTGGGCGGCAACGTGCCCGTCGTCGGACAGGGCGGCGATCATGGCTGCCTGGACCGGCGCGGGAACAATCATGCCGGCGTGCTTGCGGCTGTTGACCAGGTTGGCGATGATGCCGCTGTCTCCGGCCACAAAAGCCGCACGGTAGCCGGCCATATTGGATTGTTTGCTCAGCGAATATACCGACAAAAGCAGGTCATTACTGCCGCCGCTGATTTCCGGGTCCAGAATGCTGGGGACCGGCGCTCCGCCGCGGGCAGTGTCCCAGTCCCCCCAGCCCAGCTCCGCGTAGCATTCGTCCGAGGCGACAACTGCGCCCACCGCCCGGGCCGAATCCACCAGGCGCCGCAGGGACGCTGCGCTGCGCACAATCCCCGTCGGGTTGCCCGGCGAGTTGACCCAGACCAACCGCACACGGGCACGCACGGCGTCGTCGAGCTCATCCAGGTCATCCGCTGCCACCGGTGTGGCGCCGGCCAGGATGGCGCCCATGTCGTAGGTGGGGTAGGCAACGGTGGGGCGAACGACGACGTCGCCCTCCCCCAGCCCCAGGAGCAGGGGCAGCCAGGCCACCAGTTCCTTGGAGCCGACCGTGGGCATGATGTCCTGCGGGTCCAGTCCGGGAACATTGCGGCGCCTGGCGTACCACGCGGCGATGGCCTCGCGGAGGGCGGGGGTGCCGTGCGTGGTGGGATAGCCCGGTGCGTCAGCGGCAGCCGCCAGCGCGTCGGTGATCACGGCCGGCGTGGGATCCACAGGCGTGCCGATGGACAGGTTGACCGCGCCTTCCGGATGCGCGGCGGCCAGCTTGGCAAACGGCGCCATGGCTTCCCACGGATACTCCGGCAGGTCCAGCCCGAAGGTGCGGGAAGGGACCGCGCTCATGCCTCTTGGTTCTGCGGCGGCAGGCCGGCGATGATGGGGTGGTCCTTGTGCGTGTTGCCGATCTTGGCGGCGCCGCCCGGGGAGCCGAGGTCATCGAAGAACTCAACGTTGGCCTTGTAGTACTCGGCCCATTCTTCGGGGGTGTCGTCCTCGTAGTAGATGGCCTCGACGGGGCAGACAGGCTCACAGGCACCGCAGTCGACACATTCGTCGGGGTGGATGTAGAGGGAGCGTTCACCTTCGTAGATGCAGTCCACCGGGCATTCCTCGATACATGCCTTGTCTTTTACATCCACGCATGGCTGCGCAATTACGTACGTCACGTCCCTTGCCTTCCTGATCTGCGGAGAATCCCGGACGGGGAAAATCCACTAAGTGTTGGTTCCACGTTAGTAGCCCAGATCATTATCTCCCAGCCGGGAGGTGCCGCGTACCATGTAACGGTGAACGCTCGAAGCCCCTCCGCCGTCCTCCGCGCCCTGCCTCCCGGGACCCGCGTGGTGCTGCGCTACCGGATCGACGGCGGTTTCACCGATGTCCTGGGACCCCTGGTCCGCGCCGGTGAAGACGACGTGACAGTGGCCGGACGACGCGGCGAGGTGACGGTCCCCTGGTCCCTGGTCACCGCTGGAAAGGAAATCCCGCCGCCTCCGCCGCGGCGGGCTCCGCGGAGAACAGCCACTTAAAACCAAACAGCCGCCGCGGTTTCCCGCAGCGGCTGTTGGTTTCGTGCAGCTGTGCTGTTGCTCAGCCCGGATAGGGCGGCGGATAAGGCGTTGGCATTTCTGCGGCTGCCTGTTCCGCGAGGAACCTGCGCTCCCGGGCCTGCACCCGCCTGGTCAGGAGTACTGCCAGGACGGTCACGGCAGCCTGGCCGTAAAGCCAGATCAGGCCGGCCAGGACAATGCCTGGCTGTTCTTCCAGGGCAGTGCCGGTGATGATCAGCGGGGTGTCCCCCAGGTCCAGGGAAAAGAGCCCCAGCACAAGGTAGGCAATGGCGCCCGCCGCTGCACTCCAGACTGCCGATCCGGCCCACAGCCCGGCGAAGACTGCTATCGCGCAGCTCAGGACCAGGGCTCCAACGGCCCCCAGGGGCACCGCAGTGTCCCCGAGATAGAGGATCTGGGCGTGGAGCCCGGTCCCCAGCACGGCGGCCAGCAGGCCGCCGAGGACAGCCGCAACCGGGGCCCGCCAACGCGGAACCCGGTGCAGCTTCCCTGATGCGGTGGTAATGATTAGCCCTTGGCGCGTGCGCGGGTGACCTTGGCACGCTCCGAAGCGTTGAGGACCAGCTTGCGGATACGGATGGACTCCGGGGTGACCTCGACGCACTCGTCTTCACGGGCGAATTCGAGGGATTCTTCCAGCGTCAGCTTGCGCGGCGGGGTGAGGTTCTCGAAGGTATCCGAGGAAGCGGCACGCATGTTGGTGAGCTGCTTTTCCTTGGTGATGTTCACGTCCATGTCATCGGCGCGGGAGTTCTCGCCGACGATCATGCCCTCGTACACCTCGGAGGTGGGCTCCACGAAGAAGGAGCCGCGTTCCTGCAGCTTGATCATCGCGAACGGAGTGACGACGCCGGAGCGGTCAGCGATCAGCGAACCGTTGGTACGGTACTCGATCGGGCCGACCCAGGGCTCGTAGCCCTCGGCGATGGACGAGGAGATGCCGGCGCCATGGGTTTCCGTGAGGAACTTGGTGCGGAAGCCGATGAGGCCACGGGCGGGAACGATGAATTCCATCCGGACCCAACCGGTGCCGTGGTTGGACATGTTGACCATGCGGCCCTTGCGGACAGCCATCAGCTGCGTCACTGCGCCGAGGTATTCCTCGGGTACGTCGATGGTCATGTGCTCCATCGGCTCGCACTTCTTGCCGTCGATCTGCTTGGTCACAACCTGGGGCTTGCCCACGGTCAGTTCGAAGCCTTCGCGGCGCATCTGCTCCACGAGGATGGCCAGCGCGAGCTCGCCACGGCCCTGGACTTCCCAGGCATCCGGACGCTCGGTCGGAAGAACCTTCAGCGAAACGTTACCGATCAGTTCCTTGTCGAGGCGGTCCTTGACCTGGCGGGCGGTAACCTTCGCGCCCTTGACCCGGCCGGCCAGCGGCGAGGTGTTGATACCGATGGTCATGGAGATCGCCGGATCATCAACCGTGATCAGCGGCAGCGGCATCGGGTTGTCGATGTCGGTGAGGGTTTCACCGATGGTGATGTCCTCGATACCGGCAACGGCAACAATTTCGCCGGGTCCGGCGGATTCGGTCGGAACACGGTCCAGGGCCTTGGTGGCCAGCAGTTCGGTGATCTTTACGGACTTCAGGGTGCCGTCCGCGCGGGCCCAGGCAACGGTCTGGCCCTTGTGCAGGGTGCCGTTGAAGATGCGCAGCAGGGCCAGGCGTCCCAGGAACGGCGAAGCGTCCAGGTTGGTGACGTGGGCCTGCAGGACGCCGTCCGGGTTGTAGGTCGGGGCCGGGATGTGGTCAATGATCGTCTGGAACAGCGGTTCCAGGTTGTCGTTGGCGGGAGCGGAGCCGTCGGCCGGCTGCTCCAGGGAAGCGGCGCCGACGCGGGCTGCTGCGTAGACAACCGGAACGTTCAGGACGAGGTCCAGGTCCAGGTCGGGAACTTCGTCCGCGAGGTCCGAGGCCAGGCCCAGGAGCAGGTCCATGGCTTCGCTGACTACCTCGTCGATACGGGAGTCAGGTCGGTCGGTCTTGTTGACCAGCAGGATGACGGGGAGCTTGGCGGCCAGGGCCTTGCGCAGCACGAAGCGGGTCTGCGGCAGCGGACCTTCGGATGCGTCAACAAGCAGGACAACGCCGTCGACCATGGACAGGCCGCGCTCGACCTCGCCGCCGAAGTCGGCGTGGCCGGGGGTGTCGATCACGTTGATGGTGATGGTTTCACCCTTGGCAGCCGGGCCGTTGTAGAACACGGTGGTGTTCTTGGCCAGGATGGTGATGCCCTTTTCGCGCTCCAGGTCACCGGAGTCCATCACGCGTTCTTCCACGTTTCCGTGGGCGGCAAACGAGTTCGTCTGCTTCAGCATGGCGTCGACGAGGGTCGTCTTACCGTGGTCAACGTGGGCCACAATCGCAACGTTGCGGAGATCGCTTCGTACTGCGGTATTTACAGCCGTGTTGGTTTCTGACATGCGTGAGGACTCAATTCATAGGAGATAAGTTCGAAGGTGGTGCACAGTAGCCCGGGGTGTTTCCGGGTCAATCCGGCCGTTCTGTACGAATCCCGCTCTACACGTATGCTCCGTAAAGAATGTACCGAAGGCGCCGCCGTCAGCGGGCACGCTACCATTCTAATCCGAAGACCATAAGTTCCCTAATGGACGTGTCGCCGGCGGACTGCAGCCCCATGCAGAAGGCAGGCGCCCCGCGGGGCGCCTGCCTTCTGCATGCCCGGTCCGGGCGGGGCAGGGCGCTAGGCCACTTCGGGCGGCAGTTCCAGGCGTGAACCGGGAATAGCAGCCAGCAGGGCCTGCGTGTAGGCCTGCTGCGGAGCGTCGAACACCTGGTCGGTGGTACCGGTCTCCACCAGCTTGCCCTTTTCCATAACGCAGACAAAGTCCGCGATCTGGCGCACCACGGCCAGGTCATGGGTGATGAACAGGTAGCTCAGCCCCAGTTCCGACTGCAGGTCAGCCAGCAGGTTCAGGATCTGGGCCTGGACGAGCACGTCCAGCGCGGACACGGCTTCGTCACAGATGACGACGTCGGGATCCAGGGCCAGCGCGCGCGCGATGGCCACCCGCTGGCGCTGGCCGCCGGAGAGCTCGTTCGGGAAGCGGCGCATCACCGAGGACGGCAGGGCCACCTGGTCAAGGAGCGAACGCACCTTGGCCTCGCGGGACTTGGAGTCCCCGATCTTGTGGACCCGAAGCGGCTCCTCGATCGTGCGGAAGATGTTGTTCATCGGATCCAGGGAACCAAACGGGTCCTGGAAAATGGGCTGCACCCGACGGCGGAACGCAAAGAGGCGCTTGTTGTTCAGCGTGGTCATGTCCACGCCGTCGAACAGGATCGACCCACTGGTGGGCGTCTCCAGGTTCAGCACCATGCGGGCAACGGTGGACTTGCCCGAACCGGACTCGCCTACCACTGCCGTGGTGGTGCCGCGCTTGATATTGAAGGAGACGTTGTCCACTGCAGTGAAGTCGGTGGACCGTCCCAGGCCGCTGCGCAGCTTGAAGACCTTGGTCAGGTCCTTGACCTCGATGACGTTGTCCGCCACGGCCAGCTTGCCGCTGTCCTCGGTGGTCAGCAGGTCCTCGCTGGCGATGCCCAGGCTCTTCGCCGAGTCAATGCGCTTGGACGCCAGCGACGGCGCGGACTCCACGAGCTTACGGGTGTACGGATGCTGGGGATTGGTGAGGATTTCCAGGGCCGGCCCGGATTCCACTACCTGCCCCTTGTACATCACGACGACCTTCTGGGCGCGCTCCGCGGCGAGGCCGAGATCATGGGTGATCAGCAGCACTGCGGTACCGAGTTCCTCGGTCAGCGTTTCCAGGTGGTCCAGGATCTGCCGCTGGACGGTGACGTCCAGGGCCGATGTGGGCTCGTCGGCGATCAGCAGCCGGGGGCGGCAGGAGAGGCCGATGGCAATCAGTGCGCGCTGGCGCATGCCGCCGGAGAACTCGTGCGGGTACTGCTTGGCGCGCCGGGCGGCGTCGGGCAGACCTGCCTGCTCCAGTACCTTGGCAACATCCGCAGGTGCGTGCGGAAGCCCGTTGGCACGGAGGGTTTCCTTGACCTGGAAGCCGATCTTCCACACCGGGTTCAGGTTGGACATCGGGTCCTGCGGAACCATGCCGATGGAGTTTCCGCGCAGTTCCTGGATCCTTTTGGCGCTGGCGTTGGAGATGTCCTCGCCGTCGAACAGGATCTGCCCGGAGCTGACGCGGCCGTTGCCCGGAAGCAGGCCGATCGCGGCAAGCGCGGTGGTGGACTTGCCCGAACCGGACTCCCCCACAATCGCCACGGTTTCCCCCGGCATGATGGTCAGGTGTGCATTCCGAACAGCCTGCACATCGCCGTTCGCGGTGGTGAAGGTGATGGCGAGGTCGCGGACCTCCAGCAGCGGCTGCGCCGGTGCGGTTTTTTCAATGTTGATGGTCATCGTTTGCGCGCCTTCGGATCAAGAGCATCACGGACAGCGTCACCGAGCATGATGAAGCTCAGCACGGTAAGGGACAGGGCGCCGGCGGGCCACAGCAGGGCTGCCGGGTCCGTCCGCAGCGAGCTCTGGGCCGAGGAGATGTCATTGCCCCACGACATGATGCTCGGGGGCAGGCCGATGCCCAGGAAGGAAAGCGTTGCTTCCGCGACAATGAACGTACCGAGCGAAATGGTGGCGATCACGATGACCGGCGCCATGGCGTTGGGAATGACGTGCTTGACCAGTGCCGAGAACTTCGAGACGCCCAGGGCGCGGGAAGCGATGACAAAGTCGGCATTGCGCACCGAAAGCACCGCGCCGCGGGTGATGCGGGCAACCTGCGGCCAGCCGAACACCAGCAGCGTGAACACCACGGTGAGAGTGGTGCGGTTCTCCCGGAATGCCGGGAGCTGCATGATGATGATGGCGCCGAGGATGAGCGGCAGGGCGAAGAAAATGTCGCCGAGCCGGGCCAGGATGGCGTCGAGCCAGCCACCATAGTAGCCCGCCAGCGCACCCAGGATTCCGCCAATGATGACGACGGCCAGGGTGGTGATCACGCCAACCATCAGGGAGGCGCGTGTTCCGTAGATGACGCGGGCGTAAACGTCGCAGCCCTGGAACGTGAACCCCAGCGGATGCCCGGATACCGGATCACCGTTGGAGTTGGCCAGCAGGCAGTTTTCATCCGGTGAGGCGCTGGTGAAAAGGCCCGGGAAGGCGGCCGCGGCAAGGATCAGCAGGATGAGCAGGGACGAGATAATGAACGTCGGCTGCCTGCGCAGGTTCCGCCAGGCCTCCCCCCAGAGGCTCAGCGGCTGGACGTCGTCCTTGACCTTGTCGGTCTCAGCCAGAGGGGTCTCCTCCAGCGGAGCCACATAGTGCTCGATGTTGGTGGTGTCTTTATGCATAACGGATCCTCGGATCAAGCCAGGCGTACAGGAGGTCTACGAGAAGGTTGGCCACGACGTAGACAAGGACAAGGACGCTCACGATCGAAACGATGGTGGGCCCTTCGCCCCTGATAACCGATTGGTACAGCCGCTGGCCGACGCCGGGCACGTTGAAGATGCCTTCGGTGACGATCGCTCCGCCCATCAGCGCACCCAGATCCGCACCGAGGAATGTCACCACGGGGATCAGCGAGTTACGCAGGATGTGGACGGTGACCACGCGGGGCCGGGACAGGCCCTTGGCCGTGGCGGTGCGGACATAGTCGGCATTCATGTTCTCGATCACCGAGGTGCGGGTCAGGCGAAGCACATAGGCGAAGGATGCAAGACCGAGCACGATGGCCGGCAGGATCAGGTCCGTCCAGCCGGCGTTGCCGCCCACGGTGGGACTGGTCCATTGCAGCTTGACGCCCACCACGAACTGGAGCAGGAAGCCCAGGACGAACACCGGAATGGCGATGACGATGAGCGAGACAATCAGGACGGTGCTGTCGAAGATCTTGCCCTTCTTCAGCCCGGCGATCAGGCCAAAGACGATGCCGAATACGGCCTCGAAGAGCAGCGCGAGCACGGCCAGCCGCATTGTCACGGGGAAGGCCTGTGCCAGCACGTCGGTGACCAGGCGGCCGGAGAAGTCGAAGCCCAGGTTAAACGTCACCAGGTTCTTCAAATACAGCAGGTACTGGACGATGAACGGCTGGTCCAGGTTGTACTGGCTCCGCAGCTGGGCGGCAACGGCCTCGTTCACCGGCTTGTCGCCGAACAGTGCGGCGATGGGGTCACCCGGAAGGGAGAACACCATGAAGTAGACAAGGAATGTGGCCCCGAAGAAAACCGGGATCATTTGGAGGAAGCGTCGAATCACGTACCCGGCCATCAGGAACGGCCTCCGGGCAGTGTGGGGGGATGTGGATTTCGCATGAATAAACCTGTTCTTGGTTAGAACCCGAAAACGAACCGGGGCACCGCCTTGTGGGCGGGCCCCGGTTCGGTCGGTCTAGATTCTGCTATTTGGCCGTGACGTTGTAGTAAACGGGAACACCGTTCCAGCCGGTTTCAACATTGTCCACGTTGTTGGACCAGCCGGACTGTGCCACCTGGTACCACAGCGGGATGACGGGGAGGTCCTTAAGCAGGACTTCCTGTGCCTGGTTGAAGATCTTGGAGCCCTCTTCGGGTGAAGAAGCTGCAAGGCCGTCACTGAGCAGGGAGTCGAACTCTTCGCTCGAGTAATCGCCGTCGTTGGATCCTGCGCCGGTGCCGTACAGCGGGCCCAGGAAGTTGTTCAGCGACGGGTAGTCTGCCTGCCAGCCGGTGCGGATGGCTCCGGTCAGCGACTTGGCGGTGGCGTCGGCGCGCAGTTCCTTGAACGTTGCGTACGGCTTGCCCTCGGCGGTGATGCCCAGGTTGTTCTTGAGGCCGTTGGCTACGGCGTCAACCCATTCCTTGTGGTTGGCGTCGGCGTTGTAACCAAGCGTGAAGGCCTGACCGGCGGGCCAGGGCGAGATTTCCTCGGCCTGGGCCCAGAGTTCCTTGGCCTTCTCGGGGTTGAACTCAAGCACCTCGTTGCCGGGGACGCTGTCGCTGTAGCCGTCAATCACGGGAGCGGTGAATTCGGTGGCCGGTTCGCGGGAACCGGAGAAGACGACCTCGGTGATTTCGTCGCGGTTGATGGCCATCGAGATGGCCTGGCGGCGCAGCTGGCCGGCCTCGCCGGAGAACTCGGGCAGGTAGCCCGGGATCGTGATGGTCTGGTTGCCGGCGTACGCCTTTTCGGAGTAGCGGCCTTCACCCAAATCAGTCTTGAACGTCTTCAGGGCACTGTTGGGCATGGTGTCCAGGATGTCCAGGTTGTCCGACTGCAGGTCGGCGTAGGCGGCATCGAAGGAGGAGTAGAACTTGAAGGTCACTCCGCCGTTCTGCGGCACGCGGGTACCGGTGTAGTCCGGGTTGGCGACGAGGTCGATATCGATCTCGTGCTCCCAGGCACCTTCTCCGGCCAGCATGTACGGGCCGTTGCCGACGGGGTTCTCACCGAAGGTCTTCGGATCTTCAACGGCACCGGCCGGCAGCGGGAAGAACGCGGTGTAACCAAGGCGCTGCGGGAAGTCAGACTCCGGCTGGCTCAGCTTCACGGTGAAGGTGGTGTCATCAACGACGGTCAGGCCGCTCATGGTGTCCACGGTGGCGTTTTCGGCGCTGACGTCGTCATACCCTTCGATGCTCTCGAAGAAGTAGGAGTTCAGCTGCGCGTTCTTTGCAGCAGCACCGAAGTTCCAGGCATCCACGAAGGACTTGGCCGTGATGGCCTCGTCATTGGTGAACTTCTGGTCAGCCTTCAGCTTGATCGTGTAGGTCTGGGAATCCTCGGTCTCGATGGACTCTGCGAGTTCATTGACCGTGGCGCCGTTGGCGTCGTAGCTGACAAGGCCCTCGAAGAGCAGGTCCATGATGCGTCCGCCACCAACTTCGTTGGTGTTCACGGGCATCAGCGGGTTCTGGGGCTCGGTGCCGTTGGCCGTGATGATGGCAGTGGCATCGCCGGCGCCTTCAGTCGAGCCGGACTCGTCGGATCCCCCGCCGCAGGCGCTGAGCGCCAGCATGGCTACAGCCGCAACGCTGAGCAGTTTGGAAGTGCGTGTGAAGCGCATTCCGCCTCCTAATGTTCTGTATAAGGCCGACAATTTTGGCGTCGGCGCCGCGGCTCGCTGATAGTGAGCCGACTCACAAAGTCAAAAGCATAGGGCTTTGGGGTTTACCGTACTCACTCCGGGGAGTCCCAAATCACCGTGTCGCGTCTTCGGCAGGCCTGCCTCCGGCCCTGAACCCAGCGCCGATAAGGAAATACATAGAAACACATGCGGATGTAACGATTTGGCAT
This sequence comes from Arthrobacter jiangjiafuii, assembly GCF_018622995.1. Taxonomy (NCBI): domain Bacteria; kingdom Bacillati; phylum Actinomycetota; class Actinomycetes; order Micrococcales; family Micrococcaceae; genus Arthrobacter; species Arthrobacter jiangjiafuii. The sequence continues at coordinate 2,777,149 of NZ_CP076022.1, forward strand.
ACGGGCGTCGTGTTAAGACGCAATGGTGTCTTTTGACGGAATCCGCGTGTAAAACCCCGTGGTCCGCGCCGAACCCGTCAGCGGACAACCGCCCATTCCCAGAAGTTCCACCACAGTCCGGTGGAATTGGGCATGTATTCCACCTTCTCGATGGTGTCTGCCGAGGCGGAGAGCCCGGGCAGCTGGTACAGCGGCAGTCCGTACCGGGCATCCCAGATCAGCTGGTCGATTTCGATCCGGAGTTCGTCCCGGCGCTGCGCATCGGGCTCCGCCACCAGCTCGGCCATCAGGGCATCGGCATCCGGGCTGGAAAACCCGTTGTAGTTGGACGCGGCGCCGGTGCGGAAGACCTGCGGCACGCCGGCCACCCCCACCCCGCTGGCGGTCCAGCCGAAGATCGCCGCGTCGTAACTGCCGGTGCCCAACCCGGCCGCCCACTCGGCGGCGGGCAGGCCGCCGTCGACCACTGTGAACCCCGCCTGTGCCGCCGAGCCCCGGATCAGCTCGAAGGCCCGGGCCCGGTAGGGATTGTCGCGGTCGTAAAGGACCCGGACCTCGGGCGTCTCTCCGTCCAGGAGTTCCCGGGCACGCTCCAGATCAGCCTCGGCGAACGCCTCGGATCCGTTCGCTTCCGCTGCCGCCTCATACCCCGCCTGGTCGGTGAGGAACACCTGGGAGTCCAGCGGCTGCGCGCCTGGCTGCAGCTGGGCAACGGTGGCTTCCACGATCTGCTGCCGGGGAACCGTTTCCATAAAGGCCTCGCGGACGGCCCGGGTGGCGAAGACGCCGTTGAAGTTCAGGTCCAGATGGTCGTAGGCGAGCTGGTTCCCCTGATGCAGGGTGGTATTTCCCAGGGCTTGAAGCCCGGGCAGCAGGTCGGCGTCCGGCTGCGGACTGATAATGTCCACCGAACCGTCCTTCAGCGCAGCCACCTGCGCGGTGGGATCCTCGATGAACCGGATGGTGATCTCATCAAGTTCAGGGAGCGGCCCCCAGTCATAGTCCTCGTTCCGGACCAGGGTCAGCGAGGAGCCGGGGCTGATGTCCTGGACAATGAATGGCCCGTTGGACAGATAGAGAGCCGGGTCCTCGGGCAGGTCCGCGGCGCTGAACGCGGTGTTCCAGTAGTCGGCGACGGCGCGCAGTTCCGGATTGACAGGCGCCGGCTCCAGCGGGGTGCCCCGTGGCGTCTGCAGCAGCAGCGTGGTGAGCGCCTTTTCGTCGGCCAGGCCGGCGCCCTCGGCCACGATATGGGCCGGAACCGCAATGCCTCCGCTGTCCGTCAGCGATCCGAAAGCCGTTTCCCAGTCCGCGTATGGCCGGGAGTAGGTCAGCGTGATGGAGCGGTTCTCGTCGCCGATTTCGGGCAGCCCCGTCAGGGCAAGGGCTTCGGTGGAGCCGGCATAGTCGAAATAGCGGGTCCCGGACACCGGTGTTCCGTTGTCACCGATCCGCTCGTCGTCGTACCGCCCGGACCCCGCCGCCCACGCCAGGACCATGTCGTCAGCGCCTACCGGCGCGCCGTCGGACCAGGCCACACCGTCGTTGACGGTGTACTTCACCGTGAGCGGGTCATCGGAGAGTTTTTCGTACCGGCCGAAATCCTCCAGCGGGACAATCTCCAGGTTGTTGTCCACGTAGTTGAAACCGGAGTGGGTGGCATAGGCCAGCTTGCGGTTGATGCTCGTATTGCCCGCCGTGGTCTGCGGATTGAAGGAATTCACGACGCCGGACTCGGCGACGGATATTTCCCCGCCCGGAGTGGGTGTTGGGCTGGGCACGTCGTTCACCCGTTGCTCGGGGGTGCATCCGCCCAGCGCCAGTGCGGCAATGGCAGCGGCTGAAGCGCATAGCGTGGTCAGGCGGTTCAAGCGCATTTTCCGAACTCCCAGGGTCGACGGCACCCTGTGATGATTACACACCGGGTCCTTTTCGCCCCGCAATGCGCTGGGAAAAGGATGCCAGCCCTTCGCTCCGCCTCCCTGATCCGGTAGGAGCAGGCCCCTACTAAACTTGGAGATACCACCCGGCACGACGACGACACAAAGGACTTTCGTGAAAATCACCATCATCGGCGGCTCGACAGGCACCGGAGCGCAGCTGGCTTCGCTGGCACACGACGCAGGCCATACTGTCACCGTCGTTTCGCGCAGCGGCCGTGCCCCGGCCGGGGTCCGGGCCATCACGGGCAATGCAACGGATCCAGCCGTGGCATCCGAGGCAGTTGTCGGAGCTGACGCCGTTGTGGTCACGGTGGGCGGAGCCAAGGGCATTGCCCACCAGCGCGCTGCGGTCACCCGGACCGTCGTTGACGCCATGCAGGAGGCAGGTGTCCGCCGGCTCCTGGTGCAGTCCTCGCTTGGAGCCGGAGATTCAGGTTCGCAGCTGCCCGGCGTACTGGGGCTGATCACCCGGGTCGTGCTGGCCAAACCGCTGGCCGATCACAACGCCCAGGAGGCTGCCGTGACCGGCTCCGGCCTGGACTGGACGCTCGTGCGGCCCACCGGCCTCACCGATAAGGCACCGGCGGGCACCTGGCAGGCGCATCAGGTGGGCGACGGCGGCAAGCTGCGCGGATCGATCGCCCGCGGCGACCTTGCGGCATGCATGCTCGGGATCCTCACCGATGACTCCACCATCGGCAAAGCCTTCGGTGTGAGCAACTGATCACTTGACGTAAGTTCAGTGCCAGCCGGCGCCGTCCCCGGACACAACCTAGGCGGCAGCCGGTTGCTCCGTCACCGGAGCGGAGCCGCCCGGCTGGGTGCCGGGCTTGAGGCGCGGCCCGATGACCCACAGCAGGATCCCGAGCAGTGCCCATACGGCGAGGGTCAGTGCTGCTCCCGCACCGCCCCCTCCCCCGAAGTACGCAACGGACCGAACGAGCGTCCCCGCTGCCCCGGGCGGCAGCAGCTGCCCGATCACTGCCACTCCAGAGGGGAGCCATTGGGCACTGGTTGCAATGCCGGCAAACGGGTTCCCCACGAACATCATGGTCATGGCCGCGATGGTAAAGCCCTTCCCGCCGAAACACTCATGAAGCCCTGCCAGCGGCAGGGCAAGCGCTGAAATACCCAGCGCAACGCTCGCGGCAACCGGCAGGACGGCCCCGTCAAAGCTGCCGAAGACGTACTTCAGCACCCCGGCGACAACGAATCCGCCGACGACCGAGAAGCCGAGAAGCCCGGCAAAGATCCAGCCTCGCCGTCCGGGGAGCATCGAGCGGAAGGCGACGGCCGGCACAATGCCTCCAAAGACCAGGGGGAAGGCGAGTCCCCCGATGCCCACGCCTGTCGGGTCCGCGGCCGGAAGCGGCACGACGTCGACAATCTCGGCTTCCGCCCGCATGCTGCCTGCCAGCGCTGCCCCGGAGGTACTTACGGTGCCGGAGATGGCTGTGGAGCCGGCGCTGGCGACATAGACCTCGACTTTGGGGCCGGATAGATCGAAGCCGCCAACGATTTCCCGGTCGCGGATGCCCTGCTCGAGCTCGGCGTCGCTGTCATAGCTCCGCACAGCGAAGGCCCCCGGCGAGCGATCCTCCAAGTACCGGGACGCCGTGCCGACCTGGTCAGGCGTGCCGACGACGCCCACGCCCAGATCACGCGGACCGGAGAACAGCGAGGGGGAAATAAACAGCATCAGCAACGCCAACAGGACTACTGAGAGTCCAAGTGTGAGCCCTGCCCAGATGATCGCGGGCTTGCCTCGGGAAGCAGTGGGAGTCGACATGTGCACCTTCTTTGTGGAGGAATTCCCTCCACATAATACCGGATGTTTTTGCTCCGGTTAGACTGGGAGCCGATGTGAGCGGTGGATCAATTCGGAGGGAGTCCCGTTGAGGGCTGACGCGGCACGGCGCAGACAGGGAATCATCAGGGCTGCGAAGCATGTGTTCGCGGAGCGGGGCGGTGATGTGGCCCTCGAGGTGGTCGCTGCGGCGGGCGGCGTGGGTATCGCGACCCTGTACCGGAATTTCCCGTCCCGTTACGACCTGGTTTATGCCGTGGTTGAAGACACGGTGGAGCGCATTCTGGATGCTGTCACCGCCGCACGCGGGGCTGCGGGGCAGGATCCGGCGGCGGCGTGGGCCGACCTGCTCGCCCGGCTGGTAGACATGGAACTTGGGGCGCTCATTGACGCCATTGGCCTGCAGGCACGCTCCGGTTCGAAGGATGCCTCAGCGTTGGGGCACTTGCAGCAGCCGGCCCTTGATGCCCTCGATGAGCTGCTCTCCGTGCTCAAGGACGCAGACGCCATCCGGCAGGACATCAAGGCCCTCGAGGTCCTCGTTGCCGTTGCGACGATTACCCGCCCGCAGGTGGCGCCCATCCGCGAGGCTGCCCCCGGCGTCCACCGCCAGCTGGCCGACGCCTATCTGGCCTGGAGCCGCTCCTAGAAGGGCCCAGGCCACCACCAGCGATGTCCTGATCGGCGCTCGCGCTCCCGCTCAGCCCGGCGTCGGGCCGCGTCGTAATAGTCCTCGCACGCCGCATCATAAAGCGCCTGAGGCAGAGTCAGCGGTGCATGGCTCAACTGGCGTCCTGCCAGCAGATCTCCGATCGCCCCCGGGATCAACCGCATCCCCTGCCAACCGTTCACGGACTTTGTGAGCCGTCCGCCCTCCACCGTGAGCCGCATCCCCCAGGACGAGTCGACCTCAGCAAGGCCGGAACCGACCAGGATCGATGCTGCCGTCTCTATCTGTTCCCGTGATGGGACATCGGCCTGCAGCATGTCCCATCCCGACAGCAGCGTGCGGACCGATGAGGGGCGCTTCCCACGAGGCAGCAGGGTCATGAGTGTCGCGGCGCCATCCATGTCTCTACGGTCCATGCCGGTTACCCTAGTGCACTTCAGGCAGCGGGAGGGCCCTGGTGGCTGTGCAGCACCCGAGCGGTGGACCTCAGCCAGCCCGCCGGTAGTGCGCGGAGATTGCACCGTTGCTCAGCTGTTCCGCCTAGATCAGCTCGAGGCGGCGCGTGCTGTCGAGAAGACCCTGGTAGAGGGTGGGGGACCGTGGCCGGTGATTCGGGCTGGACGAGGAACTTGTACTCATCAATCAGGTCCAGCCGGTCCAGCCCTGCCGCCAGCCTGCCACTGCCGACGAGTACCCCGTCCGAGGTCCGGTCGGGGTCCTTGAGATCCTGCACCGCGGAAGTGTGCGTGCGTCTCATCGTCGGCGATGCCCTCCTGATGATCGATACAACCATCCAGGGTGACGTTGGCCGTCCTCAGACGCTTTCGCGGAGGGCAGCATTTCTACTGATTCAGGCGAGGGATCTAGACGTTGAAGCGGAACTCCACCACATTCCGTAACCGAATAACCCCTGCTCCACACCAAATGAGAACTGTCCGACGGACGGCCAGCGCTCAGCGCCGGGGCAGGCTGGGATTGCTTCGTGGAGTTACTGCGGAGGCTCTTGAAGGACCAGGCCTTCGTCTCCGGGGAGGACTTTGCCCTGATCCCGCTCGGCACTGTCCTCCACATTCAATGTAAACGCGTCGCCCGGCGAGCAGGGAGCAGTAGCCCCGATACTGTACGACTCGTCGGACGCATAGGTGTCGAATTCAGCCCTGAGGACGGGACCGCCCTCGGCGAAGACAGTCGGGTGCGTTGTCGGATTTACGGTGCGTACGGTCATGCCGAGGGATTCCCAATAGTCGGCGACGCGCTTGGCATCCCCAATATGGTCGGTTCCACGGGGCGCCCAACGGTCGTAGCTGTAACTGGCGGTGGCATCCTCCCGTCCATGGCTGCTTTCGGGGGTGCACTCCTGCGCTGCCGCTGACCCGTTGCGGGGCCACCACCCAGTGATATCGAGCTGTTCGGCGGTATTGAAAACGAGCTCGACCACCCGGTCCCGCCCCTCGCGGGCACTGATTGCCGTAGTGGGCTCCTTCTCGGCGCAGGCGGTTATTGTCATTCCCATCATGAGCGCGGAAGCCGCTGCCGTGAGGATCCTTATATGTGGCTTAGCGGCGGACATTTCATTCCTTCGAGTAAGGGCTTTAGCGGACCAGCCGGTCCCATCGGAACCTGCGGGCGGGGCGCCGGGAGGGGTAATTGCATTGTGGGATTACTGTGGAGGGTCCTGAAGCACGAGGCCTTCGTCTCCGGGGAGGACTTTGCCTTGATCCCGCTCTGCGCTGTCCTCCTCATTCAAGGTAAAGGCGTCGCCCGGCGAGCAGGGAGCAGTAGCCCCGATACTGTACGACTCGTCCGCTGCATAGGTATTGAATACAGCCCTAAGGACGGGACCACCCTCGGCGAAGACGGTCGGGTGCGTTGTCGGATTTACCGTGCGTACGCTCATGCCAAGGGACTCCCAATACTCGGCGACGCGCTTGGCATCCCCAATATGGTCGGTTCCCCGGGGTGCCCAGCGGTCGTAGCTGTAACTGGCGGTGGCATCCTCCCGTCCACGGCTGCTTTCGGGGGTGCACTCCCGCGCCCCCGCTGACCCGTTGCGGGGCCACCACCCGGTGACGTCGAGCTGTTCGGCGGTATTGAACACGAGTTCCACCACCCGGTCCCGGCCTTCCCTGGCACTGATTGCCGTACTGGGCTCCTTCTCGGCGCATGCGGTTATTGTCATTCCCATCATGAGCGCGGAAGCCGCTGCCGTGAGGATCCTTATATGTGGCTTAGCGGCGGACATTTCATTCCTTCGATTAAGGGCTTTAGAAGACCAGCCGGTCCCACCGGAACCTGCGGGCGGGGCGCCGGGAGGGGTAATTGCATTGTGGAGTTACTGCGGAGGGTCTTGAAGGACCAGGCCTTCGTCTCCGGGGAGGACCTTGCCTTGATCCCGCTCGGCACTGTCCTCCTCATTCAAGGTCCAAGCGTCGCCCTGCGAGCAGGGAGCAGTAGCCCCGATACTGTACGACTCGTCGGATGCATCAGTATCGAATTCAGCCCTGAGGACGGGACCACCCTCGGCGAAGACAGTCGGGTGCGTTGTCGGATTTACCGTGCGTACGCTCATGCCAAGGGACTCCCAATACTCGGCGACGCGCTTGGCATCCCCAATATGATCCGTTCCCCGGGGCGCCCAGCGGTCGTAGCTGTAACTGGCAGTGGCATCCTCCCGTCCACGGCTGCTTTCGGGGGTGCACTCCTGCGCCCACGCTGCGCCGTTGCGGGGCCACCACCCGGTGACGTCGAGCTGTTCGGTGGTATTGAAGACTAGTTCAACCACCCGGTCCCGCCCTTCTCTGGCACTGATCTCCGTACTGGGCTCCTTCTCGGCGCATGCGGTTATTGTCATTCCCATCATGAGCGCGGAAGCCGCTGCCGTGAGGATCCTTATATGTGGCTTAGCGGCGGACATTTCATTCCTTCGATTAAGGGCTTTAGCAGACCAGTCGGTCCCACCGAAACCTGCGGGCGGGGCGCCGGGCGAGGTAATTGTATTGTGAAGTTACTGCGGAGGGTCTTGAAGGACCAGGCCTTCGTCTCCGGGGAGGACTTTGCCCTGATCCCGCTCGGCACTGTCCTCCTCATTCAAGGTCCAAGCGTCGCCCGGCGAGCAGGGAGCAATAGCGCTAATACTGTACGACTCGTCCGCTGCATAGGTATTGAATACAGCCCTAAGGACGGGACCGCCCTCGGCGAAGACAGTCGGGTGCGTTGTCGGATTTACCGTGCGTACGCTCATGCCAAGGGACTCCCAATACTCGGCGACGCGCTTGGCATCCCCAATATGGTCGGTTCCACGGGGGGCCCAGCGGTCATAGCTGTAACTGGCAGTGGCGTCCTCCCGTCCATGGCTGCTTTCGGGGGTGCACTCCTGCGCCCACGCTGCGCCGTTGCGGGGCCACCACCCGGTGACGTCGAACTGTTCGGCGGTATTGAACACGAGTTCCACCACCCGGTCCCGGCCTTCCCTGGCACTGATTGTCTCTTCCGGCGTCGTCTTCTCCGACATTGTCGTGCTTGGCTCCTTCTCAGTGCATGCGGTCATTGTCATTCCCATCATGAGCGCGGAAGCCGCTGCCGTGAGGATCCTTATATGTGGCTTAGCGGCGGACAATTCATTCCTTCGATTAAGGGCTTTAGCAGACCAGCTGGTCCCATCGGAACCTGCGGGCGGGGCGCCGGGCGAGGTAGTTGCTTCGTGGGATTACTGCGGAGGGTCTTGAAGGACCAGGCCTTCGTCTCCGGGGAGTACTTTGCCTTGATCCCGCTCTGCACTGTCCTCCTCATTCAAGGTCCAAGCGTCGCCCGGCGAGCAGGGGGCAATAGCGCTAATACTGTACGACTCGTCGGACGCATAGGTGTCGAATTCAGCCCGGAGGACGGGACCACCCTCGGCGAAGACAGTCGGGTGTGTTGTCGGATTTACCGTGCGTACGCTCATGCCAAGGGACTCCCAATACTCGGCGACGCGCTTGGCATCCCCAATATGGTCGGTTCCACGGGGGGCCCAGCGGTCATAGCTGTAACTGGCAGTGGCATCCTCCCGTCCATGGCTGCTTTCAGGGGTGCACTCCTGCGCCCCCGCTGACCCGTTGCGGGGCCACCACCCGGTGATGTCCAACTGTTCGGCGGTATTGAACACGAGTTCGACCACCCGGTCCCGGCCTTCCCTGGCACTGTTTGTCTCCTCGGGGGTGTTTTTCTCCGACATTGTCGTGTTTGTCTCCTTCTCAGCGCACGCGGCTAGTGTCGTTCCCATCATGAGCACGGCGGCAGCGGCCGTGAAGATCTTTATACGCGTCTTAGAGGCTGGCACCGTTCATTCCTTCTATTAAGGCCTTCTGCTGGTCAGTCGGCCCCAACGGAGCATACTCGGTGATCAACTCCGTTTCCCCTTTAATAGCCCGGGCCGTATTTTTTAGGGATTCTGTTCCTTTGTCTAAGTATCCGGCCTGTTCACCGTTATCAGACATATGCGTGGAGTGGTCCGTAACCACCCGTCCGGCGTCACCGCCGGTATCAGTGCCAAAAGCGTGGGACCCGAACTCAGAGTCCATGGGGTTCACCGTGTGATCACGGCTGGTCTCCCGGCCGATCCAAGCCCACTGATCCCCACTTTCGGTTTCCCAAGGCATCTTGTCTCGTGCGTGTCCGGAATACACCTGCCCGGCATTGAGATCGGCGGCCGTATCGACGTTGTCGGGCAGGCCCGCCGAGCCGAGGGTGATGAAATTATCCACATGGATGCCCGGCTGCGTGAGGGCCACCGCAGCCGTCGTCGTCCCGTAGGAGTGGGCCACAATGTTTACCTGCGGCATGATCTCACCGCGGACCGCGGCCAGGCCACCGAGCGCTCCGCCGAGTTTATGCCCGCCGGCGACTGCTAGATTCACGTCACGAACACCTAGGTCAGGGTTTTCCAATGTGGGCTCGGGCGGGGTCTCATATCCGATCCATGCCACAACGGCACTTCCCTGAGGAAGCAGGTCATGCAGGTTTTGGCCGGATTTCGTCCACCCCGTCATGTCCTTATAGGAAGTTGTGCCCATTCCCGGAACAGCATAGGTAACACTGTCAGCGGTATCGAGATCACCGATCGACACCGCAGCCAAGGGAGGATTGTCTTCGGTGAAGGAGATCAATTGCCTCGTTGCCCAACCGCCTGGAACTTGGAGCGCCTTTTGGATATTGTGCAGTCCGTCGAGCTGCTTCTGCAAAAGGGAATTTTCCACTACGACCGCCAGCGGCGGCATCCCGCCGTCGCCGTCCGTGCCGTCGAGGAGACACTGCTTTTGCGCTAGTTGCGCCTCCAGGTCGGCTATGGCCGACTTGAGTGCGGTTTGGTTCGCGTGGTCCCGGGCTGTATACGGGAGTCCTTCCAAGTTTCCGAAGACCTCTGGGAACTTGGTCAGCAAGAGGTCCTGCCGGGTCGAGAACGGGGTTCCGGTGCCCGTTTGCGGGTTCATGGCCGTCCACCACGAGTGGATCTCGGCGGGGTCTATCGACAGAAGCTGTGACTGCAGTGCAGGGGAGGCCGCCATCATGGCGGCTAGCTCCTTCGCGGGCAGGGACGAGAGCTCATGCAGCAGGTCCTGATCGCTCAATGGAGCGGCAGCAGCGGCTACCAGATCAAGCGCATGATCCAACAGGACACCCCCGCCGGCGGCAGCGAACGCGTTAGCTACATTTTCAATCCAATCGGCATCCGACCGATTTTCCACCAGGAGCTGTGCGAACCCGACAAGGAACGTGGTCGATCCCAGCGGAACCCAGGAACACGAAGAGGTGAACGCCGTCCACGCGTTCCCCAGCTGTATGAATTCGTGGCTCAGCGCTGAGTCATCCGCTCTGGCCTGGGCCACGAAGGTGCGTAGATGGTCCGGATCAGCAGAACTTTCCAGTTTCGACGAGCCACCTCCGCCTGATGTGCGAAAGCGTTGCATGGGAGAGAATACCGCCCAGATGGTAGGAGGCGCTTCGGGTGTCTCAGAGGGTTTCCGATCAAAGAACCCGTCCATGCCGACGCCGATATCTCCGATGAAGTTCTCGTTTTCGCGTCTGGTTTCACGTTCAGCCTCGCGTTCCCGCCAATCGGCCAGTTTGGTCTGCCTGTCATTTTCCTTCCGTGCTTGCTCTCGGGCCACTTCCACCTGCGCAGCAAGATCGTCAAGCACACCGGACAGCCTGCCGCGATCCTGGAGCTCAAAGGACGCAGCGGCTTTGAACAACTTGGCATACCCGCCAGCGAAGTCCGCTACCGCAGTCTCAACGGCACCACGGCGCAACACACCTACATCCCGAAGCCGCCGGTCCACGTCACGGGCAACCCTGGCCAGCGATGCGGCAGCATTATCGTCAAACGGAACAGACACCGTTTGCTCCTTCAACGAGGACGGGCTCATCCCAATTGTGGGTGTAGTCGGGGTGGGACGCTGCCTGGTTTTTCAACCGGAACGCCTCGGACTCGAATGCCCGCCGCGCCGACCCGGCCACCCCGTAATCGAACCGCCCACCATAGGACGCCCCCGACTCCGGCAACAACGGCATCTCAACGAATTCAGTCACAACCAACGCCCCCCAGGCACGGAACCACAACGATAAAAGCATCGGGCCCGCCGGGTAAACACACGCACGGGCACAAAAGAAGAAAAGAGACCCTCACAAGCAAACCGGCGCGGGCAACACCGCGCACGGCTACTACTCAGGCGCCGCCGCCGGCCGAGAAGATGTCCTGGGAGATCTTCTGCAACTGCGTCCGCAACTCCTCGAGCTCCTGGCGGGCCTTATCCAGGGCGGCCTTGGTCTCCGGCCACGTTGAACCCCGGAACTGGGCGGCCAGCGGGCCGTCCCAGGTGTTCGGATCGGACAGGATCTTGCCCTGCGTATCCAGCGCCGAAATCTGATCAGTAAAACCACCATTAATGATGGACTGCACCTGGCCGATAGCGGACTTGGCCTGCTCAGTAGACAACACACGTGACATATAGATTCCCCCGTTGCGACAGTTGCTTCCTCACCGGCATACATGCCGGTGCCCGAATAGGGTTGACGGTACCAACACGACCGCTATAAATCCACTGTGATAAATGAACTATTATCCCGACAACGTGGCCAGCGAATCCTGTGTGCACTTAGTGGGTAGCGCATATTCGCGACGCTTCAGTTTGGATCCCCTAGCGAAAGATCATCCGCTGCCGTGGTGCGAGGGCCGCATATGGCCGTCCCTCGGCCGTTGTTTGCCAAAGTGGCCAGAATGCAAACACGACTTACGACCGTCCAACGCGCTTCCGGACCACGGAGCCTGTCGGAGTAGGCACTTCGCGAAAGCTATCGACCCCCGGTTATAAGAAATGCCGCCCTCAACGTTTCCGTGGAGGGCGGCATTCTCATTGATTCAGACGAAAAACCTATACATTGAACCTAAACTCCACCACGTCGCCGTCGGCCATGACGTATTCCTTGCCTTCAATGCGGACCTTGCCGCGGGACTTGGCCTCGGCCATGGAACCGGCCTCGATCAGGTCGTCGAAGGAAACCACTTCAGCCTTAATGAAGCCGCGCTGGAAGTCGGAGTGGATGACGCCGGCAGCCTGGGGCGCCGTGTCGCCGCGGTGGATGGTCCATGCACGGGTTTCCTTGGGACCGGCCGTGAGGTAGGTCTGCAGGCCCAGGGTGTCGAAGCCGACCCGTGCCAGCTTGTCCAGGCCGGACTCCTCCTGGCCGCTCATCTCGAGCATTTCGCGGGCTTCTTCTTCGTCCAGCTCCACGAGGTCGGATTCGAGCTTGGCGTCCAGGAAGATCGCCTCGGCCGGAGCCACGAGCCTGCGCAGTTCCTCCTGGCGCTCCGGGCTGGCCAGCACGGCGTCGTCGACATTGAACACGTAGATGAACGGCTTGGCGGTGAGCAGGCTCAGCTCGCGCAGGTGCTCCATTTCCAGCTTGTCGCTGGCCACTGAGGCGAAGATGGTATCGCCGCGCTCCAAAACAGCCTGAGCGGCCTGCATGGCGGCCAGCTGCGCGGCGTCGCGCTTCTTGATCTTGACTTCCTTCTCCACCCGCGGGATCGCCTTTTCCAGCGTCTGCAGGTCGGCAAGGATCAGTTCGGTGTTGATGGTCTCCATGTCGGAGCTCGGGTCCACCTTGCCGTCCACGTGGATGACATCGGGGTCATCGAACACGCGGATCACCTGGGCGATGGCCTCGGCTTCACGGATGTTCGCCAGGAACTGGTTGCCCAGTCCTTCACCTTCGGACGCGCCCTTGACGATGCCGGCGATGTCCACGAAGGACACCGTGGCCGGCAGGATCCGGGCCGATCCGAAGACCTCGGCCAGCTTGGCCAGGCGCGGATCCGGCAGCGACACGACGCCGACATTCGGTTCGATGGTGGCGAACGGGTAGTTCGCCGCCAGAACGTTATTGCGGGTCAGCGCATTGAACAGGGTTGATTTGCCGACGTTGGGCAGGCCGACGATGCCAATAGTAAGAGCCACGGTAAACAATCATACCGGTGCCCGCGCTACGCTCCGGCGCGCCGGCCTCCGAGACCCCGGGAGGTGTCCCCCATGGCCTTGAGCGTGGCCCGGATTTCCTTGGGCAGCGAGAACATGATGTCCTCCTGCGCGGTGACCACTTCCTCGACGTCGCCGTAGCCGTAGTCGGCCAGCAGCCGCAGCACGTCCTGGACCAGGTTCTCCGGGACGGAGGCGCCGGACGTGACGCCCACGGTGGACACGCCCTCGAACCAGCTCTCATCCACCTCGTTGGCGAAGTCGACGCGGTAAGAGGCCTTGGCTCCGTATTCAAGGGCCACCTCGACCAGGCGCACCGAGTTCGAGGAGTTGGCCGAGCCCACCACCAGCACCAGATCCGCATCCGGAGCGATCTTCTTGATCGCGGCCTGGCGGTTGGAGGTGGCGTAGCAAATGTCGTCGCTGGGCGGGTCCTGCAGGGTCGGGAAACGCTTCCGCAGCAGTCCGACGGTGTGCATGGCTTCATCAACGCTAAGCGTGGTCTGCGAGAGCCAGATGACCTTGTCGGGGTCCCGGACGGTGACCTTGTCCACGTCTTCGGGGCCGTTGACAATCTGGGTGTGCTCGGGCGCCTCGCCGTAGGTGCCTTCGACTTCCTCGTGGCCGGCGTGCCCGATCAGCAGGATGTCGAAGTCGTCGCGGGCAAACCGGACAGCTTCCTTGTGGACCTTGGTCACCAGCGGGCAGGTGGCGTCGATGGTGCGCAGCTGCCGGTCCGCCGCGGACTGGACGACGGCGGGGGAAACGCCGTGCGCGGAGAAGATCAGCAGCGAGCCCTCGGGAACCTCGTCGGTTTCATCGACGAAGATGGCGCCCTTCTCCTCCAGTGTGTGGACCACGTGCAGGTTGTGCACAATCTGCTTGCGGACGTAGACGGGCGGGCCGTAGGCCTCCAGCGCCTTCTCCACGGCAATCACGGCGCGGTCGACGCCGGCGCAGTAGCCGCGCGGGGCGGCGAGCAGGACGCGGCGGGGTCCGCTCACGGGGGCGGCGGCGGCAATGTCCTCAGGGCTGCGGCGTCGGCGCGGCACGGTGGGCATAGGCACGGATACGGCAGTGCTGGTCATGCCTCCATGCTATCGGGTGGGCCGGTCCCACATGGCCGCGGCGGTGTGCCGTCCGCTGACGGCGCACCGCTGTCGCGCATGCCTGCCGGTGGCGGAGACGAGGGCAGCGCTCAGGAACGGCGGCCATAAGCACGACGACGGCGGCGGGAGCCGCTGACTGACCCTAGGATGAGTCCCAACACCAGGAGCGCCGCTGCGCCGAGCATGAACGGCAGGGTCCAGGCCTGCAGGCTGGCGGCGGCTTCGGAGGCAAAGGCAGCGGCGAAGGTCTCCGCCACCGCACTGCTGTACGCCGGGCGGGCCGCGAGCGACGGAAGGCTGCCGGCCGCAAACCACAGCAGGCCGCCGGAGATCAGTGCCCCGGCGCCCAGCCAGGCCAGCGCGGCCGAGCGGTGCCGCGCTGCCAACAGGGCCAGGACGGCGGCAGCAGCGGCACCCAGGGCCAGGAACGGCCAGGCGCCTGCCACTGACACCAGTGCATCAAGGTTCCGCTGCTGGTCACCGCCGGCCAGGGTAATCGGTGACTGCTCCGGCGGGGCGACGTCGATCCCCGACTGGGCCCCGATGCTCCCCGTGACCAGTGACACCAGGGGTGCCACGTCCAGCGTGATGTCCGGCCCGCCGTCGAACGTCAGCGCGTGGGAGCGCTGAAGCGTCTGGTCCCAGGCCTGCGGATACTCCGGCAGGGACTGCACGCCTTGCACCGCACCGGTGATCAGCGGCTGGATCAGCGGAACCAGGGCATCGGGCACCTGGACGGTCGCCGCGGCCTCCTCGCCGATGGCCTCGGACAGGTCCTCCTGGAACGCCGGATCAGTGCCCAGCGGCTGGCCCAGGGCGGTGAAGCCGGTATCGGACACGACATTTTCAGCCAGCCACGCGGAACAGAAAGCCGTGACCGCCAGGAGAACGGCGGCGAGGCCCAGAAGTGCCGAACAGAGTGTGCGCATGAAGTGTTTCCTTGTCCGTCTTAGGAGGCGGGCTGAACCCGGCGGGATTCCGCCGGCACGTGCGTTGGGGGCGGCACCTGATAGACATTAACTTATGCAAGACCCCATAGACCGTTCCGGTCCCGAAGAACCAACCGCGCCGACGAGCGTTCCGAAGACCGCTGCGGAAACGACGCCGGAGAATCCCTGGCCGCTGCAGCTGCTCTCGAAGAACCTCAAGAGCTACATTGACCGCGCACCCGCAACCTGGGTGGAGGGGCAGATCATCGAGCTGAACAAGCGCGCCAATGCCTCCTACATCACGCTGCGCGACGTCGATGCGGAGATTTCGCTCTCCCTCACGGTATGGAGCACGGTCATGAACCGGCTCGAGCTGCCGCTGGAGCGCGGTGCCCGGGTGGTGGCCCAGGTGAAGCCCGATTTCTGGGTCAAGACCGGCCGGCTCTCCATGCAGACCCGGGACATCCGCCCGGTGGGGATCGGCGACCTGCTGGCCCGGATCGAACGCCTGCGGCAGGCACTGGCCGCCGAGGGGCTGTTCAGCGAGGACCGGAAGCGGCCGCTGCCGCTGCTGCCGGGCCGGATCGGACTGATCACCGGCCGCAACTCCGACGCCATGAAGGACGTCCTGAAGAATGCCGCGCTGCGCTGGCCGGCGGTGGCCTTCGAGGTGCGTGAAGTTGCCGTGCAGGGCGTGAACGCGGTGTCCGAGGTGACCCGGGCGCTGGCCCAGCTCGACGCGATGCCCGAAGTGGACGTGATTGTGATTGCCCGCGGCGGCGGTTCCCTGGAGGACCTGCTGCCGTTCAGCCACGAGGACCTGGTCCGCGCCGTCTCTGCGGCGTCCACTCCGGTGGTCAGCGCGATCGGCCATGAGGCGGACCGCCCGCTGCTCGACGACGTCGCCGACCTGCGCGCCTCCACCCCCACCGACGCGGCCAAGCGGATCGTTCCGGACGTGGGCGAGGAGCTGCACCGCATCGGCTCAGCCCGGGCCCAGCTGCGCCGCATCGTGGAACTGACCGTGGGCAGGGAAGCCGACCGGCTGCACCATATCCGGTCGCGTCCGGTCATGGCCTCGCCGGCGACCATCGTCGATGTGCGCGCCCAGGACATCTCCCGGCTGCGGGAGCGGGCCATGTCCTGCATGAACGCGGAGATCCGGCGGGACACCGACCGGATTTCCCACCTCCGCGCCCAGGTGCGGGCGTTGTCGCCACAGAACACGCTGGACCGCGGCTACGCCGTCGTGCAGCTGCCCGACGGCGAGGTGGTCCGCGACGCGGCTGCAGTGCCCGACGCCGCCCGGCTGCGCATCCGCGTGGCGGTGGGCGAAGTGGCAGCCACCGCCGACGCCCGAGAATCCCCGCAGGACTAAGCACCAACCCGCTATCCCGACCCCGCAGCATTTTCGAGCCAAAGGAAATCCCCGAAATGAACCCCGCAGTGAACGAAACAACAGTCCCGGCCGACATTGAAGCCATGAGCTATGAGCAGGCACGGGACGAGCTGATGACCGTGGTTGGCAGGCTGGAAACCGGCGGCGCCTCGTTGGAGGAGTCATTGGCCCTGTGGGAGCGCGGCGAGCAGCTGGCCACCCGGTGCGAGTCCTGGCTCGAAGGAGCCCGCAAGCGCCTGGACGCGGCCCGGGAGCAGGCCCGCGGGGAATAGCCCCGACGCGCCCGCTCCCGCCAGCCGGTCAGTCCCCGGGGTGAGCGCCTACTGCTTGTACGTGCTGAGGAACTCGCCGAGCCGGATCATGGCGTCCTCGATGTCCTCCACGTTCGGCAGGGTCACCATCCGGAAGTGGTCCGGGCGCACCCAGTTGAACGCAGTGCCCACCGAGATCAGGATCTTCTGCTGCTTGAGCAGGTCCAGGGCAAACTGCTCGTCGCTTTCGATCGGATAGACCTCCGGATCCAGCTTCGGGAACAGGTACAGCGCGCCCATGGACAGCTCGCAGCTGACCCCGGGAATGTCGTTGAGCATCTTGTGCGCCAGGTCGCGCTGTGCCTTGAGCCGCCCGCCGGGCAGGATCAGGTCGTTGATGCTCTGGTAGCCGCCCAGCGCCGTCTGGATGGCGTGCTGGCCGGGAACATTGGCGCACAACCGCATGTTGGCCAGCAGGTTGATGCCCTCGATGTAGTCGGCGGCCTCGTGCTTGGGCCCGGAGATCGCCATCCAGCCGCTGCGGTAGCCGGCAATCCGGTAGGCCTTGGACAGCCCGCTGAAGGTCAGGCACAGGACGTCGTCGCCGGTGATGGATGCTGAGTTGATGTGCAGGGCGTCGTCGTACAGGATCTTCTCGTAGATCTCGTCCGAGAAAATGATCAGCCCGTGCCTGCGCGCCAGGTCAACGATCGCCTTGACGATGTGGTCCGGATACACCGCCCCGGTGGGGTTGTTCGGGTTGATCAGCACGATCCCCTTGGTGCGGTCGGTGATCTTGGATTCCAGGTCCTCCACATCGGGCCACCAGTGCGCGTCTTCGTCGCAGAGGTAGTGCACGGCGGTGCCCCCGGCCAGGGACACAGAGGCGGTCCACAGCGGATAGTCCGGTGCCGGGACCAGGATCTCGTCGCCGTTGTTCAGCAGTGCCTGCAGGGACAGCGTGATGAGTTCGCTGACCCCGTTGCCCAGGTAGACGTCGTCGACGTCGATGTTCTGGATGCCCCGGCCCTGGTAGTACTGGACGACGGCGGTGCGGGCCGAGAACAGGCCGCGGGAGTCGCTGTATCCCTGGGCCTTGGGCAGGTGGCGCACCATGTCCACGAGGATGGCCTCCGGCGCCTCAAAACCGAATGGCGCGGGGTTGCCGATGTTCAGTTTCAGGATCCGGTGGCCTGCTGCTTCCATGCGCTGCGCGTGCTCGAGCAGCGGGCCGCGGATGTCATAGAGAACATTGTGGAGCTTGTGCGACTGCTTGAATTCTGCCATTCAAACATGGTGCCACAGACAGAGGACCCCCTTCCGCATGTGAAGCGGAAAGGGGTCCTCGACGGTGCTCAGGCCAGGCTCAGGCCAGGCCCTTTTCCTCCAGCCACATCTTGGCCGCCTCGGCCGGATCCAGTTTCTGGTCCCCGCTGACGGCCTGGTTCAGCTCGATCAGGTCCTCGGTGGTCAGCTGGGCTGAGACCTTGTTGAGCACGTCGATGGCCTCGTCGCTGAGGGCGGCGGACGAGGCCAGCGGAACAACCTGCTGGGCCGGCCAGTTCTGCAGCGGATCAGCCAGCACCACCAGGCCGTTTTCCTCGATCGCCGGGGTGGTCGTATAGATATCGGCCACCTGCACGTCGTCGTTCAGCAGTGCGTCCACGGTGAGCGGGCCGCCGCTGTCGCCGATGGCGGTGAATTCCTTGAACTCGCAGCCGTACTTGTCCTTCAGCCCGGGCAGGCCCTGGGCCCGCTCGGCGAACTCGGCCGGTGCGCCCAGGATGAGCTGGTCGCAGACCTTGGCCATGTCTTCGATGCTCTCAAGCTTGTACTTCTCGGCAGTGGCCTTGGTAACCACCATGGCGTCCTTGTTCTCGGCATCGGATGCTTCCAGGATGACCAGGCCCTCGGGCAACGCGTCCGGCAGCGCATCCAGGATCTCACCCGAATCCACCAGCGTGGTCTGAGGATCCACTCCCACCAGCAGGGCTCCGCTGTATTCCGGAATCAGATCGATGGAGCCGTCCTGCAGCGCCGGCAGGTACACCTCGCGCGAGCCGATCCCCAGCTTGGTTTCGGCCGGGATTCCGGCGCCGTTCAGTGCACCGGCATAGATTTCGGCCAAAGTGCTGGATTCGGGGAAGTCAGCCGAGCCCACCACAATGGTTTCGCCTCCGGCCGCTGCGCTTTCCGACGGCGACTCGGAGGCCAGCGGGTCTCCCCCGCCGCCGCTGCAGCCGGCCATGGCGAGGGCCAGGGCGAATCCTCCGGCCAGGGCGGCTAGGCCTTTGGGCCGGAAGTTCCGGCGCTTGTGCTGCATCATGGTTTTCCTCCTTGTGCGCCGGCAGCGGTCGTTCCGCTGCCGGTCGGTATGGTTCCGGTACCGGCTGCTTCGGCCGCGGATGGGGCGCGGCCGTTCTGCAGTCCGGGTGAAATGGTGAGGCGTGCGGCCAACGCAATCACGGCGTCGACGGCGAGCGCCAGAGCAGCGATGATCACGGCTCCGCCGAAGACCCGGCCGTAGTCCCCCACGGCCAAGCCGTCGATCAGGTACCGCCCCAGTCCGCCCAGGTTGATGGTGGCTACCACTGCTGCGGTGGCCACGACCTGCAGGGTGGCACCGCGCAGCCCGCCGAACAGCACCCGCAGTCCGTTGGGCAGCTCCACCCGGAACAGGATCTGGGCCTCTGTCATGCCCTGGGCGCGGGCCGCGTCGACCACGCTGCGGTCCACCGAGCCGATCCCGGAATACGTTCCGGCGAGCAGCGGCGGAATGGCCAGCAGCACCAGCGACCAGATGGGCGGCATCAGGCCCAGGCCGGCGAGCAACACAAACAGGGTCAGCATGCCCAGGGTGGGCAGCGCCCGCAGCAGGCCCGAGACGGCCACCACCGCCACTTGCCCGCGGCCGGTGTGGCCGATGTACAGGCCAATGGGAACGGCGATCGCCAGGGCGATGGCCAGGGTGAGCCCGGTGTACTGCAGGTGTTCGAAGGTGCGTGCGGGGATGCCGGCCGCGCCGGTCCAGTTGGCCGGGTCGGTGAGCCACTCCCAGCCCTGGCCCAGGGCGTTGGTACTGGTGTATTCGGTGCGGGGAAGGATCAGGGGCATCGCCTAGGCCCCCTTCAAAGCCGCGTCGGGTGCTGCTGCCGGTGTGCCTGCCGGGCGGGGGGCAGTGCTGCCCGGGCGCTGCCCCGGACCGTCGCCCGGCTGCCCGCCTCCGGTCCGCTTCCCGCCCCGGGGTCCGCGCCGGAGCCCGCGCCGGAGTCTTGCCCCGGCCCCAATCCCGGTCCCGGCCCGCAGCCACGGGGTCAGGGCGCGCTGCAGCAGCACGAGCAGCAGGTCCATGGCGAAGGCGAGCACCAGGGTGGCAATGATGCCCACCACGATCTCGGTGATGAAGTACCGCCGCAGCCCGTCGCGGAAGAAGAAGCCCAGGTTCTCCACCCCGATGAGCGCTCCGACGCTGACGATGGAAATGTTGCTGACCGAAACCACCCGCAATCCGGCGATCAGCACCGGGACGGACAAGGGCAGGTCCACCGTGAAGAACCGGCGCAGCGGCCGGTAGCCCATGGCCACCGCCGCCTGCCGGACGCCGTCGTCCACCGAGTCAAAGGCGTCAAGGGCCACCCGCAGCATCAACGCCACTGCGTAGATGGTCAGCGCGATGATGATGTTGCTGATGTCCAGGATGCGGGTGCCCAGAATGGCCGGCAGCGTCACGAAGAGGGCCAGCGACGGAATGGTGTAGAGCAGCGACCCGGTGGAGAGCACGACGCCGCGCAGCCGGATGCGGTGGCGGACCAGGGCGGCCAGCGGCACGGCGATGAGCACGCCCAGCACCAGCGGCACAATCGACTGGAACAGGTGCAGCCCGGTCAGCCGGTACACCTGGTCCGTGTGGGAAAGGAACCACTCCACGTCAGCCCCCGCTTCGCTGCAGCCGGGCGGCCTCGATCAGGGCCAGGACCTCGCCGGGGACGATGGTGCCGGCAACCCGCGAATCGGCGTCGACCGCCACGCCCAGTCCGGCCGGTGAGGACAGTGCGGCGTCGAGCGCCTGCCGCAGGGTCTCCCCCTCGCGGTACAGGGAACCGCCGGGCACCAGCCGGTCCGGCGAGGTAATTTCCGCACGGTAGCGCGCGGGCACCCACCCCAGCGGGCGGCCGTCGTCGTCGACCGCCAGCGCCCAGTCCCCGGTCACGGGAACCGCGGGGTCGGCCAGCTGCGCCGGATCCAGCAGCTGCACCTGGTGCAGCGGAACATTTTCTCCCGGTTGGAAGGACAGGTGCCGGAAGCCGCGGTCCCGGCCGACGAAGCCTGCCACGAAGTCATCCACCGGGGCGCGCAGGATTTCTTCCGGGGCGGCGTACTGGGCCAGGCGTCCGCCCACGGCGAGCACGGCCACCTTGTCGCCCAGGATGGTGGCCTCGTCGATGTCATGGGTGACAAAAACAATGGTCTTGGCCAGCTCGCGCTGCAGCCGCAGCAGCTCCTCCTGCAGCTCGGCCCGGACCACCGGGTCCACGGCGCTGAAGGGTTCGTCCATGAGCAGCACCGGCGGGTCGGCGGCGAGCGCGCGGGCCACGCCCACGCGCTGCTGCTGGCCGCCGGAGAGCTGCGCCGGATAGCGGGCACCCATCGCCGAGGCGAGGCCGACGACGTCGAGCAGTTCCGCTGCCCGGGCCCGGGCGCGGGCCTTGGACTGGCCGAGCAGCCGGGGAACGGTGGCCACGTTGTCCAGCACCGTCCGGTGCGGCATGAGCCCGGCGGACTGCATCACGTACCCCATGGAACGCCGCAGCTGGGGAGCCTTGACCCCCGAGATGTCGGTGCCGTCCACGGTGATCGATCCGGCGGTGGGGTCCAGCATCCGGTTGATCATCCGCAGCGAGGTGGTCTTGCCGCAGCCCGACGGCCCCACGAAGACGGTGATGGAACCGCGGGCGATATCCAGGCTCAGGTTCTCCACTGCAGGGGCGGCGGAACCGGAGAAGGACTTGGTCACGCCGCGGAAACTGATCATTGTCTCGGGCGGGGCTGGTTCCGGCGGGGTCATGGGGCACCTTCCGTTGGCATCATCGGGTCCTGCGGAGCTCTGGGCCTGCCGTGTGTTTACGGTAGGACACCGGGTCTGTGTAGTCCAGAACAGAAATGGCTATCTTGTCCGGAACAGGATTCGGATCAGGTGCGGCTTTGGATGGCCAACCGCAGGCCCACCTGGACCAGCGGCGTCGGTCCAAGCTCCGGAACCTTCTGAAGCGGCACCCAGGCCGCCTCGTCGGTGCTGCCGTCCAGCTCGTGGGTGAGCTCGCCGGAGAGGATCTGCGCGCGGTAAATGATCCGCAGGGCGTGCAGCAGACGGGGGTTCTCGCCCGTGAACCGGTGCTCGGGCTCGATGAAGAGGGAATCCACCCCCAGCAGCTCCGGGGTGCCGATGGTGTAGCCGGTCTCTTCGCGGACTTCCCGCACGACGGCGGCCGGCGCGTCTTCTCTGGCTTCCAGTCCCCCGCCGGGCAGCGTCCAACTGGAGTACCCATGGTCATTCCAATGGGAGAGCAGGATCGACTCCCCGCGCAGGATCACGGCGTAGGCGCCGATGCGCACGTCAAAGTCCTCAGCCACGCGGGGCCTGCCCCGCCGTGAGATAGCGGACGCCGTAGACCGGGTCCTGCGTCAGGAAGCGGATGTCCGCCAGTCCGGCCCGTTCCAGGTCCTGCCGCAGTTGGGCCTGCAGCAGCGGCTGGTTCACGCCCAGTCCCCCTCCGATCACCACCGGACCGGTGATGCCGAGCAGCCGGGCGGTATCGGCGGCGAGCCCTGCCAGGTGCCGCGAGGCTGCCTCGATGATCTCCGCGGCGGCCGCGCTGCCCGCGTCGGCGGCCTCAAACACGATGCCTGCCTTGCCTGCCCAGTACCGGCGGCCGGTAGCAGGGGCATGGAACAGACTGATGAGTTCCTCGGGTGCCCGCACCGAGCAGGCGGGCAACAGTGCCGCTGCCAGCGGATCGGGTTCCAGGCCCAGGTTCATGCGGCGCAGGGTACGGCGCACGGCCTCGCGCGCGATCCAGTAGCCGCTGCCTTCGTCGCCAAGCAGGTAGCCCCAGCCGCCGGAGCGTGCCTCCCGGCCGTCGGGTGCCTGGCCCCAGGCCACCGAGCCGGTGCCTGCAATAACAGCGATCCCGGCCGGGCTCTCGCCGGCCGCGAGGATCAGGCGGGTGTCGTGGATGACGTCAATGACCGCGCCCGGCACCTGCTCGGCGATCAGCGCGCGCAGGGCGGCGGCGTCGTCGTCCGTGTCAATCCCACCGGAACCGGCAATCACGCGCTCCACCGCCCCCGCTCCAAGCGCCGCGAAAATCTCTGCGAGGTTCGCTGCGGCCTGCGCCGGGCTCACGTTCTGGACGTTGGCGCTTCCGGCCACGGCCTCCGCGGCGGCAGTTCCGTGCTGCAGCAGCAGTCCGTGGGTTTTGGTGCCGCCGATATCCAGGCCGATGATGCGTCCGGAACCGGATCCGGGCTCCGCCTTGGGGGAAGTGTCCATATGACCCAGCCTACGTTCCTGTCCGGTCTGCTGCGCACTCGGGCGGAAACGGGCGGAACCAGTACCGGCAGCCGGTCAGGCGCGCTTGAGGATGCGGAACAGGGCGAAACCGCACAGCGCGGCGCAGGAGGCCGTGATGGCGGCGGAGAACCAGGTCACTGAGACGGCCAGCCCCCAAGCGGCGCCGGCAGCGCCGAGGCCCAGCACCGGGAGCGCACTGCCCAGATAGGTGATCACATAGACCGTGCTGATGATCTGGGCGTGCTGGGCCGCCTCCACGGAGGCAGCGACGTCGTTGAACACGGCCCGGAAGGCCATCCCCTGGCCAAAGCCGGCTGCCAGCGATGCCACCGCCAGGAGCGCGACGCTGGAGAGGGCGCCGGCAGCCGGAATCAGTGCCACGCCGGTCCCCATCAGCGCCAGCCCGGCCGGCACGACCCAGCGGCCGCGGATGCCCGTGAGCTGGCTGACGGCCGAGGCCGCCAGGGCCAGGGCGGCCAGCAGGCCGATCGCAGGGCGGGAGGAGGTACCGGCGATGCCGGCAAAGTAGGTGGGTGCAAGCGACAGGTAGAAGCCGAAGACGGCGAAGCTCAGGAACCCGGTGATGGAGGCCATCCAGAACTGGGACCGGGCGCGGTGCGAGACAGCCAGCCGGCGCGGGCGCAGGGCCTTGGAGGCGCGTCCCGGCGGCGGCAGGGAGATCGCCGGACGGGCCTTGAGCAGGCACAACGGAACCAGCAGGGCGGCCAGGACCACGGAGTGGATCAGGAACGGGGTCAAGGTGGGCGCCGGCAGAAGGGACAGCAGCCCGCCGATCACGGGTCCGGCGGCCACACCGCCGGCGGAGACCAGGAGGGTGAAGCGGGTGGCCCATTCCGGCCGGTGCGGCAGCAGTTCGCGCAGGGCCGCGGAGCTGGCGCCGGTGGCCAGCGCCACCGAGGCTCCCTGCAGGGCGCGGCCGGCGATCAGGGCCCCCATGCCCGTGGCGGTCCCGAACAATACGCCGCCGAGGAGGCTGACGACCCCGGCCAGGACCAGCGCCGCGCGCCGGCCGATGAAGTCGGACCAGTGGCCCACGAGGAGCAGCCCCGCAATGAGGACCATCACGTAGGCGGCAAAGGCAACGCTGACGCCAAAGTGGTTCATCCCCAGGCGGTCCCCCAGCAGCGGATACAGCGGGGTGGCCAGGTTGGCTCCGACCAGCAGGGTGGCCATGATGGCCAGGGTCAGCAGCAGCCGGGGCCTACGGTCCGGATCCCACTCACGACGCCCGGTCGGAGCGGGCCGCATCCGCAGTTCGCTGAGGACGGTCAATTCGTGTCCACTACTCTTTCCTGGTGCCGGTTTTGCTCTGCTGCGGATGTACCCACATGCAGATACTGATCAATTCCTCTATAGGATGAGGGCTACCGGGTCTTTTGAGGCGACAAAAGGACCAAAATTGAGCGTTTCGATCAATATTCTTCGTAACCGCTGAGAGGAGATGCGCGCAATGGGCAATCTGGACGCCCTGGACCTGAAGTTGCTGCTGGAGCTGGTACGCGATCCGCGGGCACAGATCGGCGAGTTGAGTGAAACGCTGGGCATCGCCCGCAACACCACGCAGAGCCATCTGAAGCACTTGGACCGGGCCGGGCTGGTCCGCCCGGGCGGGCGCGACGTCGACCTGGCGCTGCTGGGCTATGACGTCCTGGCGTTTGTCACCCTTGAGGTCTCACACCGGGAGCTGGACACGGTCATCACCGGGCTGCGCAAACTGCCGCAGATCCTGGAGGTGTACGAGATCTCCGGGCACGGCGACATCTGGTGCCGGCTGGCGGCCACTGACACCCAGCAGCTGCAGCAGGCGCTGCGCTCGGTACTGCGCATCAAGGGCGTGATCCGCACCGAGACGGTCCTGGCCCTGCATGAACACATCCCCTACCGCAGTGAACCGCTGCTGCAGAAGCTGGCCCCCGCCACCTAGGTGTACTGAGACACCACGTTAGTTACACGTGAATAGGGTGAAGACCTCTTAGGTTTGGTGGTTACCACACACACCCGAACCTAAGAGGTCTTCATGTCCCACCGTAATGCCCGTCTGGCTCCGGCCGGAAGAATGATCCTGATCCAGCGCGTTACTTCCGGCCGGCCGGTAGCCCACGTCGCCAAAGAAATGGGCATCTCCCGGCCCACGGCCTACCGGTGGGTGAATCGCTACCGGGACGAAGGACTGCCTGGCTTGGAAGACCGTTCGTCGAAGCCGAAATCCTGCCCGCACGCCACCAGCCCAGCGAAGACGGCCGAGGTCCTTGCGTCCCGGACCGAGCACCGCACGGGGCCGGCCGATATCGCGGCACGCACCGGTGTCGGCGTCCGGACGGTCTCCCGGATCCTTACCCGTGCCGGGATGCCGAAGCTCTGGGATCTGGACCCGCTGACCGGGACCCGGATCCGTGCAGGCCGGGCGACCGAACGCCGGTATGAACGCGACGCACCCGGGGACATGGTCCACATAGATGTGAAGAAACTTGGCCGGATACCCGACGGCGGTGGCTGGCGGGCAGACCCGAAGCAATCCGCCCGCAACCACAACACCGGCCATACTCGGGTCGGGTTCGACTACGTCCACGTGGCCGTGGATGACCACTCCCGGCTCGCGTTCGTGGAAGTCCACCCCGATGAGAAAGGCTTCACCTGCGCCGGGTTCCTGGAACGGGCCGCAGCGTTCATGGCTGCCCACGGGGCGCCGGTGCAACGGGTGATGACCGATAACGCGTTCGCCTACCGCCTCTCGAACGATTTTCAGTCCGTACTCACCGCACTGGATGCCAAACACATTCTGATCAAGCCCCGCCATCCGTGGCAGAACGGCAAAGCCGAACGCTTCAACCGGACCCTGCAGGAAGGCTGGGCCTACCGGCAGGTCTTCGACTCCAACCAGGCCCGAACCGACGCGCTGGGACCGTGGCTAGACTTCTACAACCACCAACGCCCGCACACCAGCCTCGGAGGCAAAGCACCCATCACCCGGTGCAACCAACGTCCTGTCTGAGTACACCTAGGCCTCACCCGGAGCCGGTCCGGGTGCTGCTCAACAGCTCCTCCGCAGTGGCCAGGGTCAGCCCGCCTGCCTGCCGGCCCCGGCTTGCGGCTCCGGCCACCAGTGTCAGCGCCACGGCGGCGGACCGCGCATAAAGGGCCTCGGGATCCGTTTGGCGGGCAAAGGAACGGGTGCACAGCTGCGCTGCTGCCCGGAGTCCGCTGTTCTGGGGGTTCAGCGCCGACAACACCCGCAGATGGCCCAGGAAGCAGGCCAGGTCATCCACGCGATGCCCGGGGCCCAGGGCATCGACGTCGAGCAGGCCGCTGATTTCGAGCGTTTCACTGTTTCCCACAGCCAGCAGGTTGCCTCCGTGAAAGTCACCATGGGAGGGAACCAGCGGCCCCGGGTCGGCAGCGGCCACCGCCGCCGCAATGTCCCCCGCAAGATGGCTGATGCGCCCGGATTCCGTGCCCAGCGCGACGACGGCGCCGTCGGCGTACTCCACTACCCGTTCCGCCCAGCCAGGCCGGCGGGAAAAGGCCATGGCGCCGGCGGGGAGCCGGTCCAGCAGGTCAACCAGGGCATCCGGATCAAATGCAGGGGCACCTGCCGGGCGCAGCTGCAGATGCAGGGATTTTCCGGGCAGGGAATCCATGACCAGCACGTTCTCCCGTGCGCTGCCGGCAGCAGGTCCGGCGTCCAGCAGGGGCGGCACCGGCAGCCCTGCCCCCGCGGCCAGTTCAAGCCGGTGCCGCAGGCCGGCCGCCAGCTTCGGCTGTGGAACTTTCAGGTAGGCCCTCGCCCCGGCGTGGTCTGCCCGCACCACGGCCCGGCGCAGCGGCCGGTACGCAGTGAGTGCCAGCGAAGCCGTTCCCGTCCCCACGAACACATCACGGGCCACTGCTTCGGCGTTGGTGGCCCAGGGCAGCCCGGTCAGGACCGGATCGCGGGGATGCACCCAGAGCCGGATGGCGGTGCCATCCAGGGTGGCTGTGACCGTGCCGGCCGGTTCTCCAGTAATTGTTTCCGGCGGCAGGGCAGCGGTTGTCGCTCCGATCTGCAGGTGCACGGTCTGCCCGGGTTGGCCTGCAGATGCGGCCCGGCGTGGCTGTGCCTGAACCCGGTACAGGGCGGTGATGCCGGCTCCGGGGCGGTGATGGGAACGCAGATGGGCCCAGGTCACCGGGGTGAGGCCCAGCGGCCGCAGCACGGCAGCCAGGGGCCGGTGGATGCCGGGTCCCTCCAGCAAGCTTTTCAGGGCCGACTCGGACGGCAGCTTCCGCGGCCCGCCCTCACGGTTCATGGCTAGGCGCGGCGGCGCTGCAGCACGTCGTCGAGGTTGATCTTGCCGGTGTTCAGTGCAGCCTCGGCGCCGGCTGCGTTGTCTGCTGCAGCCGCTTCGGCTCCGGCGCGGATGGAGGTCCGGGCTGCGGGCTTGGGCGTCTGCGGCAGAACGATCGGTTCCGGTGCGGCGCGCGGTGCCACTGCGGCTTCAACGTAGGTGGGTTTGGGTACTTCCACCGGCTCCCACGGGGTGGTGGAAGTCTTCGGGGGGCCTGCAGGTGCCTGCGGGGCCGCCTGGGCAGCCACGGCAAGGGCGGCGGTGCGCAGCTCCGCTGCGGTCAGGGGGCGATCGGGTGATCCCGGTGCGGTGCTGACCGAGGTCTCTCCGGCGTCGTCGACCTTGGCGGTCCCGGTGGATTCCGCGTCAAACAGAACCGTTTCGCGCTGCGGACGCTCCTGGACCACGGGTGCTTCAGCGGGCGCCGCTTCGGGCTCGGCAGCCCGGCGGGCAGAGCCGGAGGCCATGGCCGCGCGGAAGGCGGCGTTGACCCGGCTCCGCCGGTCGCGCACGGCCAGCGTACGCAGGGAGGCAACTACGGCTGCCGTGAGGACGGCTGCCCCTGCCGGGAGCCACCAGGACGCTGCGCCGAACAGGGCCAGGGGAAGGCCGGCGATGACCGTCACCACAGCGAGCGCACCTGCCAGCGCCAGGGCTGCCCGGCCGTAGCGGATCCGGAAGGCCGGCTGCGTGGCCTGCGGCCGGGCGTTCTCCGAAGCCGGGGAGGTGGTGGCGGCGGATGTGCCGGGCCGGGCGGATGCGGTGTTGTTCATGATGTTCCCCTGCTGGGACAGTCCATCGGCAGAGATGGAAGAGCGGATGGCTGTTGAGGAGGGCGGGGGCAGAACAGCCGGCAACGCGGAGGCTGGCCGGCGGAGCATATAGGGGGCAACCCACAGCAACCACAGGCCAACGGTAACGGCCAGTATCAGGGAGCTGTTGAGAGGGAAATCCACACCTACGACGTTATGAGCTAATACACACGGCGGGGCGCATTAGTGCCGGTGTGTCGGCGTCCGGTGCAAAAAAAGCGGACCCCGGAGCGAAAGCCGGCCGGGCACCACCCATGTTCACCGCCGGGACTGCCACCGGGTCAGCAGGCCCTCCGGAACTTCCTCCGCCGTGAGGGCAAAGCTGCGGTGGTCGGCCCACTCCCCCGCAATGTGCAGGTACCGCTCCCGCAGGCCTTCGTCCCGGAAGCCAAGCTTTTCCACCACCCGCAGGCTTGCCCGGTTTTCCGGCTTGATGTTGATCTCCATCCGGTGCAGGCCGAGTCCCCGGAAGCAGTGGTCCGTCGCCAGCGCCACGGCGGTGGGGGCAATGCCCCGTCCGGCGTGCGCCTCGTCCACCCAGTAGCCCAGCGTGGCCATGCGGGCCGAGCCCCAGACAATCGTGGAGACCGTCAGCTGCCCTACGATCGCGGGCGGATGATGCAGTGACTCCCCGCGTTCGGTGATGACGAAGGGGAGGGCCGAATCCTCGCGGGCCTGCCGGTTCAGGCTGCTCACCATGGCCCGGTAGGAGGGCAGCTCGCCGCCGGGCAACGGGTTGCTTGCTTCCCAGGGGGCCATCCACCGGGCGTTGCGGGCCCGGAGCCTGGTCCACTCAGCGCGGTCGCGGTAGCGGATGGGCCGCAGCCCCACGTCACCGCATTCGAGCGTCACGGGCCAGAGCGCCGAGCCCCACACCGCATCAGCTTTCGAGCGTACCGGTGAAGTCCTTGAGCCACTCGCGCAGGTCCGGACCGAGGTCCTCACGCTCGGAGGCCAGGGTTACTACGGCCTTCAGGTAGCTCAGCTTGTCACCGGTGTCGTAGCGGCGGCCGCGGAAGACGACGCCGTACACGCCGGAGCCTTCACCATCTTCCTGGGCGGCGAGGGTCTGCAGGGCATCGGTCAGCTGGATTTCCCCGCCGCGTCCGGGCCCGGTTTCCTCCAGGACGCCGAAGACGGCCGGGTGCAGGACGTAGCGGCCGATCACGGCAAGGTTGGAGGGAGCCTCATCCACGTCGGGCTTCTCCACGAGCTTGTTGACCTTCACATAGTCTTCGCCCTCGACGACGGAGATGTCGGCGCAGCCGTAGGCGCTGATCTGCTCCGGCTCAACCTCGATCAGGGCAATCACGGAGCCGCCGGTCTTGGCCTGGACCTCGACCATCTTCTCCAGGAGGTCATCACGTGCGTCAATGAGGTCATCACCCAGAAGCACGGCGAAGGGCTCGTTGCCGACATGCAGCTTGGCGCGCAGCACTGCGTGGCCCAGGCCCTTGGGGTCGCCCTGGCGGAGGTAGTGGATTTCACCGAGTTCGGAAGCGGCGCGCACCATGGCCAGCCTCTCCAGGTCGCCTTTATCTTCCAGGGTCTTTTCAATGAACGGCACCCGGTCGAAGTGATCCTCGAGGGAACGCTTGTTGCGGCCGGTAATCATCAGGATGTCCGACATTCCGGAGTTGACTGCCTCCTCCACCACGTACTGGATGGCCGGCTTGTCGACCACCGGCAGCATTTCCTTCGGCATGGCCTTAGTGGCGGGAAGGAAACGGGTGCCCAGTCCGGCGGCGGGAATTACGGCTTTGGTTACAGTGGCGCGTGAAGTCATTCCGTAAGGGTACATAGACGATGCCCTTTTAGACCAAACTTCCGCGATTACCGGAAGACGGTTGGCACAATGGAGTAATGGATGATTCCGTGACGCCTGTTCCCAAGATTCCGGCCCGGACCGAATTCCGGCGGCTGCGCAGGCTGCTGCCCGGCACCGCGGCGCAAGAAGCCGGCCTGGCCCTGGCCGACCATGCCCTGGCGGAGCTGCCGGAGCTGGTTCCGGCAGGCGGCACCGTGGCCGCGTACCTCTCCGCCGGGTCCGAACCGGCTACTGCTTCCCTGCTGGAAGGCCTGGTCGAGGCTGGGTACGACGTCGTCCTTCCTGTCTGTGAACCGGGGCGCAGGCTGTCCTGGTGCCACTGGACCCCCGGCACGGCGCTGCAGCCAGGACTGTTCCCCTCAGTGCCGGAACCGGTAGGCAAGCGGCTGTCCCTGCAGGAACTGCCCGCCTTGGACCTGGTCTTCCTGCCGGCGCTGGCCATCGACTCAGCCGGGGTGCGGATGGGTCAGGGCGGCGGCTATTACGACCGTTTCCTGGCGGAGCTCCGGGCAGCCGGCAACAACGCGCTTGCGGTGGCCCTGGTGTACGACCATGAGTTTGTTCCCGCAGGTTCCTGGGCCTCGGATGCTTTCGACCAGCCCGTGGATGGCGTGCTCACGCCCTCGGGGTGGACCTGGCTGCCGCTGGACCCGGCAGGCAGCAGACACGCGGTATAGTTAGCACTCAAGGCCACCGAGTGCCAGCGCCCGTTTCTTCGACAGGCAGCTTGGCCCGGGGCCTGACATCTTGGTCTTCTCAGGAGGAGTAACAGTGCCCACTTATGCCTATGCCTGCAAGGACTGCGGTCACGCGTTCGATATCCAGCAGTCCTTCACCGACAACACGCTGACCGTGTGTCCGGCCTGCAGTGGAAATCTGCGCAAGAAGTTCAACAGCGTTGGCGTTGTCTTCAAGGGCTCGGGTTTTTACCGCACGGATTCCCGCGACGCCAAGAACAGCGTTCCGGCAGCTCCGGCCAAGACCGAAAGTTCCCCTGCCCCCGCAGCATCGGCCTCCGGCCCGGCGTCCGGCTCCAAGCCATCCACCGCGTCGACGACCGCATCGGGCACCTCCGCCGGATAGTCCCGCCGGTCGTCCACGCGGCACTTTCTTCCTCCCCTCGCTCTTGAAGGGCTTTACCCTGCCCGGTGCTGTCCACAGTGCGCTGTGCTGAACGGGCTCCGGGATGCCGCTGCGCCTAGCGTCAGGGGATGGCTTCCTCCCGCTCGTCCCGCGCACCAGCTCCCTCGGCGCGGTCCGGCCCGGCACAGTCCGGCCCGGTCCGGTCCCGCCTGCGGAGGTTTGTGCTCCGCCGGCGTCGCCTTCTCGCAGCACTGCTGTGCTGCACTGCAGCCGGGACCGGGGTCCAGGCGCTGCTGCCTCCCGATTCCGGTGAAGTCAGGATTGTGGTCTCGGCAGCTGACCTGCCTGCAGGAGCAGTGCTGCGTGAGCACGACCTGAAGATTCTCGCGGTTGCCGCCGCAGCGGTGCCTCCTGGCTCTTTTACCGCTGTGGCACAGCTTTCAGGCGAACGTCTGGCCACTCCCCTGAAGCAAGGCAGCCCGTTGATGCCGACCTCCCTGGTGGGAGCGGGGCTTTTGACCGGAGCGCCGCCCGGTTCGGTCGCGGTCTCGGTCCGCCCCGCTGACCCGGCGATGGTGCAGCTGCTGAGACCCGGGCAGCTGGTGGACGTTGTGCTCGGCCAGCCCGACGGGTTTCAGCCCTCCGGGCCGCCCACTGTCCTGGCTGCCGATGCCCCGGTTCTATGGACTGCCGAAGACGGCGCAGAAGCATGGCCCGGTGCCGGGGAGTCCGGAGCCGTGGTGGTCCTCGCTGCGGCTCCCGGGGAGGCGGCCGCCCTTGCCGCCGCATCCGGCGCCGGGCAGGTCCATTTGATACTGACCGGCGGCTAGGAGCGGTTCGGCGGGCCAGGGCAGCCCGGTGCGCTCACGGCGGCAGATGGACCGGCTAGTCCCAGTGCGGAGGACGCTGCTCCAGGAACCAGGAGTCCCGATTGTCCGGGCTGTCACCCCACACCCGGGGATCATCCTCTGCGGCCTGCCCCAGGAGGTCTGACAATTCACCTGCGGCCGGGACCCCGCGGGCCGCCCCGTGCGGGGCGGCAGTTTCAGCTGCGCCGTCCGCCGCCGCCCGGTCCGTGCCCTGCTGCTCCGGGACAGACCGGACCGCTGCTTCCCCGTTGCCGGTTGCAGTGGGTCCGCTACTGGCCCGGCGGTGCGGTTTCCGTGCCGTCACGGCCGCTCCGTTTGCTGCGGTGCCTTCCCGGCGGTGGCTCCGCTGCCTTGTCCGGCGGGGTTTTCCGTTGAGCGGCCGTCGCCGGTGCCGCCGTCCCCTGACGAGGCGGAAGGGGTTTCGCGGCCAGGGACCGTTCCGCGTTCGCGGATCCGGCTGCTGCCGTGCGGTGCGGCGGCAAGGCTGCCGCGCCGTGCCAGCGGGGCCCTGGCCGCGCCGGCACCCCTGCCGGCGTCGTCACCGTCGCGCGGGGCCGGCAGGTTCAGATACCGGCCTACCAGGTCCGCGCAGGCCGACGGATCGCTGAAGACCTCGATGGTCCACAGCGGCATGTAACGCCAGCCCAGCCGCTCCAGGAGTTGCGGCCGCAGCCGGCTGCGTTCACGCACACTCATGTTCCGGTAGCGTTCGGTGCCGTCTGACTCAATCGCCATCGGAACCGTAACGTCTGCCTCGGAGTTGCTGCTCTCCACCGTGGCAACGATGTCGATGGTTCCCTCGTAGTGGTCCCAGACCTTGGCGCCGCGGGCACGCAGCCGGTTCACGAGGTCCGCCACCAGCGGGTCTTCGTCCATGATGCCGCCGGCTCCGCCGTCGACACCTTGGGCCCCGGCTACCGGAGCGTTCCGGGGGCCGCCCGTTACCGGGTCGAGTTCCCGGCTGATCAGCTCGTAGAAGTCCAGGGCTCCATAGCCAAGCCTGGACTTGTCCAGGTCCTCCGGCCGGAAGCAGGTCAGCACGTGAAGCTTGCTACGGGCCCGTGTCATGGCGGTCAGGAACCGGCCCCGGCCCTCGGGCGAGGACAGGGATCCGAAGGTATGCAGTGCCCTGCCGTGCGGGGTCCGGCCGAAGCCGAGCGAGAAGATGATGCAGTCCCGCACCAGGCCTGCGGCACGGTCCACGGGGACCACTCGGAAGGATTCCTTGCCCGGGGTGAAGAAGTCGGAGGCCCAGGGGAAGTTCGCCATCTGGATGCGGATCGCTTCAGCAACGCGCACGGCGTGCCGCGGGCTCGCCGTGACCACGCCCAGGGACTGGTGCGGCCGGCGGCGGATGTGCTCGAAGACCAGGTCCACCACGCGGTTGACCTCGGCGGCGACACTTTCGACGCCCTCGTGGTCGGAGCTGGGCATGCCGGTACCGTCGGCGAGGTATTCCACGACGAGAGGGCGCTCGGCGGAGCTTACGTCGGCGCCGCGGGGAACGGTTTTCAGCCGGTCCTCGTAGAAGCTGCGGCTGAGCTGATCCAGCAGGCCGCGGTCCGGTCCGCGGTAGACCGTGGACAGGGTGCGGACCGGCAGGACCGTGGCGAGTGCTTCAAATGCACTGACCAGGTCGTTCTGCTGGCCCTGAAGCACGGGCTCCACCCCGATCGTGAAGGGACGCGGACCGCCCAGCTGCCCGTCCCCGAAGGCCACAACCTGAGCTGCGCGCGCCAGGGCCGGCACTGCGGACTGCAGGGAAGTCGACTCGGCGTCCAAGAGGATCACTGCATCAAAGGAGCGGTGGCCCGGGAGGACCATGGGCAGGATCAGCGGGCTGGCGGCCCAGACCGGCAGCAGTGCCGATACCAGTTCGGTGGACTGCGCACATAAATCGGGCAGGGCCAGCGGCCCGTTCTTGATGGCGTCCCGCAGGGTGGCGGCGTCGGACGGCGCAGTCTTGACGCCGCGGCGCCAGCTCTCGGCCAGGGCTGCCCGGACCCGGGAGCTGCCGGATGCGACGTGGGCGTTGTCTGCCAGCCGGTATTCGGCTTCCAGCCGGCGCAGGCTGTCGCCGTCGGACATGGCGAGGTAGTCGTCGCCGCTGATCATCGCTTCGAGGGCCGACTGCCACCAGGCCAGTTCAAGTTCGTAGCCGACCTGGCGGGGCAGGACTTCCCGGGCTTCCAGGTCATCCAGCAGTTCGCCCAGGCCCTGGCCGCGCATTTCATCCAACAGGAGCGTGCGTTCGGGCAGGGTTTCCAGGGTTTCCCGGTCGCCGGCGAGGGCGCTGAGCTGCTTTTCGAGCTCATCCAGGGTCAGTTCGGCCAGGTCGGGGCTGGCCGGAGTGCCGTCAAGGATCCCGGTCAGGGTATCCAGCTGTTCCTTGACGGTGATGTAGGACCGGTTGATGTCGGCCAGCCCGGTGGCCACCGACGGGTGGCGCTGGGTGGTGGCATAGCGGGTCCATACCGCGCGCTGCTGCTGCACCTCCACCAGCGAGGAGTGCAGGTCCGAGATGTGGACGCCGGGCCGGATGTACTCCTTGGCCACGCGACGCAGCCTCGAACGGGTCATGGAGCTCATGTCCACTGCCCGTTCACGGCGCCAGGAGGAAGATGCGGTGGCGGAAATCAGGTCGCTGACCGGGCGGTCGAAAATATCCGGAGTGAACTTGTCCAGGCTCTCGCGGACGGCGACCAGCAGCTCCAGCTGCTCGCCCCACTGGGCAAAGGTCTCCCCCAGACGGATCTGGGAGTGTTCGGCCACGGCCTGGACCTGGGAACGCAGCCCGGGCAGGTCCCGGGCCAGGCTCTGGGTCAGCTCGTAGGCCTCTTCGGTTTCCTTGCGGTTCAGGAGCTTGGCGCCAAACCAGGGGCTCGATGTCGCTGCCCGGCTGAAGCTGCCCAGTTCCGCGGCGCGGCGGAGCCGGCCGGTCAGTTCCGTACGGTCGGTGATGCTGTCCAGGACGCTGCGCTTGAGCCGGACGGTGGTGGCCGGAGCGGGGGTCATGGAGGTGAGCTCCGCGAGGGACTGCATGGCCTGGTAGGGCGAGCAGCCCCAGCGGCGGCGGACGTTGTGCAGCGACTTCACGTGGTCCCGCAGCTGGTGCCGGTTGGCGACGAGGACCTTGTGCAGGCTCTCCAGCTCGGGTGCGGCGGCCTTCTCGTTGCGGACGATGGCGCGGATCAGCTGGTCCTTCAACTGCTGCTCGGTCAGTCCGGCGTTGAGCTGGAGTACCGCTGAGCCAAGGTGCAGGCCGTCGAGCTCCGACACGAACTGGTTCAGCGTGCCGCGGCGCTCGGCGACGACGAGCACCGACTTACCGGCGTGGACCAGGGCCGCGGCGGCGTTGAGCGCGGTCTGTGTCTGCCCTGTTCCGGGCGGGGCGGAAACCACCAGGGACTGGCCGTCCAGCACCAGGTCCAGGACTTCCTGCTGGTCGCTGTCGGCATCGAGCACCAGCAGTTCATCGGCAGGCAGCCGGTCATCCAGCGGGGGAAGTCCGGTGGCCCTGGCTGCGGGAGCGCTGCCGGTCTTTCCCTGGGCGGCGTCCAGCAGGGCGCGAAGAATCGGATGGGCCGGGTCCAGGGCGCTGTCCTCGGACAGGTCGGAGAGATCGGCGAAGGTGGAGACGAGCAGCCGGTGTTCGATGTTGATGCTGCGGACGTTCTCGGTGACGGCGCGGAGTTTCTCCAGCACCGGATGGGGATCAAAGCGTGCGGTGCCGTAGGCGAGCCGGGCCAGGGCCTCCACATCGATATCCAGGCCCTGCTCATGCTGCAGGTGCCGGACAAAGGCGGGATTCAGCGCTGCCTTATCGGTCAGCTGCAGCTCATAGTCGTCCTGGGAGGGGTGCACGGTGAGCGAGACCGGGGTCAGCAGCACCGGTGCGGTCAGGGATTCGGGACGGACGGCGTCGTCGGCAGCGTAGCGCCAGGAGGCGGTGCCCGCCGCGAGGTAGCCGACGTCGATGCCGCGGTCGGTACCGAGCTCGTAGATCTTGGCGCGCAGCAGGCGGCCGGCCTTCATGGCGGCGCCGTACTGCTCGGAATCGCGCAGCAGCGTGGAGAGCCGGGTGCGGCGTCCGGCCAGCAGCTGGGCCAGCCCGGAGGGATGCGCGTGGGTCAGGTCGATGCTGTTGGAGGGTGAGGGAATGAAATGAAGCAACGTGTCCGATCCGGCATGCTGTCCCAGTTGTCCCAGCCACGGCAGCAGGAAGTCCGAGGCACTGTCCCCGGGATTCTGCTCAGACACTGGTGCCCTCATTTCTGCACTTCCGCGCGACGTTCTTGACCAAATTGGCATACCTTCTAAACTATCGCTTCCCACCGGGTTTACCCGACATAGCAACGCGGGGGACAGCCGAAACCGGCTGCCCCCCGCGGTCAATCTACTCCCATTCGATGGTTCCCGGCGGCTTGGACGTGACGTCCAGGACCACTCGGTTGATTCCATCGACTTCATTGGTAATGCGGTTGGAAATGCGGGCCAGCAGATCGTAGGGCAGGCGGGACCAGTCAGCGGTCATCGCGTCCTCGCTGGAGACCGGGCGGAGCACGATCGGATGGCCGTAGGTACGGCCGTCACCCTGCACGCCGACACTGCGGACATCGGCCAGCAGCACCACCGGCATCTGCCAGACGTCGTTATCCAAGCCGGCTGCGGTGAGCTCGGCGCGGGCAATGGCATCGGCACGGCGCAGCAGGTCCAGGCGTTCCTGGTTGACTTCACCGATGATGCGGATTCCCAGGCCGGGGCCGGGGAACGGCTGGCGTCCCACGATTTCCGCGGGCAGGCCCAGCTGGGCGCCCACGGCGCGGACTTCGTCCTTGAACAGGGCCCGGAGCGGCTCAACGAGCTCGAACTTCAGGTCCTCGGGAAGACCGCCCACATTGTGGTGGCTCTTGATGTTTGCTGCACCTTCGCCGCCGCCGGATTCGACGACGTCCGGGTAGAGGGTGCCCTGAACCAGGAAGCGGATCGGCTCGCCGGCGGCAGCAGCCTCGGCCATGATGGCGCGTTCGGCTTCTTCGAAGGCGCGGATGAACTCCCGGCCGATGATCTTGCGCTTGGTTTCGGGGTCCGTGACGCCGGCCAGGGCTTCAAGGAAGCGCTTCTGCTCGTTCGCGACGTAGAGGTTGACGCCGGTGGAGGCCACGAAGTCGCGTTCGACCTGCTCGGCTTCCCCTTCACGCAGCAGTCCGTGGTCCACGAACACGCAGGTCAGCTGGTCGCCCACGGCACGCTGTACCAGGGCTGCGGCCACGGCGGAATCGACGCCGCCGGACAGGCCGCAGATCACGCGGGAGTTTCCTACCTGCGCACGGATGCGCTCAACCTGCTCCTCGACGATGTTGCCCGTGGTCCAGCTCTTCTCGAGCTTGGCGCCCTTGAAGAGGAAGTTCTCCAGCACGGACTGGCCGTGGGCGGAGTGCTTGACTTCGGGGTGCCACTGCACGCCGTAAAGCCGCTTCTCCTCGTTGGCGAAGGCTGCCACGGGGGCACCGGCGGTGGTGGCCAGCACCTCGAATCCGGGCGGGGCCTCCTGGACGCTGTCGCCGTGGCTCATCCAGGTGTTCTGCTGCTCCGGCGTGCCTTCCAGGATTGAGCGGGCGCCGCCGACGACGTTGGCGTCGGTGGAGCCATACTCACGCAGGCCGGTCTTGGCGACCTTGCCGCCGAGGGCGTTGGCCATGGCCTGGAAGCCGTAGCAGATACCGAGGACGGGGACGCCGGCCTCGAACAGGCCTTCGCTGACAGCGGGGGCACCTTCCGCGTAGACGCTGGACGGTCCGCCGGAAAGGATAATGGCTGCCGGGTTCTTCGCCATGATCTGTTCCGTCGTGTAGGTGTGGGGAACCACCTCGGAATAGACATCTGCATCGCGTACCCGGCGGGCAATGAGCTGGGCATACTGGGCGCCGAAGTCCACAACTAGGACAGGGCGCTCTTCAATGGGTGGGGTCGCGGAATTAGTCACGGTTTCAAGGATAGTCGCCGGAGCAACCGCCCTGCACATCGTGCCGCTTCCGGACCCGGCGCCGGTCAGTACCGCTTGGCAGCTTCGGGGTGCGCTGCGAGCTCCGCCAGGACCTGCTTATGTGTGCGCGATTCCACAATGAAGGACAGGAAGGGAATGACGCCGCCCAGGGCAATCAGGATGAACTTCGAGAACGGCCACCGCATCAGCTGCCACAACCGGAAATCGGCCAGCAGGTAGACCACGTACAGCCAGCCGTGCGCGATGAGCACTCCGGTGAACAGGTTCAGCGGGCCCACGGAAATCTCTTCAATCTTCATGCCGTACTTGAGGATCATTTCGATGCACAGCAGCAGCAGGAACACGCCCGTGACATAGGACGAGACCTTGTAGAACGCCAGGGCCGAGCGGATCTGGGCATGGGTGCCGCCGAACCGCCGCTTCTTCTTCCGCGGCTTTCCGCCGGGCGCCTGGGACCGGGGTGCAGGGGAACCGGGCGCCGGGTTGGCTGATGTGGGGGCGGGTGCGGGATCGCTCACTTGTTTACCTCACTGCTGGGGGCCGGACCGGCGGGAAGACCGCCGTCGTCGTCGTCTTCATCATCGTCGTAGTACTCGTCGTCGTCCTCGAGGGATCGGCGGTAGGCATCGGCGACCAGGCGCCACCAAAGGAACACCGAGAACCCGGCGAAGACCACCCACTCAAGGGCATAAAAAATGTTCATCCAGTTCACGGTGGTTTCCTGCGGCTGGGCGCCGACGTCCACCACCCGCATCCCACCGCTGTTGGCCGCTTCACCGTTGACGGTGATCTCGTCGGCCGTGACGAAGGCGGCATAACCGGGGGTGTCCCAGACGTTGATCAGCTCGGAGCTGGCCAGGCTGGGCAGGATGCCGTCCGCGGCGGGTTCCGGAAGGGGGGCTTCCGGTGGCAGCAGGCGCCCGACGACGTCGACCTGCCCCTCCGGGGCGGGCGCAAGGTCTGCGGGGTCGGCGATCCAGCCCCGGACTACGGGCATGACTGCGCCGTCAGGTGCGCCGTCGACGGCCAGTGCCGTGACCACCCAGTAGCCTTCGTCGCCGTCGTACAGCCGGTTGTCGATCAGCACCGTGTCTTCGGCGCGGAAAGTCCCGGTCATGGAGACCATCTGGTCCGCTGTGGTTCCGTACAGTTCCACGCCGGGCGTGAAGACCTCGGTCAGCGGACGGACCTCTTCGGTGGCGGAAGAGGACGGCGGGAGGTCGCTTTCCGCGGTCGAAAACTGCCATTGGCTCAAGAAGACAAAGACCGTGGAGATCGCCAGGGCAAAAAGCAGGCCGGCGATCCAGCGGGGTTGCAGGGCAGTTTTCAGCACGGCTTAACCGTACGTCCTGAGCAGGGGGAACGCCCAATGGCTGCCGGTCACGAGGCGGATCCGGACCTCTTCAGTGCTCAAAGAACACCAGTGAGGAATTGATCAGTTCCGCGATCACTTCGGCGTCGCCGGCCCGGCGCAGCGAGTCCCGGAAAGCAGGCCGGAACAAGGACCGCGCCAGGGTGGCCAGGACTTCGAGATGCTCGGAAAAGGCCCCTGCCGGTGTCGCTATGAGAAGAATCACGGTGGCCGGCCCGTCGGAGGCACCAAAATCGATGCTGTGGCCGTACCGGGTGATCCCCACGCCGATGGACGTTTCGGTGACGTACTGGCTGCGCGCGTGCGGAACGCCTATTCCTCCAGGCAGGCCGGTGGCCATCTGGTGTTCACGGGCATTGACCTGCTCCAGGAACGCGTCAACATCCCGGATCCTTCCCTGCCGGTACATCCGCTGCGCGAGCTGGGCAGCGGCATCGTAACGGTCAACGGCCTCCATATCGAGGATGACCATCTCCGGCGTCGTGAGGATTGCGCCCTTCTCGTTGAGCGTCAGTCCAGGGTCCGTCAAAGTCCTGTACCGCCTCAGGTCAGCGGCGCAATGTCGTGCGCCTTCAACCGTGCCGCATCCGCCGAGATGTCATCGGGCTGTTCCTGGCTTAGGCGCTCGGCCTCAACCCGTGCCTCGTAGTAGGCCACTTCCTTCAACACCCGCTCCGCATCCCAGTTCAGAACAGGTGCCATGAGTTCGGCCACCACCGGGGCAGCGGACACCCCACGGTCCCAGGACTCGATCGAAATGCGGGTGCGGCGGGCCAGGACGTCTTCCACATGGCGTGCGCCCTCGGCGGTAGCGGCGTAGACGACCTCCGCCCGCAAATAGTCGTCTGCTCCGGGCAGCGGCTCCCCCAGTTCCGGGTTTGCCCGGATCAGCTCCAGGACGTCGGTGGCCAGCGACCCGTACCGGTTCAACAGGTGCTCCACCCGTGCCACGTGCACTCCGTAGCGCTCGGCGGTGCGGTGGCGCAGGTTCCAGGCCGCTTTGTAGCCTTCGGCTCCCAGCAGGGGAATGGTGGAGGTGCAGCTCTCGGGTACCTTCCCGTCCAGGGCGCGGGCTGCCTCGTCGACGGCGTCCTTGGCCATGACCCGGTAGGTGGTCCATTTGCCGCCGGCAACAACCACCAGTCCCGGAACCGGGTGGGCGACAACATGTTCGCGGGAGAGCTTGGCGGTGGAGTCGTTTTCGCCGGCGAGCAGCGGCCGCAGGCCGGCATAGACGCCCTCGACGTCTTCACGGGTCAGCGGCGTCTTGAGCACCAGGTTGACGTGTTCCAGCAGGTAATCGATGTCAGCCGACGTTGCAGCGGGGTGGGCCTTGTCCAGGTTCCAGTCGGTATCGGTGGTTCCCACAATCCAGTGCCGGCCCCACGGGATGACGAACAGCACGGACTTCTCGGTGCGCAGGATCATGCCCACGGTGGACTGGATCCGGTCCCGGGGCACCACCAGGTGCACTCCCTTGGAGGCACGGACCTTCAGCTGGCCCCGGTCCGTCACCATGGCCTGGGTTTCATCGGTCCAGACGCCGGTGGCGTTGACCACCTGGCGGGCGAAGACATCGAATTCCGCTCCGGATTCCTGGTCCTTGACCCGCGCACCGACGACGCGTTCACCTTCACGCAGGAAATCCACCACTGACACCCGGTTGGCGACGGTGGCTCCGTAATGGGCAGAGGTGCGGGCCATCGTGGCCACATACCGGGCGTCATCCACCTGGGCATCGTAGTAGCGGATGGAGCCGATCATGGCGTCATCCTTCAGGCTGGGCGCTGCCCGCAGGGTCGCCTTCCGGCTCAGGTGCTTGTGCATCGGCACGCCGCGGGAGTTGCCCGAGGTCAGCCCCATGGTGTCGTAGAGCAGGATCCCGGCGCCCACGTAGGGCCGCTCGTAGAACCGGTGGGTCAGCGGGTAGAGGAACGGAACCGGCTTCACGAGGTGCGGGGCGATCCGCTGGATCAGCAGGCCGCGTTCCTTCAGGGCTTCGGACACCAGCGCGAAGTCCAGCATTTCCAGGTAGCGCAGCCCGCCGTGGATGAGTTTGGAGGAGCGCGATGAGGTGCCGGAGGCCCAGTCGCGGGCCTCCACCATGCCCACCTTCAGCCCGCGGGTCACCGCGTCCAGAGCCGCGCCGGTGCCGACGACGCCGCCTCCGACAATCAGGATGTCCAGTTCCTGGCCGGGTTCCGCAGTGGAGCGCAGTTGGGCCAGGGCATCCTGGCGGTATTCCGGACTGAGTGCATCGTTGCTCATCATCACAGACTTCCTTTCCTGCCGGTGCAGCCTATCTGCGCCCCACTCTAGGCAACTACATGTTGGATAGGTAGGGCGAGACCAGGACCTCGATGCGCTGGAAGGCCTTCACATCCGAATATCCGGTGGTGGCCATGGCCCGGCGCAGGGCGCCCATCAGGTTCGATGTTCCGTTGGTGTGGTGCGAGGGGCCCCAGAGGACTTCCTCCAGCGGCCCTACAGTGTCCAGGCGGACCCTGTCGCCGCGCGGAAGTTCGCTGTGGTGCGCTTCCTGGCCCCAGTGCCAGCCCTGGCCCGGGGCTTCCTCGGCGCGGGCAAGGGCGGAACCCAGCATGACGGCGTCGGCGCCCATGGCGATGGCCTTGACGATGTCTCCGCTGGTTCCCATGCCGCCGTCTGCGATCACGTGTACGTAACGGCCGCCCGACTCATCCATGTAGTCGCGGCGTGCTTCGGCGATGTCGGCGATGGCCGTGGCCATCGGCGCGTGGATGCCGAGCGCGCGGCGGGTGGTGGTGGTCGCTCCCCCGCCGAAGCCCACCAGCACGCCGGCTGCGCCGGTGCGCATCAGGTGCAGGGCAGGGGTGTAGCCGGCGGCTCCGCCAACGATGACCGGCACATCGAGTTCGTAGATGAACTGCTTCAGGTTCAGCGGCTCGACCGTCTTGGAGACGTGCTCGGCCGAAACAGTGGTGCCGCGGATGACAAAGATGTCGACGCCGGCGGCGAGGACCGTCTTGTAGAACTCCTGGGTGCGCTGCGGGGTGAGGGATCCGGCAACGGTGACACCGGCGTCGCGCATCTCGGCCAGCCGGGAGGTGATCAGCTCCGCTTTGATTGGCGCGTCGTAGATTTCCTGGAGCCGGCGGGTGGCGGCGGGGTTGAAGTTCTCTTCGCTCAGGACCGCGATTTCGTCCAGCAGCGGCTGCGGATCCTCGTAGCGGGTCCACAGGCCCTCAAGGTTCAGCACGCCCAGTCCGCCCAGGCGGCCCAGGGCGATTGCGGTGGCCGGGGACATGACCGAGTCCATGGGCGCGCCCATGACCGGCATGGCAAACTGATACGCATCTATCTGCCAGTTGATCGAAACATCCTGCGGGTCCCGGGTACGCCGGGACGGCACAATCGCCACATCATCGAGGGAGTAGGCTCGGCGCCCACGCTTGCCACGGCCAATTTCAATCTCGTTACTCACACCCCTAGGTTATCGCAGCCACGCACCGGCGCTTAAAGCGGCAGCGGCCGCCTCCCGTCAGGGTGGCGGCCGCTGCGTGGCGCGGAGCTGTGGATCCGGTGTCGGAACCTTAGCGGCGGGTACCGTAGTTCGGCGCTTCCGC
The DNA here is from genome assembly GCF_018622995.1 of Arthrobacter jiangjiafuii. NCBI lineage: Bacteria > Bacillati > Actinomycetota > Actinomycetes > Micrococcales > Micrococcaceae > Arthrobacter > Arthrobacter jiangjiafuii. The sequence continues at coordinate 2,820,263 of NZ_CP076022.1, forward strand.
GGTCATCATGATGTCGTGCGGGTGGGATTCCTTCAGGCCGGCCGGAGTGATCCGGACAAACTTGCCCTTGGCCTTGAGTTCCTCGATGGTGCGGGCACCGGTGTAGAACATGGTCTGGCGCAGGCCGCCGACCAACTGGTGCGCGACGGCGGAAAGCGGGCCGCGGTAGGGCACCTGGCCCTCGATGCCCTCGGGAATCAGCTTCTCGTCGGAGGGAACGTCCGCCTGGAAGTAGCGGTCCTTGGAGTACGAGGTGTTCTTGCCCCGGGACTGCATGGCGCCCAGGGAGCCCATGCCGCGGTAGGACTTGAACTGCTTGCCGTTGACGAAGACCAGGTCTCCCGGGCTTTCCGCGGAGCCGGCGAGCAGGCCGCCGAGCATTACGGTATCGGCGCCGGCCACAATCGCCTTGCCGATGTCGCCCGAGTACTGCAGGCCGCCGTCGGCGATCAGCGGAATGCCGGCCGGGATGGCTGCCTTGGAGGCCTCGTAGATGGCTGTGATCTGGGGAACGCCCACGCCGGCCACCACGCGGGTGGTGCAGATGGAGCCCGGACCGACACCGACCTTGATGGCGTCGGCGCCGGCATCAATGAGTGCCTGGGCGCCTTCACGGGTGGCTGCCTGGCCGCCGATGATATCGACGTGCGCAGCCGCCGGGTCCTTCTTCAGGCGGGAGATCATTTCCAGCACCCCGGCGCTGTGGCCGTTGGCGGTGTCCACAACCAGGATGTCGACGCCGGCGTCGACCAGCGTCATGGCGCGCTCGTAGCCGTCACCGAAGAAACCGATGGCGGCACCGACACGCAGCCGGCCTTCGTCATCCTTGGTGGCCAGCGGGTACTGCTCTGCCTTGTCGAAGTCCTTGACCGTGATCAGGCCCTGCAGGCGGCCGTCATTGTCGACCAGCGGCAGCTTCTCGATGCGGTGCTTGCCGAGCAGCTCCATGGTTTCCTCGGCGCTGATACCCACGCGGCCGGTGATCAGCGGCATCCGGGTCATGACTTCGCTGACCTTGCGGTGCGGATAGTCGGCGCGCGGAATGAAGCGTGTGTCGCGGTTGGTCACGATGCCCAGCAGCTTGTTGTCCGTGTCCACCACGGGCAGGCCCGAGACGCGGAAGTGCGCGCACAGGTCGTCCAAGTCCTGCAGGGTGGCTTCCGGGGAAATGGTGACCGGGTTGGTGATCATGCCGGATTCGCTGCGCTTGACCCGGTCGACGTGCTCAGCCTGGTCGGGGATGGAGAGGTTGCGGTGAATCACGCCGAGCCCGCCCTGGCGGGCCATGGCGATGGCCATGCGGGATTCGGTAACCGTGTCCATGGCTGCGGACAGCAGGGGCGTGTGCACCCGGATCCGCTTTGACAGGCGGGAAGACGTGTCCGCCTCGGACGGGATGACGTCCGTCGGGCCGGGCAGCAGCAGGACGTCGTCGTAGGTCAGGCCGATGAAGCCGAACGGATCATGCTCTGGGGACTGCTGGCTCAAAACTACGCCTCTTTCGCGGGGGACCGGAGGGATGGAGGGAACCGGGAAAGGACCGGTTGGCTTCCTTACATCCTAAAACGAAAGCCTCCGGGTCCCTATTCCAACAATTCGTTGGTGGTGGCGCTCACAGCTGTTCCCTCCCAGCCTGTCGCCGCGAGAATCCGTCGGGCGAGGACGCCGGTGGTGGTCTCGAGGTAGGTGCGGCTCAGGTGGTCGTGGTCCATGTAGACGAAGGTGTTGCCGATGATGCCCGGGCATTCCTGGGCGGTGCAGAGCTGGTCGGTCATATCCAGGGTGTGGATCCCGGGGGTCGCGGCGAGTGCATCCAGCGGTGAGACGGCGGCCAGGAGCTGGGTGCGCGGCAGGGTGCACGCCGTGGTGTCGAGGTTGTTGGCGTCCAGGCACTTGACCATGTCGAAGTCGAAGCGGGGGTTGTCCCGCATGGCAAGCACGTCGATTCCGGCAGCAGTGAAGGGGGCAACCCCTGCCTCGTAGCCGTCGGCCAGGGTTTCCTCCGCCGAGCTGGGCTTGGAGACGGATGCGACCGTGAAGACAGCGTCGGGAACCGTTTGCTGCACGTAGTCGGAGGAGGCCGCGTTGAACGCGTTGCATTCCTCGCTGCGGCTTTCGGCGGCGGCGCCGTAGCGGCAGCCCGGCTTGAGCAGCGCCACGAGGTGCCAGTTGTTCGCCTTGGCCACCGGGCCCAGGGCGGACAGCCACTGCTGGGCATGGGAGTCCCCGAGCACCACGATGCTCTTGACGGCCCCTTCGGCGGAACCGATCCGCAGGCAGCCGGCCAGCAGCGGGTCCTCCGGCAGGTAGGCCTCTTCGCAGGCGCCGTCGGTTTTCGCCCACTCGGCGCCCATGCCGGTTGAGGAGGGCTTCACCACGGCGTCGGTGGAACCGGCATATTCAAAGCCGGGGTCGAGGGCCAGCGCGCCGGGATTGTCCATCACGGTCTGCAGCCGCACGGCCTGCTCCTGGCTGCGGACGCCGGCCTGCCAGCCGGCCAGCGGCGCAGCGACCAGGGCCAGGGACGCGGCGACGACGACGGCGGTGCGCCACGGTGCCGTATTGGGCCAGGACCAGCGGCTCATTGGGTTCTCCACCAGCGAGGTGGTGAGCACGGCCAGGACGCAGGAGAGCGCGATGACGACGGCGCCGTCCAGCAGTCCGGCGTTTTCCTTCCCGGCGGTGACCAGCCAGAGCACGAGGACCGGCCAGTGCCACAGGTACAGCGCGTAGGAGTTGTTCCCCATGGCCACCAGCGGCTTGGAGGAGAGGAAGCGGTCCGCGCCGGCCCGGCTGCCGGTGTCTCCGGCGGTGATGATCAGGGCCGCGGCCAGCGTGGGCCACAGCGCCATGTAGCCGGGGAACTGCTGCTGCACCTGCAGGAGGACTCCGCAGCTGAGCATCGCAGCAACACCGATCCACCCCATGATGATGCGCGGGATCCGGCCAAAGCGCAGATACGGCAGGGCCAAGGCCAGCAGCGAGCCGAGAGCGAACTCCCACAGGCGGGTCCGGGTGTCGAAGTAGGCATATCCCTGGTTCACGGCCGTCTGCCAGATGGAAAAGGCCAGCGAGCACAGGAAGACCGCTCCGAAGACTCCGAGCAGGACATGCCGGTAGCGCAGCCGCAGCCGGTTGGCCGCGAAGGCGGCACCGGCGAAGATCAGCGGCCAGAGGATGAAGACCTGTCCCTGGACGGAGAGGGACCAGAAGTGCTGCAGCGGGCTGGCCGCACTGTTGTCCCGGGCGTAGTAGTCCACTGAGCTGTTGGCCAGGGTCCAGTTCTGCACGTAGAACAGCGAGGACCAGACCTGCCGGAAAATCCCGGCCCAGTCACTCTTGGGCAGCAGCCACGCGCTGGCGGCAAGCACAGCCAGCAGGACAACCACCGCGGCGGGCAGCAGGCCCTTGAAGCGGTGAAGCCAGTAGCGGCCCAGTGCCAGCGGCGCCCCGGCTTCGACCTTGCGCACAAAGGAGCCGGTCAGCAGGAAAGCGGAGATCAGGAGGAAGATGTCCACACCGCCGGAGACCCGGCCCAGCCAGACGTGGTAGAGCACCACCAGCACTACGGCCAGGGCGCGCAGGCCCTGGACTTCGGGCCGGTAGCGCCGCTGGTGCGGAGCCGAAACCACGTTAGAACTCAAAATAATTAGAACTTCCTCTGATCCGAAATACCGTTGAAGTTTACAGTTCAAACAACAGGGCACCGGCCGCGGTGTTTCTCCGGGGCGGGGATCCGGCGGTCTCCGGACAGCAAAAAGCCCCGGATCCGGTGCGGATTTCCACACTGGATCCGGGGCTTTTACGGCACCTAGTGCTGGTGGCCGTGATCTTCGTCGTTGTCGGCCGGCTTCTCCACCACGAGAGCTTCCGTGGTGAGGACCAGCGCGGCGATGGACGCCGCGTTGCGCAGCGCCGACCGCGTGACCTTGACCGGGTCGATGATCCCGGCGTCAACGAGGTTCTCGTAGACGCCGGTTGCGGCGTTGAAGCCGTGGTTGACCTCGAGGTCGGTGACCTTGGCAACAACAACCATGCCTTCGGCACCGGCGTTCTCGGCGATCCAGCGCAGCGGCTGGGCCAGTGCGCGGCGCACCAGGCCCACGGCGGTGGCGGCGTCGCCTTCGAGCTTGGCGACCTCCGGATCGGTGTCCAGGGCCTTGGCAGCGTGGACCAGTGCGGAACCGCCGCCGGCCACAATGCCCTCTTCCAGGGCTGCACGCGTGGAAGACACGGCGTCTTCGATGCGGTGCTTCTTTTCCTTCAGCTCAACCTCGGTGGCTGCGCCGACCTTGATGACACCAATGCCGCCGGAGAGCTTGGCCAGGCGTTCCTGCAGCTTCTCGCGGTCCCAGTCGGAATCCGAGCGCTCAATCTCTGCACGGATCTGGGAAACGCGGTCCGCGACGTCTGATTCCGAGCCGGTTCCGTCGACGATGGTGGTGCTGTCCTTGGTGACCGTGATGCGGCGGGCCGAACCCAGCACCTCAAGGCCAACCTGGTCCAGCTTCAGGCCCAGGTCCGGGGAGACAACCTGCGCACCGGTGAGGGTGGCGATGTCCTGCATCATGGCCTTGCGGCGGTCGCCGAAGCCGGGAGCCTTGACGGCTACCACGTTCAGGGTGCCGCGGATCTTGTTGACCACCAGGGTGGACAGGGCTTCGCCTTCAATGTCCTCGGCGATGATGAACAGCGGCTTGGAGGTCTGCAGCGCCTTTTCCAGCAGCGGCAGGAACTCGGCCACGGAGGAGATCTTGCCGGAGTTGATCAGGATCAAGGCGTCCTCGAGGACGGCTTCCTGACGCTCCGGATCGGTCACGAAGTACGGGGACAGGTAGCCCTTGTCGAACTGCATGCCCTCGGTGATGACCAGTTCGGTCTGCGTCGAGGAGGATTCCTCGATGGTGATGACGCCGTCCTTGCCGACGGTGTCAAAGGCCTTGGCGAGCAGCTCGCCGATCTCGGTGCTCTGCGCGGAGATGGCGGCGACATGCGCCACCTGGTTGCCCTGGACTTCCTTGGCATTTTCCAGCAGGCGGGCTGCCACTGCCTCCACGGCAGTCTCCATGCCGCGCTTGAGCTGGCCCGGAGCTGCGCCGGCAGCAACGTTGCGCAGGCCTTCCTTGACCAGCGCCTGGGCCAGGACGGTTGCGGTGGTGGTGCCGTCGCCGGCAACATCGTTGGTCTTGGTTGCTACTTCCTTGGCCAGCTGTGCGCCGAGGTTCTCGTACGGGTCCTCCAGCTCAACCTCACGGGCGATGGTGACGCCGTCGTTCGTGATGGTGGGAGCGCCCCAGGTCTTGGCGAGCACTACGTTGCGGCCGCGCGGGCCGAGGGTCACCTTGACGGTGTTGGCCAGCTTGTCGACGCCGGCCTCCAGCGAACGGCGGGCGGAGTCGTTGAACTCCAATTGCTTTGCCATGTGTGTGTCCTTTCCGACAGCTACATCTGCACCTGCATCAGAAAACCCCGGCCAGATTGGCCGGGGTTTCCCTTTTTCGACTACTTAACGACGATGGCCAGCACGTCGCGGGCGGACAGCACCAGGTACTCCTGGCCGCCGTGCTTGACTTCGGTTCCGCCGTACTTCGAGTAGATGACAACGTCACCTTCGGAAACATCAACCGGAACGCGGTTGCCGTTGTCGTCAACACGGCCGGGGCCTACTGCGACAACTTCGCCCTCCTGGGGCTTTTCCTTGGCGGTGTCCGGGATGACGAGGCCGGAAGCAGTGGTCTGCTCGGCTTCGAGGGGGCGGACAACAATGCGATCCTCAAGGGGCTTAATCGAGACCGACACTCGGGCTCTCCTTTGCGTAGTTACTAACGGATGGGGCCGTCGGTAGGCGCTGGCCGTCGTCGCGGTGCCGGATGGCGCTTCCCTCAGGAATTAGCACCCTCACTTGGAGAGTGCTAGCTCCGACTTTATGCAACGGTTAGCACTCGGTCAAGGCGAGTGCCAACAATCCTTTTTTGGGCTACCTGCTCCGGGAAGTTCTTTTGTTGCCTTCGTCATGCTTCCAAGTTGCCTTAGGCTCACCTAACACGGTAGCTTTCAAAGGCGCGCACACATTAGCAAACATTTCTGTGTCCTTATTGGTGGTTTCCCCGCCGGGCGGACGTTGACCTAAGCAGCTGGAGTTCCTTACCGTGAAAAACACTTTCAAGTCCCGCCTTGTCGCAGGGACCGCCCTGGCTTCCCTCCTCGCCCTCAGCGCGTGCGGCGCAGAGACCGAAGCGTCTGCCGATGCCGCGGCCAAACCGGCCAACATCACTGTGGAGCATGCCCAGGGCAGCACCGAGGTCCCGGTCAATCCCGAAACCGTCTACACCTTTGACCTCGGCGCACTGGACACCATGAACGCCCTCGACGTTGACGTCGACGGTGTTCCCGCCGCCAACTTCCCCGAGAGCCTGTCCAAGTACGCTGGCGATGACTACGCCAAGATCGGCTCCATGAAGGAGCCGGACTTCGAGGCAATCAGCGAAGGTGCCCCGGACCTGATCATCATCTCCGGCCGCGTCGCCGCGTCCTATGAAGAGCTGAGCAAGATTGCCCCCACCATCGACCTCAGCGTTGATGCTGCAGATTCGATGGCATCCTTCAAGGAAGTCACCGGCACCCTGGGCCGCATCTTCGACAAGGAGGAAGCCGCCGAAGAGAAGCTGGCAGCCATCGACGCGCGCATCGAAGAGACCAAGACCGCTGCAGCCGAAGCAGGCACCGGCCTGATCGTGATGACCAGCGGCGGGGAAATGACCGCCTACGGCGCCGGCTCCCGCTTCGGCATCATCCACGACGTCCTGGGCGTCACCCCGGTTGCCGAGATCAAGGCCGACGGCAAGCACGGCGAATCCATCACCGCCGAGTACATCGCCGATAAGAACCCCGACAACCTCTTCGTCATCGACCGTGACACCGCAGTGGGCGAGAGCGGCGAAGCCGCCGTTGCCGTCCTGGACAACGAACTGGTCAATGGCACCAACGCAGCCAAGAACGAGCGCATCACCGCGCTCAACGCCAATAGCTGGTACCTCGTGGGCTACGGCCTGAACAATGTGGACGCCATGGTGACCGAAGTCCAGAACGGTATTTCCTAACTCCTGCTTTCCACCCGCAGCCCGGGCGCCTGGCTTCATGCCGCGTGCCCGGGCCACGGAGACCGGACTTTTTGATATGAGCGCCCCTGCCGTCCCGGAACCAGGCCAGGCTTCTTCACAGCCTCCTCCCCCGGTTACCGCCCCTGCCCCGCCAGCCGCTGACGTCGCCAGCCGACGACGGCGGCTTCCGCGCGCCCTGCCCGGCCTCGCGCTGGGCGCCGCGCTGGTGCTGGTGCTGGCGGTGGCGAGCATGTTCATCGGCGTCAGCGATGTCTCGCTGCGGTCCCTGACCGCGGGCGACCCCGCGGCCTGGCAGGTCTTCTGGGTCAGCCGCGTGCCGCGCACACTGAGCATCATCCTCGCCGGCATGGCCGTCAGCGTCGCCGGACTGATCATGCAGCTGATGGCCCGTAACAAGTTCGTGGAACCCTCCACCGTGGGCACAGTTGAATCCGCATCGCTGGGCATCCTGGTCGTCACCATCCTGATTCCCGGCGCATCGATGATGCTGAAGATGTCCACTGCCACGCTATTTGCCGCCGCCGGAACAGCACTGTTCCTGCTGATCCTGCGCCGCCTGCCGCTGCGCAACACCCTCCTGGTTCCACTGGTGGGCATCATGCTCGGCGGTGTCATTTCAGCCGTAACAACCTTCTTCGCCTACCGCACCGACCTGCTGCAGACCTTGAACAGCTGGATGGTGGGCGACTTTTCCGGCGTCCTGCGCGGCCGGTACGAGCTCCTGTGGATTGTGGGACTGCTGACCGTCATCGGGTATCTGGCAGCCGACCGCTTCACCGTCGCAGGGATGGGCGCCGACTTCACCACCAACCTGGGTTTGAACTACAACCGCGTCATGGCCCTGGGACTGGTGATCGTGTCCCTGATCAGCGCCGTCGTCGTCGTCAGCGTCGGGTCCATCCCCTTCCTGGGCCTGATCGTGCCCAACCTCGTGTCGCTGCTGATCGGTGACAACGTGCGCCGGGCCGTCCCCTGGGTAGCCGTCTTCGGCGCCGGTTTTGTCCTTGCCTGCGACATCATCGGGCGCACCATCCGCTATCCGTACGAGATCCCGGTGGGTGTCATTGTCGCCGCCATCGGCAGCGTCCTCTTCCTCTACCTGCTCCTGCGAAAGCGTGCCGACCGTGGCTAAAACTGAAACCGGCCTCGAAGCTCCCGCCAGCCCGTTGCCGACGGCGTTGGTTTCCCACCGCCGGCATCCGGTCCGGTCGCTGCCGCCGAAGTTCTGGATCATCACGCTGTCAGTGGTGGCAGCAGCCCTGGTCGCCGTGTTCATGACCATTGAGCTGCGCGGGAACATCGGCTACATCCTCCCCCGCCGCGCCATCAAGGTGGCCTCCATGATCCTGGTGGCGTACGCCGTCGGGGTGTCCACCGTGTTGTTCCAGACGGTGACGTGCAACCGCATCCTGACCCCGTCGATCATGGGCTTTGATGCCCTCTACGTGCTGCTGCAGACCGTTCTGGTGTTTACCCTCGGCGGGCAGGCCGTGCTGACCATGTCCGAACCGCTGCGGTTCGCCGTCGAAATCGCCCTTATGGTGGGCTTCTCCTTCCTGCTCTACCGCTGGCTGTTCACCGGCGGCGGCAAATCCCTGCACCTGATGCTGCTGGTGGGGATCATCTTCGGCACCATGTTCCGGGGCTTCTCCTCCCTGCTCCAGCGCCTGATCGACCCCAGCGAATTCATCATCCTGCAGGACCTGTTCTTCGCGTCCTTCAACAACGTGGACGGCGCACTGCTGGGGTACTCCGGCGTCGCCGTCGCCGTCGTCAGCTTCATGGCCTGGCGGATGCGCCATTCCTTCGATGTCCTGGCCCTGGGCCGGGACACCGCCGTCAACCTTGGCGTAGACCACAAAAAGGCGGTTACCGCCACACTGGTGATCTGCTCCGTCCTGGTGGCCGTCTCCACCGCCCTGGTGGGGCCGGTGACGTTCTTCGGCCTGCTGGTGGCGTCCCTGGCCTACCAGCTGTGCTCGCATTTCCGGCACACCGCCGTGCTGCCCATTGCCGTGCTGCTCGGTGTCATTGCCTTGGTGGGCGGCCAACTGGTCCTGGAACGCATCTTCGCGTTCGACACCGCACTGAGCATTGTCATTGAGTTCGTCGGCGGCATCGTCTTCCTTATCCTGCTGCTGAGAGGCAACGTCAAATGATCTCCGTAACCGGCGTCTCCAAGTCCTATGCCAACCAAGTGGTGGTCGACGGCGTCAGCGCCGACATCAAGGAAGGCGGCATCACCTCCATCATCGGGCCCAACGGTGCCGGGAAGTCCACGCTGCTCTCCATCATGTCGCGGCTGCTGCGCATGGATGCCGGCTCCGTGAGCGTGGACGGCCTCGATGTGTTCGCCACCCCCGGGAAGGAGCTGGCCCGGAAGATGGCCATCCTCCGGCAGGACAACCAGCTGACCGTGCGCCTGACCGTGCGTGACCTGGTGGGCTTTGGCCGGTACCCGCACAACGGCGGCCGGCCCACCAGCGCCGACAAGGTCTTCATCGATGAAGCCATGGCCTACCTGGACCTCACCGCCCTGGCCGACCGCTTCGTGGACGAGCTCTCCGGCGGGCAGCGCCAGCGGGCGTTCATCGCGATGGTCCTGGCGCAGGGCACCGACTACCTGTTGCTGGACGAGCCGTTGAACAACCTGGACATGAAGCACTCGGTGGAAATGATGCGCTTGCTGCGCCGGCTCACCGACGACTTCGGCAAGACGGTGGTGCTGGTCATCCACGACATCAACTTCGCCTCCTGCTACTCCGACGACATCATTGCCATGCGGCAGGGCCGGATTATCCATCAGGGTCCGCCGTCCCGGATTATGCAGCCGGACGTGCTGCGGGACATTTACGAGATCGACATCCGCATCGAGGAGATCGACGGCAACCGGATCGGCGTCTACTTCGCCTGACGCCCTGCCCTTACCCGCGCCAGCCGGTCCACGGCCTCGGTGAGCACCTCCGGGGAGCAAGCGAAATTCAACCGCGCAAAACCTGCGCCGCGCCGGCCGAACTTCAGGCCCGATTCCAACGCCACCCGTCCCTGTTCCAGTGCCACCGCCGCCGGATCATCGCCCCAGCCCAGGCCGCGCAAATCCAGCCATGCCAGGTAGCCGGCAGCCGGCGGGCGATACACGGCCTCAGGCAGTTCCGCCGCCAGCAGCTCCCCCAACAGCCTGCGGTTCGCATCCAGCGACTCCAGGACGCCGGCCAGCCACGGGGCGCCGTCATCATAGGCGGCTTTCGTCGCGTGCAGGCCCAGAATCGAGGTGCGGGCGGCCACTTCCTCCGGCATCGAGTCCAGCTGCAGCCGGGTGCGGTCGGACTGGGCCACCATCAACGCGCACTTGGTGCCCGCGATGTTCCAGGCCTTGGACGCTGCGGTGACGCAGATGCCGTATTCCCGGGCGTTGGCGGAGACGGAAAGATACGGTGTGAACGCGCCCGGCATGTAGGCCAGCGGGGCGTGGATCTCGTCGCTGATGACTGCCACGCCGTACTTCGCCGACAACTCCGCCACGACGCGAAGTGAATCGGCGGAATGGATAAGGCCCAGCGGATTATGCGGACTGCACAGCAGCAGCGCATCGGCGCCACGGGCGAAGGCCTTCTCCAGTTCCGGCAGGTCCAACTGCCAGCCGGTCCCCGTGAGCAGCAGCGGCACTTCGACCACCGAGGCATCGGCCTCCGGCGGAAGCTCGTAGAAGGGCGGGTAGACCGGCGGCGTGATGATCACCGACCCATCCACCGGCACGGCCTGGCGCAGGCATTCGACAATGGCCACCGACGCATCGGTAGTGGTCCGCACATCCCCGGGGTCCACGGCCCAGCCCCAGCTGCGTTCCGCGAATCCGGCGAAGGCTGCGGCCACGGGTTCCGGCCCGGCGATATAGCCGGTATCCGAGGCGAGGACCCGTTCGATGATGGCCTGCTGCACGGGCACTGCCAGCGGAAAGTCCATCTCCGCCACGAACAACGGCAGCACATCAGCCGGGTAGGTCTGCCATTTTGCACTGGTCCTGGCCCGCAGCGCAGCCAGCGGCTCGGCGGCGATCTTCGTCATGCCGCCCAACCTACAGCTAACGTGCGGCCCCGCAGAAGAACTAGGCTGGTAGGCATGCCGGACACTTCCCTTGCCCATGTTCTGACTTCCGAAGGCTGGGAACTGCTGAACTCCCTCGGCCCGTATCTGGAGTCCGAGTCCTTCAAGCTCAACACCGACCTTCGCAAGGCCGGGCACTCCCCCGAACTCGTTGCCGCCGTCCTGACCCAGGCGAAACTGCGGATGAAGGCCCGCACCAAGTTCGGTCCCTTTGCCGACCACATGGTCTTCACCTCCCCCGGACTGGAACAGGCCACCCGCCTGAACGTCGCAGCACTGCACGCGCAGCGGTACGTTGAGGCCGGGCTGGAGAAGATCGCCGACCTGGGCTGCGGCATCGGCGCCGACGCACTTGCGCTGGCCACACTGGACCGGCAGGTGACCGCCGTCGAACTCGATGAAATCACCGCCGCCGCCGCCACCATCAACCTGATGCCCTGGCCGGACGCGAAGGTTGTCCAGGGCAACGCCGAGGACTTTGACCTCTCCGGGTTCGACGGCGTGTGGCTGGATCCGGCGCGCCGCACCACTTCCACTTCGGGGACCACCCGCATTTTTGATCCCGAGGCCTTCTCGCCGCCGCTGTCCTTCGTGGAGTCCCTGGCGGACCGCGGCCTGCCCGTTGGCGTGAAGATGGGCCCGGGCATTCCGCACGAGGCCCTTCCCGGAAACTGCGAAGCACAGTGGGTTTCGGTGGACGGCGACGTCACCGAAGCGACGCTCTGGTTCAACGCGCTGCGCCGCGAGGGCGTCCGCCGGGCAGCCCTGGTGATCGGCCCCAACGGTGCGGCCGAGCTGACCTCACCGGTGGACTACGCGCCCGGCGGTGAAGACGTGGCCGTCGGCGCCGTCGATGCCTTCCTGTATGAGCCCGACGGCGCCGTCATCCGTGCGGGGCTGGTCGCCGACGTCGCCCGTTCCCTGGGCGGGCACCTGCTGGATGAACACATTGCCTATATCGGTGCGCCCGAGCTGATGGAAACACCCTTTGCCCGGGCCTACCGGGTGCTCGAGGTGCGTCCCTACAACGTCAAGGCGCTCAAGGCGTGGGTCAAGGCCAACGGGATCGGCGTCCTGGACATCAAGAAGCGCGGGATGTCGGTCACCCCGGAAGAGCTGCGCAAGCAGCTGCTGACCGGCTCCGGCAAGGGGCCGAACAAGGCGACCCTGGTCCTCACCCGGCTGGGCGAAGACCGGGTGGCCATCGTGGTGGAACCTGTAGTTCCCTAGGCGCGGGAGAACTCGCTGGCAGCCTTGACCTGCTCCGGGGTGGGCCGCACCCCGGTATAGAGCACAAACTGTTCCTCCGCCTGGACCGCGATCACCTCTGCCCCGGTGATGACCGGTTTCCCGGCCGTCCGGGCGGCCTTGATCAGCGGCGTTTCGGAGGGCAGCGCGACGACGTCGAACACAGTGTGCGCGGCAGCCACCGCGGCGTCGTCGAACGCCTGGATGTCTTCGTCCTCCCCGGCCATCCCCAGCGGGGTCACGTTGATCAGCAGGTCCGCCGTGGCACCGGCGGCGTCGGGCCGCCAGTTGAAGTCGTAGGCGTCAGCCAGCAGCCGGCCGGTGGCCTCGTTGCGGGCCACCACCGTGACATCGGAGAAACCGGAATCCCTCAGCGCCGCGGCAACCGCCTTGGCCATGCCCCCGGATCCGCGCAGCAGCACGGAGTAGGAAGCGGGGACGTGGTGGTCGGCGAGCAGCCGGACGATGGCCAGGTAGTCGGTGTTGTAGGCAGTGAGGACGCCGTCGTCGTTCACTATCGTGTTCACCGAGGCAATCGCCAGTGCCGAAGCGTCCATCCGGTCTACGAGGGCTATGACGTCCTCCTTGTACGGCATCGAGACGGCGCAGCCGCGGATCGGCAGGCCACGGACACCGGCGATGGCCTGCGCCAGGTCGGCGGGAGCGAAGGCCTTGTAGACGTAGTTCAGCTCCAACAGGTCATACAGGTAATTGTGGAAGCGCGTTCCGATGTTGGAGGGCCGCGCTGCCAGCGAGATACACAGGGTCATGTCTTTGTTCAGGATCGGCACGTACCCATTATGTCCTTCGGTCTCCTGATCCCTAGTTCAGGCCGGGAATAACCGGCCGGGACTGTTGACTGAGTGGGTCCGCTGCACAGCTAGGATTGAACCGGGTTACTCATGCGCGAAGATGCGGGACCGGGTTCCCACGGATTACGCATACAGCAGGAGACAGTTTGGAAATCGGCTTCGCCCAGTCAGCACAATCAACCCTCGGCGTTGAATGGGAGCTGGCACTTGTCGACCGGACCACGGGGGATCTCGTATCCGTGGCGGACGAAGTCCTGCGCGGCGTCAGCGCTGCCTGGCCTGGGATCAGCGAAGACGACGAGCATCCGCACATCAAGCAGGAGCTGCTCGAAAACACGGTGGAACTCGTGACCGGCGTCTGCCACACGGTCGCTGAAGCCAAGGCAGACCTCAACCGCTCATTGGAAGCCCTGCGCAAGGTCACCGACCCGATGGGCGTGGAGCTGTTCTGTTCCGGCTCGCACCCGTTCAGCGCCCCGCGTTCACAGCCGGTCACGGACAAGGAACGCTACGCCAAACTGATCGACCGCACCCAGTGGTGGGGGCAGCAGATGCTGATCTACGGGGTGCACGTCCATGTCGGCCTGGATTCCAAGGACAAGGCCCTGCCGGTGCTCGACGGGCTGGTCAATTACTTCCCGCATTTCCAGGCCCTGTCGGCGTCCTCCCCGTACTGGTCCGGCGAAGACACCGGCTACGCGTCCCAGCGCGCCCTGATGTTCCAGCAGCTGCCCACCGCCGGCCTGCCGTTCCAGTTCGGTTCCTGGGGCGAATACGAGTCGTATGTACAGGACATGTTCACCACCGGAGTGATCGATTCGATCAGCGAAATCCGCTGGGACATCCGCCCCGTACCCAATCTCGGCACCGTGGAAATGCGGGTCTGTGACGGCATGGCGACCATCGAGGACGTGGGAGCCGTAGCGGCGCTGACCCAGTGCCTGGTGGATGAATTCTCCACGATCCTGGACAACGGCGGCACCATCCCGACCATGCCGCCGTGGCATGTGCAGGAGAACAAGTGGCGTGCCGCCCGGTACGGTCTGGACGCGATCATCATCCTCGATGCGGCCGGCAACGAGAAGCTGGTCACCGACCACCTGCTGGAAGACGTCCTCCCGCGGCTGGCTCCCGTGGCCGAAAAGCTGGGCTGCAGTGCCGAGCTGGCGGACGTGGCAGTCATCATCGAGCGCGGTGCGGGCTACCAGCGGCAGCGGCGGATCGCGGCAGAGAACGACGGCGACCTGCGCGCCGTGGTGCAGGACGGCATCCGCCAGCTGCGCGGCCAGGGCTAAGCCGGATCGGCTCGGCTTTCAGCCAGGGTAATTCGGTGTTCCCGGAGCAGTTGCTCCTGGGGAGTTAGGGTAAAAGACCCGTAGTCCAAGCCCTGACTCTGGTGTGATCTGCAGCACTAAAGTAGAACACATGTACGAAACAACCGCCGGTACAGCCACCCGGGCGTCAGCTCCTGAAGGCCCGGATACTGCTGTCCTGTCCGGGTTGATCGATCAGATCCGGGCCTTGGAGGAATTGAAGGCTGCTGCCTCGGCGGCGCAGGTCCGGGTCACCGCGGTGTTTGATGCGCTGACCCGCCGCGCCCAGGCCGCAGCGGGTGTGAAGGCCGATCAGCTCGGTAAAGGGGTCGGAGCGCAGATCGGGCTGGCCCGGCGGGAGTCCCCGAACCGCGGCACCCGGATGCTGGGCACCGCCCGGATCCTGACCCGGGAAATGCCGCACACCCTGCACGCCCTGACCCTGGGCGTGATCAACGAGTGGCGGGCCACCATCCTGGTGAAGGAAACCGCATGCCTGTCCCTGGAAGACCGGCAGCGGATCGACGAGCAGGTCGCCGGGAACCTGGCCGAGCTGGAAACGCTCGGGGATAACCAGTTGATTGCCCGGATCAAGACCCTCTCCTACGCCCTGGATCCGCACTCCGTGGTGAACCGGGCCTCCAAAGCGGCCTCGGAACGCTATGTGTCCTGCCGTCCGGCACCGGACACCATGACGTATCTGACCGGGCTCCTGCCGGTCGCCCAAGGCGTGGGCGTGTTCGCGGCGCTCACGCGGGAAGCGGACCGGCTGCGGGCGGCCGGGGATCCGCGCACGAAGGGCCAGATCATGGCCGACACCCTCGTGGAGCGGGTCACCGGCCGGGCGAAGGCCGAGGATGTGCGGGTTCAGGTGCAGCTGGTGATGACGGACCGGGCCCTGTTGGCCGGGTCCGCGGAGCCGGCGGTACTGCCCGGATACGGGATGGTTCCGGCGCAGTTCGCCCGGGATTTGGTCCGGAAGACAGGCAGCCGCACTGATAAGGCCGCCCGGACCTGGCTGCGGCGGCTGTATACGGAGCCGTCCACCGGCCAGCTGGTCGGCATGGATTCCCGGGCGCGGTTGGTGCCGGAGGGTTTGGCCCGGTTTATTGCGGTCCGGGATCAGGTTTGCCGGATGCCGTGGTGCGGGGCGCCGATCCGGCACTTCGACCACATCAAACCGTTCCGCGAGGGCGGCACAACCAGCGCGGAGAACATTCAGGGCCTGTGCCAGGCCTGCAACCAGGCCAAGGAAGCACCGGGCTGGAGCGCGGCCGTGGTGACACAGCCTGCTCCTGGCAGCGCGGGCGCGGCAGCCGCAACCAGGCACACGGTCGAAACCATCACACCCACCGGACACCGCTACGGATCCACGTCGCCACCGCTGCCGGGAACCCGCCCACCGTTTCCGGGGATGTCCCCACGGCTGGCGGAAATCCCCGGCCTAGAGGTGGATGCTGGTCACCGGCATGGAAGGATCCGGCGCGAATTTCAGGCCTGACGGTTCAGCCCCGGACATCACTACCTGGGAACCCAGCGCTGCAACCATCGCGCCGTTGTCGGTGCACAGCGAGATAGGCGGCACCCGCAGGGTGATGCCCTTCGCCGCACAGCGCTGGGCCGTCAGCTCCCGGAGCCGGGAATTGGCGGCCACTCCCCCGCCCAGCAAGAGGTTGGTGATGCCGTTTTCGGTGCAGGCGAGGACCGCCTTGGCCGTGATCACGTCCACTACCGCTTCCTGGAAGGAGGCCGCGATATCAGCCACGGGCAGTTCTTCTCCGGCGGCTTCGTACTGTTCAACGCAGCGGGCCACTGCCGTCTTCAGCCCGGAGAAGGACCAGTCGTAACGGTGGGGACCTGGTTCCTCAGCCGTTCCCAGGTACTTGGGCTGTGTCAGGCCCCGCGGGAAACGGATTGCCTTCGGATTTCCTGTTCGTGCCAGCTTGTCGATCGCCGGCCCGCCGGGATAACCCAGGCCAAGGATGCGGGCCACCTTGTCGTAGGCCTCGCCGGCGGCGTCGTCGATCGTGGATCCGAGCAACTGCACGTCGCCGGTCAACGATGTCACCCGCAGGATCTCGGTGTGGCCGCCGGAGACCAGCAGCGCGCCGAGATTGTCCGGCAGTTTACCGCCGTCGAGCACTCCCACCCCCACATGCGCCACCAGGTGGTTGATCGCGTAGAGGGGTTTGCCGGTGGCTACGGCGAGCGCTTTGGCGGCGCAGACTCCCACCATGAGGGCGCCGGCCAAGCCCGGGCCCGAGGTGACGGCGATGGCGTCGATCTCGTCCAGGCGCACTCCGGCCTCGTCCAGGGCCTGCCGGAGCGTGGGGACAAACGCGTCCAAGTGGGCGCGGGAGGCGATCTCCGGGATCACGCCGCCAAACCGCACGTGTTCATCCATGGAGGAGGACACGGTGTTGGTCAGCAGCTTGTCGCCACGCACAATGCCGATCCCGGTTTCGTCGCAGGATGATTCGATGCCAAGCACCAGGGGTTCGGTGCGGTTCATTCTGTTTCCTTCGTAGCTGCCTGCGGGGGCCCGTCCCATGTGGACAGGGCCAGCCGCATGATGAGGGCGTCGGCGCCGTCGCGGTAATAGCGGGGCCGGATATGGATCTGTTCGAACCCGAACCAGCGGTACAGACGCTGGGCGCGGGGATTGTCGTCGCGCACTTCCAGCAGCACGTCGTCGGCGCCGCGTTCCTTGGCTTCGGTGATGAGGACGGTGAGCAGCGCCGACCCGATGCCGGTCCCCTCGGCCGCAGGCACGACGGCGATGGTCTGGACGTCGGCGATCGGCAGCACGCACATCAGGCCGGCGTACCCCACTACCGTGCCGTCTGCTTCAGCCACGTAGTAGGAGCGGGTGTCTGTCTGGTTCAGCTCGTCGTAGAACATCTGCAGCGGCCACGCGTCCACCGGGAACAGTGCCTTTTCCAGGGCATCGACGGCGGCAATGTCGTCGAAGGTCATGGGACGGATGGTGGCTGCGGCTCCGGCCCGATCTGCGGCGCTCACAGGGCGCGCTTCCGCGGTCCGGGGACCTTGGCGTCAGATTCGCGCAGGTACAGCGGTGTCGTGTCGAGCAGAGGCAGGCCGCGGACCAGGCGGACGACGGCGGTGCGGCCCAGGGCGGCAGCGGTGGGCTGGGCGCCCTCGAAGCCGGCTACGGCGTGCAGCACCTGGGGATACAGTCCGGCGCCGGCGCCGTAGACCGGCAGGTCGGGCACCTCCGACGGATCTCCGACGAAGGGCCCGGCGAGCAGTTCCGCGGTGCCGCCGGTGCTGCGGTAACGCGCCCAGTAGACTTCCTTGCGCCGGGCATCCGTGGCGACCACAAATTCGTCGATGCCCAGCCGCCAGGCATCAAGGGCCGCCTCAAAGGCGATGGCATCCAGGCTCATGACACCATGTACGGGCTTGTCCCAGGCGAAGCCGAGGGTGCGGGCGGTAACGATGCCCGAGCGCAGGCCGGTGAAGGGCCCGGGACCAACGCCCACCACTACGGCGTCGAGGTCTTCGGAAGCCAAACCCTCGGCCGCCAGCAGATCGGCTATCCCCGGTGCCAGCACTTCGGCATGGGAACGGGTGTCTTCGGTGGCAAAGGAAGCCAGGATCTCCCCTTCCCCGTTTAGCAGTGCCGCGCTGGCAATGGCGGAGGTGTCAATGGAGAGAATAAGCACGGTGTCTATTTTACGTCCTGGGGAAGCCTGCTGTTTTCCCACCGCCGGCCATACGCCGCGATCCGGATCACGCGTTCTTCGTCGGGGTCGTCCTCGAAGTCAAAGCCGGGCACAACAGGGCCGGCCGCGCCGGCCACGCTTCCGGTTCCGGTTCCGGTCCCGGTCCCGGTGGGACGGATCAGGGTGATCTCCAACCGGTGGTCGCTCAAGTGCTCCACCAGACCCTGCCCCCACTCCACGACCGTGACCGCACTGTCCATCGTGTTTTCCAGGTCGATGTCATCGACCTCGGCGCTGGAGCCAAGCCGGTAGGCATCCACATGCACCAGATCCGGGCCGTCGGTGAGGCTGGGATGGATGCGTACCAGGACAAAGGTGGGCGAGATGATGCCGGGCCGGACGCCAAGTCCGCGGCCCAGCCCCTGTGTGAAGGTGGTTTTCCCGGCGCCGAGTTCCCCCGTCAGCAGCAGCAGGTCTCCGGCGACGAGCAGATGGCCGAGCCGTTCGGCGACAGCCTGGGTGTGGCCGGCGTCGGTGGTCCGGATTTCGGTCTCCCAGACCGGACGGTCCGCTCCGGCATGTTCCGCGGGGCTCATGCTTCGCTCCCCTCGGGTGCTGCTTCCGGCTCCGCGGGCCCTTGGCCTGCTTCCTGAGACGATCCGGTATCCGTATACCGGCGCTGCACGCGGCCGCTGATCCGGGTGATGATTTCATAGTTGATGCTGCCGGAGGCATCGGCCCATTCATCCACGGACGGCAGGCCTGCGCCTCCGAACAGGATGGCTTCCCTGCCCACCAGGTCCTTGCCGGTCCCGGCGATGCCTGTGGTTTCGAGGTCAATGACCATTTGGTCCATGGCGATGCGTCCCACCACGGGGTACACGGTTCCATCCACCCAGACCGGGCCGCCGGTGCCGACCCGGGGAACGCCGTCGGCGTAGCCCAGCGGAACCAGGGCCAGCGTGGTCGGCTCAGCGGTCGAGTACCGCAACCCGTAGGAGACGCCCTGCCCCGCAGGGACCTCCTTGCAGTTGGCAATGGTGGTCTTCAGCGTCATGACCGGCTGCAGGCCCAGCTGCTCCGGGCTCTGCCCGGGGAAGGGCGATAGACCGTATAGGCCCAGGCCCACGCGCACCATGTCGAAGTGTGAATCCGGGCGGGAAAGCGCCGCCGGGGTGTTGGCGATATGCCGCACCTCGTGGTCCACTCCGGCGTCTTCGGCGACCGCGACGGCGGTCCGGAACCTTTCCAGCTGCAGGTCCGTTTCGGGGCGTTCCGGTTCATCGGCGACGGAGAAGTGGGAGAAGATGCCCACCACCCGCAGCAGCCCTTCCTCCTGATAGGCCAGTGCCCGCCCCACGAAGGACTCCCACAGGTCCGGCGGGCACCCGTTGCGTCCCAGCCCGGTGTCGATCTTCAGGTGGACGCGGGCCGGAATCTGCAGTTCGCGCGCGGCAGCCACCACTGACTCCAGTTCCCAGCCGGACAGGCCCAGGTCAATGTTGCCAGCCACCGCCTCGGCGAAGGGGCTGTCCACCGTGTGCAGCCAGGCCAGTACCGGGGCATTGATTCCGGCGCTGCGCAGGGCCAGCGCCTCGGAGATATGGGCAACGCCCAGCCAGGAGGCGCCCGCCTCCAGCGCGGCGCGGGCCACCGGGCCCGCGCCGTGCCCGTAGGCATCTGCTTTGACAACCGCCATCACCCGGGCCGGGCTGACAAGCCGGACGAGGTGGCGGACATTGTGCCGCAGCGCGTCCAGGTCAATCACGGCTAGTCGTTCTGCGGCGGGAGGAGCTTGTAGGTCATTCACATGACCCATTCTTTCACCCGCGGTCAGGCCTCCAGCGCCGAGGCCCACAGGTTGATGCCCGACTCCACTGCATACTTGTCGATGGCCGCGAGTTCTTCAGACGTGAATCCGAGGTTGTTGACCGCGGCCAGGCTGTCCTCCAGCTGCTTCACGCTGGAGGCTCCCACCAGCGCAGACGTGATCGCTCCGCCGCCGGCCTGCGGGCGCAGTACCCAGGCTATGGCCATCTGGGCCAGTGTCTGGCCGCGGGACTCTGCCAGCTCGTTCAGGGAGCGTACGCGGCGGAGGTTGTCCTCGGACAGCTGGGATTTCCCCAGCGATTTGCCCGCGGCGGCACGTGAGTCCTCGGGCACGCCGTTGAGGTACTTGTTCGTCAGCAGGCCCTGGGCCAGCGGCGAGAAGGCAATGGAACCTGCACCGGTCTCCTCCAGCGCCGAGAACAGGTTGGGCTCACCCTGCTCAACCCACCGGTTGAGCATCGAGTACGAGGGCTGGTGGATGAGCAGCGGCGTGCCCATTTCCCGCAGGATCCGGGCCGCCTCGAGGGTCTTTTCCGGCGAGTAGGAGGAGATGCCGGCATAGAGGGCCCGGCCGGAGCGGACGGCGGTGTCCAGCGCGCCCATGGTCTCTTCCAGCGGTGTTTCCGGATCGGGGCGATGGCTGTAGAAGATGTCGACGTAGTCCAGGCCCATGCGCTCCAGCGACTGGTCCAGGGACGCCAGCAGGTATTTGCGGGAGCCCCAGTTGCCGTACGGTCCGGGCCACATGTCGTATCCGGCCTTGGAGGAGATGACCAGTTCGTCACGGTAGGGGCGGAAGTCGTCCTTGAAATGGCGGCCGAAGTTGGTTTCGGCCGATCCGTACGGCGGTCCGTAGTTATTGGCAAGGTCGAAGTGGGTGACGCCCAGGTCGAACGCCCGGCGCAGGATGGCGCGCTGCGTTTCGAAGTTCTTGTCATCGCCGAAATTGTGCCAAAGCCCCAAGGACACAGCGGGCAGGTGAAGCCCGCTGCGTCCGACGCGGCGGTAGGGCATGGATTCGTAGCGGGTGTCCGCGGCAAGGTATGTCATAGCTAACATCCTGCCATTGCCGCGGCTCCCTGCCCTACTGTTCTGCCTGGGCCGCCAGCACCGCGGCCCCATAGCCCGGCAGCTGAACGGCATCGCCGTAGACCTGGGCCTGCTCCGTCTCCAGCAGCACCTGGGAGGCCCCGAAGGGAAGCGGGACCTCCCGGGGTTCGGCGGCGAAGTTCAGTGCGACGGCGGTCTGCCCCCGGCTCAGGACCAGCCAGCGGCCCACCTCGTCAAAGTCCACCCGGACGTTGTGCAGGTCGGGGTCCGTCAGGTCCGGCCGGGTGCGGCGCAGGTCCAGCAGCCGCCGGTAGAGGTCATGCAGCCTGGCGTGGTCTCCCTGTCCCGCTTCCGACCAGTCCAGCTTGGAATTGGTGAATGTTGAGGGATCCTGCGGGTTGGGAACCGTGTCCGGATCCCACCCCATCCGTTCGAACTCCCGCAGCCGGCCCTCGGCGGTGGCCTTGCCCAGCTCCGGCTCCGGATGGGAGGTGAAGAACTGCCACGGGGTCGACGCCCCAAACTCCTCTCCCATGAAAATCATGGGAGTGAAGGGCGTGGTCAGGTTCAGCACGGCCGCCAAGGCAAGCTGCGGGTAGTCCAGCGTCGCGCTGAGCCGGTCGCCGGCGGCCCGGTTGCCGATCTGGTCGTGGTTCTGGATGAACGTCACGAGCTGCCGGGCGCTCAGCGCATCCTTGGTGAAGGGGCGGCCGTGTGTGCGCCCGCGGAAGGACGAGTAGGTCCCCTCGTGGAAGAACCCGTCCTGCAGGACCTTGGCCAGCGCCGTGAGGGAATCAAAGTCCTCGTAGTAGCCGCCGTTCTCCCCGGTGAGGTTTGTGTGGGCCGCATGGTGGAAATCGTCCGACCACTGCCCGTCCAGCCCGTAGCCGTTCTGCTCCCGCGGAGTGATGAGCCGCGGGTCGTTGAGGTCGGATTCGGCGATGAGGAACAGCGGCTTGTCCAGCGCGCGGGAGCAGCCGTCCGTGGCGGTAGCAAGCTCTTCGAGGATATGGATTGCGCGCTCGTCGTGCAGGGCATGTACCGCGTCCAGCCGGAGCCCGTCCACGTGGAAGTCGCGGAACCACATCAGGACGTTGTCCACGATGTACTCCCGGACGGTGTCGGAACCCGGCCCGTCCAGGTTCACCGAATCGCCCCAGGTGTTGCCTGCACCGTCGGAAAGATACGGGCCGAACATCGGCAGGTAGTTGCCGCTGGGGCCGAGGTGGTTGTAGACCACGTCCTGGATGACGCCTAGGCCTGCCTGGTGTGCAGCATCAACGAAGCGCTGGTAGCCGTCCGGCCCGCCGTAGGTCTCCTGGATGGCGTACCAGAGCACGCCGTCATAGCCCCAGTTGTGCGTGCCGTTGAACGCGTTGCACGGCAGCAGTTCGACATATTCCACGCCGAGGTCGGCGAGGTAGCCCAGCTTGCCGATGGCGGCGTCAAAAGTGCCTTCAGGCGTAAACGTCCCGATATGCAGCTCGTAGATAGCGCCGCCGTCGAGCCCCCGTGATGTCCAGTCCGCGTCGTGCCACTGGTAGCTGTCCGGATCCCAGGTGCGCGAAAGCGCATGTACTCCCCCGGGCTGGCGCCGGGACCGTGGATCCGGAACCGGGGTTTCGGCGTCGTTGATGAGGAAGCCGTAGTCGATGTCGTGGGTGAGTTCGGCGTGCTGGGCGTGCCACCAGCCGTTTTCACCCCGGCTCATCGACAGGTGCCTGCCGTCCGCCACCAGGGTCATGGTGTCGGCGTTGGGTGCCCACACGTCGAAGTTGGTCCTCATGCCTTGTCCTCCCGCGCCAGCAGCGCCACCGGATAGATGCCAAACAGATCGGCGGCCGCCACGGTGCCGCCGCTTTCGTGGGTCCTGCCGGTGATAACGTCCCGGTAGCTGCCCGGTTCCAGTACGACGGCGGTGTCCCGCCAGCGGCCCGAGCGCTCCAGTCCCAGCGGCAGCCGTGTCACCGCTGTGACGGCACCGCCGCGGTCGAAGGCGAAGACATGATCCGCTGCCGCCCCCGTGGCTTTCACCGGCAGATAGCCGGAAAAAAGTTCCGGGCGGGTGCGCTTGAGCTGGAGGGCGCGGGTCACCAGCAGCAGCTTGGCCTTCCCCTCCTCGTCGACCTCGGGGAGGCGCCCTCCGCCGTCGGCCATGGCGTCAAGGGCTGCCCGGCGGCGGGCAAAGTCCACGTCGCGCCGGTTGTCCGGATCGACCAGGGACCGGTCCCAGAACTCCGTTCCCTGATAAACGTCCGGTACGCCCGGCATGGTCAGCTGCACCAGCTTGGCCGAGAGGGCATTCGAGTAGCCTGCAACCCGGATACGCTCCACCATTCCGCTGATGAGCGCGTTGACCTCTGGATTGTCGAAGGCTGCGTCCAGTGCGGCGTGCATCCGCTCTTCGAACCCGGCATCGGGGTCGGTCCAGGTGGTGCTTGTTGACGCTTCCCGCGAGGCCTTCTCGGCATAGCCGTGGGCGCGGTCCCGGCTCAGCGGCCACGCTCCGATGAGTGCCTGCCACAGCAGGGACTCCATGGCGGGGTCGCCCATCGGCGCCAGGGCGGAGAGCTGCGTGAGCGTTTCCCGCCACTGGTCCGGGGTCTCCGCGAGGACGGAAATCCGGGCGCGGGTATCCTCGCTGCGCTTGGTGTCGTGGGTGGTCAGCGCTGTCATGGCTGCGGGCTGTTCCAGCTGCCGGCGGAGCAGCCGGGTGTGCAGCTCGAACGGTTCCACGGCAAAGTGCCCGGGATCGGCGCCGACTTCATTCAGCGACGTCAGGCGCGGGTAGCGGTAAAAGGCGGTGTCCTCCACCCCCTTGGCCATGACCATGCCCGAGGTCTGCTGGAACCGCACGGCCAACTCTCCCAGGCCGTCCCGGTCCCCGGCCCCGCCGTCGAGCAGCGGGTTCAGCAGCGGGTGCAGCCGGTCCAGGGCATCGGCAAGATCCGGCCGGCGGACCTTCGCGGCCAGGACGGCGTCAGCCAGGTATCCGGCCCCCTGCGGCAGATAGCTGCGGTACACCGGGAAGCAGGCGAGCAGTTCCGCCAGCGCGTCGGCGGCTGTGCCGGCGTCCAGGCCGCTGTCTGCGGGCAGCAGCCTGACCAGGCGGAGCACCTCGGAATGCAGCAGCTGATCGGCGATGTTCCGCTTGGTGCCGTGGATCATGTGCCCGAACGGTTCGGTGGGGACACTGTCTGTGAGCGCCTGCTCGCCGGCCGGGTCCACGAAGAGCCGGTCGACGTCGGCGAGCGCGTCGTATCCGGTGGTCCCTTCGGTCTCCCAGTCTTCAGGCAGCTTTTCGCCCGGTTCGAGGATCTTCTCCACCAGGAGGTACGCCCCGCCGGTGAGTTTCCGTAGCCGGCCCAGGTAGCCCTTGGGATCGGCCAGACCGTCCGGATGGTCGATCCGCAGCCCGTCCACGAGCCCTTCATCGAACCAGCGTCTCTCCTCGGCATGGGACTCCTCGAACACCCAGGGCTCCTCCACCCGCAGGCCTGCCAGTGTGTTCACGCCAAAGAACCGGCGGTAGTTCAACTCGTTGTCGGCGCGGCGCCAGTTCACCAGTTCATAGTGTTGGCGGGCGTGGACTTCCCGGGCCGAGTCACCCTCGGCAGCGGTGCCTGCCGCCACGGGGAAGCGGTGCCCGTAGTAGTGCAGTTCGCCGTCGGCCAGTTTGAGTTCCGCCAGTTCGTTTTCGCCGTCGCCCAGGACCGGAAGCAGCAGCTTTCCGTTGCCGGCGTCCCAATCAATGTCGAACGCTTCTGCGTACCGGGAGCCGCGGCCCTGCTCCAGGACGGACCACCACCACCGGTTCCGGGACGGCGTGGCGATCCCCATGTGGTTCGGCACGATATCCACCAGGACGCCCATGCCGGCAGCGTGGGCGGCAGCGGATAGGGCCTGCAGCCCCTCCGCACCGCCCCGGGCCGGATCGATGGTGGACATATCGGTCACGTCGTACCCGTGGTCCGAGCCTTCCTCCGCGGTCAGGATGGGTGAGAGGTACACCCAGTCCACCCCGAGGTCCGCTAGGTACGGCACCAGGTCAGCCGCATCGAAGAGAGTGAACGACGGGCGGATCTGCAGCCGGTAGGTGGAGTGCGGAGCCCTCATCCGTCTGCCTCGGGGCTGTGCGCCTTGGACCCTGCGAGCGCCGCGAGGGACGCAGCCACGGAGTGGTCGTGCTCCTCTACCTCCTCGTGGGCGCGCAGCACCACCATGGACTTGGCCGCCACGGTGATCTGGCTGTCTGCGGAGATCGGGGCAGAGTCGGCGTACTCCCCCGCTGTGTCGATGACCTCATCCCACATCGGCGCGTACTCCTTGGAGGGAACCGTCACCTTCACGTCCTCGTCGTGGGCGTTGAAGTAGAGCAGGAAGTTCAGGTCGGTGATCCGCTGCCCGCGGGCGTCCTTGCCGGAAATGCCCTGCCCGTTCAGGAACACGCCCAGCGAGCGGCTGACCGGGGTATCCCAGTCGTCCTGGGACATCGGCGTTCCGTCCTCGGTGAGCCAGACAATGTCCGGCAGGGCGTCGCCCTCGCCGCGGCGTACCGGGCGGCCGTCAAAGAAGCGGCGGCGGCGGAACGTGGGGTGTTCGGCCCGCAGCGTGTTGACTGCGGCGGTGAACTCCATCAGCGGGGTGTCCATCGCCTCCCAGTTGATCCAGCTCAGCTCGGAGTCCTGGGCATAGGTGTTGTTGTTGCCCTGCTGGGTGCGGCCCAGTTCGTCGCCATGGGCGATCATGGGCACACCCTGCGAGAGCAGCAGGGTGGCCAGGAAGTTCCGCTGCTGGCGGGCGCGCAGCGAGAGGACCGCCGGGTCGTCGGTGGGGCCTTCCGCGCCACAGTTCCAGGACCGGTTGTGCGATTCGCCGTCGTTGTTGTCCTCGCCGTTGGCTTCGTTGTGCTTCTCGTTGTAGGACACCAGGTCGTGCAGCGTGAAGCCGTCATGGGCCGTGACGAAGTTGATGGACGCCACCGGCCGGCGGGCCGAGGACTCATACAGATCAGCAGAGCCGGTGATCCGGGATGCGAATTCGCCCAGGGTGGAGGGTTCGCCGCGCCAGAAGTCGCGCACGGTGTCGCGGTACTTGCCGTTCCATTCGGTCCACTGGGGCGGGAAGTTGCCCACCTGGTAGCCGCCCGGGCCAATGTCCCAGGGCTCGGCAATGAGTTTCACCTGGGAGACCACCGGATCCTGCTGCACGAGTTCGAAGAAAGTGGAGAGCTTGTCGACGTCGTAGAACTCACGCGCCAGCGTGGAGGCCAGGTCGAAGCGGAAGCCGTCTACGTGCATCTCGGTGACCCAGTACCGGAGCGAGTCCATGAGCAGCTGCAGGGCGTGCGGGTTGCCCACATTCAGGGAGTTTCCGGTTCCCGTGTAGTCCATGTAGTAGCGCTTGTCGTCGTCCATCAGCCGGTAGTAGGCCTGGTTGTCGATGCCGCGGAAGGACAGGGTGGGGCCCAGGTGGTTGCCCTCAGCGGTGTGGTTGTAGACCACGTCCAGGATCACTTCGATACCAGCCAGGTGCAGTGCGCGCACCATCGCCTTGAACTCCTGAACCTGTTGGCCCGAGTCGCCGGTGGCGCTGTAGGTGTTCTGCGGGGCGAAGAACCCGATGGTGTTGTAGCCCCAGTAGTTGGAGAGCCCTTTTTCCTGGAGCGTGGAGTCATTGACGAACTGGTGGACCGGCATCAGCTCGATCGCCGTGATGCCCAGCTTCTGCAGGTGCGCAATGACCGACGGGTGGGCGACGCCGGCGTAGGTTCCCCGCTGTTCCTTGGGGACGTCCGGGTGCTGCTGGGTCAGGCCCTTGACGTGGGCCTCGTAGATGACTGTCCGGTGGTACGGGATCCGTGGCTTGCGGTCCCCGTCCCAGTCGAAGAACGGGTTGATGACCACACCCATCATCATGTGCGGGGCGGAGTCCTCGTCATTGCGTGAGTTCTCGTCACCGAAGTTGTAGCCGAACAGCGCCTGGTCCCAGTCGATTTCACCGGAGACTGCCTTGGCGTAGGGGTCCAGCAGAAGCTTGTTGGGATTGCAGCGGTTGCCGTTCTCGGCATCGGATGGTCCATCCACCCGGTACCCGTACTTCTGGCCCGGCAGGACCTGCGGCAGGTAGCAGTGCCACACGTAGCCATCCACCTCGGTCAGGCGGACGCATTCCTGGTTGCCTTCGTCGTCGAACAGGCACAGTGTGACGGAGTCCGCAACTTCGCTGTAGAGGGCAAAGTTGGTGCCGTTTCCGTCATAGGTCGCGCCCAGCGGATAGGCTTCTCCCGGCCAAACTTCCATGTAGAGCTCCTGACTAGTTCCAGATGACAACAGGCAAAGTAGTATGTCTACTTACTTTTCTACCTCAGAGTTCCTCCAGCATTAAACGACGGGGATTGCTACCCCCGCATTACGGGCGTCCTGCAACGTCCTGATCACGGTGCGGATGGCGGCCGGCAACCTTGAAGGCTCCACTGGTCCGGCCTGGGCGGCGAGTGTTCCGGACCGGCCGTGAAGACTGGCGGCCGCGGCGGCCAGCGCTGCATAGTGGCCCGGCACCGGCGCCTGCCCGGCGTCGTGGTTCCAGCGGTCCGTTGCCAGCAGCGCCCCGAGGATACCGGCCAGGGTGTCGCCGCTGCCGGCAGTGGCCAGCCAGGGCGTGGCTTCGGCCTGGCTGAAGGTTTCCCCGGTGGGGGCAGCGGCGAGCGTGGCCCAGCCTTTCAGCAGGACGGTAGCGCCCGTGAGTGCGGCAGCCCGCCGGGCGAAGCGCAGCGGGTCTGCTTCGATCCGGCTGCGGCTGACGTCCTCGCCGAGCCGCGACAGCAGGGCGGTGAGCTCGCCCGCATGCGGGGTCAGCACTACCTGCGGGCCCAGCCCGGGTTGCGCGTAGGCGATGGCATCGGCGTCGACGACGGCGGGAAGCCCGGAGGCCATGGCATCCAGGGCCCGCTGGCGCTGGTGTTCGTCGGTCCCGGCTCCCGGGCCGGCAACCCAGGCCTGCACCTGGGTGTCGGGGACGCTGCCGGTGCCGCAGACGGCTTCCGGATGCACGGAGTTGATGAGACGGCCCACCGGTTCCGGACCCAGATACCGGACCATGCCCAGCCCTGTGCTGAGGGCGGCTCCGGTCGCCAGGACAGCTGCTCCGGGATAGGTGACCGATCCGGCGGCTATGCCCAAAACGCCGCGCGTGTACTTGTGGTCCGTACTGCGTGGAACCGGCAGCAGCGCCGCAAGGTCCGTTGGTTCCAGCCGGCGCAGGGCCGGTGCGGGGATGTTCCCCAGGCCAATGTCGACGCACTCGATGCGGCCGGCGGCCAGCGCCCCCGGCCCGGCCATCAGGCCGGTCTTTACCGCGCCGAAGGTGACGGTAAGGTCCGCGGTGACGTGGTCTCCGGGAGTCTCACCGGTGTCGGCATCCACGCCGCTGGGCAGGTCGCAGGCGATGACCAGCGGGCGGTGTTCCGCTGCAGCGAGGGTTTGCGCCAGCAGGGCAGCGGGACCGCGCAGCCCGCCCTTTCCGCCGGTGCCGAGGATTCCGTCCAGGACCACGTCGGCGGTGGTGCACAGCCGCAGGCAGGCATCGATGTCGTTGGACAGGCTTAGTGTCCTGCCGCCCCGGCGCCGGAACTCGGCCAGGGCACCGGGGTGCGCCGAGTCGGAGGTAAGGACGGCGCTAATGCCGGCACCACGGCCGGCGAGACGCGCAGCGGCATAGAGTGCGTCTCCGCCGTTGTTGCCGGCACCGGCCAGCACCGTCACGCGCGCCCCGTACAGGGACCCGCGGCGGGACTGGAGTTCGCGGACAGTGCCCGCATAGAGTCCGTACGCAGCCTTCTGCATGAGCGCGTGACCCTGTCCGGCGTCGAGCAACGGCTTTTCCGTGGCCCGCACAGCGGTGCCGGAGTACGCACTGATCATGCTTTCAGACTAGCCCTCAGCGACCACCATGGCAGTGGCGACGTCGCCGTCATGGCTCAGCGACAGGTGCCAGGTGCGCACGCCCTTGGCCTCGGCTGCCGCGGCAACCGTGCCGCGCACGCTCACCAGTGGCGCGCCAGCGGCGTCGAGGTCCACCTGGCAGTCCTGCCAGTTCATGCCTGCCGGTGCTCCCAGCGCCTTGGCTACCGCCTCTTTGGCGGCGAATCGGGCGGCGAGGGACCGCAGGTTCAGTTCACGTTCGGCCGGAACGAACAGCCGGGCCCGCAGGCCCGGCGTCCGCTCCAGCTGGCGTCCGAAACGCGGCACGTCCACCACGTCGACGCCGATTCCGATAATCACCGTTATTCGACGGTGACGGACTTGGCGAGGTTGCGCGGCTGGTCAACGTCGAAGCCCTTGGCCGTGGCCAGCGCGCAGGCGAAGATCTGCAGCGGAACCGTGGTCAGCAGCGGCGCCAGCAGCGTGGGCGTCTCGGGCACGTAGAAGACGTGCTCGGCGTAAGCCTTGACGGCGTCGTCGCCCTCTTCGGCGATGACGATGGTCTTGGCGCCGCGTGCCCGGATTTCCTGGATGTTGGAGACCACCTTGGCGTGCAGGGAGTCACGGCCGCGCGGCGAAGGAACCACCACAAAGACGGGCTGGCCTTCCTCGATCAGCGCGATCGGGCCGTGCTTGAGCTCGCCGGCTGCGAAGCCCTCGGCATGGATGTAGGCCAGTTCCTTCAGTTTCAGGGCGCCTTCCATGGCCACCGGGAAACCGACATGGCGGCCCAGGAACAGCACGGACTTGGCGTCTGCCATGAGCTCGGCCAGTTCCTTGATCTGGTCCGAGGAATCCAACACCTGCTGGATCTTCGCCGGAACCTTGGCCAGGTCGGCCAGCATGTCCTTGATCTCGCCCTGGAACTTGTCTCCGCGCAGCTGGGCGAGGTACAGGCCCAGCAGGTAGGCGGCGGTGATCTGGGCCAGGAAGGCCTTGGTGGAGGCCACTGCGATTTCCGGGCCGGCGTGGGTGTAGAGCACAGCGTCCGATTCACGCGGGATGGTGGAACCGTTGGTGTTACAGATCGCCAGGACCTTGGCGCCCTGCTCCTTGGCGTAGCGGACGGCCATAAGCGTGTCCATGGTCTCGCCGGACTGGGAAATGGCGACGATCAGCGTGTGTTCGTCGACGATCGGATCGCGGTAGCGGAACTCGTGGCTGAGTTCGACTTCCACCGGGATCCGGCACCAGTGCTCGATGGCGTACTTGGCAACCTGGCCGGCGTAGGCGGAGGTGCCACAGGCCAGGACCATGATCTTGTTGATCGATTTCAGGTCTTCGGGGTCAATGCGCAGCTCGTCCAGCGTCAGCCGGCCCTCAATATCGGAGCGGCCCAGCAACGTATCGCCCACGGCCTGCGGCTGGTCGTTGATTTCCTTCTCCATGAAGGAGGGGTATCCGCCCTTTTCCGCGGCGGCGGCATCCCAATCGACCTTGAACTCGGTGCCCTGGGCAGGGTTGCCGTAGAAGTCGGTGATCTCGACCAGCTCGGGGGTGATGGTGACGATCTGGTCCTGGCCCAGTTCAACTGCGCGCCGGGTGAAGTCGATGAACCCGGAGACGTCGGAGCCCAGGAAGTTCTCTCCGTCGCCCAGTCCAACGACGAGCGGGGAGTTGCGGCGGGCGGCGACGACGACGTCGGGGGAATCGGCGTGGATGGCCAGCAGCGTGAACGCGCCTTCGAGGCGGCGGCAGGCCAGCTGCATGGAGACGGCCAGGTCTCCCCCGCCTTCGCCGCGGTAAACCGAAGCCAGCAGGGCAGCTGCCACCTCGGTGTCCGTTTCGGAAATGAAGACTGCACCGGTTTCAAGGAGTTCGGCCTTGAGTTCGGCGAAGTTCTCGATGATTCCGTTATGGATCACCGCAAGGCGGCCGTCGTCTGCCAGATGCGGATGGGCGTTCTCGTCGGTGGGGCCGCCGTGCGTCGCCCATCGGGTGTGGCCGATTCCGGTGGTGGCTGCGGGCAGCGGGGCGGCGGCAAGTTCTGCGGTGAGGTTGGCCAGCTTGCCCGACTTCTTCCGAGACTCGATGCCCGCGTCCGTCAGCACAGCTACCCCGGCGGAGTCGTAGCCGCGGTATTCCAGCCTGCGCAGTCCTTCCATGACGACATCCAGCGCACCATGCTCATGACTCTCGGCGGCGGCACTGGGGCGGCGGCCTGCATATCCAACAATTCCACACATACGGCTAAGACTACCGGGAAGTACCGGCCCACCGCCAAAACACCACTTGCTTCCCAGGGCCTGTTTTGCGCTCCGGTGCGGCGTTTGGGATTGGGTGGGCGGCAGGGCAGAATCGTAAAGTGACAGACCGGACATCAAAGGCAGGCTTGAATCCAGTGGCCAAGGGCTCATCGGCAAACGGAGCCGACAGCGGCTTCAGCCCGTTCGTGGAACTGGACCGGCAAACGTGGTCCCGGCTCTCCAACGAAATCCGGTCCCCACTGAACCAGGACGACATCCTGCGGCTCAGGGGACTGGGCGAGAAACTGAACCTGGATGAGGTGCGCGAGGTCTACCTGCCACTCTCACGCCTGCTGAACCTCTACGTTGCCGCCGCGGGCCAGCTGCACAGTGCCACCACCACCTTCCTGGGCGAGAAAACCACCCGCACACCGTTTGTGATCGGTGTTGCAGGTTCGGTGGCTGTGGGGAAGTCGACGACGGCGCGCGTGCTGAGGGAGATGTTGCGCCGCTGGCCGGACACCCCGAACGTGGAATTGATCACGACTGACGGATTCCTCTATCCCAATGCCGAACTGAAGCGCCGCGGGCTGATGGACCGGAAGGGTTTCCCGGAGTCCTATGACCGCCGGGCGCTGCTCCGCTTCGTAAGCGCTGTGAAGAGCGGGGCCGAGGAAGTCCGGGCGCCGCGGTACTCACACCTCACCTACGACATTCTGCCGGACGCCGAAATCGTGGTCCGGCGTCCCGACGTCCTGATCGTCGAGGGGCTGAATGTGCTGGCACCAGCCCGTACCCGGGCCGATGGCCGGGCCGGGCTGGCGCTGAGTGACTTCTTCGACTTCTCCATCTACGTGGACGCGCGGACCTCCTACATTGAGGAATGGTATGTCCAGCGCTTCATGTCACTCCGCGGCGGCGCATTCGCTGATCCGGAGTCCTACTTCCACCGCTATGCCGGGCTGACCGACGAGCAGGCACGGGCAACCGCCCTGGATATCTGGAAGCGCATCAACGAGCCCAACCTGGTCACCAATGTCCTCCCCACGCGGGGACGCGCCCAGCTGGTGCTGACCAAGGACGCGGATCATTCGGTGACGCGCATGCTGCTGCGCAAGACCTAGGGCGGCCTCCCGGCCCAGGGAGGATCAGACCTTGGCGGAGGGCTCCAGCGCGAGATGGTTCTCCACCGTCTCGGCGAGCTTCTCAGCAACCGAGGCAGCGGTTTCCATATCCGCTGCCTCCACCATCACGCGTACCAGCGGCTCGGTGCCCGAGGGACGCAGCAGCACCCGGCCGGTCTCTCCCAGAATGGCCTGCGCATCAACAACGGCCTGCCGGACGGCCTCGTTGGTGCCCGCCGCTGCCTTGTCGACGCCCTTCACATTGATCAGGACCTGGGGCAGCTTGTTCATGATGCCTGCCAGTTCCTTGAGGCTGCGCCCGGTCCGCTTGACCTGCGCGGCCAGTTGGAGGCCGGTCAGGACGCCGTCACCGGTCGTGGCGTACTCGGAGAAGATCACGTGGCCTGACTGCTCGCCACCCAGGCTGTAAGCGCCTTCGCGCATGGCCTCCAGGACGTACCGGTCCCCCACCCCGGTCTCGCGGATACTGACGCCGGCCTCACGCAGGGCAAGCTTCAGGCCCAAGTTGCTCATGACCGTGGCAACAAGGGTGTCGTCCTTGAGCTGCCCGGCCGATTTCATAGCCACTGCCATGATCGCCATGATCTGGTCGCCGTCGACGATGGTTCCCTCGTGGTCAACGGCGAGGCAGCGGTCGGCGTCCCCGTCGTGGGCGACGCCCAGGTCGGCGCCGTGCTCCAGCACGGCTGCCTGCAGCATTTCCAGGTGCGTGGAGCCGCAGCCCTCGTTGATGTTCAGTCCGTCCGGTTCGGCGCCGATGACCACTACCTCGGCCCCGGCGTCGGCAAAGACCTGCGGCGAGCAGCCGCTGGCTGCGCCGTGCGCGCAGTCCAGGACCACTTTCAGGCCCTCCAGCCGGTTCGGCAGCGTCTGCAGCAGGTGGATGATGTAGCGGTCCTCCGCGTCGGCGAAGCGGTGGATCCTGCCCACATCTGCGCCGGTGGGCCGCAGGCGTGGCAGCGCCATTTCACGCTCGATGTCGTCTTCGGCCGCGTCATCCAGCTTCTGTCCACCGCGGGCCAGGAATTTGATGCCGTTGTCAGGTGCCGCGTTATGCGAGGCGGAGATCATGACCCCGAAATCCGCGTCGAGGTCCGCGACAAGGAAGGCAGCGGCCGGGGTGGGAAGCACTCCGGCATCAAAGACGTCCACGCCGGAGCTGGCAAGGCCCGCTTCAACGGCTGCGGAGATGAAGTGCCCGCTGATACGAGGGTCCCGTGCAACGACTGCTACCGGTCGCCGGCCGTCCTGCACACGCCGGTGTCCCAGCACCACCGCGGCCGCCTGGGACAGGCCCAAGGCCACTTCAGCTGTGATCAGGCCATTGGCCAAACCACGGACGCCGTCGGTTCCAAACAATCTAGTCATCGCACATAATCCTCAAACTCGGGTCAGGGCTGCAGGCGACCGCTCTGGACAGCCCACTGGGCTATTGTGCCACCCCGCAGCCGTTGCCCACTAAGCGGTGGCAGGCAAGTAGGTGGTTTCCGTGTCCAAGAACACCTGCGCGTTTCCTCTGCCTTGGATACTTGCACCACTCGCAGAAACACAGAAAGTGCGCCTCCCAGAACCGGGAGACGCACTTTCTGTGAACCCATAACGCCGTACTCGCGTGGCCCAAGCGCACTAGCGCGTGGAGCCAAGCACCAAGACGGCGCGAGGGCCCCGTTCTGCTGACGCGCAGCGGCAGCAGAACGGGAAGCGCCGGATTAGCGCTTGGAGTACTGAGGTGCCTTGCGAGCCTTCTTGAGACCAGCCTTCTTGCGCTCGATGACGCGTGCGTCACGAGTCAGGAAGCCGGCCTTCTTCAGGGTCGCGCGGTTGTTGTCGCGGTCGATCTCGTTCAGTGAACGTGCAACACCGAGACGCAGCGCGCCGGCCTGGCCGGAGGCGCCGCCGCCGTGGATGCGGGCGATAACGTCGTAGGCGCCGTCAAGATCAAGGATCTTGAAGGGTTCGTTGACGTCCTGCTGGTGCAGCTTGTTCGGGAAGTAAGCGGCCAGTTCGCGGCCGTTTACCAGCCACTTGCCGGAACCCGGAACAACGCGCACGCGGGCAATTGCCTGCTTGCGGCGGCCAACGGCGGAGCCGGAGACGGTCAGGGCCGGGCGTTCCTTGACAGCAGCCTCGGCTGCGTCAGGGGACTCCGAGGTGTAGCTGGAAAGCTCCTCGGTTGTTTCATTGAGCTCTTCAGTGTTCTGAGCCACGATTCTCCTTGAATTAATTCTTTAGTTGGCGGGCCAGAACTACTGGGCGACCTGGGTGATTTCGAAGGTCTTGGGCTGCTGGGCTGCATGCGGGTGCTCTGCACCGCGGTAGACCTTGAGCTTGCTGATCTGCTGGGCAGCCAGGGAGTTCTTGGGCAGCATGCCGCGGATGGCCTTCTCAACTGCACGTACCGGATTCGACTCCAGCAGTTCTGCGTAGTTGACGGAGGACAGACCGCCCGGGAAACCCGAGTGGCGGTAGGCACGCTTCTGTTCGAGCTTGGCGCCGGTGAGGGCTACCTTCTCGGCGTTGATGATGATGACGAAATCGCCCATGTCCATGTGGGGAGCGAAGGTCGGCTTGTGCTTTCCGCGCAGCAGTGTTGCGGTCTGGCTGGCAAGACGGCCTAGGACAACGTCGGTGGCGTCAATGACGTGCCACTGGCGGTTGATGTCGCCGGGCTTCGGGGTGTACGTACGCACGGTTTTTGCCTTCGTTTCTTCTTCTTAGGTGGCGCAGCTCATATGGATGCCACACGAACTGCAGCTTCTCTATGCGTTTACCGGATGGTCAGGTGAGGACTGATGTAACCAGTGGTCCTGATGTACTCGGCTATTTCCCCGGGGCCAGGTGGCTCTGCAACCGAGCCGCTCCCGTGGGCATAGACCTATCGAGGTAGGACACGCACAACGACTATAAACAATAGCCTGCTTCCCCGGAGAGGTCAAAAGCCCGGCACCGCCCGTCGGGCCCGTGTGCTCTCTGCCCGCTCCCGCATGTATGCCAGAGCCGGATACCGCACCTCTTCAAGGATCAAGGGGTGCGGGGGTGCCAGCAGCGACTTGGAATCGCGGATCCGTGCCAGGAGGCGTTCGCCGAGCCATTCCGGCCTCCGGTCCCCCGCACCCACCAGCATCGCCCCGCCCACGAGCGAGCGGACCATGTTGTGGCAGAACGCATCCGCCTGCAGGTGGGCCTCGATCACACCGTCGGGCCGGCGCAGGAACGAGAACTCCTGCAGCTCCCGCACGGTGGTTGCCCCAGTGCGGGGCTTGCAGAACGAAAGGAAGTCCTTCATGCCCAGGACTGCGTCCGCTGCGGCATTCATCCGGTGCTCGTCCAAGGCGAAATCATGCCACAGCGTCACGCTCCTGGTCAGCGGGTCGCGGCTGGCTTCCCGGTCGGCTATCCGGTAGCTGTAGCGCCGCCAGAGGGCCGAAAACCGGGCGTCGAAGCCTTCCGGCGCCAGCTCCGCGGAATGGACCGTTATGGCCCCTTCCATGGCATGGATGGCACGCTTTGCGGCCTTTGCCTTGCGCAGCGGCATGGTCAGGTCCTTGTTGAGGATGCCCCGCATGCGGCGGATCAGTGCTTCCTCCGGCGTGAGCGCGGCCCCGCGGGACAGCCCCTCCCACTCCGGCCCGGTGAGGTCGAAGTGGACCACCTGGCCTCTGGCGTGGACACCCGAGTCGGTCCGGCCGGCGACGGTCAGCCGGACCGGCCGGCGGACCAGGACAGCCAGTGCCGCCTCAAGAATCCCCTGCACCGTGGGCAGGTCGTCCTGGACAGCCCAGCCGTAGAACGGGGCGCCGTCGTAGGACAAATCCATCCGGACACGAAAAAGCCCGCCGTCCAGTGAAGGTACGGCGGGCCTCTCGATGCTCATGTCCCAATATTAAGGGACACGGTGGCAAAGCGAAGAATTACTTCTTCTCTTCGGTCTCCACTGCTTCGTCGGCGGAGTCGGCAGACTCAGCGGACTCGGCGGAGTCGGCAGACTCAGCGGACTCTGCGGAGTCAGCAGACTCAGCGGACTCTGCGGAGTCAGCAGACTCAGCGGATTCCTCAACCGGTGCCGGTGCAGCAACAGCTGCTGCGGTCTCAGCCTCGGCCACAACGGCCTGCTTGGCGGAAACCGGTTCCAGGACCAGCTCGATGACAGCCATGGGGGCGTTGTCGCCCTTGCGGTTGCCGATCTTGGTGATACGGGTGTAGCCGCCGTCGCGCTTCTCGACTGCCGGAGCAATGTCGGTGAAGAGCTCGTGGACAATACCCTTGTCCGAGATCAGACCCAGGACGCGGCGGCGTGAAGACAGGTCTCCGCGCTTTGCGAACGTGATCAGGCGCTCGGCGTAGGGACGAAGGCGCTTGGCCTTGGTCACCGTGGTGGTGATCTGCTTGTGCTCGAACAGCTGGGCAGCCAGGTTCGCCAGCATCAGGCGCTGGTGGGCAGGGCTGCCTCCGAGGCGCTTACCCTTGGTGGGTGTAGGCATTACATTTTCTCCTCAAACGGTGCCGAACGGTGCCCGTGGGCCCGACGGCAAAATTTAGCGTGTGTTAGAGCTCGTCGTCCGAGTATTCGGACTCGTCCTCTTCAATAGCTGCGGCACGTGCGGCCAGGTCGAATCCGGGAGGCGAATCCTTCAGGGACAGACCCAGCTCAACCAGCTTTGCCTTTACCTCATCAATGGACTTTGCACCGAAGTTGCGAATGTCCATCAGGTCAGCCTCGGAGCGGGCAACGAGTTCACCCACAGTGTGGATGCCTTCACGCTTGAGGCAGTTGTAGGAACGCACGGTCAGCTCGAGGTCTTCGATCGGCAGGGCCATATCGGCTGCCAGTGCGGCATCCGTGGGGCTCGGACCGATTTCAATACCTTCGGCAGCGCTGTTCAGCTCGCGGGCCAGGCCGAACAGTTCAACCAGGGTGGTGCCGGCAGAGGCGACGGCGTCGCGCGGTGCAATGGCATCCTTGGTCTCAACGTCAACGATCAGGCGATCGAAGTCGGTGCGCTGTTCAACACGGGTGGCCTCCACGCGGAAGGTCACCTTCAGGACCGGTGAGTAGATGGAGTCAACCGGAATACGGCCGATTTCCTGGTCACCGGACTTGTTCTGGCTTGCAGAGACGTAGCCGCGGCCGCGTTCGATGGTCAGTTCGAGTTCGAACTTGCCCTTCGAATTCAGCGTGGCAATGTGCAGATCCGGGTTGTGGAACTCCACGCCGGCCGGCGGCGCAATGTCCGCGGCCGTCACGACGCCGGGACCCTGCTTGCGCAGGTAGGCGACAACGGGTTCGTCGTGCTCGGAAGAGACCGACAGGTTCTTGACGTTCAGGATGATCTCAGTGACATCTTCCTTTACGCCCGGGACCGTGGTGAACTCGTGCAGCACGCCTTCGAGCCGGATGCTGGTTACAGCGGCACCGGGGATCGAGGACAGCAGCGTACGGCGGAGGGAGTTGCCGAGGGTGTAGCCGAAACCGGGTTCCAGCGGTTCGATGATGAACCGCGAGCGGTTGTCGGCTACGACTTCTTCAGTGAGGGTGGGGCGCTGTGCAATGAGCACTTGCATTTCCTTTCAGCGAGCGTCCGCTATATGACGCAACACAAATGGTGGAAACGACGACGACGGGTCTTCCGCGGGCGTCTTGGACGGCTAGCAGCCAGCCCGGAGCCGGAGGCGTCCGATGGGCGGCCCGCCCCCAAGGGTGGACCGCCCGCCGGACTACACCGGTACCGCAGTGCTGCTTATACGCGGCGGCGCTTCGGGGGCCGGCAACCGTTGTGCGCGCTCGGGGTGACATCCGAAATGGAGCCAACCTCCAGGCCGGTGGCCTGGAGCGAGCGGATAGCGGTTTCGCGGCCGGATCCCGGGCCCTTCACGAAGACGTCGACCTTGCGGACGCCGTGTTCCTGGGCGCGCTTTGCAGCGGCTTCAGCAGCCATCTGCGCAGCGAACGGGGTGGACTTACGCGAGCCCTTGAAGCCAACCTCACCGGCGGAAGCCCATGAGATAACAGCACCGGACGGGTCCGTGATGGACACGATGGTGTTGTTAAAGGTGCTCTTGATATGCGCCTGGCCAAGCGCAATATTCTTCTTATCCTTGCGACGCGGTTTGCGGACCGCTCCACGAGTCTTGGGGGGCATTACTTCTCCTACAAAGAGTTTGGTTTAGGTGGCCCACTGGGGGCCGTGGCCTCACACCGCTAGGTTTAGCGGGCGGCCTTCTTCTTACCGGCAACCGTGCGCTTCGGGCCCTTGCGGGTACGAGCGTTGGTCTTCGTGCGCTGGCCGTGTACGGGCATGCCACGACGGTGGCGGATACCCTGGTAGCTGCCGATTTCAACCTTGCGGCGAATGTCGGCGGCTACCTCGCGGCGGAGGTCACCCTCAACCTTGAAGTTGCCCTCGATGTAGTCACGCAGCTGAACGAGCTCAGCATCCGTGAGGTCCTTGACGCGAGTTTCCGGGCTGATGCCGGTCTCTGCCAGGGTCTGGTCTGCACGGGTCTTGCCCACGCCGTAGATATAGGTAAGCGCAATCACAACCCGCTTTTCGCGGGGAATGTCAACGCCAGCGAGACGTGCCATATTGGCGGTTCTCCTTTTGTGTCACCGGAGGTCTGAAGCAGTGCATCCCTGTTGCCAGGTCCCCGGCCTCCGGGCCGGGGGTATGCGTTACGCGTATCAACGCTGCACTGCCATATTGAGTTACTACTACTACGCGTGGACTGTCCCTGAGAGCAGGAAATTAGCCCTGGCGCTGCTTGTGGCGCGGGTTCTCGCAGATCACCATGACTCGACCGTTACGGCGAATCACCTTGCACTTATCGCAGATCTGCTTGACGCTCGGCTGGACCTTCATGGTTATCCTTTGCGTGGTTGCAGGGTTAAGCTGCGGGCAGGGCAGCATCCTTTGATGTCCAGGATGCGTTGCTGCCGAGCAGCGGTTTTTACTTGTAGCGGTAGACGATACGGCCCCGAGTGAGGTCGTACGGGCTAAGTTCCACTACAACGCGGTCTCCGGGGAGGATGCGAATGTAGTGTTGACGCATCTTTCCCGAGATGTGCGCAAGCACAATGTGGCCATTGGCCAGCTCAACGCGGAACATCGCGTTGGGCAGGGCTTCGTTGACCGAGCCCTCAATCTCAATGACGCCGTCTTTCTTGGCCATATCCTCCGCTAACGTCTGTGTCCGTGCGTATGCACGCAGGACGGTTTATGTCTTTGGTTCTCTCCCGTACTTCCTGCGCATCTACGGGCAGAAGCCGTTTTCACACGGCTGCATGCTTATAAAAGGGCACGAAGGTAGAGACAACCAACAGATAACTCTACTCGATGGGACCCGATAAGTTAAATCCCAGGCCGTAACAGCTCGAAGCCGGCACCACGGAACCTAGTCGGCGGGGATCGGAACCGGAGTCACGCCCAACGGCGCAAGCCGGGACGCGCCGCCGTCGGGCGCTGTCAGCACCCAGATGCCGTTCTCATGGATCGCAACCGAATGCTCCCACTGGGAGGCCCGTGAACCGTCGGTGGTGATCACTGTCCAGTCGTCGTCCAGTGTGAGGGTCTCAATCTTGCCCCGGACCAGCATCGGTTCAATGGCCAGGCACAGGCCCGGACGCAGCTTGGGACCGTTGTGCGACGTCCGGTAGTTGAGTACGTCCGGGGCCTGGTGCATCTCGGATCCAATGCCGTGGCCGACATAGTCTTCCAGGATTCCGAGCGGCTTGCCCGGAACGCCCGAGACGTAGTCATCGATAGCGGCGCCGATGTCACCGACGAAACGGCCCTTGGCGGCTGCGGCGATGCCGCGCCACATGGCCTCTTCGGTGACGTCGGAGAGCCGTTGGTCCTCGGGATCAGGGGTGCCGACGATGACCGTGCGGGCCGAATCCGAATGCCATCCGTCCACGACGGCGCCGCCGTCGATGGACAGGATGTCGCCGTCCCGCAGGACCTTCTCCCCCGGGATGCCGTGAACGACTTCCTCGTTCACTGACACGCAGATGGTTGCCGGGAAGCCGTGGTAGCCAAGGAAGTTCGAGGTGGCCCCGGCTTCCTTGAGCACCGCGGCGAACACGGCGTCGATGTCAGCTGTGGTTGCCCCCACCACTGCTGCGTCGACAGCTGCGTCCAGTGCCTTGATCAGCACCAGTCCGGCCTTTTGCATGGTGCGCATCTGCGCATTGGTTTTGTACTGAATCCTGGGCTGGCCGAACATATCTCTTCTAACTCTTTAGCGAATATCCTTGAGGGCTTCCATCACGCGCTCGGTCACATCGTCGATGCCGCCGAGCCCGTCGACCCGCGCCACAATGCCGCGGGTGTCGTAGCTGGCAACGACGTCGGCGGTC
Organism: Arthrobacter jiangjiafuii; assembly: GCF_018622995.1. NCBI lineage: Bacteria > Bacillati > Actinomycetota > Actinomycetes > Micrococcales > Micrococcaceae > Arthrobacter > Arthrobacter jiangjiafuii. The sequence continues at coordinate 2,861,093 of NZ_CP076022.1, forward strand.
TGGGCCTTGTACAGGTCCAGGCGGTGCCGGATGACGTCCTCGTTGTCGTCGGCCCGGCCTTCGACCTGGGCACGCTTCAGGAGCCGTGAAACCAGTTCCTCATCGTCCGCCGTGAGCTGCAGGACGACGTCGAGCTTCTGGCCCTTCTCGGCCAGGATGTCATCCAGTTCAGCGACCTGGGCGGCAGTGCGCGGGTAGCCGTCCAGCAGGAAGCCCTCGGCGACGTCGTCTTCCAGCAGCCGGGCCCGGACCATGTCGTTGGTGACGCTGTCCGGGACAAAGTTGCCGGCGTCGATGTACTTCTTGGCTTCAATGCCAAGCGGCGTCTCGTTCTTCACGTTGGCCCGGAAGATGTCGCCGGTGGAGATTGCGGTGACTCCAAGCCGGTCCGAGATCCGGGCGGCCTGTGTTCCCTTGCCGGCGCCGGGAGGCCCGATAATGAGCATTCTTGTCATCGCAATAACCCTTCGTAGTGACGTTGCTGCAGTTGCGCGTCGATCTGTTTGACTGTTTCGAGTCCCACACCAACCATGATGAGGATCGAGGTCCCGCCGAACGGGAAGTTCGCGTTCGCTCCGACCAGCACCAGTGCGATCAGCGGGATCAGGGCTACAAAGCCCAGGTAAAGCGCGCCAGGCAAAGTAATGCGCTGGAGCACGTAGTTGAGGTACTCGGCCGTAGGCCGGCCTGCCCGGATGCCCGGGATGAAGCCGCCGTACTTCTTCATGTTCTCCGAGACTTCCTCGGGATTGAACGTGATCGACACATAGAAGTACGTGAAGAACACGATCATCAGGAAGTAGAGCGCCATGTAGAACGGATGGTCGCCGCTTGTGAGGTAGTTGTTGATCCATACAACCCATTCCGGCGGGGTGCCGGTGGAGGGGGTATTGAACTGTGCCACCAGGGACGGCAGGTAGAGCATCGACGAGGCGAAGATGACGGGGATGACCCCGGCCATGTTGACCTTGATCGGGATGTAGGTGTTGGTTCCGCCGACGGTGCGGCGGCCCACCATGCGCTTGGCATACTGCACCGGGATCCGGCGCTGCGACTGCTCCACGAAAATCACGAGGGCAACCACGAGGATGCCGATGCCGAGGACGGCCAGGAAGACAGTCCAGCCCTGGGCGCTGAGGATGGCACCGAGCGAGCTCGGGAAGCCGGCGGCGATGGAGGTGAAGATGAGCAGGGACATGCCGTTGCCGACACCCTTTTCCGTGACCAGTTCACCCATCCACATGATCAGGCCGGTACCGGCGGTCAGAGTAATGATCAGGAGCAGGATGGTGATGATGTTGTCGTCGGGGATGATCGGCACGGAGCAGGCGTTGTTGAACAGCGCTCCGGTGCGGGCCAGCGAGACGACGGTGGTGGCGTTGAGCAGGCCCAGGGCGATCGTCAGGTACCGCGTGTACTGGGTCAGCTTGGACTGGCCCTGCGCGCCTTCGTCATGGAGTGCCTGGAAGTGGGGAATCACGACGCGCAGCAGCTGAACGATGATGCTGGCGGTGATGTAAGGCATGATGCCCAGGGCAAAGATGGAGACCTGCAGCAGGGCGCCGCCGCTGAAGAGGTTAACGAATTCGTAGAGACCACCCGAGGTGGTACCCAGAGCCAAGCACTGCTGCACATTGCCGTAGTCAACACCCGGGGCCGGGATAAAAGCACCCATGCGGAAGATAGTGATGATTCCCAGCGTAAACAACAGCTTGCGTCGCAGGTCTGGCGTCCGGAAAGCCCGGCCAATAGCGCTAAGCAAGCGTCCTCCTGAATGAGATCTGAAGTAGGTGTGGCCCGATTGGACCGGTAACAAAAACAGAGTCTATCCGCTCAAGCCCCGTACAACGTTAACGAAGGCCGCGGCGCGATAGTGGCCTTAAACGAAACTAAACTCCCGGCGGGCCGTAAACCGGCCCGCCAAGAGTTTAGTTCTTGTCCTGCCAACCGCGCAGCGCAACACCGGCGGCCGGTTTCCCGGCCGTACGGCGTCACTGCACGGAACGCACACGGTGCTTAGAGCGCCGTGGTCGTTCCGCCTGCTGCGGCGATCTTCTCTGCCGCACTGGCGGAGAATGCATCGGCGGTTACGTTCACCTTGACGGTGATGTCGCCGGTGCCCAGGACCTTGACGGGCTGGTTCTTGCGAACGGCGCCCTTGGCAACGAGGTCAGCAACAGTGATCTCGCCGCCTTCGGGGAACAGCTCCGAGATCTTGTCCAGGTTTACAACCTGGAACTCGACGCGGAACGGGTTCTTGAAGCCGCGCAGCTTCGGCAGGCGCATGTGCAGCGGCAGCTGCCCGCCAGCGAAACCGGCCTTGACCTGGTAGCGGGCCTTGGTGCCCTTCATACCGCGGCCTGCGGTCTTACCCTTGGAACCTTCACCGCGGCCAACACGGGTCTTGGCCGTCTTGGCACCGGGTGCCGGACGCAGGTGGTGAACCTTCAGCGCGTGTTCGTTGTTATTATCTTCGGCCATGTTAATTCGCCTCCTCAACCTTCACGAGGTGCGGAACCGTGTTGATCATGCCAACAGTCACGGCGTCTGCGGTGCGAACGGTGGTAGCACCGATGCGTCGCAGGCCCAATGAGCGCAGCGTGTCCTTCTGATTCTGCTTACCACCGATGGTGGACTTAATCTGGGTGATCTTGAGCTTTGCCGTGCTGACGGCAATGTTCTTAGGAGTAGTCATCAGGCACCTGCCTTCTGCATGTTGCGGAGCATCGCAGCCGGCACAACCTCGTCCAGCGGCAGGCCGCGGCGGGCAGCCACTGCCTGAGGCTCTTCGAGGCGCTTCAGCGCATCAACCGTGGCGTGCACGATGTTGATGGCGTTGGAGGACCCGAGCGACTTGGACAGTACGTCATGGATACCGGCGCATTCGAGAATGGCGCGGACCGGACCACCGGCGATAACACCGGTACCCGGGGAAGCCGGACGCAGCAGGACGACGCCTGCAGCAGCTTCACCCTGGACCAGGTGAGGGATGGTTCCACCGATGCGGGGGACGCGGAAGAAAGTCTTCTTGGCTTCTTCAACGGCCTTCGCGATTGCGGAGGGAACTTCCTTGGCCTTGCCGTAGCCGACACCGACCATGCCGTTGCCGTCGCCGACAACTACCAGGGCGGTGAAGCTGAAGCGACGACCACCCTTGACAACCTTGGCAACGCGGTTGATGGTCACGACGCGTTCAATGAACTTGTCCTTCTCATCGTTGCGTCCGCCGTCGCGGCCACCGCGGCCACCGCGTTCTCCGCGGCCTCCACGGTCGGAGCGCTGCTCGCCCTTGCGGCCGCCTCGGCGGTCGTCAGTGGCGGGAGCTGCGGCGTCCTTGGTCTCAGTTGCCTGCGCAGCTGTAGCTTCAGTCACCTGGTTTTCCTTTTCCTTGTTAACCTCGGTCACAGTGACAGCCCACCTTCACGTGCGCCGTCTGCAACGGCCGCAATGCGGCCGTGGTAACGGTTGCCACCGCGGTCAAAGACAACGGCTTCTACACCGGCAGCCTTGGCACGTTCGGCAACGAGCTCGCCGACGCGCTTGGACTTGGCGGTCTTGTCGCCGTCCAGTGCGCGCAGGTCGGCTTCCATGGTGGAAGCCGAAGCTACGGTTACGCCGCGGGTGTCATCGACAACCTGGACGAATACGTGGCGGGCCGAGCGGTTGACGACCAGACGCGGGCGAGCCTGCGTACCGGAAATCCGCTTGCGGATGCGCAGCTGGCGGCGGCTGCGGGCAGCCGACTTGCTCTTGGAATTGCGCTTCTTATTAATGCTGATGGCCATGGTTACTTACCAGCCTTTCCGACCTTGCGGCGGACAATCTCGCCGGCATAACGAATACCCTTGCCCTTGTAGGGATCGGGCTTGCGCAGCTTGCGGATGTTGGCCGAAACCTCGCCCACCTGCTGCTTGTCGATGCCGGACACTGTGACCTTCGTGGGACCCACGACGGTAAGCGTGATGCCATCGGGTGCCGTTACCGGAACCGGGTGGCTGTAGCCCAGGGCGAACTCGAGGTCCGAGCCCTTGGCCACGACGCGGTAACCGGTACCAACGATTTCCAGGTCCTTCTTGTAACCTTCGGTCACACCGGTGATCATGTTGGCGATCAGGGTGCGGGTCAGGCCGTGGAGGGCACGGGATTCGCGCTCGTCATTGGGGCGGGCAACGGTGATGGTGCTGTCGTCGAGCGTGACAGTGATCGGGCTGGGCACAGTGTGGCTCAGCTCGCCCTTGGCACCCTTGACGGAAACAAGATTGCCATTGATGGCAATTTCAACTCCGGCAGGAACCGGGATGGGCAGACGTCCAATACGTGACATTTTTCTTTCCCTTCCCTGCTACCAGACGTAGGCGAGGACTTCCCCACCTACACCCTTCTTGGCGGCCTGGCGGTCGGTCAGGAGACCTGACGACGTCGACAGGATTGCGATACCCAGACCACCGAGAACACGCGGCAGGTTGGTGGACTTTGCGTAAACGCGCAGACCGGGCTTGGAGATACGACGCACGCCGGCGATGGAACGCTCGCGGTTCGGACCGAATTTGAGATCAAGGGTCAGCTTCTTGCCGACTACGGCCTCTTCTTCCTTCCAGCCGGCGATGTAGCCCTCGGCCTTCAGGATGTCAGCGACGCGCGCCTTGAGCTTGCTGTAAGGCATGGACACGGTATCGTGATATGCCGAGTTTGCATTGCGCAGACGCGTAAGCATGTCTGCGACAGGATCTGTCATTGTCATTGGGCTCTTGCCCTCCCTCGTAACGGTTTCCTGCGGAGATCCGGCTCAGGCGCACCTGGCCGGGAGTCCGTCGGACCTGTTACGTAGTAATTAATCTTCGGATGTAAACGGGAAGCCGAGCGCCTTGAGCAGCGCGCGTCCCTCGTCATCGGTCTTTGCGGTGGTAACTACGGTGATGTCCATGCCGCGTACGCGGTCGATCTTATCCTGATCGATTTCGTGGAACATCGACTGCTCGGTCAGACCGAACGTGTAGTTGCCGTTGCCGTCGAACTGCTTGCCGTTCAGGCCGCGGAAGTCGCGGATACGCGGCAGTGCCAGGGTTACCAGGCGGTCGACGAATTCCCACATACGGTCTCCACGCAGAGTTGCGTGGCAGCCGATGGGCATGCCTTCGCGCAGCTTGAACTGAGCGATCGACTTGCGGGCCTTCGTGACCTGCGGCTTCTGACCCGTGATCTGGGTCAGATCCTTGACTGCACCGTCAATGAGCTTGGAGTCCTTAGCGGCATCTCCAACACCCATGTTCACAACCACCTTGACAAGGCGGGGAACCTGGTTGACGTTCGTGTAGTTGAACTCGTCCTGCAGGGTCTGCTTGATCTCCGCTGCGTAGCGGGTCTTCAGACGGGGAACGATCTTGGTGACGGTCTCAGTCATTAGAGGTCCTTCCCTGAGCCCTTGGCGACGCGGATACGCACAGTGCGCTCACGGCCGTCTTTTTCGACGATTTCCTGACGGTAGCCAACACGGGTCGGCTTCTTCGTTTCCGGGTCAACGATTGCGACGTTGGAAACGTGGAGGGGAGCTTCGACAATCTCGATGCCACCGGTCTTCGAGCCCTTGGAGGACTGGCCAACCTTGGTGTGCTTCTTGACAGTGTTGACGCCTTCAACCAGGACGCGGTTGGTGTCGGTGTAAACCTTCAGAACCTTGCCCTGCTTGCCGCGGTCTCCGCCGCGGGCAGCAGTTGCACCGCTGATGACCTGAACGAGGTCACCCTTTTTGATTTTTGCCATGGACTACAGCACCTCCGGAGCCAGCGAAATGATCTTCATGAACTTCTTGTCGCGAAGTTCGCGGCCGACCGGGCCGAAGATGCGGGTACCGCGGGGGTCTCCGTCATTCTTCAAGATCACTGCAGCGTTCTCATCGAACTTGATGTAGGAACCGTCCTGGCGACGGCGTTCCTTCTTGGTGCGAACGATGACGGCCTTGACCACATCGCCCTTTTTGACGTTGCCGCCGGGAATTGCATCCTTGACGGTGGCAACAATGGTGTCGCCAATGCCTGCGTAGCGGCGCCCGGATCCACCGAGAACACGGATGGTCAAGATTTCCTTGGCACCAGTGTTGTCGGCGACCTTAAGCCGCGACTCCTGCTGAATCACTTATAACTCCTGTCGTCGCGCCGGTTCTCGTAAATTGAGCCTTGCGGAACGGATATGGGTGGACCCCGTAATACTGGTACTCAGCACTCCCCCGCCAGGGGCTGCGCCGCGGCTGACCGCGGCAAAGTGCCGAACAAGATTATCGGGCTTTTGTCTCATACGGCGGTGAGGAGGCGCCATCCAAACTGGACACACTTCCGCACCGCACAGACAAGATTTCAAGTTTATCGCGAAAAGGCCCCGGATGCGAAATCGGATGATAACGCGGCCGGGGCCCTGTCGCCGGTGGGCGGTTGCCGGCGAGCCCTCCCCGAGGGGATCAGCTCACCGGCGGCCGGCCGGATGTACTGCTGTTGTTACTTGGCCTTCTCGATGATCTCGACCAGGCGCCACCGCTTCGTAGCGGAGAGCGGCCGGGTTTCGGCGATCAGCACGAGGTCACCGACTCCGGCAGCATTCTGCTCGTCGTGGGCCTTGAGCTTCGAGGTGCGGCGAAGCACCTTTCCGTACAGGGCGTGCTTGACGCGGTCTTCAACCTGAACAACGACGGTCTTATCCATCTTGTCAGAGACCACGTAGCCGCGTGCGGTCTTCCGGTACCCGCGGGCATCGGCTCCGTTTGCGTCAGTTGTCACTGCTGCCTCATTCTTGTTTTCACTCATTTGGCATCATCCTCAGCGACCTCGGCCGGAGCTTCAGACTCGGTAGCCTTCTTCTTGGACTTCTTCGCTGCCTTTTCAGGAGCTGCTTCCTCGACGGGAGCAACGACCTCGGGACGAATCCCCAGCTCGCGCTCGCGCAGCACCGTGTAGATGCGGGCGATGTCGCGCTTTACAACGCGCAGACGGCCGTGGCTTTCCAGCTGACCGGTTGCGGACTGGAAGCGGAGGTTGAACAGCTCTTCCTTGGCCTTGCGAAGTTCCTCGACGAGACGGTCCTTATCGAAGCCGTCCAGCTGCTTCGGTGCCAGTTCCTTTGAACCAATTGCCATTTCTATTCACCACCCTCGCGACGCACAATGCGTGCCTTCAACGGCAGCTTATGGATCGCCAGGCGCAGGGCCTCACGAGCTACCTCTTCATTAACACCGGAGATCTCGAAGAGAACGCGGCCCGGCTTGACGTTTGCAACCCACCACTCCGGAGAACCCTTACCGGAACCCATGCGGGTTTCGGCCGGCTTCTTCGTCAGCGGACGGTCCGGGTAGATGTTGATCCAGACCTTTCCGCCGCGCTTGATGTGGCGCGTCATGGCAATACGTGCAGCTTCGATCTGGCGGTTGGTGACATACGCAGGCGTCAAAGCCTGGATGCCCCACTCGCCGAAGCTGACTGCAGTGCCGCCGGTTGCAGCGCCGGAACGACCCGGGTGGTGCTGCTTACGGAACTTGACTCGACGTGGGATAAGCATTTAAGCCTGTCCTCCTTCTGCTGCGGGGGCAGCTGCCTCAGCGGCCGGAGCCTCTGCAGCAGCAGGCGCGGCGGCCTTGTCAGCACGCTCGGGACGACGACGACGGTCGCCTCCACGGTCTCCACGGTCGGCCGGGCCGCGGCCCGGACGGTCGCTGGAGCGGCCGCGGGACGGTGCAGCAGCCTGCTGTGCAGCCAGTTCCTTGGCGGTGACGTCGCCCTTGTAGATCCAGACCTTCACGCCGATGCGGCCGAAGGTGGTCTTGGCTTCGAAGAAGCCGTAGTCGATCTGCGCGCGGAGGGTGTGCAGGGGCACACGGCCTTCGCGGTAGAACTCCGAACGGCTCATTTCTGCGCCGCCCAGACGGCCGGAGCACTGGATACGGATACCCTTGGCGCCGGCACGCTGTGCGGACTGGATGGCCTTCTTCATCGCACGGCGGAAAGCCACGCGGGAAGAGAGCTGCTCAGCAACGCCCTGGGCAACAAGCTGTGCTTCCATCTCGGGGTTCTTGACCTCGAGGATGTTCAGCTGAACCTGCTTGCCCGTGAGCTTCTCCAGCTCGCCGCGGATGCGGTCTGCTTCGGCGCCGCGGCGGCCGATAACGATACCCGGGCGGGCCGTGTGGATATCCACGCGGACACGGTCACGGGTGCGCTCGATCTCAACCTTGGCGATACCGGCACGGTCCATGCCGGTGGACATCAGCTGACGGATCTTGATGTCCTCGCGGACGAAGTCCTTGTAGCGCTGGCCCGGCTTGCTGCTGTCAGCAAACCAGTGCGACACATGGTCAGTGGTGATGCCGAGTCGGAACCCGTGCGGGTTAACCTTCTGTCCCACTTAGCGTTCCTCCTCGATTTTGGGGGTTGCGACAACCACGGTGACGTGGCTGGTCCGCTTGTTGATGCGGTACGCGCGGCCCTGTGCACGGGGCTGGAACCGCTTCATGGTGGGCCCTTCGTCAACGAATGCATCGCTGATGAAGAGGTCACCCTCGTCGAAGGCCAGGCCGTCACGGTCCGCGAGGACTCGTGCGTTGGCCATGGCCGACTGAACTACCTTAAGTACCGGCTCCGATGCTGCCTGGGGGGCAAACTTCAGAATTGCCAGAGCCTCATTCGCTTGCTTGCCACGAACAAGGTTGACGACGCGCCGGGCCTTCATAGGCGTTACGCGGATATGACGCGCAATTGCCTTGGCTTCCATTGCTTTCCTTCTCTCGTCTTCTGCCGAAAGAGCAGCGCCTAGCGGCGCTTGCCCTTGCGGTCGTCCTTCACATGGCCGCGGAATGTCCGCGTCAGGGCGAATTCGCCGAGCTTGTGCCCGACCATCGACTCCGTGACAAACACCGGAATGTGCTTACGTCCGTCATGTACGGCGATCGTGTGCCCGAGCATGTCGGGGATGATCATCGAACGACGGGACCACGTCTTGATGACGTTCTTGGTGCCCTTTTCGTTTTCGGCCGCTACCTTAAGGAACAGGTGCTGGTCGACGAAGGGGCCTTTCTTCAGGCTGCGTGGCATGTTTCCAGGCTCCTATCGCTTGTTCTTGCCGGAACGACGGCGACGCACAATGAGGTTGTCGCTCTCTTTATTGGGGCGGCGTGTGCGGCCTTCGCGCTTACCGTTCGGGTTGACCGGGTGGCGTCCACCGGAGGTCTTACCTTCACCACCACCGTGCGGGTGGTCGACCGGGTTCATGGCGACACCGCGGACGGTCGGGCGTACGCCCTTCCAGCGCATACGGCCGGCCTTACCCCAGTTGATGTTCGACTGCTCGGCGTTGCCGACCTCGCCGATCGTGGCGCGGCAGCGTGCGTCAACGTTGCGGATTTCGCCGGAAGGCAGACGCAGCTGGGCGAAGCGGCCTTCCTTGGCGACAAGCTGAACAGATGCACCGGCGGAGCGGGCCATCTTGGCGCCGCCACCCGGACGCAGCTCAACGGCGTGGATAGTGGTACCCACGGGGATGTTGCGCAGGGGCAGGTTGTTGCCGGGCTTGATGTCAGCTCCGGCTCCGGCCTCTACGTGGTCGCCCTGGCTGAGCTTGTTCGGAGCAATGATGTAACGCTTGGTGCCATCAACGTAGTGCAGCAGCGCAATGCGAGCGGTACGGTTCGGATCGTATTCGATCTCGGCAACGCGAGCGTCGACGCCGTCCTTGTCGTGGCGGCGGAAGTCGATCAGACGGTACTGACGCTTGTGTCCACCACCCTTGTGCCTGGTCGTGATCTTACCGGTGTTGTTACGTCCACCCTTTTTGGGCAGCGGGCGTACCAACGACTTTTCCGGCGTCGACCGCGTGATTTCGGTGAAGTCGGCTACGCTCGAGCCGCGACGGCCCGGTGTAGTCGGCTTGTATTTACGGATTCCCATTATTTATTCCTCGTTAAAGTGGTCTCCGCCCTAGCTGAGCGGACCGCCGAAGATGTCGATTGTGCCGTCCTTCAGGGTGACAATGGCGCGCTTGGTGTTCTTGCGCTGTCCCCATCCGAACTTGGTCCGCTTACGCTTACCGGCACGGTTGATGGTGTTGATCGAGTCGACCTTGACGGAGAAGATTTTCTCCACGGCCAGCTTGATCTCGGTCTTGTTGGAGCGGGGGTCGACCAGGAAGGTGTACTTACCTTCGTCGATCAGGCCGTAGCTCTTTTCCGAAACGACGGGTGCCAGCACCACGTCGCGAGGGTCCTTTGCGGTGGTCGCGCTCACTTGGCGTCCTCCTTGACAGTGTTCTTGCCGACGAACTCGTCGTAGGCAGCCTTGGTGAAGACCACGTCATCGGCAACAAGCACGTCGTAGGTGTTCAGCTGATCTACGTAGATCACGTGAACATCGGTGAGGTTACGCACGGAAAGTGCAGCAACGTCATTGGCGCGCTCGATGACAACGAGCATGTTCTTGCGGTCGGAAAGTGAACGCAGCGTGTCGCGTGCAGCCTTGGTCGACGGCGTTTCGCCGGCTACCAGGGTTTCCAGCACGTGGATGCGGCCGTTGCGTGCCCGGTCGGAGAGTGCTCCGCGCAGGGCGGCGGCAATCATCTTCTTGGGGGTGCGCTGGCTGTAGTCGCGGGGCGTCGGTCCGTGGACAACGCCACCACCGGTCATGTGAGGAGCACGGATGGAACCCTGACGGGCGCGGCCGGTACCCTTCTGCTTGAACGGCTTGCGGCCTGCGCCGGACACCTCTGCGCGGGTCTTCGTCTTGTGCGTTCCCTGGCGTGCAGCTGCAAGCTGAGCAACTACTACCTGGTGCAGAAGAGGAACGTTCGTCTGAACGTCGAAGAGCGCTGCGGGGAATTCAACAGTGGTTTCGTTAGCCATGAGACTAAGCTCCCTTCACGGCGGTGCGTACGAGGACGACCTGGCCGCGGGCGCCGGGTACGGCACCCTTGATCAGCAGCAGCGACTTCTCGGCGTCCACACCGTGAACCGTGAGGTTCATCGTGGTGTGGCGGACGGCGCCCATACGGCCAGCCATCCGCATACCCTTGAAGACGCGGCCCGGGGTGGATGCGCCACCGATGGAACCGGGCTTACGGTGGTTCTTGTGTGCACCGTGAGAGGCACCGACGCCGTGGAAGCCGTGACGCTTCATGACACCGGCGAAACCCTTACCCTTGGAGGTTCCGGTGACGTCGACCTTCTGGCCGGCTTCGAAAATCTCAACAGAGAGTTCCTGGCCCAGCTCGTAGGTGTCGGCGTCAGCGGTGCGCAGTTCGACAACGTGGCGGCGAGGCGTAACGCCTGCCTTTTCAAAGTGGCCGGCCAGCGGCTTGGTCACCTTGCGCGGGTCGATCTGGCCGTAGCCGATCTGAACGGCGGTGTAGCCGTCCTTTTCCGCGTTGCGCAGCTGTGTAATGACGTTTGAGTCAGCCTTGACGACGGTGACGGGGATGAGCTTGTTGTTCTCGTCCCAGACCTGGGTCATGCCCAGCTTGGTGCCCAGAAGGCCCTTGACCTGGCGTGTAAGTGAAGTAGACATAAGTATCCGCTCCCCCCCCCTACAGCTTGATTTCGATGTTCACGTCAGCAGGCAGGTCAAGACGCATCAGCGAGTCAACGGCCTTAGGCGTGGGGTCAATGATGTCGATCAGACGCTTGTGCGTGCGCATTTCAAAGTGCTCGCGGCTGTCCTTGTACTTGTGCGGCGAACGGATAACGCAGTAAACGTTCTTTTCCGTGGGCAGGGGCACGGGGCCCACTACCGTTGCGCCTGCACGCGTGACCGTCTCAACGATCTTCCGTGCTGATACGTCGATGACCTCGTGGTCATACGACTTCAGCCGGATGCGGATTTTTTGTCCCGCCATGGCGTCGTGCCTCTTTCTTCGAGTATTGCTCTCTGTACAGTTTTTGTACCTAGCTGCCTTTACGGCCTGGCACTCCTCCAACAGACTGAATCCGGATAAATCCGGGTTCCTCACCCTGCCGAGGCTCCGACCCCCGCGCTCGGGCGTGTCGCGGATCGTGGATCTGCGACGCCCGGGGCTAGATTGGGGGCGGGTTATATATGGGCTTTTTCCCTAAAGGATCCGACCCTGCATCAGGCATTATCCTGACCGGGACGCAATCTCATCACATTGCCTGCCAGACCGTGAGGACCGGACGAGGCACATGTGGGCACTAAAGCGCTTGAACAACTTCTCTAGTCTGCCAGAACTACGGCCGTTCCGCCAATCGGTCGGACCGGGCCGAAGCCAACGCCTACCAGTCTAGCGCAGTACCGGACCGGTCCGGAAACGCCGTCCGGGATCACGGTCCGGCCGTAACCGGAGAGCCGAGGCTAGGGCCGGTCGTTGCGGTTGGCGCGGCGGATCCGCTTTGCGCGGTCGATCTCGCGGCGGAAATGCCGCCTTCCCCACCCCACTGCGCCGGCGAGGGCCACGGCGACGGCGAGGACTATCAGTATTTCCATCTGTCGATACTAGTCCACCCCGGTGCCCCTCCCTAGGGGACCCGGTCGTCGGCTGCGTCCACCCGCACCCGGGTCAGCCGCCAGACGGCCAGGGCGATCAGGGCCGCCGCGAGCAGCGCCAGGAGCAGGAATGTATAGCCACGCAGATACCAGAGCACCGCGAGGACGACGCCGGCAGCTCCCCAGACGGTGAATAGGCGCCTGTTGGTGAGGACCCCGAAGGCCAGGAGCCCGGCGTGGCCCAGCAGCGCCCAGATCTGCTCTCCGGCATCGGCGCTGACGATGCTGCTCAGACCCGATCCGGTGAGTATCGCCGCCGACACACACAGCACGGCGGTGCCGCGCAGGCTGCGGTTTCGCCGGAACTCGTAGGCGGCCAGCGCGGCCAGCACCACAACCCAGTACTGCAGGGACCAGAACCAGCCCAGGCTGTCTGCGAAGTGCCAGATAATCCGTTCGACGGCCAGGGCTGCCACCAGGGCCGCTGCTTCTCCGGCACTTTCGCGCCATGCCCGCGGAAATTCCCACACTGCGGCGGCCAGCGCGGCGATCAGCACCACGGATCCGTAGACGGCGGAGGCATTCTCGGATGACATGGCCGCGACAGCCGCTGCGGCGGCAAGGACTGACGCTCCGGAGCCGAGAATCCGCCCGCGCAGCACCGTCGGGGCCGACGAGGGCAGGACCGACATGACATATCGCGCGCAGTAGAGGACCACAGCGGCAGCGAATCCGGGCCACAGTTGCGCGGCCCCGGGCTGCGGCCGGATCACCAGGACATCGCTGATGAGCCAGGCATGAATCAGGAAGGCGGCGGCCGGAACTGCGGCGACGGTGACTGCCGCCAGCCATGGCTGCCTGCGGGTGAAGGAGACGATGAGGAAACCGGCAGCGGCCACCAGTACAGCCAGTCCGGTCAGCAGCTGGTTCCCGGCGAGTCCGGCCAGTGGCAGCACCAATACGCAGGCCAGCCCGGCGCCGATCAGGACCGGGTTCCGGACGTCGGTCCCGGCCGCACGCGTCTCCGCGGCCAGCCCGGCTGCGGCCAGGGCCAGCAGGATGCTGCATGCTGCGGTGAGCGACAGCGGTGCCCCTGTTGGACCGCCGCCGAGCGGCCCGGCATCGCTGAAGCCGAACACGGAAGTCAGGACCACCGGCAACAGGCCCAGGGCGTAGACCGCAGGGTAGAGCTCCCTCCCGTCCCGGGTGCGCCGGAAGGCAGCCAGGGACAGGGCAGGAAGCAGTACGAGCGACACGGCCACGACGTGCCGCTGTACGCCTGCATGGGCTGTAACCGCGTAGGCGAA